>NZ_JBFBAT010000001.1:0-1035360 GCF_040682375.1 Streptomyces sp. NPDC051214
CCGAGAAGCGTCGAGCTCGCCGCGTGACCCCAGCAATACCGAACCACCCCAAACCCGACAGGGGTGCCTTGACGAACGACATAGAGGCACCCCCCCGACGACGCCATCGAACCGACAGGAAGTCCCATGGAATTCACCAAGTCCCAGTCCACCAGCAAGGCACCGGCCGAATGGTTCACCGGAGACGCCTGGTGGGACGTCATCGTCGCCGGTCAGGAACCGTCGAGGATGCGCGCGAACCTCGTCCGCTTCTCCCCCGGCGCCCGCACCAACTGGCACACCCACGCCGTGGGCCAGACCCTGCACGTGGTCTCCGGCGTCGCCCTGATCGGCACCCGCGACGGCACCGTCCTCGAAGCTCACCCCGGTGAGACGGTCAGCTGCCCGCCCGACGAGGAGCACTGGCACGGCGCCGCCCCCGACCGGTTCATGGAACACATCGCCATGTGGGAGGGCACCGGCGACGACACCCCCGAGACCCAGTGGGCGGAACCCGTCACCGAAGAGCAGTACGGCGGCCCTCGCAACTCCAACCGCTAGCAGCGCCCGCGGAGCGGTGACCTGCGAGAATAGAGAGGTCGCCGCGAGCGAGGTCGCGTAAGGTGCGGCGACATGAATCAGGTTTCCGCTGACACCGTCCGTCCGATACGCGCCGACGAGTGGGCCAAGGTCAAGGAGTTGCGGCTCCGCGCGCTCGAGGACCCCATGGCTCCGATCGCCTTTCTCGACACGTATGAACAGGCCGCCGCCGAACCGGACTCCTTTTGGCAGAAGCGGGCCGAGGGCGCGGCCGACGGGACGCGGCTGCGCCAGTTCGTGGCCGAGGCCGGGGACGGCACCTGGAGCGGCACGGTGACCGTGCTCATCGAGGACGCGGACACCGAGGATGTGTTCGGCGGGGCGATCGAGCAGCGCCAGGCGCACGTCATCGGAGTCTTCGTACGCCCCGAGCACCGCGGAAGCGGAGTGATCGACGCGCTCTTCACGACGGCGGTCGGGTGGGCATGGTCCGTGCCGGACGTGGCGCGGGTGCGCCTGTACGTGCACGAGGACAACGCGCGGGCCGAGCGGTTCTACCGTCGGTACGGATTCGTGCCCTCGGGGGCGACCGTCCCGATGAAGGGCGATCCCTCCAAGAGGGAGCGCGAGATGATCCTCCACCCGGCCGGCCGCTAGCTCCTCAAGGGCGGATGCGCACTCCGTAACGGGTGCGCATGCGGCGCAGTTCCCACAGGGCCACCGCGGTCACGGTCACCGGGCCGCCGAGTACCGCGCACCACTGCGCGGCCGGCGGTCCGTGCGGCAGGCCGCCGTCGAGCGCGACGCTGAAGAGCATCAGCTCCCAGACGAGTACGACGGTGAGCGCGGCCGGCAGCGCGGCGTGCACGTTGGACGTGTTGAAGGCATAGCGGGCGGCGTACGCGGAGGCGAAGAGCAGGAACGGCAGCAGCCAGACGAGACCGATGAGCAGCGCGAGCGCGATGAGACCGTTCACGAGCGTGCCGTGGTTCTGCTTGAGCACCAGGGCGCTGCCCGCAAGGACGAGTGCGACCCCCACCAGGATGCCGACGTACCAGCCCACGGCCTTGAGCGGCGCGCGCAGCCGGGAGCGGAGCACACGCCGCTGCTCGGCGGGCGCGTAGCGGATGAAGCCGAGGATGACCAGCGGACCGGTGAAGATCAGCAGCAGCGGGGCGAGGATCAGCTTCACGACGCCGTCGTTGGCGACGCCGCTCCAGCCGTCGTCCGCGCCGTAGGCGTAGATCAGGCCGAAGCTGGCGGCCGCACCGACGATCGCGCGCCCCAGCTGCACCTTCGACACGAGCGGATCCGCGACGTGACCGGCGCCGGGCTGGTTGAAGATCGCCTCGGCGCGGCGGCGGGCCGAGCGGATGAACGGGATGAGCGGCGAGACGAAGAAGAGCGCGCACCCGGATCGCCGCCGCCGGACGGGCTGCGGCGGGAACGGGTACGGATACGGCTGCGGGGGCGGGTACGGGCCGGGTTGCGGCGGCCCGTACGGATTCGGGCCGCCGCCTCCTCGCGGGTCGTACGGAGAGGGGCCCCCGCCCTGCGGATGGCCGTTTGCCGGGCCCCAGCCCTGATGTCCCCCGTGTGCCACGGTTCCCCCTTGCCTCCTGCGACGCTTCTGAGCGCGCGCAGTTTACTGGCCGGAACCGGACGGGCGTGATCAGGGCCGAGGACCGGCGACGGGCGGTCCGCGGAACTGGGCGCCTTCGGAGCTAGGCGACCTGGCGCTCGTAACCGACGAGGCGTACGCACACGGCGAGGCCGGCGATGGCCTGCTCCAGCTCCGCCAGGCTCGGGTAGCTCGGCGCGATGCGGATGGTGGCGTCACGCGGGTCGTCGCCGTACGGGTGGGTGGCGCCGGCCGGGGTCAGCACGATGCCCGCCTCTGCGGCACGGCGTACGACCTCCTTGGCGCAGCCGTCGGTCACTTCGAGCGTGACGAAGTAGCCGCCCTTGGGGTCGGTCCAGCGGGCGAGACTGGTCCCGCCGAGCTCGGCCTCGAGGATCCGGGCAACGGCCTCGAACTTCGGCTGGAGCAGGGCGCGCTGGCGCTCCATGTGGGCGCGCACCCCGTCGGCGTCCCGCAGGAACATGACGTGCCGCAGCTGGTTGATCTTGTCCGGGCCGATCGAGCGCTTGGCGTTGTTGGCGAGCAGCCACTTCAGGTTCGCGGGCGACGAACCGAAGAAGGCGACGCCCGCGCCCGCCGCGGTGATCTTCGAGGTGGAGCCGAAGACGAAGACACGGTCCGCGTTGCCCGCAGCCGCGGCGGCGGCGAGCAGGTCGGCGATCTCGACGGGCTCCGCGGTGAGGTGGTGGGCGGCGTACGCGTTGTCCCAGAAGATGCGGAAGTCGGGCGCGGCGGCCTGCATCGAGGCGAGCCGGGCGACGGTCTCGTCGCTGTAGCAGACACCGTCGGGGTTGCTGTACTTCGGGACGCACCAGATGCCCTTGACCGACGGGTCCTCGGCGACGAGCCGCTCCACGACGTCCATGTCCGGGCCCTCGGCGGTCATCGGCACGGGGATCATGTCGATCCCGAACCGCTCACAGAGGGCGAAGTGCCGGTCGTAACCCGGGGTCGGGCACAGGAAGGCAATCCGCTCCTGGTCCACCCAGCGCGACTCGGCACCGGGCACCACGCTCAGCAGCGCGTGCACCAGGCAGTCGTGCATCAGCTCGAGGCTGGAGTTGCCGAGCGCGAGGAGCTGGCCCGCCGGGACCTGGAGCACGTCGGCGAAGATCTCCCGGAGCTCGACTAGACCCTGCAGACCGCCGTAGTTGCGTACGTCCGTGCCGTCGGCGGAGGTGTGCCGGCCGCCCGGCAGGCTCAGCAGGTCCTCGGAGAGGTCGAGCTGCTCCGGCGACGGCTTGCCGCGCGTGAGGTCGAGCGAGAGCCCGCGTCCTGCGAGGTCCTGGTAGTCCTGGCGGGCCCGCTCAAGGAGCCCGGTCACGGCGTCGGGGCTCAGCTCGGTGGTCATCATGTGTCCTTACGTTGTCGGCGCTGCCCGGTCTGTGAGCTGCACGGGCGCGCGCCGGGGGCATCGGCACTGCCCGCCGAGGATACAAAGCAATGGCCCGCCCGTGCCCAGCCAGGTGGCGCGGGTCACTCTCCGGGGGTGCGGGCCGGGCTGCGCGCGGGGGGTTGAGCGCGGGGCGGGGGCTAACCCCCGCAGGCATCGGCCGGGTGACCAGATGTTCTGCCGTCCTGCGTGCTCATAGCGTCGGCCCCGTCCCTGTTTCTTGTGCCGATTGATCTCTAGGAGCACGATGCGCGGCCTCACCCCCTTACTCACGGTCGGTCTCGGCCTGGCCGGGTTGCTTGCCGGAGCGGTGCCTTCGGTGGCGGAGTCTTCCCCTGGAACCCGAACCCGCCCCCTCTCCGCCCACCACCAGCAGCGGCTCAGCTGGGGGCCGTGCTCGAAGGCGCAGGAGGAGCTGAACGCCGCCGGGGCACAGTGCGCCGAGGTGACCGTCCCCCTCGACTACGCCGCTCCCGGCGGGCGCACCCTCCAGATCGCCGTCTCGCGCATCAAGGCCAAGGCCTCCTCGCAGCGTCGCGGCATCCTGTTGTCCAATCCTGGTGGGCCCGGTGGCAGCGGGATCGCCGGCACCCTCGCGTTGCGGCCCGCGCTGAAGGGGGTGGCGGACGGCTACGACCTCATCGGGTTCGACCCGAGGTTCCTCGGCGAAAGTTCCCCCCTCGCCTGTGCACCGGCCGGTCCGCCGACCCCTCCCGGGCCCTCGACCTCACCCCGCGCGGACTTCGACGCGTCGGTGCGGGGCGCGCGGGACACGGCCCGGCGTTGCCAGGAGCACGGGGACAACGCGGAGCTGCTGCCACACGCCTCCACCCGGAACGTGGCCCGGGACATGGACGTCATCAGGGCAGCCCTCGGCGAGCGGAAGCTGTCGTACTACGGCATCTCCTACGGCGCCGACCTGGGCGCCGTCTACACCCAGATGTTCCCCCGCCGCACCGACCGCATGGTCATCGACTCCTCGACGGACCCGGCGGCCAGCCAGTACGAACTGTTCCAGAGCTCCGGCGAACCGGCCGAGGAAGCGCTGGACGACTGGGCCGCCTGGACCGCCCGCCGCCACGACACGTACGGGCTCGGCCGCACGGCCTCTCACGTGCGGACGCGCGTCGAACGGCTCCTCGCACAGGCCGAGCGCCGGCCGGTCGACGTCGACGGGCACCGCCTCAACGCGCCCATCCTGCGGCTGCTGGTGAAGCAGCCCATTCAGCACGAGGAGAACGATCCGACGCTGGCCGCGATCGTGCGGGACCTGGTCGACGCCGCGGCGGGCAAGCCCATCGAGCCGGGCCCCGAGCTCGCCGCGTGGCTGGAGCTTCTCGCCTCGCCCGACCTGGCGGACAGCATGGTGGGCGGCGCGCTCTTCATGTGCGGCGACGGCGGCTGGCCTGCGGGCGGCTGGCCCGACGACCCGGAGACGTACTGGCGCAACAGCGAGCGCAGCCGCAGCACCCAGCCCGTCTTCGGCCCCTATGTCAACGGCATGATCGCCCCGTGTGCGTTCTGGCCGGCCGCGCCACGCGAACCGGGCACGGCCATCGCCAACGACGTACCCGTACTGATGCTGCAGGCCCGGCGCGACAACAACACCCCTTATGACGGGGCCCTGGCCCTGCACCGCAAGCTGGCCGGCTCGCGCCTGATCAGCGCGGACATCCGCTCCCACGGCGTCTACGGCCGCGGGCTCGAAGGCCTTCGCCCCGTCCCCTGCGCCGACCGCGCGGTCAACGACTACCTGCGCACCGGCGTCCTGCCCGCTCACGACATCAACTGCGCCCGACGGTAGAGGCGGGAGCCCCGAAGTACCGCAAGAGGCTGACCGTTCGGCGGCGGGCACCGCACTGTTCGCGGCAGGTGCCTCATTTCCCTCCTGTGCCCGCCGCCGACTCTGCCCTACCATCACTCGGACATGGCCACACGGGAGATGCGACCCCAGGGCGGTGCGGTGCGCACGGCCCTGTTCGCCATGGCCTTCCTCTTCCTCGTCCCCTTGCTCGGCATCGACGGACCGTCGGGCACCACGGCCGCCGCCGTCACCGAGGACCGCGGTGCGGCCACCGGCCCCTTCGGCCCGTACGCCGAGCGCGTGGCCGACAGCCGTGACAGCGCCCGTGACCGGTCCCGCGACGGTGGCCGTGGCTGTCACGAGGGCGAGAACAGGGCGCCGCGCGGGGCGTTGCCCGCTCCCGAGCGGACCAGTTCGCCGGCCTTCGAGGCGGCCGCCGCGCCGTACGAGCCGCCGGACCAGGCCCCCGCGCTGCCCGGCGCATCTCCCCCGGACGCGACGTCCGTCGACCTCTACAGAACCCAGGTCATCAGAACGTAGACGGGATCTCTCCGCCCGCACCCCGCCGACAGGACCGGTCGGCAGCACCACATCGCCTTCATCGACACCAGGAGAGATCCGCATGCCCCTTTCCGCTTCCACCCGCACCTACACCGCCGCCCCGGGCGGCTCCAACTCCCCGCTCGCCTCCGCGCAGTACGGCGGTGACATCGGCCTGCTCCTGCTGCGCTGCGCGGTCGGTCTGACCATGGCCGTGCACGGCAGCCAGAAGCTCTTCGGCTGGTTCAACGGCGCGGGCCTCGACAGCACCGCGGGCTTCTTCGCGAGCGACGGCTACTCCGCCCCCAAGGCCATGGCCACGGTCGCGGGTCTGACGGAGACGCTCTGCGGCCTCGGTCTGGCCATCGGGCTGCTCACCCCGCTCGCCGGGGCGGGCATCGTCGGCATCATGCTCAACGCCATCGCCATGAAGTGGGGCAACGGCTTCTTCAACCCGTCCGGCATCGAGTACGACCTGGTCCTGCTCACCGCTGCCGTGAGCCTGGCCCTCGCCGGCCCCGGCAGGTTCGCCGTCGACCACGTCCTGCCGGTCCCGCGCACCCACCGCCTCTCCCACGGCATCGCCGCGGTGGCCCTCGGCGCCGTCTCGGCCGCGGTAGTCCTGGTGGCCCTGCACGACTGACCAGGAAGAAGTCCCGTACCGTCCCCGCCGGGACGGGCCTGCGGCCCGGACCGGTGGGGTCCAAGGGAGCACCCCGCTCAACAGTCGCGCGGTCTCGGAAAGTAGCGTGCGGGCCAGGCGGGGGCAGTTGCCGGCCCGTTCGGACACTGGACAGGGAAGAGACCGGAAACAGAGCCGTGGTCGACCAGCAGCACAGCCCCACTCATCCTCACTCCCCTGCCCGTGTCGTGCTCCCCTCGCAGGCGCGCAGAGCCACGGCAGCCGTGATCGACGCGCTTCTCGCCCTGGTGTGTGGCATCACGGCCGGCGCGGCGGCCGGAGTGAAGGTGAGCGACGGGGTGGTCGAACTGCGGCCGCAGTCGCCCGCGGTGTGGGGTCTCGCGCTCGGCGTGGCCGTCGGAGTGTCCCTCGTCAACCACGTCCTGCTCACGCAGGCGGCCAGGGCCAGTCTCGGGAAGCTGATCACGGGGCTGCGTGTCGTACGCGCCTCCGACGGCCACCGCCCCGGCCTCGTCCGGCTCACCGGCCGCTGGCTGTTCGGCTTCTACTGGATGATCGTCTTCGTCCCTCTGCACGTGGCGACGGACAGCGACGTGGAGCAGCAGGACGCGGTGGGAATACGCGTGCGGCGTCGGACCGTTCGTTCATGATCCACGCCGCCCGCTGATCCTCTTCCCTGGCCTACGCCGACACCGACACTTCCCCCGCCTCCCCCTGGCCCGGCGCCGCCAGAAGGTCGCGTACCTCCTCCGCGGTGGTCTCCACCAGTTCCTCCGCGACCAGCACCCAACGGGTGACGCCGACCGACTCCAGGAACGCCAGGTCATGGCTGGCGATCAGGAGCGCACCCTCGTACGACTCCAGGGCGCCGGTCAGCTGGCGCACGCTGGCCAGGTCCAGGTTGTTGGTCGGCTCGTCAAGCATCAGGAGCTGAGGGGCCGGCGCGGCGAGCATCATCGCCGCGAGCGCGGCGCGGAACCGCTCGCCGCCCGAGAGGGTGCCGGCCAACTGTTCGGCGCGGGCCCCCTTGAAGAGGAAGCGCGCCAGCTGGGAGCGGATGTGGTTGTCGGTGAGGCCGGGAGCCAGGCGGGCGACGTTCGCCGCGACACTCAGACCGTCGTCCAGGACGTCCAGGCGCTGCGGCAAGAACCGCAGCGGCACCGAAGTCCTGACCTCGCCCGACAGGGGGGCCAGTTCTCCGGTGAGGGTGCGCAGCAGCGTCGTCTTGCCGGCGCCGTTGCGCCCCACCAGAGCGATCCGCTCGGGCCCCTGCACATGCAGGCTGCCTTCCTTCAACTTGCCGAAGCGGGGGCGCAGTTCGCGCACGCTCAGTACCGTGCGGCCCGCCGGGACGGCGGTGTACGGGAGGCTGACGCGGATCTCGGCGTCGTTGCGGATCGCGTCGGCGGCCTCCTCGCGCCGCTCGCGCGCCTCGTTGAGCCGCTCCTCGTGCAAGCCCCGGAGCTTGTCCCCCGACTCCTGCGCGGAGCGCTTCTTCTCCCCCGCCACGATGCGCGGGGCGCGCCGCTGGGCGTCCATCTTCTTGCTGTGCCGCTGGCGGCGGGCCACCTTGACCTGGGTCTCCTCCAGTTCGCGCTTCTGGCGGCGTACGTCGGCCTCGGCGGCCCGCAGCATCCGCCCCGCCGCTTCCTGCTCGGTGGCCAGCGCCTCCTCGTAGGCGGACCAGCCGCCGCCGTACCAGCTCACCGAACCGGCGCGCAGTTCCGCGATGCGGTCCACGCGTTCGAGCAGGTCGAGGTCGTGGCTGACCACGACCAGGATGCCGGAGCGCCAGGAGTCGACCGCTTCGTAGAGCCTGCGGCGCGCGAACAGGTCGAGATTGTTGGTCGGTTCGTCGAGCAGGAGCACGTCCGGGCGCTCCAGGAGCAGCGCCGCCAGGCGCAGGAGCACGGTCTCCCCGCCGGACATCTCACCCACGGTCCGGTCGAGTCCGATGGCGCCGAGGCCCAGGGTCCCCAACTGGGCCAGGGCCCGCTCCTCGACGTCCCAGTCGTCGCCGATCGTCTCGAAGTGCTCCTCGCGCACGTCTCCGGATTCGATGGCGCGCAGGGCGGCACGCCGCTCGGCGATGCCCAGGGCCTGGTCGACGCGCAGGCTCGTGTCGAGGGTGATGTTCTGCGGCAGGTAGGCGAGGCTGCCGCCGACGGTCACCGACCCCTGGGACGGGCGCAGTTGACCGGCCAGCAGGCGCAACAGGGTCGATTTGCCGGTGCCGTTGGTGCCGACGAGTCCGGTGCGGCCCCGGCCGACGCTGACCGACAGGCCGTCGAAGACGCTTGTGCCGTCCGGCCACTGGAACGACAGGGCGGAGCACGTCAGAGAGACGCTGGGGGTGGTGGGTACGGACATGATGGATCTCGCAGTCGCAGGCGCGGGCAGGGGGCGTCGTATGCGAGCACCACGCGGCGACCAGCCGGGAGAAAAAGGGGTGCGGCGGTCCGGCAGACAGAGGGACGGCTCATGCACCGAGGTCGCATCCACGCGGGGTCACGGGCAGGACGGCAGGGCCGACTGCGGCGTGACGGGCGTACGGCGAAGGCCGTACGGCGCGATGATCGCGAACCTCAGATGCGCAACGTCCACCTCTATCGGAGACAACAGGACACTGGAAACGATAAACGACCGCGCGAGGGAATGGCAAAGCTTTTAGATCACCGCCGCGCCTGGATGAGGGCGTGGGTGCCGCTGGTGCGCCAGCCCTGGCCGTGTGCCGCGTTCAGCTCCGCCTCGGTCCGCTCGTCGAGTCCGACGATCACGTCGGACTTCAGCGTCCGCAGGGCCGCCACCGGCCCGGGGAAGTACGCGGTGGGTTCCTCGAAGGGTGTGGTGGCGGGCCAGAGCCGGTCGCCGACCAGGCGCCGGTAGTTCAGGTCGCCCTTCATGACGGTCACGTCGGCCTCGGCGAACTCCTGGCGCAGGTCGTCGGGCATCCGCTCGTACGGCAGCGGGGCACAGGAGAAGACGTGGCTGCGGACGGTGAGCCGGCCGGTGCCCATGGCCGACCACAGGCGGTCGCCCACCTCTGCCGCGGCGCCCCGAGCGCCGGTCAGGCGGCGCAGGCAGTCGATGACGTCGGCGGTCATGGCGTCCGAGACGTAGTACGGGTAGGGCTTGACGTGCAGCACGACCCGCTCGGCGCGCCGATGGCGCAGGAGGTGGTCGACGAGGATGAGATCGGGCAGCAGCTCGCGTCCCGCGTTGTCCGCGACCAGGCACAGCGTGGCCGCGCCGCCCTCGGGCAGCAGGGACCACAGCAGCCCGGAGTCGTCGGCGACGAGGCGTGAGTCGGCGCTCCCGGGACCGCCGCCGCCCACGGCGAAGCCCAGGTCGGCGCGGTTGCCCCACAGCGAGCCGAGCAGCAGGGCCTGACGCTGCTCATCCAGGGGCCGCGGGGCCAGCCGGTCGAGCGCGGCCAGTTCCTCGTCGGCCTCACCGGTGTGGAGTTCCGCCTGCTTGAACGGACGGAAGGGGTCGATGCCCTGCCAGGGTCCGTCCCCGAAGTACCCGACCGCCGCGAGGAGTTGGCGGTAGAAGTAGCTCTCGGACCACAGGAAGGGCACGTCGAACCAGGACATGCCGACGTACGCGCGCCCCCATTCCTCCCACAGGTGTCGGTCGTGCGCCTCGGGGTCCGGCGGCTCGATCACGCCCTGCGTGGCCTGGGTGAGGAGCGCGTCGAGGGCGCGATGCTGCGGCGGCCCGTAGGGGAAGGCGTCGCGCACCTTCTTGATGAGCGCGGGGTGCCGCTCGGCGAGCACGCTCCTGGGAAAGGAGCCGGGTACGTCACTGAGGATGACGGGGGCTTCGGCTGCGTCCGGCATAGCTGCTCCTTCACTTTTTCTTCTCACTATTTGACGGCTTGTGGGCAAGCCGGTCTACGGTGACCCGCCCTCTATCCCCCACGTTTCAGAGGTTCTGCTTCATGCCCGCATTCAACCGTCGGCGCTTCCTCCAGGCAGCGGGTGGCACCGCCGGCGTCGCGGCCCTGTCCGCCAGCATCATGCGCGCCGTCGACATCCCCGCCTCCCGCCGGGAGGGGTCGATCGACGACGTCGAGCACATCGTGGTCCTCATGCAGGAGAACCGCTCCTTCGACCACTACTTCGGCACGCTGGGCGGCGTCCGGGGATTCGGCGACCCCCGCCCGATGATCCTGGAGAGCGGAAAGCCCGTATGGCACCAGTCCGGTGGCGGCGAGGAAGTCCTGCCCTACCATCCCGAGGCCGACGACCTGGGAATGCAGTTCATCGCCGGGCTGAACCATGACTGGGAAACCGGCCATCAGGCGTGGAACAAGGGCAAGTACGACGACTGGATCGCGGCCAAGACCTCCGGCACGATGGCCCACCTGACCAGGAACGACATACCGTTCCACTACGCGCTGGCCGACGCCTTCACGGTCTGCGACGCCTACCACTCCTCGTTCATCGGCGCGACCGACCCCAACCGCTATTACCTCTACTCCGGTCACACGGGAAATGACGGCAAGGGCGGCGGACCGGTCCTCGGCAACGAGGAGGTCGGATACGACTGGACCACGTATCCCGAGCGCCTGGAGAAGGCCGGGGTGTCCTGGAAGATCTATCAGGACACCGGCGACGGACTCACCGAGGACGGGCTGTGGGGTGTCCTGGAGGACGCCTACCGGGGGAACTACGGCGACAACTCGCTGATGTTCTTCAACAAGTACCGGAACTCGAAACCCGGTGACCCCCTTTACGAAAAGGCGCGGCAGGGCACGAACGTCAAGAAGAGCGGCCACCTCCTCGACGACCTCCGCGCGGACGTCAAGTCCGGGAATCTCCCGGAGATATCGTGGATCGCGGCTCCGGAAGCATTCAGCGAGCACCCCAACTGGCCCGCGAATTACGGCGCCTGGTACATCTCGCAGGTCCTGGACACACTGACGTCCGACCCCGAGGTATGGAGCAGGACCGCCCTGTTCATCACCTACGACGAGAACGACGGCTACTTCGACCACGTGCCGCCGCCCTACCCTCCGGCCGACTCCTCCTGGGGCGCTTCCACCGTCGACACCGAGCTCGACCATTTCCCCGGCGACAGCGAGTACAGCGCGGGCCCCTACGGGCTCGGCATGCGGGTCCCCACCCTGGTCGTCTCCCCGTGGTCCACCGGCGGCTACGTCTGCTCCGAGGTCTTCGACCACACCTCCGTCATCCAGTTCATGGAACGCCGCTTCGGCGTCCACGAACCGCACATCTCCCCCTGGCGCCGGGCCATCTGCGGCGACCTCACCTCGGCCTTCGACTTCGGCCTCAAGCACACCGGGCGCGCGGACCTGCCGAGCACCGACGGCTATGAGCCGCCGGACCGGGAACGGCACGACAACTACACCCCCTCGCCGCCCGCTTCCCCCGCCCTGCCCAAGCAGGAGAAGGGCGCGCGGCCCACCCGGCCCCTGCCCTACACGCCGCTGGTCACCGCGGCCGTGAAGCCCTCCGACGGCACCGTCGAGCTCACCTTCGCACCGGGCGACGAGACCGGCGCCTGCTTCCTCGTCACCTCGGGCAACCGCGACGACGGGCCCTGGACCTACACCGCCGCGGCCGGCAAGAAGATCTCCGACACCTGGAGCACGGGCCCTTCCGACGGCGCGTACGAGCTGAGTGTGCACGGCCCCAACGGCTACCTGCGGACGTACGAGGGCACCGCCGCCACCCCGAGCCCGGAAGTCACCTGCCGCCACGACCAGGACACCGGACGCGTGAAGCTCACCGTCACCAACCCGGCCACGGCCGCCTGCCGCCTGACCATCACCAACGCCTACGGCGGAAAGAGCACCGAACTCACCGTCCCGGCGGGCGGCCGGCAGACCCGCTCGGTCGACCTCACCCACAGCAAGCGCTGGTACGACCTGCGCGTCCGGTCCGACAGCGACAGCGCCTACCTGCGCAGGTTCGCCGGGCACGTCGAGACGGGCAAGCCCGGCACCAGCGACCCCGCGCTCCGCACCGGCTGACCGCGCCCCGGGCGGCGCGCTAGACCCCGCCGGTCTCCTCGTCGCCGCCCGGCCTGACGCGCAGGTGCATGCGCTCGCCCTGCGCCCCGTACAGGGCGAGGAACTCCACGGGAATGTCACCGGCGTTGGCGAAGCCGTGCGGGGTGCGGGTGTCGAACTCGGCGGCCTCGCCCGCGGTGAGCACCAGGTCGTGCTCACCCAGGGCGAGCAGCAGCCGCCCGGACAGGACGTAGAGCCATTCGTAGCCCTCGTGCATGCCCTGCTCGGGGCGAGTGGCCTGCCGGGTGCCGTTCTTGGGGACGGGCATGACCTGCTTGTAGGCATGCATTCCGCCGAGGTGGCGGGTGAGGGGGACCCACGTGTTGCCGTGGCGCGTGAACGGCCGCGGGTGGATGCGCGGGTCGCCCGTCTGCGGCGCGCCGACCAGCTCGTCGAGCGGTACGCCGTACGCCTTGGCAAGCGGCAGCAGAAGCTTCAGGGTGGGCTCCCGCTGCCCGGACTCGAGGCGCGAGAGCGTGCTCAGGGAAATCCCCGTCTCCTCGCTCAGCCGGGCCAGGGTCGCACCCCGCGCCTTCCGCAGCGCCCGCAGCCGCGGCCCGACAGCGGTCAGCACATCCGTGAGTGGGGAGTCGTCGCTCATCCCTTCATTTGCCGGGACGGCAAATAACTTTGTCAAGCCGCCCTCGCCGCACGCAGGGTTGCCGCAGAGCAGAGCAGAAGGAGCCCCGCATGAGCGACCACACCACCGCCCCCACCGACACCCCACCCGCCGCGGATTCGGCCGCGGCGTTCTGGGACGAGCGCTACACCCAGAGCGGCCGCCTGTGGAGCGGCGAGCCCAACGCCGCTCTCGTCCGCGAGACCGAGGGGCTGGCCCCGGGCAGCGCCCTGGACCTGGGCTGCGGAGAGGGCGGCGACGCGATCTGGCTCGCACGCCAGGGCTGGCGCGTCACCGCCACCGACATCTCCCGCGTCGCCCTCGGCCGTGCCGCCGAGCACGCGGAGCGGGCCCAGGTCGCCGACCGCGTCGACTGGCTCCACCACGACCTGGGCGTCTCCTTCCCGGCCGGCGGATACGACCTGGTCTCCGCCCAGTTCCTGCACTCCCTGCACGAGATGCCGCGCGAGCAGATCCTGCGCGACGCCGCCGCGGCCGTCACCGAGGGCGGCACCCTCCTGATCGTCGGCCACATGGGCTTTCCCGCCTGGGAGACCGCAGCACCCGCGGGTGTGGACTTCCCCAGCCCCCAGAAGGTCCTGGCCTCACTCGACCTGCCGGCCGGGCAATGGGACGTACTCGTCTGCGACACCCACGAGCACGCCCTGACGGGCCCCGAGGGAGAGCCCTCCACGCGGACGAACTACACCGTCAAGCTGCGACGGCGCCGGTCCGACGGGTGACGGTCACCCCGCCGATGTGCCGAAGCGCGCCGTGGTGGCGTCCGCGCTCCAGCGCCGCAGCCCGGCCTTCTCCAGCACGCGGACCGAGGCCGGGTTGGACAGTTCCACGTCGGCGTACACGGTGTGCACGTCCGGCGAGGTCAGGGCGTACGCCGTGAGGGCCTCGGTGGCCTCGGAGGCGTAGCCCCGGCCGCGGCGCGAGGCCACGATGCCGTACCCGATCTCAAGAGCGCCGTCGCTCGGCGGCCAGAACAGCCCGATGGCTCCGACCACCAGGCCGGTCGCCCGCTCGATGACCTGACGTTGCCCGTACGGGCCCAGTGCGTCCGGCCGGTCCGCGAGGAAACCGGCGATGACCCGGCCCTCCTCGGCGGGGAAGTCCTCCGCCCAGTGCGCCAGGCGGCGGTCGCCGAGGACGGCGGTGATCTCGTCCGCGGGCCAGGGCCGCAGCACGAGGCGCTCGGTGGTCACGTCCGTACCGGACGTCGAGAACGAGGACGAGGCGAAAGAAGAAGACACGCGATACTCCTGGTCGTTTCAGACGACCGGGCCGCTCGACAACTTCAGGCGGCCCGGACAAGGGCATGCTGATGAATCGTCTGGCGGGCCATATTCATCAACCTCCCTTGTCGCAGGGGTCGCGTCGTTCGCGCGTCGGTCGACTGTAGGGCAGGAGCTGATCCCCTGTCCTCTCAATATGCGTGGTCGGGCAGGCGCACGGTCAGTGTCACCTTGCTGCCGGAGGGGCCCGCCGAGATCGTGAGCTCGTCGGTCAGGAGGCCCGCGAGCCACAGGCCGCGGCCGCCCGGTCGGCCGTCCAGGCCGGGAGCCAGATCGGGGATCACGTCGGCGCTGAAGCCGGGGCCCACGTCGTGGATGTGGCAGGCCAGATGGCCGTTGCTGCGTTGCAGGATCAGCGTGCCGCCGCCGCCCGCGTGCTCGACCGCGTTGCACGCCACCGCGTCCAGGGCCACGATGAAATCGCTGCGCCGCGGCTCGGTCAGTCCCTGGTGGTCGGCGTACTGGTCCACGAGCATGCGCAGCCGGGGCAGGTCGTCCTGGGTGAAGTGTGATTCCAGGAGGGTGACGGGGGGGACCTCGCGTGGGTCCGACGTGCTCGTCATCAGCGGTCCACCTCGCTGATCGCCATGTGGGGCACCTGGTCGGCGCCTGCTCGGCGCAGTATGCGGGCCGTTGTCGGCGGACAGGTGACCTGGACCGGGCCGTGCGGGTGTTCCAGGACCAGGCGCAGCAGGTCCACGGCGCAGGCGACGCCGAGGAACACGAGTCCGGTCAGGTCCACGACGAGCAGCCCGCAGGAATCCACGCCGCACCTGAGCCCCTGGCGCACGGCGGCGATGAACTCCTCCCGGGTGGCGAGGTCCGCCTCGCCGACCAACCGCACGCGTCCGTCCGTCTGTTCCGTGTGCAGAGCGCCCAGGCGGGGCAGCAGCCGGCAGGGGTGCGCCTCGTGCATCGCGGTCAGGACGTCAGGGGCGAACCAGCGGCGGTCGTAGGCGCAGATCTCGGTATAGGGGCGGTCGGTGAACAGATGCTGGGCGTGTGATTCGCGGTGCATCATCACCTCGACATCGGCGCCCAGATGCCCCACCCAGTGCATGTCGATATAGGTGCGCAGCCCGCTGTAGCCCTCGGCCAAGGCCCGGTCGGTCTCCTCCGTGATGCGCTCCCACTGCCGGCGGGGAGTGAACTCGTCCTGGGGGTGGATGAGGGCGCGCATGCTGCTGAGCACCAACTGCCCGTGGTCACGGGCGGGTCCCAGCAGGGCGCCCGGGGCGTCGATGCGGCCCCACACCTGCTCGTCCTCCATGTGCGGAGCGGCGAAGACCATCACCTTCTCGCGCTTGACCAGCCCCGCCCACGCGAAGGCAGACACCACGTCGCGGCCCGCATCGTCGTCGTCGTAGCTGACGAAAGCATGATCTCCCGCCCTGAGATGCTGGACCGGGATTGTTCCGAACGACGCCGAAGCGGCATCCGCCATCTCTCACCTCCGGGGCCGAGACGACGACCCGACGGGAACAACTGCGGGGCCACACCGTAGCGGTCTGTACCTCACGGCGGCATATTCCCGCTGATGGCGACAGTTACCTGACGACGTGAACTCCCTTGACGATCGGGAGTGCGCCCGGACGATCCCTTGGACGCCGGTTTTGATCGCCGGATGCCGTCATGTTTCTGCCTGCTGTTGACACCGCCGAAAGCGGGCTCAGGATGCCGCGAGGGCCCGGTCGACGAGTGCGCGCGCGTAGGCGGCGTCCAGTTGGCTGGGGCGGAAGAGGATGCGGTACATCATCGGTGCCACGACCTGGTCGATGACCCGCTCCGTGTCCGGGGCGGCCTCGCCCCTCTCCGCCGCGCGCGCCAGGACGACGTCGATCTGCTCGGCGGCATAGGCGGAGCACTGACCGGCGTTGCTCCCCTCCGGGTCTCCGAGGAGGGCGTCTCTGATGTACGCGCGCCCGGGCGGGGAGGCCATCTCGTCGAGGAACTGCTCTGCCCACGCGCCGAGGTCCGCGCGCAGGGTGCCGAGGTCGGCCGGGAGCGCCTCGGGGCGCAGGTGCTCCACCGCGACGTCGGACAGGAGTTCCTGGAGGTCGCCCCACCGGCGGTAGACCGTCGACGGGGTCACCCCGGCGCGCGCCGCGACCAGGGGGACGGTCAGCGCCTCGCGCCCCAGCTCGGACTGCAGCTCGCGGACCGCCGCGTGGACCGACTCCTGGACCCGGGCGCTGCGCCCTCCGGGCCGCACCATGGGCTTGGGACTCATGGCTCCACCCTAACGCCTTAACGCGAATTCGTTGCTTCTAGCTGGGGCCACGGCTCACGCCGCGATGGGGGCCAGGCGCCCCGCCCCCACACCGCTTCCGGCACCGGAGGCAGACACCTCATAGGCGTGCCCGACCCGCAGTACGGTCGCCTCGTCATGCGGGCGCCCCATCAGCTGCATGCCGATCGGCAGGCCCGCGCGGTCCTGGCCCACGGGCAGCGTCAGCGCCGGTACGCCCGTGATGTTGGCGGGTGCGGAGAGACGGACGTAGGCATCGGAGACGGCCTCGGCCGTGCCGTCCGCCCACTCCACGCTCTCCTGACCGGCCTTGGCGGCCGTCATCGGCACGGCCGGGGCTGCGATCACGTCGACGCGGCCGAGCATCTCTGCCCAGGCCTCGCGCATCAGCGCCCGCGCGCGCTGGGCCCTGAGGTAGTCACCGGCGGACACGAGTTCGCCCGCCTCCAGGAGCACGCGGACCTCCGCCGTGTAGAGATCAGGCACCGAGCGAACGGTCCGCTCGTGGTTCGCGGTCGCCTCGGGGACCATCAGGCCCCACTGGGTGGCCTGGAGGTAGCGCGCCAGGGGGATCTCGACCTCGACGAGCTCGGCCCCGAGTTCCTGGAGTTGGCCGATGGCCCGGCGCACGCTTTCCTCGACCTCCGGGCTGATCCGCTCGAAGTAGTGGTTGCGGGGCACTCCCACCCGCAGCCCCGTCAGGTCACCTGCCGGGGAATCCTCGACTCCCGGAGCAGCGGGGTCGTACCCGTCCCGCCCCGTCAAGGCGCCGAGCACGAGCGCCGCGTCCCGCACCGTGCGGGTGAGGGGGCCCACGTGGTCCAGGGACCAGGACAGGGATGTCACCCCCTGACGGGAGATCAGGTCGTAGGTCGGCTTGAGACCGACCACGCCGTTCAGCGCCGCGGGCACGCGGATCGATCCGCCGGTGTCGGTGCCCAGCGCGAAGGTGGCCTCCCCCGCCGCGACGGCGACGGCCGAGCCCCCGCTCGATCCGCCCGCGACGCGGGAGTGGTCCCAGGCGTTGTGCGTCTGCGGGGTGGTCAGCCCGTAGGCGAACTCGTGGGTGTGGGTCTTTCCCAGGAGCACCGCACCGGCGTCGGACAGACGCGCGGCGACGGCACTGTCACGCGGGGCCACGTGACCCGCCCTGACCCGCGAACTCGCCGTGGTGGGCACGCCCTTGGCGTCGAACAGGTCCTTCAGGCCCATGGGGATGCCGTGCAGCGGACCGCGCGACTCCCCCTGGGTGATCTCGCGCTCGGCCCGGGCCGCCGCCGCCCGCGCGGAGTCCGCCGCGACACCGACGTACGCCTGGAGGCGTCCCTCCACGGTGCCGATGCGGTCGAGGACGGAGTCGGTGAGCTCCACCGGGGAGAGCTCTTTCGCGGCCATGGCGCGGGCGGCATCCGCCAGGGACAGCTCATACGGCTGCATCGGTGCCCTCCTGCCCTGCCGTGTAGGAGATCGCGGGCGGTGTGTCGCCGAAGTCCAGTTCGCGCAGCGTGGCGATGACGGACTGGATGTGCGTGGCGGTCGCCGCCACCACCTCGTGACGGTCGCTGGCCAGGGGCAGTCCCGATCGGAGCGCGCCCCGGGCGGCCTCCTGGGAGGTGAGTGCGGCGGTGTTCAGGACGGTGTTCACGTGCGGCCTCTCGGCTCGTGGCGCCGCGCCGGGCGACGGCCCGCCCCGGACGCAGCTCAAAAGCTAACGGTTTGCTTTAACGCGACGATAGGGCCTACGCTGCGTTAACGCAAACCAGTTGCTTTTAGATCTGGGATGGCACCGTCACCCGGCCGACCGAAGGATGGATCACCGCATGGCCACGACATCCGCACACCACGCCACCCCCGGCCCCTCCCCTTCTCCCAGCGCCCCGGCCTGGACGGTCGGGGACCTCACCGTGCACCGCATCGACGAGGTCCAACTCCCCTCACAGACAGGCCCGTGGCTGCTGCCTGGAGCAACCCCGGAGGTCGTCGCCCGATCCTCCTGGCTGCAACCCGACTTCGCGGACGCACAACGCGTCCTGCGCCTGGCGAGCCACAGCTTCGCGGTCGAGGCCGACGGGCTGCGCGTGCTCGTGGACACCGGCATCGGCAACGGCAAGCAGCGGGCCAACCCCGCGTGGGACAACCTGGACAGCGACTACCTCACGCGCCTGACGCAGGCCGGCTTCGCCCCCGAAACGGTCGATCTCGTCGTCCTCACCCATCTGCACACCGACCACGTCGGCTGGAACACCCGCGCCGACGGCGCCAGTTGGGTGCCCACCTTCCCCAACGCCCGCTACCTCACGGCCCGCTCCGAATGGGACCACTGGGCCGGTGTCGACATGGACGAGCCCCGACGCCAGATGTTCCGCGACTCCGTGCACCCCATCAAGGAGGCCGGCCTGCTCGACCTCGTCGACGTCCCCTCCGGGGGCACCGACATCGCCCGGGGTGTGCGCCTGCGCCCCACCCCGGGCCACACACCGGGCCAGGTCGCGGTGGAGCTACGCAGCCACGGCGAGAGCGCGCTCATCACCGGCGACTGCATCCACCACCCCGTCCAGCTGATCCACCCCGACCTGGGCAGCTGCGTGGACATCGACCCCGAGGCGGCGGCCCGCACCCGCCACGAGCTCCTGCACGAACTCTCCGGCACCTCAACTCTCCTGCTGGGCAGCCACTTCCCGCCCCCCACAGCAGGCCACGTGATCGCCGACGGCGACTCCTACCGGCTCGTGCCTGCCTCCTAGAGGGGCGGGTAGCGGACTACCGTGTCAGGGCCTCGGGTCAGCCCCGTTCGAAGACGGCGACCGTGCGGGCGGGGACGCTGAACGTTCCTGAACCGCGCGCGTACGAGGCCGACTTGACCACCGGGTCGGCGCCCCGCGCCTGGATGGGGTGCAGCCCGTACGCGGTGCCCTCAAGGCCCGCCACCCGCTGCTCCTGTGCCTGGGGGGTCGCGTTGAAGACGACCACGAGGTTCCCGAGCTCCATGGTGATGACGCCGGGGGTCTCGGCGGATGTGCCCGAGAGCGGGAACGAGAGCCGGGACTGGATCTGGTCGGTCGTCTTCAGGGAGAACGCGGGCTCGGTCGCGCGCAGCTTCACCAGGTCCTGGTAGGCCGCCGATGTCCCGTTGATCTCGGCGCAGCCCGGGGTCAGGTTCGCGGACGTCAACAGGGGCTTTCCGTAGGCCCACTTGTCCTTGTTGTCGGCGGCCGGGGGCAGGCCGCGTCCGAAGCCGTTGCCGTCCTCGCAGTTCCAGTGCAGGGCGTTGAACCAGTCGCCGCTGTCGTAGGAGTTGCGGTCCAGGGACTTCGAGCGCAGCAGGTCGCTGCCGGCCTGGGACAGGGAAGGGCCCTGGGCCAGGGTCGAGGTCGCCATCGCGAGCACCTGCATGCGGGAGCGCTCGGCGGCCGTGGTGTCCGCGGGCAGCTTGAAGGCGAGGGCGTCGTAGAGGGATTCGTTGTCGTGCGCGTCGGAGTAGGACAGGGCGTCGCCGGGGGCGTCCGCGTATCCGGCCGGCGCGCCGTTGTAGTCGACCTCGGAGCCCTTGACCCTGCGGCCGGAGGAGTCCGTGAAGGTGTACGCGGACAGATTGCCGGTGAGGGCCACCTTGAGCAGGTCCTGGTAGTGCAGGAGTCGGGCCTTCTGCTCGGCGGGTGTGCCGTTCGCCTTGGAGGCGTTGGGGTCGGTGAACAGGCCGCTGGCGAAGCCCTGGACGCCGGGGTCCTCGTCGAAGGGGCCGCCGCCGCGCAGCGCGTCGCGGCCGCGGTCGGAGAAGGTGGCGATGCCCGTGCCGGCCATGTTCTTCTGGGTGGCCTGGACGAAGCGGGCGTCGTCGGCGATCTCGCCGAAGTTCCAGCCCTCTCCGTAGAGGACGATCTTCTTCCCGTCGACGCCGTCCTTCTTGAGGGTCAGTGCGTCGAGGGCCTTGCGGACGGCCAGGATGTTGGCCTTGGGGTGGTGGCCCATCAGGTCGAAGCGGAAGCCGTCGACCTTGTACTCCTTGGCCCAGGTGACCAGCGAGTCGACGACGAGCTTGCCCATCATGGCGTTCTCGGGCGCGGTGTTGGCACAGCAGGTGGAGGTGGCGACCGTGCCGTCCGCCATCAGCCGCTGGTAGTAACCCGGCACGATCTTGTCGAGGACCGACTTGTCGGCCTGGCCGCTCGCGGCGGTGTGGTTGTAGACGACGTCCATCACGGTCCGCAGGCCGGAGCCGTTGAGGCCCTGGACCATCTGCCGGAACTCGACCGTGCGCCGGGTCCCGTCGGGGTCGCTCGCGTAGCTGCCCTCCGGAACGGTGTAGTGCAGCGGGTCGTAGCCCCAGTTGTAGGCGTCCTTGGCGGCGGTCTTGGCGACGCAGGCCTGCTGCTCCTCGGAGTCCGGGGCGGGGGCCGTCAGGTCGCAGTCGGGCGTGGCCTGGTCGGCCTCGCGCTCGGGAATGGTCCCGATGTCGAAGGCGGGCAGCAGATGGACGTAGGAGGTGCCGGCCTTGGCCAGCTCGCGCAGATGCTTCACGCCGTCGGACTTCGTGTCCGTGAAGGCCAGGTATGTGCCGGGGTGGCGCGCCGTCTTGTCCTCGACGGAGAAGTCACGGATGTGCAGCTCCTGGATCTGCGCGCCGCGCAGCGGGGTCGCCTTCGGCTTCTTCAGCTGCTCCCAGCCCTTGGGGGCGAGCTTCGGGTCGTCGAGGTCGACGGCGATGCTGCGCGTCGAGTCGGCCGTGAGCGCCGTGGAGTAGGGGTCGGTGACCTTGTTGGTGACCACCTTCTGGACGCTGGGCGCCCACACCTTCACGACGTACCGGTACTGCTTGCCCGCCCAGCTCCTGGCGCCGGCGACGGACCACACGCCGCCGGCGTCGTCGCGCCGCATCGCCACGCGCTTGCCGTCGAGTTCGAGGCTCACGGACTGGGCGGTGGGCGCCCACAGGGCGAGCGTGGGGCGTCCGTCGCGGAACTGCGGGCCGAGGGCGGCCTTGGTGGCGGCGGCGCCGTAAAGGTCGTCGAGGATGCCCTGGGTCTGGACGCCGGTGGCGGTCAGCAGGGTGCCGTCGGCGCCGGCGCGGGTGGCGACGAGCTGGCCGGTGAGGGCGTGGCGGACGCGGTCGCGGTCGCGCGGGTCGACGGTGAAGGCGGCGTAGCTCTTCAGGTGCGGGTACTTCTTGCGCTGGGCGTCGGTGAGGCCGCCCTCGGCCGGGGTGAGGCGGATCCGCCGTCCCTCGCCGGTGAGTTCGCCGTCCTTGACGGCGAGCTTCCCGTCGCGGGCGTACACCAGCTCCTGGGAGGCGGCATCGCCCTGGACCTCCCAGGCGAGGGTGTTCTTGTCGATCCACTGGGCCCGGGAGGCGGACAAGTCGAGCGCGGCGGGTGCGTCGGCGGCGGCCGACGTCCGGGGTGCCGCGGTGGCCGAGGGCGTCAGGGGCGCGACCGCGGCGAGCAGGGCGAGGGCCGTGGTGACGAGGGTGCGGCGGGGGGAGCCGGTCAAGGGGAACTTCTCCTTGTGCGTTACGGAGTGCGGATGGTGAGCGCGCCGGGGGCACATATCAGCCCCTCCGGCGTTCCAGGAGCGGGGTCCGGGGCAGAGCCCCGCGTCGGGGGTGGGCCGCCCGGCGGGCGGGGAAGCGAATGCCGGGCGGCCCGTGCAGCAGGCCGGTCAGCCGCGCGGTGCGGAGCTCAGCAGCTCCTGGCCCCGGTGTGCAGGGCGAGCGCGGTGTTCGGCGCGACGGAGGCCGTGAACTGGCCCGAGCCGTTGACGGTGACGCTCCTGCCGCTCTGGACGTCGCAGTAGCTGCCCGCGGCGAGGGACGTCTGGAAGGTCCGGGCGACCGAGGAACCCTCGTGGTTGATGACCACGTAGGCCTTGTCGCCGCGGCCGAACGCGATGGCGTCGTTGCCGTTGTCCCACCAGTTGGTCATGCCGGTCCCGCGGGCGGTGTTGCGGAACTTGACCATGCTCTTGATCTCGGGCCAGGCGTGCTGGCACTTCCAGCCGTCGCTGTAGCAGGCCTTCACCTGGCCGCCGTTGGGTGATCCGGCGTCGTTGCTGGTGAACTCGTAGCCGGAGTGCACGTCCGGTGCGCCGTAGGGCAGGGCCAGCATGAAGACGTGCGCGAGGGTGTAGTTGGCGCCGTCCTTGTAGTTGAGGGTCTGGCCGTGGCGTTCGGTGTCGTGGTTGGCGACGAAGACGGCGGCCGAGCCGCCGGGCATGTAGCCCCAGCCCTCGCCGAAGTTCTTCAGGTAGGCGAGCTTCTCGTCGTTGAAGACCCGCTTCAGGTCCCAGCCGTAGCGGAACTCCTGGGCGTCGCCGGTGGCGGTGTACTCGCTCGGGGAGACCGCCTCGCCCGCTCGGAAGATCGTCTCCTGCTTCAGGTAGACGCCCGGGTTGCTGAGCCGGGACTTGATGTTCTTCAGGTCGTCCACGGGTATGTGCTTGGCCGCGTCGACGCGGAAGCCGTCGACGCCCAGGGACAGCAGGTCGTTCAGGTAGGCCGCGACCCGCCCCCGGACGTAGTCCTCGCCGGTGTCGAGGTCGGCGAGGCCGCCCAGTTCGCAGTTCTGGACGTTCCAGCGGTCCTGGTAGTTGCTGATGTCCGAGCGGCAGTTGTCCATGTCGGCGCCCGAATACGTGCCCGGGTAGTCGTACTTGGTGAAGGACGATCCCGCCGAGCCGGTTCCGTTGGCGTTCGTCATGTGGTTGATCACCGCGTCGACGACGACCTTCACCCCGGCCTTGTGGCAGGTGTTGACCATGTTCTGGAACGCGGTCCGGTCGCCGAGCCTGGTGCCGATCTTGTAGCTGACGGGCTGGTAGGCGGCCCACCACGCTTCGCCCTGGATGCGCTCCTGGGGCGGGGAGACCTGGACATAGCCGTAGCCGTCGGGGCCGAGCTGCTGGGTGCACGCCTTGGCCACCGAGGTGAACTTCCACTCGAAGAGCACGGCGGTGACGTCCTTGCCGCCGGGCGGCGCGGCCTGCGCCTGCGGGGCTCCGGCGACGATGCTGCCGGCAACTCCCGCGACCAGGGCGAGAGCGGCGGCGAGGGGTCTGCGGACGGGTCTGCTGACGGGTCTGCGGACTCTGGACTTCCGGCCAGCCATGAGGGCCTCCTGCATGAGTGAGGTGTGACCTTTTGCCTGAGTGAGGTGACCTTGTCCGGCAACGCGCCGTGCCCGTAAGGCCGTTGAAGGATGTTGCAGAAACATTTCAACGCCGTTTTCGGTCGAGACCGTACGACCCTCAAGAACCCCGGTCAACCCTCGGCGCACACTCTGGCGTCAGATGCGCGATCCCGGGAGTTCACGGCCCGCAAAACCTTTCGCAAGACATTGCGACGGTGCTACGTTCAACCACGACTCCGGTCCGGACGGCCGGGGGATCCGGCAACGGGCCCCACGCGCCCGGCCGTCCGGACCGGAGTCGTGGGACGGAGAGGCCCCGGCGCCACGTCATCACCCCGCTGCCCCGACCGGGGCCGGCGCCGGGGGCCTCCCTCTCAGCGCTTCGCCTGCGCCGTCGAGCCACGCACCACGAGCTCGGGCTGGAAGACGAACTCCGTGTGCTGTACGGGGTTTCCGTGCAGCTCCTCGAGCAGCGCGCCCACCGCGGCGCTCGCCATCGCCTGCACCGGCTGGCGCACCGTGGTGAGCGGCGGGTCCGTGAAGGCGATCAGGGGCGAGTCGTCGAAGCCGACGACGGAGACGTCGCCGGGCACCGACAGGCCGCGCTCACGCGCCGCCCTGACCGCACCGAGCGCCATCATGTCGCTGCCGCAGACGATCGCCGTGCACCCCTGGTCGAGCAGGGCGCCGGCCGCCGCGTGCCCGCCCTCGACCGTGAACAGCGTGCGCTGCACGCGCTGTTCGGCCTCCCCCTGCTCCAGGCCGAGCAGCGCGTGCAGTGCCGCCGTGAACCCCTCCGCCTTGCGCAGCGAGGGGACGTAGCGGGTCGGGCCGATGGCGAGCCCGATCCGCCGGTGGCCCAGGTCGACGAGGTGACGCACCGCCATCCGCGCGGCCGCGCGGTCGTCGGGCGAGACGAAGGACACCGGGATGTGCTCGTTGTAGCCGTTGATCAGGACGAACGGCACGCCGCGGGCGTGCAGTTCGAGGTACCGGGTGGGGTCGGCCGTGGTGTCGGCGTGCAGCCCGGACAGGAAGACGATGCCGCTGACCCGGCGCTCCTCCAGTTGCTCGACCAGCTCGTCCTCGCTGGCCCCGTCCGGCATCTGGGTGCACAGCATCGGCGTGTAGCCGTGCCCGGACAGGACCTGTTCGACGACCTGCGCGAAGGCGGGGAAGATCGGGTTGCTGAGCTCGGGGATGACCAGACCGACCAGACCGGCGCTGTGCCGCTTGAGCCGCATCGGCCGCTCGTAGCCAAGGACGTCCAGGGCGGCGAGCACCCGGCGCCGGGTGCCGGCGGCCACCCCCGGCCTGCCGTTGAGCACCCGGCTCGCGGTGGCCTCGCTGACACCGGACTGGGCCGCGATGTCCGCGAGCCGCGGGACGCCCCGGTCTCCCCCGTCTCCCCGGTCGGCGGACCGCGGCAGGGAAAGGGTCACACCGCCCACCAGACGGTGGTGTCGGCGGGCAGCTCGACCTTGCCGTCCGCCGTCTCCACCTCGGCGTTGGACAGCAGGATCCGGCCGGGGGCCGGGATCCGCACCGCTTCACCGGTGGTGTTGGCCGTGCACACGAAGCCCTCACGCCTGAAGGCGAGGACACCCTCGGGGGCATCGAGCCACTCCACCGAGTCGCCGGCGCCCAGGCCCGGCAGCTCCCGGCGCACGGCGAGCGCCCTGCGGTACAGCTCCAGCGTGGACGCGGGGTCGCCGGTCTGCGCCTCGACGCTGAGCTCGCCCCATCCCTCGGGCTGCGGCAGCCAGCTGCCGCCCGCACCGAAGCCGTGGCTGGAGCCGTCGATGGTCCACGGGATGGGCACCCGGCAGCCGTCGCGGAACCCGTCCTGGCCGTTCGCGCGGAGGAAGGAGGGGTCCTGGCGCACCTCGTCCGGCAGCTCGGTGACGTCCGGCAGGCCCAGTTCCTCGCCCTGGTAGACGTACGCGGAGCCGGGCAGCGCCAGCATCAGGAGCGAGGCGGCGCGGGCACGGCGCAGGCCGAGCTCGCGGTCGCCCGCGGTGCTCAGCTGCGTGCCGAGCCCCGGCGGGTTGGCGAACCGCGTGGCGTGGCGGGTGACGTCGTGGTTGGAGAGCACCCAGGTGGCCGGGGCGCCGACGGGGCGCATCGCGGCCAGCGACACGTCGATGACCTCGCGCAGCTCCGCGGCGTCCCAGTGGGTGCCCAGGTACTGGAAGTTGAAGGCCTGGTGCATCTCGTCCGGGCGCACGTAGGCGGCGGCACGCTCGACGGTCGGGGTCCAGGCCTCTGCGACGAGAATGCGCTCGCCCGCGTACTCCGTCAGGACCTTGCGCCAGCTGCGGTAGATCTCGTGCACGCCGTCCTGGTCGAAGAACGGCATGACATCGTTGCCCAGCAGCTTGAGCTGGTCGCTGCGGCCGATGTCGGGCAGCCCCTCGGCCTTGACCAGGCCGTGGGCGACGTCCACGCGGAAGCCGTCGACGCCCATGTCGAGCCAGAAGCGCAGGATCGAGCGGAACTCGTCGTGGACGGCGGGGTGTTCCCAGTTGAAGTCGGGCTGCTCGGGGGCGAACAGGTGGAGGTACCACTCGCCGTCCGGTGTCCGCGTCCAGGCGGGGCCGCCGAAGACGGACTCCCAGTCGTTGGGCGGGAGTTCGCCGTTCTCGCCCTTGCCCGGCCGGAAGTGGTAGCGCTCGCGCAACGGGGAGCCGGGGCCCTCGCGCAGGGCGCGCTGGAACCAGTCGTGCCGGTCGGAGGAGTGGTTGGGCACCAGGTCGACGATGACGCGCAGGCCCAGGCCGTGGGCGTCCCGCAGCAGGGCGTCGGCGTCCAGGAGGCTGCCGAACATCGGGTCGATCGCGCGGTAGTCGGCGACGTCGTAACCGGCGTCGGCCTGCGGCGAGGAGTAGAAGGGGCTGAGCCAGACGGCGTCGACGCCGAGGTCCCTGAGGTAGGGAAGGCGGGCACGGATGCCGTCCAGGTCACCCATTCCGTCACCGTTGCCGTCGGCGAAGCTGCGCGGGTAGACCTGGTAGATCACCGCGCCACGCCACCAGTCCGTGTGGGTGCCGGAGGCGGGGGCTGCAGGGGCAGCGAGATGCTGGGTCATGTCTTCCCTGAGATCGAGAGGTCGAGTGCGAGGGGGGTGTGCGCGGTAGCAGGGCTGCGCGTCAGGACTTCGTCGCGCCGGCCGTGAGGCCGGAGACGAGGTGGCGCTGTACGAAGCCGAAGATCACAGCGGCGGGTACGGCGACGATCACCGCCGCGGCCGTCAGCGAGCCCCAGTCGCTGGTGTACTGGTTGACGAAGGTCTGCAGGCCGCCCGCCAGGGTGAGGTTCTCCTCGCCGGTCATGAAGGCGGAGGCGTAGGCGACCTCGGCCCAGCCGGTGATGAAGCTGTAGAAGCCGGTGACGGCCAGACCGGGCTTGGCAAGGGGCACGATGAGCCGCCAGAACGTGCCGAACGGATTGAGTCCGTCCACGCGTCCGGCCTCGTCGATCTCCACCGGGATGGTGTCGAAGTACCCCTTCATCATCCAGGCGCAGAAGGGCACGGCGATCGTCAGATAGGTGACGACGAGGCCGATGGGCTGGTTGAGCAGGCCCAGGTTCGCCAGGAGGTTGTAGAGCGGCACGATGAGCACCGCGACAGGGAACATCTGGGTGATCAGCAGCATCCACATCAGTGGCCGCATGCCGGGGAACTTGAAGCGGCTGACGGCGTAGCCGGTGGTCGCCGAGATGAAGACGCCGATCACCGTGGTGAGGCCGACGACGAGCAGGGAGTTGGCGAGCCAGCTCAGGAACTCGGTGTCGTTGACGACGTGGTCGTAGTTGCGGAGCGTGAAGTCCTTGACCAGGTCGGTGGAGAACGCCTCGCTGGTCGGCTTGAACGAGGTGATGAGCAGCCACAGCGGCGGCAGGATCGCGGTGGCGGAGGCGATCAGGAGGCCCAGGTGGAGGCCGACCGAGGCCAGCGGGCCGCGCTCGCCGCGCTCCCTGACCTTCTTGGGCCGGGCCGGGGGCGGGGTCTTCCCGCCGGTCGCCGAGGTCTTCTCGTCGGTCATGGTGGTCACCACACTTCTCCCTGCTTGCGGAGCGCGCGGCGGTAGACGACCGCGAAAAGCGAAAGGAGCAGCAGAATGATGACGCCCCAGGCCGCGGATCCCGCGAAGTCGCGCGGACTCACGACGAACGAGAGCCGGTAGGCGTACGTCACCAGGATCTCGGTGGCGTCTCCCGGACCGCCCCGGGTCAGCAGGAAGATCACCGGGAACATGTTGAAGGTCCAGATGCCGCTGATCAGGATGACGGTGCTGCTGACGGTCCGCAGGCCCGGCAGGGTGATGTGCCTGAAGCGCTGCCAGGCGTTCGCGCCGTCCATCTCCGCGGCCTCGTAGAGCTCACCGGGGATGGACTGGAGTCCACCGAGCATGGCGACCAGCATGAACGGGACGCCGAGCCAGACGTTGACCGTGATCACCGAGAGCTTGGCCCATGTGGGGTCGTTGAGCCACGGGATCGCGTCGATGCCGCCACCGGCGAGGATCTTGTTGAGGATGCCGTTCTTCTCGTTGAACAGCAGCCGCCAGGTGAAGACGGAGACGAAGGCCGGCACCGCCCAGGGCAGGATCAGCGCCATCCGGTAGAGGGAGCGCCCCGCCAGCTTGCGGTTGAGCATGTTCGCGAGGACCAGGCCGAGCGTGAAGGAGATCGCGACACAGGAGACGGTCCAGATGATGGTCCAGGTCAGCCGGTCCCAGAAGACGCCGTCGGAGAGGACGGCGGTGTAGTTGTCCAGGCCGACGGACTTGTAGGTCGCCGGGATGTGGTTCATGCCGATGGTGCGCTCGACGTTCGCCTCGTTGGCGTCGGTCGTCGACAGGTACAGGCCCCGCACCAGCGGGTACCCGATGATCACGCCGATGACGGCCACCACGGGGGCGACCATGGCCCAGGCGTACCAGTGCGTGGACAGCGACCTGCGCAGCCGTCCGGGGGTCTTGCCGGTGTCGCCGGTCCGCCGGCCGCGGCCGCGGGCGCCCTGGGCGTCCGCGGCCTTGGCCAGAGACTGGCTGCTGTCAACAGCCATTTACTTGTAGTCCTTCAGGAGCTTGCGGTAGGCGTCGCCGACACCCTTCGCGCCGTTCTCGGGCGAGGTCTTGCCGCTGAGCACCTTCTCCATCTGCAGCCGGATCGGCTCGAACAGGGCGTTGGCCTGCGGGATCCACGGCCGCTCCACGGACTTGTCCACGGCCGGCTTGAAGAACTGCACCATCTGGTTGTCCTTGACGGACTGCACGTCGTACACCGAGGTACGGGTGGGCAGCAGGCTCAGCTTCTCGGTGGTCTGCTGCTGCACCTTGGCCGAGCTCATGTACTTGATGAACTCGTAGCTCGCGTCGAGGTTCTTGGAGCCCGCGTAGGCCGCGAGGTTCCAGCCGCCCTGCGGGGAGGCCTGGCGGTCGCTGCCGCCGGGCACCGGGGCGATGCCGAGGTTGGCCTTGTCGCCCTTGAACGACTTGCCCTGCAGGGCTCCCTCGATGGACCACGGTCCGTCGAGGGCCATCGCGACGTCGCCGTCCTTGAAGGCGTTGAGCTGGTTGTTGTAGCCGTCGCTCGCGTCGGTGGTGGCGGCCTTGGAGTCGACCAGGTCCTTCATGACCTTGAAGGCCGCCGCGCCCTCGGGGTCGTCGACGGTGATCTTCTTGCTCTTGGTGTCGAGGAGGTCGCCGCCCTCGCCGTAGAGGTACGGGAGGTAGTAGTACGGGTCGTCGCCGCGCAGGTAGAGGCCGGTCTTGCCGGACTTCGACTTGATCTTCTTGGCGGCGGACTTCACCTCGTCGAAGGTCTTGGGGGCCTCGACGCCGGCCTCCTTGAGCATCTTCTTGTTGTAGAAGAGCGCCAGGGTGTCGATCGTCTGCGGGGCGGCGTAGGTCTTGCCCTTGAACTTGGTGCTTGCCGCGGCCTGCGGGAGGTAGTCGTCCGCCTTGTCGAGGGCGGGGGTGCCCTCCAGCGGGGCGAGGTAGCCCAGGTTGGCGAAGTCGGCGACCCAGGCGACCTCGGTGCGCATCACGTCGGGGGCGCCGGAGTTGCCGCCCGCGGCGTTCTTGAACTTGGCGTTGGCCTCGCCGAACGCGACGCTCACATAGTTGACCTTGACGTCCGGGTGGAGCTTCTCGAAGCCCTTGGCGAGCTTCTCGTAGGTCCCCTTCTCGGCGTCGTTCGAGGTGTCCCAGAAAGTGACGGTTCCGGACAGCTTGCCCGAACCCTTGTTGCCGCTGTCACCGTCATCGCCACCGCACGCTGCCACTGTCAGGGCCAGGGTCGCGACCAGTGCGGTGGACGCTATGCCACGCCGCATGTGAACTCCTTCAACTGATCCCGGAACAAGGGGAGGCGAAACCCCCAACAGAGCTGCCTCCTACGAGCCGCACTCGACGCGGCGCCGGGTTGCCAGGGAACGTAACAGGATTGAAAAGCGCCCGAAAGACCTTGCGGGAAATTTCTGCAAGGACTGCTGATCGTTACCGCTGTGTGTCCTTACGGTTGCTCTTGCTGCGCTTGACAGGCCCCTGAGGTGGCATCGGTCGCCCCTACTTGACCCCGAATGGCCCGCAAGCTCCTTGCAGAACCGGAACTTTCTGCAAGCTTTCACAAGCGGTGTGCAATCCGGCAGATCACCGGTACAGTCCCCGCATGACCGCACGGCTCGTCGACATCGCAGCGCAGGCGGGGGTGAGCGAAGCCACCGTCAGCCGCGTCCTCAACGGCAAGCCCGGTGTGGCGGCGGCGACCCGCGAATCCGTCCTGGCCGCCCTGGACATGCTCGGCTTCGAACGTCCCTCGCGGCTGCGGCAGCGCAGCAGCGCAGGACTGATCGGCCTGATCACGCCCGAGCTGGACAACCCGATCTTCCCGGCCCTCGCCCAGGTCATCGCCCAGGCCCTGACCCGCCAGGGCTACACGCCCGTCCTGGCCACCCAGACGCCCGGCGGCTCCACCGAGGACGAGCTCACCGACATGCTGGTGGACCGCGGCGTCTCCGGAATCATCTTCGTCTCGGGCCTGCACGCCGACACCACCGCCGACATGGAGCGCTACGAAGTGCTGCGCGGCAAGGGCGTGCCCTTCGTCCTCGTCAACGGCTTCTCCCCCAAGGTGCAGGGACCCTTCGTCTCCACGGACGACCGTGCCGCGGCCCGGCTCGCCGTCACCCACCTCGCCTCACTGGGGCACACCCGGATCGGGCTCGCGGTGGGCCCCAAGCGTTTCGTGCCCGTCCTGCGCAAGATCGAGGGCTTCCAGATCGGCATGCAGGAACGCCTCGGGATGTCGTCGGCGGACTCCGAGGAGTTGATCGAGCACTCCCTCTACACCCTGGAGGGCGGCCAGGCCGCGGCGGGCACGCTGATCGGCCGTGGCTGCACCGCGATCGTGTGCGCCAGCGACATGATGGCGCTCGGCGCCGTCCGGGCCGCGCGGGAACGGGACTTGCGGGTGCCGCACGACATCTCGGTGGTCGGCTACGACGACTCGCCGCTCATCGCGTTCACCGACCCCCCGCTGACCACCATCCGCCAGCCGGTCCAGGCGATGGGCCAGGCCTCCGTGCGTACGCTCCTCGAGGAGATCGGCGGAACTCCCGCGCCGCACAGCGAGTTCCTCTTCATGCCGGAGCTCGTGGTCCGCGGCTCGACGGCGTCCGGCCGCTCGGACCAGCCCTAGGGACCAGCCTTAGGACCAGCACTGACGAGCAGGAGCACCTGTGGCAACTGAGACGACCGAGATCGACGTCCTGGTGCTCGGCGGCGCAGGCGTGGACTCGATCGTGTACGTCCCCGAGCTGCCGCTCCCCTACGCCGACAGTCACCTGGTCCCCGCGATCGAGACGCGCGCCGGGCAGACCGGTGACTTCGTCGCCATGGGCGTGCAGGCGCTGGGGCTGCGCACCCATCACATCGACCTCATCGGCGACGACCACGAGGGCGATCTGGTCCGCGCGCTGCACCGCGAGCGCGCGATCCCCTTCACCGAGGCGCTCCAGCGCGCCGGCACCAAGCGCGCGGTGAACCTGGTCGGCCCCGACGGACGGCGCCTCTCGCTGTACGACAACAGCCGGTCACAGGGCACGGACCGGCTGCCCACGGCGACGGTCGAGGCCCTCACCGCGGTGAGCAGGCACGCCCACGTCTCCCTCACCCATCCCTGCGCCTTCGCCCTGCCCACGCTGCGCGCGGCCGGCGTGAGCATCTCGACCGACCTGCACAACTGGGACGGCACCGAGCCGTACCACGAGGCCTTCGCCTATGAGGCCGACATCGTCTTCCTCTCGGCCACCGCGCTGACCGACCCGGAGAAGACCATGCGTCAGATCGCCGCCCGTGGCCGGGCCGAGGCGGTCGTCGCGACGGCCGGGGCCGAGGGGGCCCACCTCCTCGTCGACGGCGAGCTGTCCCACGTGCCGCCCGTCACGCCCCCGGCGCCCGTGGTGGACTCCAACGGCGCCGGTGACGCCTTCGCCTCCGCCTACCTCTTCGGCCGCCTCGCCGGCGAATCCCCCCTGCGGTGCGCCCGCTACGGCGCGATCGCCGGAGCGTACGCCTGCACCGTCCCGGCCACCGGCACCGACGTCATCACCAGGGAACAACTCCTCTCCCTGGCCGCCGGGCCCCCGGGCGGACCGCCCACCGAACCACCGCGGGCCTGAGCGAGGATGGCCGGCACCACCACGCAGCGACACGGAGGAAGAGAAATGGCATCACGGACCGACGTGCACACCGGTCGTGTGCTGTACGGATGCATGGGGCTCGGCGGTTCCTGGGACACCACGCCGTACACCGCCGAGGACATCGCCACGGCCGAGGCCGCCGTGGACGCCGCGCTGGAGGCCGGCATCACGGTGTTCGACCAGGCCGACATCTACCGGCACGGCAAGTCGGAGGCGGTGTTCGGCGAGGTGCTCGCCAGGGCGTCCGGGCTGCGCGAGCGCATCGTCCTGCAGACCAAGTGCGGCATCCGCCTGGCCGACGGCGACCGGCCAGGTCTGTACGACCTGCGCGGGCCGACCATCGTCCAGCGGGTCGAGGAGAGCCTCACCCGGCTGCGCACCGACGTGATCGACGTACTGCTCCTGCACCGCCCCGACCCGCTGACCGGCCCGGAGGAGATCGCGAAGGCGCTCGCCTCGCTGCACGGTCAGGGCCTGGTGCGCCGGTTCGGTGTGTCGAACATGAGCGCCGCGCAGATCGCGCACCTACGGGCGCATCTGGATGTACCGCTGGTGGCCAATCAACTGGAGATGAGCCTGGAGTGCCGCGACTGGGTGGAGGCCGGGGTACTGGTCAACACCCCCGCCGCGGCCGACAGCGGCTTCCCGCACGGGACACTCGAGTACTGCACCGCCAACGGCATCCAACTGCAGGCCTGGGGAGCCCTCGCCCGGGGTCGCTTCACCGGCGGCGGCGAGACCCCGACGGCACGGCTCGTCGCCGACCTCGCCGCACGCAAGCGGACGACCCCGGAGACGATCCTCCTGTGGTGGCTCCAACGGCACCCGGCACGGATCGCCCCCGTCATCGGCTCCAGCCGCCCGGACCGCATCCTCGCCTGCCGCGACGCCGTACACCGCGAACCCGAACTCACCCACGAGGAGTGGTACGACCTGTGGATCACGGCCCGGGGCGGCCCGCTTCCCTAGGCGCCCCTCCTACAGCCGTCGGACGATCTGCGCCGCCGAGTTGTCGGCCTGTCGCCTGCGGTCTCTCCTCAACTGATCTACGGGGGCGCTGATTTCACCTCGGCCTTGCCCCGTGGGGCCGTAGTCGAGGGGTTCGGATGTGGTGGGCGCCACACGAGCCGAGGTATGTGACTTAGGTAAGCCTAAGCTAAGTTAGCGACTGATCGCCTCTCCTGGAGGCGCCTCAGTCAAGGAGATTGACGCAGCATGTCCTCACTCACCTGCCGCATCCGCCGTACCGCCGCAGTCGCCGTGGCCCTCGCCGCCGGCAGCGCGCTGGCCCTGACCGGTACCGCCTCCGCGCAGCCCGGCAAGGCCTCCGGCAAAGCGTCCGGCTCGACCGTCGAGTCCGCGCCGCTCGTGAAGGGGCTCTACCAGTCCGCCTACTCCGAGCGGAACAACGTGCTGTGGGCCACCTCCGCGGTGGGCCGGCCGCCCGTCACCAACTCCGGCCTGCTGAAGGTCGACCCGCGCACCCTGAAGGTGAAGGCCACCTACACGCCTCCGGTCACCAACGCCACGACCGGCGCCGTCGAGGCCGTCTACGGAATCGCCGTCGACGACGAGCACAACACCGTCTGGACGACGAACACCCGCGACAACTCCGTGGCCGTCTACGACCAGCGCACCGGCAAGCACCTCACCTCGCTGCCCGGCGTGAACCACGCCCGTGAGGTCGTCGTGGACGCCAAGCACAACACCGCGTGGGCGAGCGGCTTCGGCGACGGCACCGTCGTCGCCTTCGACACCCGCACCCTCAAGGAGAAGAAGCGCGTCACGGTCGAGGGGTCGAGCCCGACCGGCCTCGCCCTGAACGCGCGGACCGGCGCCCTCTACGCCGCCGACCTCAACGGCGACCGGATCATCGAGATCACCCCGAAGGGCCAGAGCCCGCGCCTCATCCCGACCGGCGACGGCCCGATCTCCATCGCGCTCTCCAAGAACGGCCGTACCGCCTACACCGCCGACCAGGCCGCGGGCGGCGTCTCGGTCGTCGACCTCAAAAAGGGCACCGTGACGAAGTCCGTGCCGACCGGTGCGGGCGCGCTGTCCGTCGCCACCGACCGGCGTTCGGGCAAGGTCCTGGTCGCCAACCGGACCCCCGGCACCGTCACCGTCGTCGACCCCGCCAAGGGTGCCGTCATCGAGACCCTGGCCACCGGCGCCAACCCCAACCACGTGCAGGTGACGGGCGGTACGGCGTTCGTGGTCGACAAGTCCGGCACCGGCCCCGAGGGCCAGGACCAGGCGCACCGCATCCGCATCGGCCGCTGAGCTCGCGCCCACGCCCGGAATCACTCGACGCCCCGCCCGCCACGCGATCGTGGCGGGCGGGGCGTTTGCGTAGGCCTGCGCGGCGACCGATTACGACGTGAGCCGCTGACCGCGGTCATGCGCCGCGCCGGGCGCGTCCACCGGATCGCTCGCACGCACCAGCCTCTTGCGTACGAGGTGACGCTGCGCCGCGACGGTCGCGATCACCCCCGCGCCGAGCAGCGGCCAGGCAAGGGGACCCGCGGCGATCACCGCCGTGACCAAGAGGGGTCCCCCGCTGCGCTGGGCCGACGAGGAAAGGCCGTACGCCGAGGTAGGCGCCCTGGGCGTCATCGGGGGCGAGCGCGATGGAGAGTTCCCAGGACGCGATGGCGTGCAGTATCTCCGCGAAGGTGAAGGCGATCGCCGCGGCCACCAGGGCGATGACGGCCGGCCAGGTACCGCCCGTCACCGACGCGGTCATCGCGGCGCAGCCGACCACGAAGCAGGCGGCCAGCGGTACGAGAAGTGCGCGGGCGGCGTCCGGCGTGCTCCCGAAGCGTGACAGCGGGACCTGGCAGCAGACGACGAGCACGCAGTTGAGGACCATGAGCAGCGGCGCGAGGCCGTGCGGTGCGTCCGTGGCGTGCACGATCCACAGGGGCATGCCGACCTGGAGCACGGCGTCGTCGAGGAAGAGCGCCGCCTCGGTGGCGGTGAACAGCAGGTAGGGGCGGTCGCGCCAGGGGTTCGACGGCGAAGCGGGACGCTCGGACACCGTGGAATCGGTGACCACCCGGGAGGGGGAAGGCGGTTCGGCGCAGCGCAGGGTGAGCAAGGCGGCGACGAGGAAACTGAGCACGTTGCCGATGAGCAGGGCCTGGTAGGCGTGGTCCGTGCCGACGGCGAGGGCGAGCGCACCGGCTAGGCCGCCGATGGCCCAGCCCGCGTTGGACACCGTGCGCTGCACGGCCTGGTACCTGGTGCGGTCGGGGCCCGCGATGCGGGCGGCGTACAGCTTGGTGAGGACGTTGGCCCCGCGGTCGGCGAGGCTGTTCACGGACGAGTACAGCAGGAGCAGGGAGAAGTTGTCCGTCGTGAGCAGCGCCAACAGGGCGATGGCCTGCTGGAGTTGGGCGCCGAAGATGACGCGCGTGACGGGGAACCGATCGGCGAGGTGACCCGCGAGCGGCGCACCGGCGATGCCGACGGCGCCCGAGACCCCCATGAGCACGCCGACCTCCGCGACCGAGAGCCCGGTGACCAAGGTGAAGTAGAGGGCCGCCGCCCCCATCCACAGTCCGGTTCCCCACTTGTTGATCAGAGCGATCCAGAGCATGCGGCGGCCGTCGCGACCCCCTGGTATGCGTGCGTACAGCGCGGCCCGCCGACGACTGATGCCCACCACTCCCCCTTGGCTTCCCACGTGACCCCGACTTCCCGCTTGACTCCGACTTTTGTACTGATACATACTTGATTACGTGGCAGCACAATATGCGATCAAGGGCACGACCGCCAAGGGCATTACCTCGTCGGTCGAACAGGCCGTGGCCGAAGGCGCTTTGGGCCCCGGCGACGCCCTGCCTCCGGTACGGAGACTGGCCGATGACCTCGGGGTCAGCGCGGGGACCGTGGCGACGGCCTACAAGGAGCTCCGGCAGCGCGGGATCGTGGTGACGCGGGGACGCGGCGGGACGGTGGTCGCGCAGGCGCCCGCGGTCGGCGCCCGCCGGCCTCCGAGAGTGCCGCACGGCGTGTGCGATCTGGCGGGCGGACATCCGGACCCCGCACTGATGCCCGTACTGCTGCCACCCGAGCGCGTGGCCCCCGTCCTCGGCTCGCACCGCGCCTCGCCGCGCCGTACCCGACTCGAGGAGCTGTCCCGTGAGTGGTTCGCCCGCGACGGCGTCCCCGACAGCCGGGTCACCTTCGCGCACGGGGCACTGGACTGCATGGCGCGGCTGCTGTCCACGGAGTTGAAGCCGGGCGACGCGGTGGCCGTCGAGGACCCGGGCTTCCACCATCTCCTCGATCTCGTACCGGCGTTGGGCCTGCGCATGCTGCCGGTCGCGGTGGACGACGAGGGAATCAGACCGGACGCGCTGACCGGCGCGCTGCGAGCCGGCGCCAGGGCGGTGGTGTGCAGCCCCCGCGGGCAGAACCCGATGGGCGGCTGCTTCTCGGAGGCGCGACGCGACGCCCTGCTCGACGCTCTCGGCGGCTTCCCGGACATCCTGGTCATCGAGGACGACCACAACGCGGAGGTCGCGGGCGCACCCTCGCACTCGCTGGCTTCCGGCGGTCTTGAGCGGTGGGCGCAGGTACGGACCGTGTCCAAGCATCTGAGCGTCGACCTGCGGTGGGCGGCACTCGCGTGCGACGCGACCACGCTGGCCCGGCACGAGGGCCGGATGCTGCTCACCTCGGGATGGGTCAGTCATCTGCTGCAGGAGACGGTCGAGGGCACGATGCGTGATCCCGCCGCGCGGACGCTGATCGGACGCGCCGAACAGGCCTACACCGAGCGGCGCGAGGCGCTGATCGCAGAACTCACGCGGCACGGGATCGCGGCGCGCGGCGCGAGCGGGATGAACGTGTGGGTCCCGGTGCGGGACGAGTCCGCAGTGGTCAACGGCCTGCGCTCACACGGGTGGTGGGTGGCGGCGGGCTCGCGCTTCCGCATCGCCACGCCCACCGCCGTACGGGTCACCACGGCTACGCTCGAGGTGCGGGACGCGGCCCGGTTCGCCGCGGACTTCGCCGCGGTGCTCGACGACTCCGAGGCCACGTACGGAGGTTGAGGCCACGTGCGGAGGTTGAGGCCACGGCAAGACAGAGTGCACGAGGCGACAGGAGGCGGACGGTGGGTGGCGAGCAAGTGATCAGCTGGCGGCGGCTCGACGAACCGGACTTCCCGCTGCTGCGGCGGTGGCTCGAGCAGCCGTACGTCGCACGCTGGTGGAATCACGAGACGTCACCCGAGGCGGTGGCGCGCGACTTCGGTCCGGCGGCGCGCGGCGAGGAGCCGTCGGAGGATCTGCTCATGCTGCTGGACGGTGAACCGTTCGGCCTCGTCCAGCGCAGCCGCTACGCCGACTACCCCGAGTACGGCGACGAGTTGGCCGGCCAGGCGGAGATTCCCGAGGGCGCCATGAGCATCGACTACCTGATCGGGGAGCCCTCACACGTCGGCCGGGGACTCGGCACGCGCATGATCCGGGCGATCATCGAGGCCACCTGGAGCGATCACCCCGAGGCGACCGCGGTGCTCGTCCCCGTGCACGCGGGCAATCACGCCTCCTGGCGCGCCCTGGAGAAGGCGGGCCTGCGGCGGATCGCCGAGGTGTCACTGGAACCCGACAACCCCCTCGACGACCGCGCCCACCACCTCTACCGAATCGACCGGCCCGCCCCCTGATGCGGACGGCCCGGCTGAGCCCTACGCGGGAAGCGTGATCCGGTCGAGCCGCTCCCGCTGCTCCGCGCTCAGCCGGAGACCGGCCGCGGCGACGTTCTCCGCCAGGTGGTCGAGCGAGGCGGTGCCGGGAATCGGCAGCACGACCGGCGAACGGTCAAGCAGCCAGGCAAGGGCGACCTGCGCCGCGGTGGCGTCCAGTTCCGCCGCGACGGCCGCTATCTCGACCGCCCCGCTCGAGGCCGCCGGGTGGACCGGCCGCCAGGGCAGGAAGGCGATCCCCGCCGCGTCACAGGCGTCGAGCACGGCCTCGTGCTCCCGGTCCAGCACGTTGTAGCGGTTCTGCACGCTCGCCACGTCGACGACCTGCCGCGCCTCGTGCAGCTCGTCGACGGTGACCTCCGACAGGCCGATGTGCCCGATCCTGCCGTCGAGTTGGAACTCCCGCAGGGTGCCGAGCTGATCGGCGAGCGGCACCTTCGGGTCGAGACGGTGCATCTGGAGCAGCCCGATCCGCTCGACGCGCAGTCGGCGCAGGGCCTGCTCGACCTGCTCACGCAGGAACTCCGGCCGTCCGTTGGGCCGCGCCTCCTCGCCCGCACTCGGGCGCTCGAACGCGACCTTGGTCGCGATGAGCAGGTCGTCGGGGTACGGATACAGCGCTTCGACCAGAAGTTCCTCGTTGGCGCCCCACCCGTACATGAACGCCGTGTCGATCAGCGTGATGCCCAGCTCCACGGCCCGTCGGGCCACCGCGATGGAGGCGTTCCTGGCCGCTCCGGCCTCGGTCGCGAGGCGCATCGCCCCGAACCCCATGCGGTGGACAGGGATTTCACCGCCGATGCGGAAGGTGCTCGATGTCATGTGTCGTGTCTCCCCCTCGTGGATCTGTCCGGGCCGAGCCGGCGCCGTCTGCGCAGACGGTGGTTCACCCAGACCACGAGCCCGACCAGTGACAGCACCACCGCCCCGCCCGCGAGAGTGACGGTGCCCCCGACCATGAGGAAGAGCAGGAGCAGCTCCCCTGCGGACGGTTCCTCGGCCATGCCCCTCCTCACGCCGCAGCTGTCACCACGACGACGAACCGCCTGCGTGATCGGTTCCCGCCCGATCCGCCGATCCCGCCGCGAATTGCGCACCCCCGTGCATTGACGGCCCACGACGCCCGGTTCAGGGTGTTGCCTCCCGAAAGGCCTCAAACCTTGAACCTCGAGCCTCAAGCCTCAAGCCTCAAGAAGGGTTCCTTCATGCGAAGACGAGTCTTTGTCCGCGGACTGACCATCACCGGCGCAGGACTAAGCCTGCCCGTCCCGTTAGCCGGAGCTGCCGCCGCACGCCCTGCCACCGCGGCCGCAGCCTGGCAACACGTCGCCGCACCAGCCGCGCAAGAGGCGGCCCACCTGCTCGCGGTCACCGCCGCCGGCCCCGAACTCGCCTGGGCCGTGGGCGAACAGGGCCGCTACGGAGGCACCCTCGGCACCCCGCTCGCCCTCAGCTGGAACGGCTCCGCCTGGTCACGGACCGACCTCTCCCACCTGACGTACCGAGGCGGACTCCGCGCGGTCGCCGCCTCACCGGACGGCACCTCGGCGAACGGCGCCGCCTGGGCCATCGGCACGGACACCGCCGGGCACGACCAGCTCCTCGCGTGGGACGGCACCACCTGGCGCGAGACGGACTTCCCCGGGCGTGGCGAACCGGGGACACGGCTGACCGACGTCACCGCTGCCCCCGACGGCCGGTTCTGGGTCGCGGGCCGGCACGGTGACCGCGCCGGCCTGATGCGCACCGACGGCACGACGTGGCGCTGGTGCCGGCCGCTGCCGGACGAGGCCGCGCCCACGCCGACCGGCGTCCATGTGACGCCCGGCGGTGAGGTGTGGGTCTACGGCGACATCATCGCCCGCTGGGACGGCGCCTGGACGGTGGTGCCCCGCACGCTCGGCATCCGTGCCTCGGTGACGGGACTGCTCCCGGTCGCGCACGACGACATCTGGCTCACCGGGTTCGCGTACGGCGTGGGCGGACCGCCCGGCAAACCGCCCGGCGTCACGCTGCAGCACTGGGACGGGGCCCAGTGGAGCAACGTCCAGGCGCCGTTCACCGTCGGCCTGTTGAGCGGTATCGCGGGGGACGCCGCCGGGCGGCCGGACCGGATCTGCGGCTGGGACTTCTGGGACCAGAAGCGCGCCCACTACCTGCGCTGGGACGGCGCGGCCTGGCTCAGCGAACGCGGACCGGAGACGCCGTCCACCTACCTGCCCCAGGCCATCGCCCCGATCCCCGGCACGGACGGCGGTCACTGGTCGGTGGGCACGACCTCCTTCTCGCCGTTCCCACCCGCCCAGCTCCGCGTGGAACGCTTCGGCTGACCCGAGCGCCCGCCGCCGCCGAGCCTGCTCCTAGGCCCTCGGCGTGATGCTGAAGTCGAAGGCGGAGGTTCCGGGGTCCACGGCCGTCAGTCACCCCGCCGTCGACCGTCAGCGACGCGCCGTTGACGAAGGAGGCGGCGGGCGAAAGCAGCCAGGAGATCGCCTCGGCGACCTCCTCCGGCTGCCCCGGCCGGCCCGATGGGACGAGCCGCGTCGCTTCCTCGTACGCCGCGTCGGCCCCGCCGTCCCCCAGGCCCGCCTCCTCGGCGAACCGGGTCATCCGCCGGTCGGCCATCTCGGTGCGCACCCAGCTGGGGCACACGGTGTTGGCGCGAAGACCGGCCTTGCCGTAGTCGACGGCGAGGGAGCGGCACAGCTGGAGCAGCGCCGCCTTGGACGTGGCGTACGCCGCGTTGGCCACCCCGTTGCGCAGTGCGGCGACCGAGGCGACCGCGACCACCGAGCCGCGCGCCTCCAGGAGGTGGGGAAGCGCGGCCCGCATCAGCAGGAAGGGGCCCGTCAGGTTGGTGCGCAGCACGGCGTCCCAGTCCTCGTCGGACAGATCACCGACCGCGCCGCTGCGCCCGACCCCGGCGTTGAGCACGAGCCCGTCGATGCGGCCGTAGGTCTCGACGGTCGCCGCGACGAGCCCGGCGACCTCCGCCGGATCGCCCGTGTCCGCGGGGTGGGCCAGCGCACCGGTCTCCTCAGCGACGCGGCGCAACGGCTCGGGGCGCCGTCCGGAGACCACGACGCGGTGCCCGGCAGCACGCAGCTGCCGGGCGGTGGCGGCACCGATGCCCGTCCCGCCACCCGTGACGACGACAACTCGGCTCTCCGTCATGTCTGTTCAGCCTCCGAACGCGGTCGTGAGCACATGGCCGTGATCATACGTAGGCCGCTCACGACCGCGTTCGGTCGACCTGCCCGAAGGCCCTCGCGGGCCGTGGGCCCTTACTCGTCGATCGCCGCGCCGAACGCCGCGCCCGTGCCCGGCGCGCCCAGCGACTCCGCGCCGTAGGTCCACGACCCGGACGCGGTGATGCCGCCCGAGCCCGCGGACAGGACCCACACGATGCCGTCACCGGCGTTCTCGCGCGGTGCGGCGGCCAACAGACCGAAGCGACCGTCGCGGTTGGGGTCCGTCAGGCGCACCTGGGCGCCCCACTTGTCGCCCTTCTCGGCCGCGCCGGGGATGTCCGTGGAGTTCTGGTCCCACGACTTGGCTCCGACCCCCGTCAGGCCGTGCTCGGAGCCACGCAGCACCCAGACCGCCCCGGCATCCGCGACCGTGCCGATGTCCTCGCCGGGAGCACCGATGGCGACATCCGCGTATCCGTCGCCGTTCGTGTCCGCCACGGACAGATCGGCGCCCCAGCCGTCGCCGCGCTCGGCGACGCCGGGCACGTCCACGCTGTCCTGCGTCCACCACTTGGCCTCGTCCTTGAGGCCGCCCGCGTCGCCGTAGCGGACGCCGACCAGGCCACCGGTCTGCGTCTCGCCCCCGTCGTCGGGGGAGTTGGGCTCTCCGGTCACCAGGTCGTCGAAGCCGTCGTGGTTGATGTCACCGGACGCGGCGACGGGCCCGCCGTGCAGGTCGTGCTCGTACTTGAGGCCGTCGGCGTTGCCCGAGAAGTACGCGGACCAGCCGTGCCCCGGCTCCTCGCCCACGGTCACGCCGGACACGACGAGATCCGCGTATCCGTTGTTGTCGTAGTCGCCGGTGGTGAGCGACTTCGGCGTGATGTCACGCTCCTCGGCCGCCGCGGAGAGCCGCTTGGTCTCCTGGCGCCGCAGCGGGGCCTGCCCGTCGGCCTGCGGCGCGGCGTCGTAGGCGAAGAGTTCCAGGTCGTCGCGGTCCAGTACGGCGAGGATGTCGCCCGGCGTCTCGTCGGTGTGGTGCGCGGCGGCGAGGCTCAGGCCGAACTGCTCGCCCTTGGTGGGCTCCTGGGTCTCCAGCCAGTCGCTGGCCTCACCGCTGAGGCCGTCCTTCGAGCCCCACAGAATCGCCACCCCACCCGCGTCCGCCGTGTCGCCGATGTCCTCGCCGGGGATGCCGACGATCGCGTCGTCGAAGCCGTCGGCGTCCAGGTCACCGGTGGCGACGGCCGTGCCGAAACCGTCGGCCGCCTCGGCGGCGCCCGCGACACCGGCGGTCGACTGGCTGAACCGGTCCACGGAGGTGGTGTTCATGCCTCTGGAGGAGCCGTACTGGGCGGTGACGAGACCGGCGCCCTTCTGGCCGCTCACCGTCGCCCCCGGGGCTCCGACCAGCACGTCCTCGTATCCGTCGCCGTTGAAGTCACTGTTGCGGTCGTCGGCGTGCGTACCCCCGGGGGTGCCGGCGACGGCGGAGGGGGCGGCAACGATGCCCGCTCCGCTGAGAAGGAGGAATGAGGCCGCGGCGAGGGCGGCCGAACGGTTCTTGCGCACGAGCGGCTCCTGAGAAGGAAAGTGGCCGGGCAGGCGCGAGGGTGTCCGGAAAGGGCCCGTTCCTTGTCCGGCGCCCTGTTCGACACCGCATGGGGCACAAGGGTTGTACGCGACGTCCCGCTCAGAAGCGGGGTGTGCCGTTCCTCTGAAGCCATGGCCGCCATTCAGCGGGCCTTCTTGGTGACCACGAACCGGTCGATGACCAGGTGATCGATCTCGGTGGCGAGGAAACACTCCAGCGCGTCCCGCGGCGAACAGACGATGGGCTCTCCGGCCACGTTGAACGAGGTGTTGAGCAGGCAGGGCACGTCCGTCCTCGCCGTGAAGGCGCGCAGCAGCTGGGCGAGCGCGGGATTCTGCCGGTCGTCGACCGTCTGGACGCGCGCCGTGCCGTCCACGTGGCAGGCGCCGGGGATCCGCTCCTGGTACTCCTTGCGCACCGGGAACACGAACGTCATGTACGGGGACGCGGTCTTCTTGCCCATCTCGAAGACGCGGGGTGCCTCGGAGGCGAGGACGACCGGCGCGAACGGACGGAAGGGCTCCCGGTGTTTGACCCGGAGATTGATGATGTCCTTGATGTCAGGGAAGGCCGGGTTGGCGAGGATGCTGCGGTTACCCAGGGCGCGCGGCCCGAACTCGGCACGGCCCTGGAACCAGCCCACGACGTTCTTCCCGGCCAGCAGCTCTGCCGTCCTCTCGGCGGCAGCGGGGACATCGGGCTCCTCCTGCCACTCCACACGGTCCGCGTACTCCCCCAGGACGCCGAGGATCTGCCGCTCGTCGTACGAGGGCCCCAGGTAGGGCGTCGTGACCGCGTCCGCGGGCCGGTTCCGCAGACCGGCGCCGTAGACGGCCGCACCGATGGCGACGCCCGGGTCGCTGGCACCGAAGCTGACCTCCATGCCGGTGAACGACGAGCGCTGAAGCATCTTCGTGTTGGCCACGCAGTTGAGCGCGAGTCCGCCCTCGAAGAGCAGGGTGTCCAGGCTGGAGGCGGCGGACAGTTTCCGCAGCTGGTGGGCGGTGACGGCCTCGACCATGTGCTGGGCGAGCCCGGCGACCTTGACCCGGAAGTCGAACTCCTCGCGCTTCTCGCTGTCACCGCCGAACAGTTCGTCGAAGAGCGCGTGGTAGGCCCCGACGTCCGCGGGGACGGAGAGGGTGTACGAGCCGTCCTCGTGCAGGCGCACGACGTGTTCGAGCAGCGGGTTGTGCTGGGGCGACGGGCCGTAGGCGGCCAGGCCCATGACCTTGTACTCGTCGTTGTTGGGCACGAAGCCCAGATAGCGGGTGATCCTTCCGTAGACCACGCCGAGCGAGCTGGCCATGTCGACGGTGGCTTCGTCGAAAAGGCGGACCACGCCGTCGCGCAGCTCGCCCATGACGGAGGACAGGGTCTCGGCCCGCCCGTCGCTCACCAGGAAGGCCGCGTCGCCCCCGCCTGCCAGGTAGGCGCCGCACATGAGGTGGGCCAGGTGGTGCGGCACCAGGGTGAGCTTGTTGGGGTCCAGCGCGTGGCCGGTGCGCCGGACGAAGTCGCCGTACACCGCGTCGCGGCTGAGCATCCCGGTGTAGAGCTCGCCCGTGCGCCGCAGCGAGTCGAACTTCGCCGCGACCGGCAGGTCGGAGTCACATATCTTCGCGATCATCTCCTCCGCCACGGTCGGCGAGAAGCGCCAGGGGAAGGCGACGACGTCGACCTGGTCGAGTTCGACTCCGGCGGATTCCAGACACCACCGGATCGCGTCGGCCGGGAAATCGGAGGTCTTCTTGACCCGGCTCAGCTGTTCCTCCTCGACGGCGGCGACAACTTCGCCGTCGATGGACAGGGCAGCCGCCGCGTCATGACCCACCAGGAGATTACGGCCGACACCGGTCGCCCCGTAGAGACGTCCGAAGAGTTCCGCACCTCTGGTGAATCCGTTGTAACCGAGCACGATCACGGGCTTTCATCCTCCTTGTCGAAGCACCTTGCCACTGCAATTCGGGCGGTCATAACCTGGGGCCGGACACCCGTGACCGAAAGGATCCGCTCGTGGGCAGCAATGCTTCTGCAACCCCTTTGACCAGCACAGTCGTCGCCGAAGGCTTTGACCGCTGGAGCCCTCCTCTGCACGAGGAATTCAAGACCAACACGCAGAACGGCCGCGTGGGCCGGACGCTGGTGAAAGAGACCGAATCGGCGCGCATCTGGGAAACGCATCTCCAGCCGGGAGAACGCATTCCGGTTCACCGGCACGTACTTGACTATTCCTGGACAGCACTCACCGACGGTCTGGCCCGCCAACACGCGAGCGACGGCAGCAGCCGGGAAATCTCGTATGTCCGCGGGCAGACCCAGCATTTCAGCTTCGCCGAGGAGGGTTATCACCTCCATGACCTGAAAAATATCGGCGACTCAGTTCTGTCGTTCCTTGTCGTCGAGATAAAGGACGGGGCCAACAAGCCCCTTCCGTTGGCGGACGGCACCGCCGCCGACGCCTGATCCGGTTCACAGCGCGGCGGAGAGCGCGGCGAGCAGCGCGTCGTTCGCACGCCGGTTGCCGACGGAGATCCGGCAGGTGGCAGGGATGAGGAAACCGACGTCGGCGACCACGATCCCCGCCTGGTGCAACTGCTCCATGACGCGCTCGTGCTTGTGCAGCCGCACCAGCAGGAAGTTGGCCTCCGAGGGGAACACCCGCTCCACCGCCGGGTGTTCGGCCAGCATCCCGGCCATTCGGTCGCGCTCGGCCCGGATGTGCCGGATGCTGGCGAGCACCCGGCGACTGCTGGTCAGCCGGTCCCGGACGGCGACCTGGGACGCGTCGGTGAACCCGAAGGGCACCTGCACCCGCCGCAGCGCCTCGATGATCCCGGGGTGCGCGAGGGCGATCCCGCACCGCGCGCCGGCGAGCCCCCACGCCTTGGAGAGCGTTCTGAGCACGATCAGGTTGTCGTGCTCGGCGACGAGACCGGCGTACGAGGGCTTCTCGCTGAACTCGACATACGCCTCGTCGATCACGACAAGGCCGCGCGTACCGGTGACGAGTGCCCGCACCCGCTCCGGGTCGAGCCTGGTCCCCACGGGGTTGTTCGGATCGCACAGGATGGTGATGCGCGGATCGGCGGCCAGAATCCGCTCCGTGTCGAGCTCGGACAAGTCGTCCCCGTGCAGGGGCACTTCGACCAGCGGCAGGCGCAGCAGGCGGGCGAAGTGGGCGTAGAGCGGAAAGGTGGGCGGTGTGACGCACACGCTCTCGCCGGGCGAGGCGAGTGCCGCCAGGAGCAGCATGACGCCGTCGACGGAACCGCTGGAGAACAGCAGATGGTCCGCTGTCAGGGTGTCCGTGCCCTCGTGGCCGGGCAGTTTCGCGATCGTGTCCAGGTAGGTGCGGGCGAGTTCGGCCGTGTCGAGATGGGGGTACTGGCCCGCGCTGCCCAGGAACGGGTTGGTGTTGCCCGACAGGTCGATGGTGTCGAACCGCGGCTGACTGCGGGCGCGTGCCGGGCCGGGGACCAGCACGGTCGTGACGGGCGGAGCCGCGAAGCGCGACAGCGCCGGCTCCGCCCCCACGGTCTCCGGAGCCGTGCTGTCCTCCGCCCGCAGCCAATGGTCGAGGGGGACGAACAGGTCGGCTCCGAGGCCGCGCTTGTCGTCGGCATCGCCCGGACCGAGGTGGACCCAGTGCAGGCCCGCGCGCCTGGCGTCGAGGTAGAGCCCGTACAGGGCCGCGGCATGGAGATCGTCCGGCGCGACATCGTGGGCGTCGGGGTCGGTGGCCTGCGTCAGGTGGTAGAGCCCCCGGCCGTTGTGGGACCTGGCGGTGAGGGCGACCTGGACGACGGCGTCGCCCCGGCGGCGCACGAGCATCTCCAGGCGGTCCGCCAACGCACCGCCCGCCAAGACGTCGAGGGCCCCGGTGTTGTACGGGTTGTGGCCACCGCCTTTGCGTTCCGCCGGCCGCCGGTGCAGTTCCACGAAGGCATCGCGCGCCCACGGTGTCTCGCCGAGCTCGCTCAGGCGGATGCGTTCCCAGGTGAGGTCGCGGGAGAGCGCCTCGTGGCGGCGGCGCAGGGCGCGCTGCCGCCCGCCGCCCACACGGGCGCGCAGCACCTCGTCCACGTCCCCCGTCAGCCGTACGACACACTCGTGATCGGCGGCCAGGGGGACGAAGCCGGCCGCGCGCAGCGTGCGGGGGTCGTCGGTGCGGCGCACATTGGGCACGAGGATCTGCCGTACGTCCAACGCCTCGGCGCGGCGCACCAGCGCCTCGACGGCGTGGGCGGAGGGAGCGGGGCTGGTCGGGTGGTAGAGGGCCGCGCCGCCGATCAGGGTGGGGCGCTCCAGGATGTCGGGGCTCAAGGAGCCGAAAGCGCCTTCCCCTCGGGTCAGTTGGGCCAGGGCCCCCACCGGTTCGCGGCCTCCCAGGGCGGCACCGAGCGCTTCCTGGAGCGCCTGCGTGTCTGTGGGCCTGCGCATGTCAGTGCTCCCCTCCTCGCTCCGTCGCGGCCGGGCCGACGTGGGCCTCGACGCGGTCGCGGTACTCCTCGAACAGCTCGGCCAGCGTGCGGGCGATGCCCACCTTCCAGTCGACGGAGCAGTCGCCGATCAGGCCCCGGCGGACCTCGTGGTCGAAGATCGCGGTCTCTCGGCTGTAGTCGCTGCGGTCCAGCCGCAGCGGTACGCCGGTGAGCGCGGACATGTACTCGAGAAGGTCGGTCATGCCGACCTCCTCGTCCCCACCCCAGTTCACCACCCGAGCGGGCGTCCGCGCCGCGCCCCACAGCAGCGGCACCTGCCGGACGAGGTCGTCGGTGTGCAGCAGATTGCAGTGGTTCTGCCCTTGCCGCGGCACCGCGCACGGCTGTCCCGCGCGCATCTGCCGGAACAGGATCATGGGGACACCGCCGTGGCCGTACGGCCCGTAGGCGATGTTGAGCCGCGCGATCACCGTCGGCAGTCCGAGCGCTTCGGCCAGGCCCCGCGCCACTCCTTCGGCGGCGAGCTTGCCGACCGGGTACGTCGGCAGCCAGGGCACCGCGCCGCCCACGGCATCGTCCTCGCGGTAGCGATGGGTGCGGTCGGCCCGGTTGTAGACCACTCCCGACGAGACGTACAGGAACGCCTCGGCGGTGGCGCAGTGGGTCATCAGGCGTGCGGTGCCCGCGGCGTTGACGCGCGCGGTCTCCGCGAAGTCCTTGCCGTCGCCCCGGTGCACCGCCGAGTGCAGTACGTGCGTGAAGTCGTCCGGCAGGCCGGTCAGTTCATCGGTGGCCATGTCCCAGGTGAAGGTGTGCGCGCCCATCTCCTCCAGGGCCTTGCGGGCGCCGGGGTCCCCGAACCGGCCCAGGCACCACACCTCGTTGTCCGCTGCGAGCGCCTCGGCGACAGGCATCGCGACCTGCCCGGTGCCACCCGTGACGAGAATCTTCTTGCCGTGCATTCCTGTGTCCGTCCTTAGCCGAGCGCTTGGCTCAGTTCGTGCCGCAAGGTTGCCTGGAAGGTCTGTACGTGCTGCGGGCTCATCAGGGTGTAGTGCTCGCCGTCGACCTCGATGTACCGGTTGGGGTCGCGGGTGAAGTCGTCCCAGTGGCGCAGCTGGTCGTCCAGCCACTCCTGCTTGGTGCCCTTGAGCGGGGTGCAGTAGAAGACGCGTACGTCGCCGACCGTTCCCGAGGGTTCGTAGGTGCGGCCCAGGTGCACCATGTTCTGCGCCAGGTGCACCCAGGTGGTGAACTGCTCGACGGTCAGGTCGAGTTCGATCAGTCGCCGCTTGGGCGCGTGGTCGACGAGGTGGGCGAGCTGGTCGGCCTCGGGCAGCGGGCGCAGGGTGGCGGTCAGGCCCTCGATGTCGGCGGGGGTGATCAGCTCGAGGAACAGTGCCAGGTTGATCGCGCCGTCGGTGAAGGTGATCTCGTTCATGCGCCCGGAGATGCTCGGCGGCAGGTTGAAGACGCCCACGAACTTGACCTCGTCGCCGTCGGCCTCGAGGCGCTTGGCGATCTCGAAGGCGACGGCCGCGCCGTAGGAGTACCCGGCCACGGCATAGGGCCCGGTCGGCTGGGTCCGCCGGATCGCCTCCACATAGGTGGTGACCATCTCGTCGAACGACGCGAAGTGGCTCTCGCCCTGCCCGAATCCGCGGGCCCGCAGCGCGTAGAAGGGCCGCTCGCCGGTGAAGTACTTGGCGAGGTTGACGAACACCAGCACCTCCCCGAGACCCGGATGGACGCAGAACAGCGGCGTGCCGTCCCCGGTGACCTGCAGCGGCACCAACGGGTCGTAGGCGGAGTCTCCGCCGGCGCCGCGTGCGGCGGTCAGGCGGCCGGCCAGCGCCCGCACGCTGGGGGCCTGAAGGAGCGTGGACATCGGTACGTCGTCGATGCCGAACTCGGTCTGTATCTCCAGCTTGAGCCGCAGTACGTCGAGCGAGGTGCCGCCCAGGTCGAAGAAGCTGGCCGTCGCCGGGACCTTCTGGGTGTTCAGGACTCGGGCGTAGACGTCGGCGAGGGTGATCTCGACGTCGCCCCGCGGCGCCACGTATCCGCCGAGGAAGCGGGTGCTGACCTCGTCGGAGCGGCGCCTGGCGGCGTCCAGGTCGCCGGCCTCCACGGCGGCTCGCAGCCGCGACCGCTGGATCTTGCCGAGGTTGCCGCGGGGGATCTCGGCCTCGGCGACGGGCAGGATCAGCTGGGGCCTGAAGCCCCAGTGCATCACCGTGGAGCTGCGGATCGCGACCAGGGCCCGGTAGACGGCCGTGTCGTCGGTGGGGTCGCCCGCGGGGACGAAGGCGACGGCGAGCTGTTCCGAATCGGCGCCTTCGGGCCGGATCGGGAAGGCGGCGACCTGGCCGCGCCGCACGCCGTCCAGTTCGTCGAGGACCGCTTCCAGGTCGTGGCTGTAGTAGTTGACGCCGTTCACGATGACGGAGTCCTTGGTCCGGCCGACGAGCGTCAGCCGTCCCTCGGGGTCGAGGCGGCCCAGGTCCCCGGTGCGGAACCAGCCGTCGGGGGTGAAGGCCTGGGCGGTCGCCTGCGCGTTGCCGTGATAGCCGTCGGTGACCATCGTGCCGCGCAGCTGCACCTCGCCGGAGCCGTCCGTGATGGGCCCGTCGGTGGAGGCAAGGACCGTGCCGTCGCCGTCCACGACGCGTATGTGCAGGCCTCGTACGGGACGGCCCAACGGAGGGAATTCCGTGTCCAGGTCCCGGGCGGCGAACTCACGGTTGAAGACGCTGCCCGCGCACGTCTCGGTCATGCCGAACGCGGGCACGATCACGTCCTCGCGCAGTCCGTGCGGCGCGAGCCCGTCGAGGAACGCCCGGACGGTGCCGGTCACGGTGGCCTCGCCGCCGGAGATGATGTGCCGCACCCGTGACAGGTCCAACTCTCCCGGCGGCAAAGGGCGTTGCGTGAGGGCCTGGTTGATCTGCCCGAACAGGAAGTTGGGCGTGAACGTCACGCTCACCCGGTGGGCGGCGAGCAGCCTGAGGAATGCGACGGGGTCCGCGAGCACCGTGGCCGGAGTCGCCATGACCTGGTCGGCTCCGTTGAACATCGGCAGCAGGTTCGCCTCGATCGCGGCGATGTGGTCGGCCGATATCCAGTTCAGCGACGTGTCGTCGGGCCCCAGGTCGAGCGCCCCCGCCTTCCCGGCCTGCGCGGCGAGGAGGTTGGCGTGGGTGAGCCTGACCGCCTTGCTCGATCCGGTGGACCCGGAGGTGAGCATCAGCACGGCGAGATCGCCCGGGGCGGGCGCGTGGAGTTGGTCGTCGTCGGCGGCGGCATGGCTCAGCTCCTCCACCGTCACCGCCCGCAGCCCGACGTCGGGCAGGTCGCCCTGGGACTCCTTGGAGAGGACCACCAGGGGGTCGGCCAACAGCGTGCGCAGATGCTCCAGTTGCGTGCGCCACCGGGCGGGGTCGGCGGGCGGCGCGACCGGGCAGGGCACGACGCCGGCCAGGACGCACCCCCAGAAAGCGCGGAAGAAATTCTCGGGGTCGTGGGCGGAAATCAGGACCCGCTCGCCCGGGGCGGTGCCGTGGTCGCGCAGTCCTTGGGCGATCCGGCGAGCACATTCTCGTAATTCGGCGTACGAGAGGAATGACCCGCCGATGAAGGTGATGCCTCGCGATGTGTCCCGAGCCGCGCACTCGAGCAGTTGCGGGAGCGTCGAAGCATGACGTTGATCCGGCATAGGGATGACGACCTCCGATCAGGGAAAAGCACCATGGCTGGGGATGCGACGCGAATCGTGCCAGGTCTTCTTGGAAAACGCCTGCGGTTGGGCGGATTCCGTCAGGTGCCGACCTCGTTGAAGCGCACGATTTCGTCGATCGTCTTCTGCAGCTTCAGTTCGTCCGGGTCGGAGACGATTGCCTGCCCGTATCGGCCGTACGGGCCGATCGGCCCGTCGGGCGACAAGGGGTAGGCGATTTCGTCGACGGTGAAGTTGCGCTCGAAATCCTGCTGGGTCAATGTGTCGTCGCCGGAGCGGCGCAGGAGAATGTATCCATAAAAGCGGTCGGGCACCCGGCCGTCCGGGACCTGCGCCGGCTCCTCGCCGAGCGCGAGGCTGATTTCCACGTCGAAGAGGTCGACGCCGAAGGTCAGTTGATTGACCTGCGGGGACAGCGCACCCGGAAGCCGGATGGCGCACTCGCCGAACGTCAGCCCGGCTTCGCGCGCGAATGCCTCCATGTGGAACACGCAGTCCGGTGCGCCGAGGCCGCCAAGGGCGTCCCCGGCGAGCTGCTCGGCCTGCCGGAACAGGTCCGGATGCAGTCTGCGGTCCAGGATGTGCGCGGACAGGATGCCGCCCTGTACGGCGCTGAGCGGCGAGATGTGGTTGCTGCTCATGGACGACCACTGCAGGCGGCCGTTGCGCCAGATGCCGTCCATGTAGACCTCGGGGGCGTCGACGAAGGACTCGGCGACGATCTCGACGTCCGACTGGCCCGGGAACTGCTCCAGGGCCCGCGCGTGCTCTTCGGGAGAGCGCACGATGCTCGTACGCAGTGATCCGGCGCCGATCGCCGGCTTGATGACGAAGACGTCGCCCAGTTCCCTGGAGAGCTCCAGGAACGACGTGTCCTTCGATACGTAACGGCAGCGTGCCCGCTTCACGTGCGAAGGCAGTTTGCTCTTCTGGAGAAATTTGTCCCGGAAATTCAGGGCGGCCCTTGAGTCGACATTCCCGGGGAGATCGAGTTGCTGCCGCAGATAGGTGGCGCTGAATACGCCCATTTCATGGACGGTGAGCACTCCTGCCACCTCACCGACCTGCGCGGAGAGCACCGCCCGCCATACTTCCTGAATGTTCTCCATGTCGGCGACGCGCTTGAAGCGTCGCCCCTTCGGAACGCCGAAAGGCGCCTGCACGATATAGCAGGGATCCAGTCCCCTGCGCCGGAGAACTTGGTCCAGGTCATCTCTGTAACCGATGACAATCATCGTCGGCATGTGCTCTCCCCGAATTAAAGCTAGCCAACCAACTCGTCGCATCCTGTCACACGGGTCACAGCCGTGTGGATATGCGCAATCATGATCGTTTGCTGGGTGAGATGTGATTTAACTCACAAGTAAAGCTTTAGTCGAATAGGCATGGAATGAATCATTCCGCCGCAGCTCCACACATCGCCATTCCACTGGAACAGGCAAATAACCCGGAGCGGGAGGCAATCGCCGCTGCCCGCTCCGGGCGTTGTCAGAACGCGTGTCCGGCGGTCAGCCGAGGGGCCCTGGAGCAGGGAGCGAGGACGCGGCGCGACGCTCGCCCGGGGTCGCCCGGCAAGTCACGTCGGCAGCCGGGAGCTTACCGGTGGCCAGGTAGGTGTCGGCAGTGGCATCCGCGCACGCGTTCGTCGAGTAGACGCCATGCCCCTCGCCCTCGTCGACCGTCACCATGCGCGAGCCCTTCAGCTGGCGGTGCATGGCGCGCGCGGTGACGAGCGGGGTCTGCGAGTCCCACTCGTTCTGCACGATCAGCGCCGGGACCTTGTTGTTCACCTCGGTGGCGGGCTCAACGGGCCTGTCCCAGAAGGCGCACGGCATGATGCCCGCGGCGAAGTCCCCGTACAGCGGATGGCGCGCCGCGTCCCGGATCGAGTCCCTGCGGTACGTCTCGGGGTCGCCGGGCCAGGGGGCATCACCGCACACCACGGCCATGGTGGCCGAGATGTCGGGCTCTTCCGGCGGCTCGGCGAGGTCCCCGCCCCGCATGCCGCCACCGGCTGCCTCCTTCAGCCGCACGACCCGCTCGGCCGCGTGGCGGACGGTGAAGAACTCCGCCCGCACCAGGTCCCGGACGCCGGCGCCGTCGAGCGGGATCCCGTCGACGACGATCGGCTCCCGGTCGGCCCTGTCGACCACGTCCCAGAAGGTCTTGCTCACCGCGGCCGGTGTGTCACCCAAGCCGTAGGCCGCGTCGTGTGCGGCGGTCCACTTCGTCCACCGCGCGAACGCCCGCTCCGCCTCCGTGCTCCAGACCCGGAACATCTCGCGCCACATCCGCTCGGGGTCGACGGCGCTGTCGAGGACGAAGCGGTCGGCACGCCGGGGGAAGAGCTGCATGTAGACGGCGCCGAGTGCCGTGCCGTAGGAGACCCCGTAGTACGAGATCCTGCGCTCGCCCAGGGCCGCCCGCAGGACGTCCATGTCGCGCGCGGTGTTGCGGGTGGTGATGTGCCGAAGGGTGTTTCCCGCCTTCGAACGGCACTTGTCGGCCACGGTCTTGGCCCACACGACGTTCTTGTCGAACGTTCGCAGCGGACGCAGCAGCGTGTTCTCCTCGGCGCTGATGCCGCACCGGACGGGCGTGCTCCTGCCGATTCCCCGGGGGTCGAACCCGATGAGGTCGTACCGGTCCTTCACCCGCTGGGGCAGATGCCGGTCCAGTTCGAGCGGCATCTCGAGGCCGGGGCCACCCGGGCCGCCCGGGTTGGAGAGCAGGACGCCGTGGCGCTTGCCCGGGGCGCTGGTCCTGAGCCGGGATATGGCGATGTCGATCTGCTTGCCGCCGGGGGCGCGGTAGTCCAGCGGAACCTTCAGGGTGGCGCACCGGAGGGCGGCGGGGGTGTCGACGCCACACTCCTTCCAGACCAGCTTCTGCTGGGTGTACGGACGCAGGGCCTCGGCCGTCGCGGCGGGCGCCGAGCGGGCCGAGGGGCTCGCGCCGGCCGGGGTCGCGGCCAGGCCGGGCGCCAGAGCCGCCATCACGCTCACCGCCAACAGCGGTACGAGCGGTCGTCTTTGCATGCGGACGATCCTTCCGATGGACATCGCGGGACATGACCGATCTTGTCCTGGTGCGCCGGTCCGCGACTCATCCGCAAGGCCCGAACATCTCCAACTCACGTGCCATGTAAGGGGCTTGGGTCTACTCCGTTGGTAGGAGCGCTGAACGGGCTTCGCGAGCAGTTCATATGGCTCCGTGCACGGCGATTACCGCGTTCGGGTGTCGTGCCGGGCCCGGTGCAACCGGAGGGGCACCCCACCGCTTCCTGACCGGCACAGGCATTGCCCGCACGTCGTGAGGAAGCCGCCATGACTTCACCCGCCACCATCCTGCCGACCGTCGACTGGGACGCGGAGGCCGACCTCCTGCTGCCCCCGCCCGACCCGGCACAGCGCCTGGACATGGCAGCCCCGACCGTCCTCACGCCCCGCGACCGACACCGCCTGAACCTGCACGCGACGCTCACCACGGCCGGCATCCCTCCCCACCCCGACGACGCCAAGGCCATCGACGCGCTGAGCACGCTCGACGACACCGTCGCCCTCGCCATCCGCCGCTGGCTCAGCACCCACGCCCAGCCGGCGACGCCCTTCACGTGACGGAGCGCGGCAGTTCACCGCGCCCCGCCCCGGCGCCGCCGGCAGCACAGCCGGTCAGCCCCGGTGGAAGAGGTCCTGCGGGTCGACGCGCTCCCAGCGTGAGCGCGGGGTGGGCGCACGCGGTACCTCACGGTTCTGGGCCTGCCACTCACGTACCAGCGCGTCATAGATCGGGGACCGCGAAGCAGGCTCCCCGCCGCCGCCGGTCCTGGTCTCGGCACGGGGCGGCCGCGGCGAAGGGACCCCGTTCCCCGCATCGCTCATGCGCAGTCCAACGATCCTTTCCGCTCCCGGCACTTCAGGAATGCGCCTGCGTCCGGCATGAAGCCCGCGGCATGCGTATGCCACGGGCTTCATGGAGCGTCGGAGGCAGATTCCTGACTCCATGGATCGTCTGGGCGCGGTCTTCGAATTGGTGCTCGCACCCATTCAACGCCGACCTTCGGCGTCAGTGTCGCTCTTGAAAGTGCGACACACGTTTGAGTGACAGATCGGTGCGAGTCGGCCGCGCGCCGGCTCCTCGGTCCATACTCTCCGCCCGGCCTGGTGCTCAGCCGACGTAGGCCGCGAGGTGTTCGCCGGTGAGCGTGGAGCGCTCCGCGACGAGATCCGCGGGCGTGCCCTCGAAGACGATCCTGCCGCCGTCATGTCCCGCGCCGGGGCCGAGGTCGATGATCCAGTCGGCGTGCGCCATGACCGCCTGGTGGTGCTCGACCACGATCACCGACTTCCCCGAGGCGACGAGACGGTCCAGCAGCCCGAGCAGCTGCTCCACGTCGGCGAGGTGCAGGCCGGTCGTCGGCTCGTCGAGCACGAAGATCTGCTGGCCGCCGCTCTTCTCCGCCATGTGGGTCGCCAGCTTGAGCCGCTGGCGCTCGCCGCCGGACAGCGTGGTGAGCGGCTGGCCGAGGCTGAGGTAGCCGAGCCCCACGTCGGAGAGCCGCTCCAGGATCTTGTGTGCGGCCGGGGTGCGCGCCTCGCCCGCCCCGAAGAACTCCTCCGCCTCGGCCACGGACATCGCGAGCACCTCGCTGATGTCGCGGCCACCGAAGGTGTATTCGAGGACCGCGGGCTGGAACCGCTTCCCCTCGCAGTCCTCGCAGGGGGTCTCGACACTGGCCATGATCCCCAGGTCGGTGTAGATGACGCCCGCGCCGTTGCAGGTGGGGCAGGCGCCCTCGGAGTTGGCGCTGAACAGCGCCGGCTTCACGCCGTTGGCCTTGGCGAACGCCTTGCGGATCGGCTCCAGGAGCCCGGTGTACGTCGCCGGGTTGCTGCGCCGCGAGCCCTTGATCGGCGCCTGGTCGACCGAGATCACCCCCGCGGACGCGGGAACGGAGCCATGGATCAGGGAGCTCTTTCCGGAGCCCGCCACGCCGGTGACCACGCACAGCACCCCGAGCGGGATGTCGACGTCGACGCCCTGCAGGTTGTGGCGGGTGGCGCCGCGGATCTCCAGCGTGCCGGTGGGCTCGCGCACCGACTCCTTGAGCGCGGCGCGGTCGTCGAGGTGGCGGCCGGTGACGGTGTCGCTGGCCCGCAGCCCGTCGACGGTGCCCTCGAAGCAGACGGCTCCGCCCGCCGTACCGGCGCCGGGCCCGAGGTCGACGACGTGGTCGGCGATCGCGATGGCCTCGGGCTTGTGCTCGACGACGAGCACCGTGTTGCCCTTGTCCCGCAGCCGAAGGAGCAGCTTGTTCATCCGCTCGATGTCGTGGGGGTGCAGGCCGATGGTGGGCTCGTCGAAGACGTACGTGACGTCGGTGAGCGAGGAGCCGAGGTGGCGGATCATCTTGACGCGCTGGGCCTCGCCACCCGACAGCGTGCCCGCGGGCCGGTCGAGCGAGAGGTAGCCGAGGCCGATCTCCACGAACGAGTCGAGGGTCTGCTGCAGCGCGGTGAGCAGCGGCGCCACGGACGGCTCCTTGAGACCGCGGACCCACTCGGCGAGGTCGCGGATCTCCATGGCGCAGGCGTCGGCGATGCTGATGCGCTTGATTTTCGAGGACCGGGCGCCCTCGCTGAGACGGGTGCCGTCGCACTCGGGACAGGTGGTGAAGGTGACCGCGCGCTCCACGAAGGCCCGGATGTGCGGCTGCATCCCCTCCTTGTCCTTGGAGAGGAACGACTTCTGGATCTTGGGGATCAGCCCCTCGTAGGTGAGGTTGACGCCGTTGACCTTGACCTTGACCGGTTCCCCGTAGAGGAAGTCCCGCAGTTCCTTCTTGGTGTACTTGCGGATCGGCTTGTCCGGGTCGACGAAGCCGGACTGGGCGTAGACCTGCACGGTCCACTGGCTGTCGGACTTCCAGCCGGGGATGGTGAACGCGCCCTCGGCGAGCGACTTGGTGTCGTCGTAGAGCTGGGTGAGGTCGATGTCGGAGACGCTGCCCCGGCCCTCGCAGCGCGTGCACATGCCGCCGGTGCGGTTGAAGGTCGCCTTCACGGTCTTGGTCTTGGCGTCACCGCGTTCGACGGTGATTCCGCCGCTCGCCCGGACCGACGCGGTGTTGAACGAGTACGCGCTGGGCGGGCCGATCTGCGGCTTGCCGAGCCGGCTGAAGAGGATCCGCAGCATCGCGTTGGCGTCGGTGGCGGTGCCGACCGTGGAGCGGGGGTCGGCGCCCATCCGCTGCTGGTCGACGATGATCGCGGTCGTGAGTCCGTCGAGTACGTCGACCTCGGGGCGCGCCGGCGTCGGCATGAAGCCCTGCACGAAGGCGCTGTACGTCTCGTTGATCATCCGCTGGGACTCCGCGGCGATCGTGCTGAACACCAGTGAGCTCTTGCCCGACCCGGAGACGCCGGTGAAGACCGTCAGGCGTCGCTTGGGGAGCTCGATGCTGACGTCCTTGAGGTTGTTCACACGCGCGCCGTGCACACGGATCAAGTCGTGGCTGTCGGCGGCGTGGAGCGCAGGCGACTGCGTGGTCTTTCTCTTGGCCGGGCTCATGGTCTCTCCATCTGTCGGGCGGAGCCGCTCGCGCGGGCTCCGTCGTTGTCGCCTGGCTCGATCCGATCTTCGTCGAGCACTACGTCAGGTTCTACTTCGTCGGCGTGATCGCGGCAACGGGTCGCTGCCCTTCCGCTTGCGGCGCCAGATCGGGGCCGCGCGATCACGGGGCCGTCGCCCTCAGCGCTGCTCCTGGATGCGGAGCATGTTGCCCGCGGGGTCACGCACCGCGCAGTCGCGTACGCCGTAGGGCTGGTCGGTCGGCTCCTGGACGATCTCGGCGTTCTCGGCGCGCAGCCGGGCGAAGGTGCCTTCCAGATCGGCGGTGGACAGGAGGATGCCGGCGTAGGTCCCCTTGGCCATCATCTCGTCGATGGTGCGGCGCTCGGCGTCGGTGATGCCGGGGTCTGCGGCCGGGGGCTGCAGGACGATGGAGGTGCCGGGCTGGTCCGCGGGACCGACGGTGATCCAGCGCATCCCGTCGTATCCGACGTCGTGGCGGACCTCGAAGCCCAGGCAGTCGCGGTAGAAGACCAGGGAGGCGTCCGGGTCGTTGTGCGGGAGGAAGCTCGCGTGAATGGTGACGTCCATGGAGTTCACGCTAGGCGCGGCCCGGGGGCCGGCGCTTCTCGAATCCTGACCGGTCCGGACCGGTCCGGTGTGGACATGCTTCGGGGGCGGCACCGGATGGTGCCGCCCCCGATCGCCGCGCCCGTCGTCAGGACTGGGGGCGGCTGCCGTGGTTCGCGCCGTTCTTGCGGCGGGCCTTCTTCTTGCGACGTCGCTTCGAGGACATGGGTACCTCCGTGGTTCCGGTGTTGCTTCCCGGGCGCGAGCCCAGGCGATCACGCACTCCCTACCCAGGACGACGCCGGGTAATGACGTGTCCTACGACACGATGTGCACCCCGTGAGTCAGCCCGCGCCCCACAGGCCCCGCACTCAGGCGGGGAGCGCCTCGACGGTGGGCACGACGGTGCCGAACAGGTCGGTGATGGTGGTCAGCGCGGCACTCTGCAGCGCGGCCGCGGGCAGGACGGTGCCGTCCGGGGCGGTCAGCGCGCGGGTGGCGGTGGCTTCGGCGACGACGGTGGGGCGGTAGCCGAGGTTGAAGGCGCCCTGGGCGGTGTAGTTGACGCACATGTGGGTCATGAAGCCGGCCAGGACCAGGTCCTTGCCGCTGCCCGGGGCGATGCCCAGGTCGGTCAGCGTCTTCTCGAGATCGGTGGCGTGGAAGGAGTTGGGGAACTGCTTGACCACGACGGCCTCGCCCTCCACCGGGGCGACCTCGTCGCAGATGGCCCCGATGTGCGCGCGGATGTCGTAGGGAGTGCCTTCGCCCCCGTCGTTGAGGATGTGGACGACCGGGGTGCCCGCGGCACGGGCACGCTCCAGGAGGCGGGCCCCTGCCGCCAGGGCCTCGTCGGCGCCGTGCAGGGCCATGACGCCGGTGCGGTAGGTGTTCTGGAAGTCGATCAGGATCAGTGCGGATTCGCTCAGCCGGGGCGGCTGGTCGTCGAGGCCGATGACGGCGCGCAGGGTGGTGGAGGGCTGGTTCGTGGTCGTGCTCATGAGGTGAGGAACCTTTCGTGAAACAGGCATGGCGAAGCCACGGGACTCGCCGGTGTGTTGGTGTGCCTGCGGGGTGGTGGGGTCAGGTGGGCTGGATGCGGAAGCGGCGGCGGTAGGCCGCCGGGGTGGTGGCGAGCTGCCGGTTGAACGCGCGGTGCAGCGTCTCCACCGAGCCGAGCCCGGCGGCGGTCGCGATGTGGTCGAGCGGTCTGTCGGTGGTCTCCAGGAGGCGGCGCGCCACCTCGACGCGGGCGGCTTCCACGTAGTCCGCCGGGCTGGTGCCCGTCTCCTGCTTGAACACCCGGGCGAAGTGCCGTTCGCTCAGGCACATCCGGGCCGCCAGTGCCGCCGCCGACAGATCCGCGTCGAGGTGCTCGGCGATCCACAGCCGCAGTTCGTCGATGTCACGTCGGGCGGACGCGGGGCGGCTGAGGGGGACGGAGAACTGGCTCTGACCGCCCTGGCGCTTGAGGTACATGACCAGTTGCCGGGCCACCGACAGGGCCACGTCCTCGCCCTGGTCCTCGGCCACGAGCGCCAGGGCGAGATCCAGGCAGGCACTGATCCCGGCCCCGGTCCACAGCCGGCCCCGGTCGGTGCGCACGAAGATGGGGTCGGGGTCGACGACGACGGAAGGGTGCTCGGCGGCGAGCTGGGCGGCCGTCGACCAGTGGGTCGTCGCCGTCTTTCCGTCGAGGAGACCGGCCGCGGCGAGCACGTGCGCGCCCACGCACACCGAAGCCACCCGGCGGGCCTGCGGAGCGGTCGCCTTCACCCAGTCCACGACGTCCGCGTCGATGCGGGCGACCGGGCCGTTGTCGGTCATGTCGACCGCGCCGGGCACCAGGAGGGTGTCGACCTGCCCGCGGACCTCGTCGAAGCTCAGGTCGGCCAGCAGCCGTACCCCGGCCGACGTACGGACCTCACCGGCGACCGGTCCCGCGAGGCGGACCTGGTAGCCGGCGCGGCCCGCGGTCTCCCGGCCGGCCAGGGCGAAGACCTCGGCCGGTCCGGTGACGTCGAGGAGGTCGACATCGGGGAAGACCGCGATGACGACACGGTGCGGAGTGGGCATGCCCCCATCCTCAGGGCGCCGGCCGATGGCCGCAATGACGGTTCTCTGTCACATCCGGACATCGCATTCGTACATCGCATCCGGACATCACTTCCGGTCGTGCGCCGGAGGGAACATTCGTCCAATACGCCGCTTCCCGCTTCGGCAAGTCTGAGGGCGCACGACCGAGGGGCTTCAGCATCAGTCGAAGGGAAGCAACGATGACGTACGACGACACCACGACGAACGACACCACGGGCGTCCGGGACGAGGGTGCCCGGGAGCTGGTCGCCCGGCTCGTGTTCGGAAGTCTGGCCGCGCAGACCGTCCGCGCTGCCGTCCGGCTGCGGGTGATGGAGCTGATCGGCGACAAGGAGCGGACGGCGGCCGAGGTGGCCGCCGAGGCCGGGGCGCGCGCCCAGCCCATGACCAGGCTGCTGCGCGCCCTGGCGAGCCTCGGGCTGCTGCGCGAACACACCGCGGGCTCGTTCTCGGTGACCCCCGCGGGCGCCACGCTGGATCCCGGGCACCCCGACTCGATCACCTCGCTCGTACGGATGTTCACCGAGCCGACGATGCTGCGTGCCTGGGAGCACCTGGACGACAGCGTCCGGACCGGCGACGTCGCGTTCGACGCGATCTTCGGGAGGGACTTCTTCGCCCACCTCAAGGAGTCCCCCGAGCTGTCCGCGGAGTTCAACGCGGCCATGAGCCAGGCCGTCAGGGCCACCGCCGCCGTCCTGCCGCACGCCTACGACTTCGGCCGCTTCACCACCGTGACCGATGTCGGCGGCGGAGACGGCACCCTGCTGAGCGCGGTGCTCCGCGCACACCCCTCCCTGACCGGCGTCATCTACGACACACAGGAGGGCCTGGCCCAGGCTCCGGCGACGCTGGAGCTCCAAGGGCTCACGAAGCGTTGCTCCTTGGTGGCCGGGGACTTCTTCCGCTCGGTCCCCGAGGGCGCGGACGCCTTCCTGATCAAGAGCATCCTGCACGACTGGCCGGACGAGCAGGCGGTCGCGATCCTGCGCCACTGCCGCGAGGTGCTGCCGCCGTCGGGACGCGTGCTGATCGTGGAGCCGGTCCTGCCCGAGGTCGTCGACGCGGAAACCGCCGGGCTCACGTATCTCACCGACCTCAACATGATGGTCAACGTGGGCGGCAGGGAACGGACGCGCCCCGACTTCGAGGAGCTGTGCCGCAGGGCGGATCTGACCCTCACCTCGGTGACCCCGCTGACGCGGGCGGAACCGTTCTGTCTCCTCGAGGCGACCGCGACACGCGTCACGACCTGATCACGTACTCCACGATTCAACCGCAGGTGATCTACCGTGTTCCGCCTGTCACAACTTTGGGGGGACATATGCGCGTTCGCGCTACTGCGGCCGTGGCCGCCACGCTGCTGGCCGCTCTGGCCGCGTGCGGCGGCAGCGATGGCGGGGACGGCGACAAGGCCGACTCGAAGGGCCCGGCCGCCAAGAAGGTCGACTGCGCCGACGAGAACATCAGTCAGGCCGACTGGACGAAGCACTGCTCCGACGAGGGCGCGGACGCCGAGGCGGACGGAGCCGAGGAGAAGGCGACGGGCCTGAAGTTCGGCGAGTCCTACACGTGGCCCGACGGCCTGAAGGTGTCCGTCACCGAGGCGAAGGTGTTCACGGACCACGACGCCGAGTTGATGGAGTCCGCCGAGCCCGGCAACACCGACTTCCGCGTGCGGCTGAAGCTGACGAACTCCGGCAAGTCCGCCGTCGCCCTCGACGATCTCTCCCTCATCGTCGAGGGCGCCACGAAGGGCGGCGAGGCCTCGCAGACCGCGTTCGAGAAGGGCGGCGAACCGCTCGAAGGGCGCCTGGCCCCGGGCGTGTCCGCGACGAAGACCAACGACAACGTGCTGGAGACGAAGTACGGCAAGAAGATCATCGTCACCGTGCAGCGCAGCAGCGACGCCGCGAACCTGGACTTCCCGGAGTACACCGGAGCCATCACCGGCTGACCTGGAGCGGCGGGCCCGCGAAAGCCCGGCGCCCCGGATCAGCTTCGCCCTCAGATCGGGCTCGACCCCGTCAGAGGAAGCGGCGGATCGGGCGTACGGACAATTCGCGGGCCCGTTGCAGCACCGAGCGTCTCTTCCAGCGGCCCGGCCGGATCAGGTCGCTGACCGTCACGTCGTCGTCGAAGTGCTCGTCGAGCGTCGCGGTGAACTGCGGGTCGAGGACCGCGAGCATGACTTCCTCGTCATGATCGAGGGAGCGCCGGTTGAAGTTCGTCGAACCGATGAGTGAGGCGACGCCGTCAACCGTGATGATCTTGGCGTGCATCATCGTCGGCTGGTACTGGAAGATCTTCACCCCGCACGCGGTGAGGTCCTCGTAATAGTGCTGGCCGGCGAGGTGGCTGACCCTCTTGTCGGTGTGCGGCCCCGGCAGCAGGATCTCCACCTCGACGCCGCGCCGCGCGGCCGCACACAGCAGCTCGATGAAGTACGCGTCCGGGGAGAAGTACGCGGTGGACAGCCGGATGCGCTCCTCGGCCGACTCCACCATCACCCTGATCAGGGTCTGCATGTCCTGCCAGCCCAGGCTGGCCGAGCCGCGCACCACCTGCACGATGGCGTCGCCCTGCGGGCGCTGCTCGATGAACCGGTCGCGCTCGTCGAAGAGTTCTTCGTGGCTCTCCGCCCAGTTCTGCGCGAACGCCGCGGCGATGCCGTCCACCGCGGGCCCGCGGACCTCGACATGGGTGTCGCGCCACTCGTTCTCGTTGCGCGCGTTGCCGCACCACTCCTGCGCGATGCCCACCCCGCCCGTGAACGCGCTCTCCTCGTCAACGACGAGAACCTTGCGGTGACAACGGTGATTCTGCTTGAGCGGGGAGAGGTACAGCGGCTTGCGGAACCACGCCACCTGCACCCCCGCCCGGTCCATCGCCTCGAGCTGCTCGCTCTCGATCAGCCGGCTGCCGAACCCGTCCAGGAGCAACCGCACCCGCACCCCGGCACGAGCCCGCTCCGCGAGCGCCTCGGCGAACTCGTGAGCGATGTCACCCTTCCAGTACACGAAGGTCATCATGTCCACGGTGTGCTCGGCCCGGCGGATCCCGGCGAGCATGGCCGCGAAGATCTCGTCGCCGTTGCGCAGGGGCGTGAGCGAGTTGCCCTCGGTCGCCGCGATGCCTATGAGCCGCTCGAGGCGCCGTCGTATCCGCGTGACGCGGTCCTCCATGGACGGCGCGCCTGCCGTGTCCCGCGTGTCCGGGGTCAGCTCGGGCGGTTCCTGCGTACTGGTCATGGTGTCACCTGGCCGGTACGAGAGGGGAGTCATCAGGCCGCGCCCGGTCCGGCACGGGCTGAGCGGCGAGCCGACTGTACCGGTCGCCCCGCCGGGGCGGTCGGGCCCCCGCGCATACACCTCGCCCGGCGGGGCACACGGCACTCACGCCTCGACACAGGGAGCCTTTCGTGATCATTGTCGGCATAGTCGCTGTCTGTATCGTTCTGGCCGTTCTCGCGTTCTTCGTGCCGCGTCTTTCCCGGCACCCCGAGCGCGGTACCCAGCGCACTCTGGGAGCCGGTTCACGCGCCGGGAGCAAGGCCCCCGGCATCCTCGGCCGGATCTTCAGCAAGCCGTTCCGCAGCAGTTCCAAGGCCGTGGGCCGCAGTGGCTCGGCCGGCCGACGGACCCGCGGCCGCATGCCCTTCTGACCCGGCTCACAAGCTCGCGAGGAGATCGTCGAGCGGGGCCGGTGTCAGCTCCTCGTCGAGGGCCTCGACGAGGAGGCGGCCGTAGCGGATCTTGCGGCCCTTCTTCGTTCCGAGGAAGCGCCGCAACTGCTGTGCGCGGGGGCGGTCGTGCTGCGCCGGCTGGCGCGAGAAGGTCTGCCAGGCCCGCAGGTCGCCCTCGTCCCGGACGATCTCCTCGACCCTCGCCGTGCCCAGCGCGCGGATGAGTTCGTCCTCCAGGTCCGACACACAGACGAAGAAGCCCTGGCGCGGCGCGCGGGCCCGCTCGAGACCGCGGTCGTAGAAGCGCCGTTCGCCCACATCGCACAGTCCTGCCAGCCGCAGGTCGAGACCGGGCGGCCCGAGGAGTTCGGTGTAGCGGCCGATGCTCATCGCGCCGCCCATCGCGACGACGCACACCCCTTCGGCGGCCAGGTCCCGGCCGCGCCGCGCGGCCAGAGCGTCGACGGCCTCGCGGTCACTCGGCCCTTCGAGCAGCACCGCCGTCCGCACCCCGACCCGCACGGCCAACTCGCGCGCCGCCTCACCGGGCCCGCCGGCCGCCCAGTCGGTGACCGCGTCCCGGAACGCCCCCATGTCCGCCATGGGGCGAGTCTGCACCGTCGTCGACGCCACGGCACGCGATATTCGACGGCTGGATCAGCTTGCCTGTCCCGCCTTCATCAAGGTCTCGTAGCCCGCGTCGTCGCAATAGGACATGGCACGGCCCTCGGCGGCCATGTCGCCGGCGACCGCCCGCGTGGTGTCTTCGAGGATGTGGCCGCCCAAGCCGTCGCTGCCTGCCGCCTCCCCCGTCTCCTGCTGCCAACTCCCCAGCGCGGAACAGTGCACCGGACCGCCGGTGCCGACCGAACCCATCCTCCAGCAGCCGAGGGGCGAATCGTCAGTCCTGCCAGGACCAGTCCCGTACCTCCGGCAGATCCACGCCGTGCGCCCGTACGTAGGCGTGGTGACGCGACCGCGCGTCATTCATCCGCTGGCGCACCTCGACCGCACGGACGCCGAGGCCGGGCACCCGGTCGACGACGTCCATCACCAGGCGGAAGCGGTCCAGGTCGTTGGCGACGACCATGTCGAAGGGCGTGGTGGTCGTGCCGCGCTCCTTGTAGCCGCGGACGTGCAGGTGCGGGTGGACCGCACGCCGGTAGGCCAGGCGGTGCACCAGCCACGGGTAGCCGTGGAAGCCGAAGATGACCGGCTTGTCGCGGGTGAACAGCGCGTCGAACTCCGCGTCCGGCATGCCGTGCGGATGCTCGCCCTCCGGCATCAGCCGCGCGATGTCCACCACGTTGACCACGCGCACCGCGAGCTCCGGCAGGTGGCTGCGCAGCAGACTCGCGGCGGCGAGCACCTCCAGGGTGGGCACATCCCCGGCGCAGGCAAGGACGACATCGGGCTCCTGGTCGGGGGCCTCCGTGCCGGCCCAGGTCCACACCCCGGCACCCCGCGCGCAGTGGGCCCGTGCGTCGTCGAGGCTCAGCCAGTCGAAGCCGGGCTGCTTGCCGGCCACGACCACGTTCACGTAGTCACGTGAGGCGAGGCAGTGCTCTGCGGTGGACAGCAGCGTGTTGGTGTCCGGGGGCAGGTAGACCCGTACGGCCTCCGGGCTCTTGTTGAGGACGTGGCCGATGAAGCCCGGGTCCTGGTGCGAGAAGCCGTTGTGGTCCTGGCGCCACACGTGGGAGGTCAGCAGGTAGTTGAGCGAGGCGATCGGTGCGCGCCAGGGCAACTCGCGGGTGGTGCGCAGCCATTTGATGTGCTGGTTGACCATCGAGTCGACGATGTGCACGAACGCCTCGTAGCAGGAGAACAGTCCGTGACGCCCCGTCAGGAGGTAGCCCTCGAGCCAGCCTTGGCAGGTGTGCTCGGAGAGGATCTCCATCACCCGTCCGTGCCGGGTGAGGTGTTCGTCGACGTCGTGAATCTCTTCCTGCCAGGCCTTTCCGGAGGCCCCGTAGACGTCGTCGAGCCGGTTGGACGCCGTCTCGTCCGGGCCGACGAGCCGGAAGTCGCGCCGGTCGGCGGTGTCGGCCATCACTTGGCGCAGGTAGCCGCCGAGTACCCGCGTCGGCTCGTTCAGGGTGACGCCCGGCTTGTCCACGTCGACCGCGAACTCCTCGAGCGGCTTCAGCGGCAGCGAGCGCAGCAGCAGCCCGCCGTTGGCGTGCGGGTTGGCGCCCAGGCGCAGCTTGCCCGTCGGGGCGATGTCGAGGAGCCCGGCCGCCGGGCGCCCCTGGGCGTCGAACAGTTCCTCGGGGCGGTAGGAGCGCAGCCACTCCTCCAGTTGCCGGCGGTGCTCGGCGCTCTCCCTGACGTTGGAGAGCGGCACCTGGTGCGCGCGCCACGTGCCCTCCACCGGCTTGCCGTCCACCGTCTTGGGGCCGGTCCAGCCCTTCGGGGTACGGAGCACGATCATGGGCCAGCGGGGTGCGGGGGCATCCTTGGCGCGCTCGGTGTCGCCGGCGGCCCTGGCCTCGCGCTGGATCGCCGCGATGCGGTCCAGGCAGCGGTCGAGGGCGACGGCGAAGTCCCGGTGGACCGCCATGGGGTCGTCGCCGGTGACGTGCACGGGCTCGTACCCGTATCCGCGCATCAGGTCGTCGAGCTGTTCCTGGGGCAGCCGGGCCGGGATCGTCGGGTTGGCGATCTTGTAGCCGTTCAGGTGCAGGACGGGCAGCACCGCGCCGTCGTGCACCGGGTCCAGGAAGGTGTTGGAGTGCCAGGAGGCGGCCAGCGGTCCGGTCTCGGACTCTCCGTCGCCGATGACGCACACCGACAGCAGGTCCGGGTTGTCGAAGGCGGCTCCGTAGGCGTGCGAGAGGGAGTAGCCGAGCTCGCCGCCCTCGTGGATGGAGCCGGGCGTCTCGGGGGCGACATGGCTCGGCACTCCGCCGGGGAAGGAGAACTGACGGAAGAGGCGGGTCATCCCCTCTTCGTCGCGGGTGATGTCGGGGTAGGTCTCGGTGTACGTGCCGTCGAGCCAGGAGTTGGCCAGGACGGCGGGCCCGCCGTGTCCGGGGCCCCAGACGCAGACGGTGTCCAGGTTCCGCGCCTTGATGACCCGGTTGAGGTGCACGTGAACGAGGTTGAGCCCCGGTGAGGTGCCGAAGTGGCCGAGGAGGCGTGGCTTGATGTCCTCGACGGCGAGGGGGCGGCGCAGGAGGGCGTTGTCCATCAGATAGATCTGGCCCACCGAGAGGTAGTTCGCCGCCCTCCAGTACCGTGCCAGCGCCTGCAGTTCGGCGTCGGAGGGTGGTTCGGCGGGTGAGGCCGGGTGCACCGCGGGGTCGCCCATGGCTGTTCCTTCCGATAGATGACCGGCCACGCTCAACGTAACGGCGCGCAGGATCACACGCCTCCCGGAGTCGGCCGGACGCATGGCCGGCGCCCCCGGGTTCCCACGGGGAGAGATCTACACAGCTATCGTGCTCGGGCGAAGGGGCCGTACGGGAGAGCGAAGGGGCCGTACGGGGGGAGCGAGCCCGGCGGGGTACAGGCAAGGAGTGAACTGGTGGGGGCACCGGAAGCGCGGGACACCGCCAAGAGGCTGCGGGCGATCAGTGACGAGCTGTCGGACCGTTTCTACGAGCGCGCCGACGTGGTGCGGACGCTGGTGGTGACGCTGCTCGCCGGACAGCACTCGCTGATCCTCGGCCCGCCCGGCACCGCGAAGTCCGAGATGGCCCGCGAGCTCACGGGCAGGGTCGACGGAGCGTCGTACTGGGAGATCCTGCTGTCGAAGTTCACCGCGCCGACCAGGATGTTCGGTCCCGTCGATGTCGCCGCGCTGGCCAGGGGCGAGTACCGCCAGGTCTACGAGGGCCGTGCCACGACCGCGCATGTGGCGTTCATCGACGAGATCTTCAAGTGCTCCACGGCGGCCCTGAACGAGACGCTCGGCTTCCTCAACGAGCGGATCTACCACCCCGAGAGCGGCGGCGAGCCGATCCGCTGCCCGCTGATCGGGGCCATCACGGCGAGCAACGAACTGCCCGCCGGGGAGGACTCCGCCGCGATCTACGACCGGCTCCTGGTGCGGATCGAGGTCGGATACCTCGCGGATCCCTCGAACTTCGCCGCACTGGTGCGCTCCGCCGTCGGCCGCCCCGCGGCGCCGCATCGGACCACGGTCGGCCTGGGCGCGTTGCAGCACGCGGTGGCCGAAGCCGTCCCCGCCGTGGACGTCCCGGACGTGATCGTGGACGCGGTGTGCACGCTGCGGGCCGCCCTGCGCCGCAAGGAACTCGTCGCCTCCGACCGCCGCTGGCGGCAGGCGGTGGGGCTGCTCCAGGCGTCCGCGTATCTCGACGACCGCACGGCGGTGGCCGAGAGCGACCTGTCGGTCCTGACCCATGTGCTGTGGGACTCCCCCGCCGAGCGCCCGACCGTCGAGCGCGAGGTGCTGCAACTGGTCAACCCTGACGCTAAGGAGGCGCTCGACCTGGCCGACGCCATCGAGGAGATAGAGACCCAGCTGGACGCGATGGCCGGGCAGTCCCGCGAGGCGCTGAGCGACTGGGTCATCAAGAAGGCCCACAACAAGCTCGCGATGGCGGGGAAACGTCTGGAGACGCTGCGCGCGGAGGCGGCGGCAGCGGGCCGTTCCACCTCGGCCATCGACCGGATCACCGGCCGCCAGCGCGCCGTCCGCGCCCGCGTTCTCACCGAGGCACTCGGCGTGGACGCGAGCATGGTGCAGGCACAGCTCTGACACCGGGGGCGGACGCATGGACGAGACGCCGAGCGGGCTCGAAGAGCTGACGCACCAAGCCGGGAGGTGGCTCGGCGCGGCGTCCGGCCCCGAGCGGCACACCGCGGCCGTGGTCGCGGACCGGTTCGAACAGATCGCGTGGCGCGACACCCTTGAGCAGTCGGCCGGACTGCGCGAGCTCACCGACGAGCTGCTCCGGCGCCACGCCTACGCCACCGATCTTCTGACCGATGTGTTCCTGGCCGCGTACCAGGCAGGACCGCGTCTTCGCGAGCGCGCGTTGATGGCACCGTCGCGGCTGGTCAACCACCAGGTCATCGGCTCCCTGATGGAGTCGCCGGAGTTCACCGAACTGCACCGGGAGACGGCCGGGGACCCTTACGCCGCCGCCATGGCCGTACTCGCCCAGGCCCCCGCGCTGCGCCGACTCCTCGACCGCTCCCGCGAGGCGCAGGAGCGGGTCGAGCAGGCGCACCGGGCCGAGCAGAACGCCGGGCAGGCGGCGGCCGCCGTGGGCAAGGCCCTCCAGCAGGCCGCGGACGCATCCGACGAGGAAGGCACCGTGCCCGCCCCTGCCGCGAACGCCCTCCGGCTGGCGATCACAGCGGCCGAGTCCGCCGAAGCGGCGGCGCGAAAGGCGTCCCGGAGCGCGGAGCAGGCTCTCGGGGCGGCGGCTCCCGGTGTCCGTGCCGCCACGCGGGGCGCCGCGGCGCGGGCCGCCCGCACCGTGCGGGACGAGGCCGCCCTGATGCGGGCCTGGGGCGTCGGCCCCGGCCATCTTGAGCGGCTGCCGTTCGAGCAGCGGGCCCGGCTCGCCGAGCGGCTGCGCACCAGCCGCCTCGCACAGTGGGCCGAACTCATCGGCCGCTTCCGGCAGATGGCCGACGGCGAGCGCGCCCGCAAGGTGGAGAACGCCACCGGCGAACTGATCGGCGTCACCCTCGGCGACGACCTCTCCCGCGTGATCCCCTCCGAGCTCGCCAACCTGGGCCTGCCCGAGCTACGGGCGGTGTTCGCCGCGCGCTACGCCGCCGGGGAACTGATGCTCTACGACAGCCAGGGCGAGCAGAGCACCGGCAAGGGCGCCGTCATCGCGTGCGTGGACACCTCGCACTCCATGTATGTGGAGGGGCCGGGCGGGGTCACCCGGGAGGCGTGGGCCAAGGGGTGCGCCCTGGCCCTCCTCGATCAGGCCCGCCACGCCGGACGGGACTTCGTCGGCATCCTGTTCGCCGCCGCCGACAAGCTCCAGGTGTTCCGCTTCCCGGCCTCGGAGGGTGCCGACATCGCCCGCGTGCTCGACTTCGCGGAGACCTTCCTCGGCGGCGGGACCAGCTACCAGAGGCCGCTGTCGGCGGCCGTCGGACTGCTGGAGGAGGAGTTCGACGCCGCCGCCCGTTCGCGCGGCGACATCGTGATGCTCACCGACGACGAATGCGGCGTCACCGAGGAGTGGATGCGCGGCTGGAACAGCGCCAGACACCGGCTCGGTTTCCGCGTCTTCGGCGTGGCGGTCGGCGCCCCGCCCGCCGCCGAGGCCGGCTCGGTCCTCGATGCCCTGTGCGACAACCTCCGCTGCGTCGAGGACCTCACCGACGTCCACGCGGCCGCCGATCTGTTCCGCGTGATCTGACCGACCTCACCCGCGGGCGGTGTCACCGAGCGTCGACGCCCGCTCCTTCGCACGACGCCCCTTGGCCAGCGGGCGCACGAGGTGGCGTGTCACGTGCCAGGCGATCAAGAGGGAGAGGAGGAGCAGGGCGACGTCGGCCGCGGCGTGCGCAAGGCCGGTGAGAGCGGTCCGGCCGATCAGGACCGACCCGACGAGACTGGTGACCCAGCCCACCACGGTCACCGAGGAAGCCGCCACGGCGACCGGCACACCGCCGAGGCCCACCGCGCGGGCATCCGCGTCGGAGTCGAAGCTCTCGGCGTCGGCGCCACCGAACGCCACGAGCAGCCAGAAGCACAGGACGACAGGAAGTGCGGCACTGAAGAGGATGCCCGGAAAGCCGGCCACGGCCCGCAGAAACTCCCCCATCGCTTCGCCCCCTTCGCACCAGCGCACACGCAGCAGCGCTCGCGCACCGGCTCGGGTCCCGGTGCCGGATCTTGTCTCCACGATCCGGCACCGGGACCTCGCCCCCCGTTCCTGCCTTCGTCATCCTGGCCGTAGGGGCGGCTCCCACGCATTGCCGTAACCCGGCAGTCTTTACGCGATGTTGATGCCGGGCGCCGAAAACACCGGGCCACCAGTCGTGAGAAGAGGCGTCGACGGGGCGCCGAATCACGCCATGCGGCAAGGGAGTTGCTTCGGGGAACAGGGACGTCATCCAGGATGGTGTCGTGAGCACCATCGAGGATCCGATCGCCAAGGCCATCGCGCACACGCTCCTGCCCCGGCGGACCGCGGTACCCCACGCCGCCGCGCGGGACGTGGCGGTGGTCGTCTCGTTGCTGATCCTCCAGACTCTCCTCGCCGTGCTGCCCGCCACCCAGAACGGGCGAGCCCCCGATCTGTGGGGCTGGGTCCTGTTGACCGCCATGCCGCTGACGCTGCTCCTGCGCAGGCGCGCGGTGTGGATCGCGGCCATCAGCGTCCTCCTGCTCAACGCCCCGTACCACCTCCTCGACTACACGCACACCGCGGCGCTCCCGGTGGGGGTCGTCGTGCTGTTCCACCTCGCCATGGCCGGCCCCCCGATCCGGACGCTGCTCACCCTCAGCGGCGCGTTGCTGCTCATGACCGCCGCCGCGCTCGCGTGGGGACAGGCACACGCCGTGCCCGGCATGCTGGGGGACGCCGGCTGGCTGGTCGCCGTCGCGTTGATCGGCGAGGCCCTGCGCATCCACCGCCGCTACGTCGACGCCCTCATCGACCGCGCCGAACACGCCGAACACACCCGCGAGGAGGAGGCCGCCCGGCGGGTCGCCGAGGAACGCCTGCGGGTCGCCCGCGACCTGCACGACCTGCTGGCCCAGAGCATCACGCTGATCGGTGTGCAGACCTCGGTGGCGGCGCATCTGCTCACCGAGGACCCCGCCCGACTCGATCACGTGTCCGTCGCCGAGGCGCTGGAGGGCATCGCCGAGACCTGCCGCAGCGCACGCGGTGAGCTCCGGACCACCCTCGGGACGCTGCGTACGGGCGACCCCGCCCACCCCGACCCGGCAGGCGGAACCGCCGGGGGAACCACCACGCAAACCCTCGACCGGCCGCGGCTGCCCCACATCGCGGGGCTTGCGGACCTGGTGCGCACGGCACGGACGACCGGCGCCCACGTCGTGCTCGACGTGCGGGACGCGGCGCTGCCCCAGGCCGCCACCCCCGCCGAGCCGGTGCCCGCGGCCGTGGAAGCCGCCACGTACCGCATCGTCCAGGAGGCGCTGACCAACGCCGTCCGGCATGCGGGACACGGCGTCCATGTATGGGTGACCGTCGAACACACCGCGGACCGCGAGGCGCTCCGGATCGTCGTCCTCAACGACAGCGACCCGCAACGCACGCCGGCCGGCACCACCGGCGCGACAGCCGGATTCGGCCTGACGGGAATGCGTGAACGCGCCCGCAACGTGGGCGGCACCCTCACCGCCGAGCCGAGCAGCGACGGTGCGGGCTTCGCGGTCCGCGCCCTGCTCCCCCTCGGCGGGTGACCTGAGCGCTTTCCCCGTACGCCTGCCCCTCGACAGCGAAGCCGGGACCGGTTTCCACTATGCTTCGTCGCACAACCGCCCGCGCCGAGATGCGATCCGGTGCTCCCACGCCCGAGAGAAGCTCCGCGACCTGCGTGTCCTTGTAGGCCTATTCGGTTCCGGGGTGTGGAACGTGCCCCGGTGGCAACATGTACAAGTGAGACAACGCCGATCGGAGTGTCATGGACATGGGTCTGAGTCCCGAACCCGATCACTGGTCCCGGGATGCGGCTCATGCGGGTTCGGAGTTCATCGAGCTGCTCGAAGTCATGTGGGAACAGGGACGTGAGGCCGTCCCGACCGGACCCGTGTCTCCGTCCCAGTTGCGCGTGCTGTACGCACTGGACCGCGAGGAGGGCATCAACCTGCGGATGCTCGCCGAGGCCCTTGGATCGGCTCCCCCCTCGGTGAGCCGCCTGTGCGACCGCCTGCAGGCCACGGGACTGATCGAGCGCACGCCCAGTCCGGTCAGCAGACGGGAGCTGGAGCTGCGCCTCACCGGCCACGGCAGGGCCTACCTCGCCGACCTGCGCAAGCGGCGCGAGAGCATCCTGATGGCCACCATCGAGGCCATGCCGCCCAAGGCGCGCCGCGCCCTGCTCGAAGGACTCAGGGGCTTTCGTGAGGTGGCGACAGCATCCGACAAGGACGACGAGGGAGCCAGAACCTGGCGCTCGGTCGGTTAGACCACACCGCTGAGCGCTCAGGCCGGCTCTTCCTCGACCCCTACTGCCGTCCGAACCAGTCGAGGCAGACCACGAGAGCGTCGTCCTCCAGGGGCAGCGTGCCCCGGTACTCCCCGAGATCACGCAGCACCGCCTGCGGCACCTGCGCCGCGGGCAGCAGGCGGTGCGCCGACAGGGACCGCGCCAGCGCCCGCTCCCCGTACCGCTCCCCCGCCTTCGAGACGCTCTCGTAGACCCCGTCGCTGCTCACCAGGATGCGGTCACCCGGTTCCAGCCGCAGACGCTGCGCCACATAGGCCGTCTCCTCGAACATGCCGAGGGGAAGCTGCGCCTCGAAGTCCACGGAATCGACCGTCCGGTCCCGGTACCTCCACATGCGGGGCGATCCGGCGTCGACGACCTCCGCCTCGCCGGTGGCGAGGTCGAAGCGCAGCAGCAGGACGGAGGCGTGCAGCTCGCCGCGGTACTGCGCGTATACGGCCTGGTCGGCGAGGCTGGCCTGGCCTGCGAGGTCGAGTCCCGCGCGGCGGGCATTGCGCAGCGCGCTCACCACGAGGTTGGTGAGGAGCGCCGCCTCCATCCCCTGGCCCATTCCGTTGGTCACGGTGAGCGTCAGGTGCTGCGAGGAGACCGACCAGTCGAAGTTGTCGCCGAAGATCGCGTACGCCGGCTCGAGGTGGGCGCCCAGCTGGAACTCCGGACGCGACACCGAGTGGCCGGGCAGCAGATGCCACTGCATCTCGGCGGCGAGCGTGAGGCGGACGGCCCTGCGCGCGAGGAGGTAGAGATCGGTGTCGCGTTCGGCGACCAGGATCTCGTGGCCCAGCGCCTCGCACACGCGCTGGATCTCCGGCAGGTGCGCCAGTTCGAAGCGTGTCTCGGGAAGGGTGACCGTCAGGACGCCCATGCGGTCCCCCCGGACCGTCACCGGCAGATGTATCGTCGCCTCGCCCTCGCCGCCCTTCGACTCGACGCGAGGCTCCTGGGCGCCGAAGGCCCTGCCCTGCGGACTGTCATGGATCGACACCGGCTCGGTGGTGTAGGGCACTTCCTCCACCATCTGGAGGGTGGTCAAGCCGTAGTCGGCGAGTCGGAGTTCCACCCTCTCGGCGCCGTACTCCTCGCGCAACGCCCCCGTCACGACATCGAGCAGCAAATGGGGTGCCGCGTTGCGCAGCGCCCGCTCGACGGCAGCGAATCTGTCCACGTGATCCTGCTTCTCGTTTAGCCACGCCGAATTGAGGGCCCGGCCGACAGCGTCCCCGCTCCGTCGGCCTTCGGCGTTTGGGGACATGCACACAGTGCAACACGGCCCGCCCGAAGAGTCACTCCGGTGGCCGGGGCTGCCAGGTTTGGGCGTATGCCAGGCTGAAGCCGGGCAACCCCTCACATCGTACGATGCACGCAGACAACTATTTCCCCACAGCAAGAAAATTTGGGTCAACGCACATGCCTGCCTTAAGCCGGGGCAGGGGCGGTACGAGGAAGCTTCGTAGACCAGGGGAGGTAGAGACATGTCACTGATCTCTGAACAGGCTGCCGAGACCGCATCTGCGGACGAGATGCCGGCCACGCTCGATACGCATGCCTCGGCCGAGGCGTCAGCCATCGAGGGTGATCTGCCGTGGATCGAGGACACGGACAAGGTCGCCCCCAAGGATGCCCGGGCGCTGTCGAAGATGTTCTTCGACCGGCTGCAGACCTTGGAGGAAGGCACGCACGAGTACCAGTACGCACGCAACACCCTTATCGAGATGAACCTGACGCTGGTGCAGTTCGCGGCCCGCCGGTTCCGCAACCGCGGCAACGGCGACATGGAAGAGATCATCCAGGTCGGCACCATCGGCCTGATCAAGGCGATCGACCGGTTCGACCTCAGCCGTGAGGTCGAGTTCGCCACGTTCGCCGTGCCGTACATCCTCGGCGAGATCAAGCGGTTCTTCCGCGACACCACCTGGGCCGTGCATGTGCCGCGCCGCCTCCAGGAGTTGCGTGTGGAGCTCGCCAAGGCCAAGGAGGAACTCGCCGCGCATCTTGACCACGACCCCACCGTCAAGGAGCTCGCCGAGTACCTGGACCTGACCGAACAAGAGGTCATCGACGGCCTCGTCGCCTCGAACGGCTACACCGCGGGCTCCCTGGAGGCGCCCACCGACGGCGGTGAGGGCGCGGCCACGCCGACGCGCACGCTGGCCGATGTGATGGGCGGACCCGACCCGGCCATGGAAGCCGTGGAGAATCTGCACACCCTGGCACCGCTCCTCGAAGGGCTCGACGACCGGGAGCGCCGCATCCTCGAACTGCGCTTCGGCCAGGAGATGACGCAGTCGCAGATCGGCTCCGAACTCGGCGTCTCCCAGATGCACATCTCCCGCCTGCTGACCGGCACCCTCAACAAGCTCCGCAGGGGCATGCTGGCCTGACGTCACCGCCGACCGGCGTTCTTTCCCCCACACCCCTCATACCCCTCATACCCCTACCGACACGGCACCACCTGCGGGCCTCGGGGCGCCATCAGCGCTCCGGGGCCCTTGCTGCTCCCTCACACAGGTGCGTCGGCAGAACACTCCGGGACGTGAGCCTCGCCTCACTCGGAGTCAGATTGATCCGATCTTCCACGGGCACACGGGCGAAGCGATGGACGCACCGCGCCCCGAGAGAGGATGCTCATGCTGCTGGCACACCCCGTGGTCCTGGCGGATCTGGTGGAACGTTACAAGGCCCTGGCCGTGCTGCGGGCCGACCAGGGAAGCCCCGAGAGTCGCCAGGAGTACCAAGACGTCGCCTACAGCCTGTGCCTGGCCACCGGCACCAGCGACATCGACGCCGCCCTGGTGGCCGCCAGCCATCAACTGCCCGGCGCCCGCCCCACCGACGACTCCCTCCTCTCGGGCGAAGTCCTTCTCTGACGCATCCAAGGGGTGCCGCCCACCCGGCGGCACCCCCGTCACCCGGCCTGGCCCGACCGCTGCGGGACCACCGTGTACTTGGGGTCCTGCGCCGAGGCGACACCGGCCGCGAAGATCCCGAAGCGCGTGCAGGCCGAACCGGCGAGCAGGGCCACACCGCTGGCCACGGCTCCCGCGCGGCTGCGACCGCCCACCACCAGCGCCCCGGCAGCCCCCGCCACAGTGAGCCACCGGGCGCACCTCATCAACTGCCCCGCACGGCCCTGCCGGTAGGTCTCGGCGACCATGCCGAGCCGTTCCTCGGCCGCCCGCACCGTCGCCACGTCAGCCGCCGCGGCCAGCGCCGCGGCACAGCGGGCCGGGGCCGACTCCTTCAGGGGGCCGGTCACCAGGGCCATGCCCGACGCGGCGGCCGTGGCGGAGGCGGTGAAGACGTAGGGCAGTTCGCGGTGCGCTCCGTGCCAGGCGGGCACCGCGGTGTCGGCGGCCAGCACAGCGGTGTACGCCGCCACGACCGGGCCGAGCACGGCGGCCGCGCCGGTCGCCACCGCGCCGGTCCTGGGCAGGCGCCCGGTGGTCGCGCAGAGGGCCGCCGCCCCCGCGGCCGGCCCGTACGCGGCAAGGAGCCAGGACCCCACGCTCATCGGCGAGGTCGGCTTGAACACCCGCAGCATGTTCGGGAAGCGGCTCGGCACTCCCAGATCGTGGATGAGCGCGGCCGCCGCCAGCGACACGGCCCCCAGCGACGACACCTTCATCGCGGTGGCCGTGCTCCCCCGCCCGGTCAACTGCGCCCCGGCCGCCAGCACGGAGCCACCGCCCGCGAGGCCGCCGAGGAAGAAGTATCCGGCGATGTCCGTGGCGGACCAGGACGGCGCCTTGATGACCGGCCTTCCGTAGTACGAGGCGAACTCGGCCTCCGGCACCATGAGTTGCTCACCCCGGCCGCCCCGACGGCCTCGGCCTCCACGGCGGCGGCTCATCGGACCCCCCTCCTTCGTGCCAGGGCGGGCAAGGCGAAGGACAGGGCGAAGCCGCCGAGCAGAGAGGCCGCGGCCGCGCCCGCGTGTTTCCACATGGCGGGAAGGTCCCTGGTGGTCACCACGGGGTCAGGCGGCAGCCCGTACACCTCGGGCTTGTCGAGCAGCAGGAAGAAGGCGCCGTCGCCGCCGACTCCGTCGTCCGGGTCGTCCCCGTACAGATGGGCGCCGGTCACGCCCGCCTCGTGCAGTTGGTCGACGCGCAGCGCGGCCCGCTCGCGCAGCTCGTCCAGCGGCCCGAACTGGATGGACTCGGTGGGGCAGGCCTTGGCGCAGGCGGGCTCCTGTCCGGCGCCGAGCCGGTCGTAACACATAGTGCACTTGAACGCCCGGCCGTCCGAGGGGCGTTGTTCGATGACGCCGTACGGGCAGGCGGGCACGCAGTAGCCGCAGCCGTTGCAGATGTCGTCCTGGACGACGACCGTGCCGAACTCTGTGCGGAAGAGGGAGCCGGTCGGGCAGACGTCCAGGCACGCCGCGTGCGTGCAGTGCTTGCACACGTCGGACGACATCAGCCAGCGGGTCTCTCCCATGCCCGGCGCCGCACCGTCCCCGCCGCCGCCGTCCGCGAGCGGAAGCTGCGTACGCCCCTGCGGCTCGGGCGCCGTCTGTTCGATGAAGGCCACGTGACGCCAGGTGGACGCGCCGAGGCCCTGGGTGTTGTCGTAACTCATCCCGGTCAGGGAGAGCCCGTCCTCCGGGAGCGCGTTCCACTCCTTGCAGGCCACCTCGCAGGCCTTGCAGCCGATGCACACCGAGGTGTCGGTGAAGAACCCGACCCGCGGGGGCGGCTCGGGATGGCCGGCATCGCGCGCCGGGTCGGGTTCCGGCCCGCTCAGCAGGTGGCGCTCCGTCATTTCCTGGCCTCCGTACCCGTGGTCGCGGTGATGCCGGCCCGCCTGCGGTACTCGCCGACCAGCTCGGGCAGGTCGGGCCCGCGCGGGCGGCGCCCCGGCCGGATGTCCGCGGTGAGGGCCTTGTCCTCCTGGATGTGGGCGTTGGGGTCAAGGGCGATGGCCACCAGTTCGTTGGCCGCGTCCCCGGTCGCCACGCCGTTGGGGCCCCAGTGGAAGGGCAGGCCGATCTGATGGACCGTGCGCCCGTGCACGGTGAGGGGCTTGATCCGTGCGGTCACCATGACCCTCGCCTCGATCGCGTTGCGGGCCGTGATGATGGTGGCCCATCCGGCGTGTTCGAGGCCGCACTCCGCGGCGAGCTGCGGCGAGACCTCGCAGAAGAACTCGGGCTGCAGTTCAGAGAGGTAGGGCGACCAGCGGCTCATGCCGCCGGCCGTGAAGTGTTCGGTGAGCCGGTGGGTGGTGACGATGTAGGGGAAGACGTCGCTGCCGGGCTCGTCCCCGCTCGGGTGGTAGCGATTGCCTTCCCGCGACAGCAACTGCCGTACCGGAGAACGCGGAGTGGAGGGATAGAGCGCGTTGGGGAACGGCGAGTCCTGCGGTTCGTAGTGGGTGGGCAGCGGGCCGTCCTCGAGACCCGCCGGTGCGTACAGCCAGCCCTTGCCGTCGGCCTGCATGATGAAGGCGTCGTCGCCGCGCAGCGCGTCGACCCCGGTCGCGCCCTTGGGCGGTACGTGGTCCGGGGCGCGGTCCGGCACGAAGTCCGGGACATCGTGCCCCTTCCACCTGCCGTCGGTCCCGTCCCACCAGACATAGGCCTTGCGGTCGCTCCACGGTGTGCCGTCAGGGGCGGCCGATGCCCGGTTGTAGAGGATGCGGCGGTTGGCGGGCCACGCCCAGGCCCACTCGGCGGCGACCCAGTCCTGCTCCTTGCCGGGCTTGCGGCGGGCGGCCTGGTTGACGCCGTCCGCGTACACCCCGCAGTAGATCCAGCAGCCGCACCGCGTCGAACCATCGTCCTTCAGCTCCGTGTACGCCGACAGCGGGGCACCGTCGGCGCCTTGGCCGTTGATCTCGGCGAGCACCGTGGCGGCCACCGGCTCCTCCTGCGGCCCCTCCACCGGGTAGTCCCAGGTCAGGTCGTGCACGGGCTGGTCCATCGGGTCGCTGGACCCGGCCAGTTTCGCCTTGATGCGCCGGCCCAGGTGGTACATGAACCACAGGTCGCTGCGCGCGTCGCCGCGCGGCTCGACCGCCGCGTGGTGCCACTGCACCCAGCGGTTGGTGTTGGTGAACGAACCGGACTTCTCGGTGTGCGCGGCGGCGGGAAAGAAGAACACCTCGGTGCCGATGTCCTCGGTGCGCATCTCTCCCGTCTCGATCTCGGGGCCGTCCTGCCACCAGGTGGCGGACTCGATCAGCGAGAAGTCGCGGACGACGAGCCATTCCAGGTTGGCCATGCCGAGGCGCTGCAAGCGGGTGTTGGCGGAGCCCACCGCGGGGTTCTCGCCCATCAGGAAGTAGCCCTTGCAGACGCCGTCGAGCTGCGCCATGACCGTCTCGTACGTGGAGTGCGAGCCGGTCAGGCGCGGCAGATGGTCGAAACAGAAGTCGTTCTCGGCGGTGGCCGCGTCGCCGTAGTAGGACTTCAGCAGGCTCACGAAGTAGGCGCGCATGTCGGCCCAGAAGCCCTTGTCCGTACGGCTGGCGTCGATGAACGCGTCGAGGGTCTGGCGCTCGTGGGCGTGCGGCATCGGAAGGTAACCGGGCAGCAGGTTGTAGAGGGTGGGGATGTCGCTCGACCCCTGGATGGAGGCGTGTCCGCGCAGCGCCTGGATGCCGCCTCCGGGGCGGCCGATGTTGCCGAGGAGCAGTTGCAGGACGCTGGCGGCCCGGATGTACTGCGAGCCGACCGAGTGCTGGGTCCAGCCCACCGCGTAGGCGAACGCGCTGGTCCGTTCACGGCCGGAGTTCTCGGTGAGGGCGTCGCAGACCCGCAGGAAGGTCTCGCGCGGCACACCGCAGCTCTCCTCGACCACCTCGGGCGTGTAGCGGGCGTAGTGCCGCTTGAGGATCTGGTAGACGCAGCGCGGATGGGTCAGGGTCTCGTCGCGGGGCGCCTCGCCGCCCGTCTGCGCCCCTCCCGATCCGTGCGTCTCGGGTTCACCTGATTCGCGTACGCGCTTCTCGTACTGCACGTCGACGTCACCGGCGGGCGCCTGCACCTCGACGCCCTCGTACTGCCAGCTGGACGGGTCGTAGTGGCGCGATTCCTCGTCGAGGCCGGAGAAGACGCCGTCCAGGTCCTCGGTGTCGCGGAAGTCCTCGCCGACGAGCGTGGCGGCGTTGGTGTAGGCGAGGACGTACTCCCTGAAGTCCTTCTCCTCGGTCAGGACGTGGTTGATGATCCCGCCGAGGAAGGCGATGTCGCTGCCCGCCCTGATCGGTACGTGCAGATCGGCGAGGGCGCTGGTGCGGGTGTAGCGCGGATCGACGTGGATGACGCGGGCGCCGCGCGCCTTGGCCTCCATCACCCACTGGAAGCCCACGGGGTGCGCCTCGGCGAAGTTGGAACCCTGGATGACGATGCAGTCGGCGTGCTGGAGGTCCTGCATGAACGTGGTCGCGCCGCCTCGGCCGAACGAGGTGCCGAGGCCCGCGACCGTGGAGCTGTGGCAGACGCGGGCCTGGTTCTCCACCTGCACCACGCCGAGCCCCGTGAGGAGCTTCTTGATGAGGTAGTTCTCCTCGTTGTCCAGGGTCGCTCCGCCGAGGCTTGCGATGCCCATGGTCCGGGCGGTGCGCAGGCCTTGCTCGTTCTCCCACTCCCAGGTGGCGCGCCGTGTCTCGATCACCCGTTCGGCCACCATGTCCATGGCCGTGTCGAGGTCGAGCGGTTCCCAGTCCTTGGCGTACGGGCGACGGTGGAGGACCTGGTGCCGTCGGGCGTCCCCGGTGGTGAGCTGGAGCGTCGCCGAGCCCTTGGGGCACAACCTGCCGCGGCTGACGGGCGAGTTCGGGTCGCCCTCGATCTGGACCACCTGCTCGTCCTTGACGTAGATCTCCTGCCCGCAGCCGACCGCACAGTACGGACACACCGAGGAGACGACCCGATCAGCGGTGTCGGTGCGCGGCCGAATGTGTTCCGTGTGCCCGGACATCGCGGCCCGCCCGCGGCCCAGCGGGTCCTTCTCGGACAACTGCCGGTAGACAGGCCATCGGCTGATCCGCCTGCGCACGCCCATGGCACGTCCTTCCCTGCGTCCGTGGCGCCCGCGTCCGGCGACGGGCACCTGCTCCAGGCTCGCCCAGTACGGCCGGGGCGGCGAGCCGGGCGACTTGCCGGTGCGTGCGTCCAGGTACCCGTGAACGGCCGGTCGATACCTGCCCGAGGGCCCGTCGCCGACGGTTGTGTGCGCATGCCCTCAACTGCGTTTTGTTTCCCCTCCGAGTCCAGGGGCAGGCGGACTTCGTGCTTCGGACCGGAGGCGCATTCGCGGGGAGCGGTATGTCTTCTCCCGTCGGATGTCCGGCTCCGGACCACTCCGTTCCTCCGCGGTCACCTGCCCGCCCACCGCTTAGGAGCGATTCCCGATGCTTACCGATCTCAACGCACCCGCCGCCCGCCGTCCCCAAGGCCCCCGGCGCATCCACGAGGACGCTCCCGACACCGCGGCGGCCTTCGCGCGGCTCGCCCGTCTCGACGGCGGACCCGAGTACGACCTGCTCTGCGAGGAGATCGTGACGGCCTGGCTGCCGATGGCGCACCGGCTGGCCAGCCGCTTCCGCAACAAGGGCGAGAACCTCGACGATCTGCGGCAGGTCGCCGCGATGGGCCTGATCAAGGCGGTCAACCGGTACGAGCCGGAGCGCGGCGCCTTCGAGAGCTATGCCGTGCCCACCATCACCGGTGAGCTGCGCAGGCACTTCCGCGACCGTATGTGGGACGTACGGGTGCCCCGGCGCGTCCAGGAGCTGCGCAACAAGGTCCGGGTCGCGCGCCGCGACCTCATGGACCGGCCGGGCAGCGACACCGAGCCCAGTTCGGCGGACGTCGCCGCGCAGGCGGGGCTGTCCGAGGGCGAGGTCCGTGAGGGGATGGAGGCCATGACGAGTTACAGCGCCCTGTCGCTGGACGCCGAGATGTCCTTCGACCCCGACGGCTTCAGCCTGGCCGACACCCTGGGGTCCACCGATCCCGCCTACGACTGCATCACCGACCGGGAGGCCGCCAAGACGGGTCTGCGCCGGCTGCCGGAGCGTGAACGGACCATCTTGTACCTGCGCTTCTTCGAGGACATGACGCAGAGCAGGATCGCCGAGGAGCTCGGCATCTCCCAGATGCACGTCTCCCGTCTCATCACCACCAGCTGCGCCCGTGTGCGCGCGGAAGCCGTCCGTGGAGAGGACGGCGCCGGGCACGCTCAGGCCGCGTGACCGCGGGCGCGTGAACCACGCGCTGCCCGCGCCGAGTCCCTGGGGCGCCAGGGCCGCCCCAGGGACTCCGCAACAACCGCTGCCCCGCCCGTCCGAGGCCGTCCGCGTCCAACCCGGCCGAGCGCACACCTCCTTACCGGCGAGTAGTATCGCGAGCCACGCTGCCTGTGATGCCGAGCCGTCTGGAGACCCCGTGTCCGTGTCGCCACCTCGCCCTGAGCTCCACTCCTCGCCCGAGCTTCTCCGCATCGGCCGAGGAGTCCGGCGATGACCCGTGTGCAAGTCGGCTCGCTCGTCGAGGACTTCACCCTGCCCGACGAGACGGGCACGCCCACGTCCCTCGCGTCACTCCTTGCCGAAGGCCCGGTCGTGGTGTTCTTCTACCCGGCGGCCATGACTCCCGGCTGCACGGCCCAGGCCTGCCACTTCCGGGATTTGGCGGCGGAGTTCGCGGCGGTGGGCGCCAGGCCGGTGGGGATCAGCTCGGACGCGGTGGAGCGCCAGAGCGAGTTCGCGGGGCGGCACAGCTTCGGGTTCCCGCTGCTGTCCGACCCGGAGGGCGTCGTACGCGGCCGGTTCGGCGTGGCACGCGGCTTCGGCCCCCTGCCGACCAAGCGGACCACCTTCGTCATCGGCACCGACCGCCGCGTGATCGAGGTGGTCCGCAGCGAGTTCAGGATGAGCGCCCACGCGGACCGGGCACTGGCGGCGCTACGCTCCGCCGCCGGTCAGTAGGTCCGTCTCGGCTCGACGGAAGGCGGCCAGGCCGCTTGCGCCGCGTGCGCCGTGGGATACGTGGGGAAGATCTGGCTCAGGCCCACCAGGGCGAGGATGCGGCTGATGCGCCCCGGCACCGCTGCCAGGGCGATGGCAGCGCCGACGGCGAGGGCATGGTTGCGGGCGGCGATCAGTGCGCTGATGCCGCTCGAATCGCAGAGAGTGATGCCCGCCAGGTCGATGACGAGCTGTTGGCCCGGTTGTAGGGACAGTCCGGGCAGGACCGCGCGGAGCTGGGAGCAGCTCTCGTGGTCGAGTTCCCCCGTCAGTTCGACGACGGGCCCCGCGGCGGTGGTCCGGGTGCGGACGGCGAGCCGGGTCACCGCTGCTCTTCGCCGGTCGGCAGGGGCACGCTGATGGCCAGGACGGCGGTGTCGTCCTCGACGCCGGAGCCGAAGGTGTCGAGCAGGTCGCGGATCGCGGCGACGGTGGCCGGGGCGGTCGTCGGTGCCAGCGCCTGGGTGAAGCCGAGGAGGGCTTCGTCCCCGTAGCGGTCGTCGTCGCCGTTCGAAGCGGTGTGGGCTTCGGTGAGGCCGTCGGTGTACAGCAGCAGGGTGTCGCCCGCCGCGAGGCAGATGGTCGTGGTGGCGATGTGCGCGTCGGGCAGGACCCCGACGAGCTGACCGCCGGGGGTGGGCAGCGGGTCGGCGCTCCCGTCCCCGCGCATGAGCAGGGCCGGGGGGTGACCGCCGCTGGCCAGGGTGACGCGGAAGCCGCCCCCGTCGGGATCGGGGGTGAGCAGTCCGAAGATGACCGTGCAGAAGCGGGGGTCCTCGCCGTTGTACTCGTGGTTGAGGACGGTGTTGAGGTTGGCGAGGACCGCGGCCGGATCGGGGTCGTAGACGGCGGCGGCACGCAGGGTGTAGCGGGCCAGGGAGGTGATGGCCGCGGCGGCGGCGCCCTTGCCGCACACATCCCCCAGGAACAGTCCCCACGTCCCGGCCGCGAGCGGGAACAGGTCGTAGAAGTCGCCGCCGACCATGTCCGTGGAGGCGATGTGGTAGTGCGCGGCCACCTCAAGACCCGGCACGCTCACCAGCGCCGGGGGCAACAGGGTCTGCTGGAGGACGGCGTTGAGTCGTTTGAGTTCCTCGCGCTCGCGTTCCGCTTCCTGCCTGGCACGCAGCAGTTCGGTCTCGTACGAGCGGCGGTCGCGTGCGTCGAAGACGGTGGTGCGGATGAGCAGCGGCTGCCCGTCGCTGCCGGTCTTGACCGTGGAGGTCACCAGGACGGGCAGGCGGCTGCCGTCGGCCGTCCTGAGTTCCAGGGCGACACCGCTGATCTCGCCCTGCATCTGCAGCAGGGGCCCGAAGTGCGTCTCGTGGTAGAGCCGGCCGCCCACCGTCAGCAGGTCGGAGAACGTCTTGCGCCCCACCAGGTCGTCGCGGGCGTATCCGAGCCAGTCGAGCAGCGTCGAGTTGATCTTGGCGATGGTGCCGTCGAGGAGCGTGGAGAGGTACCCGCACGGCGCGTGCTCGTACAGATCCTCGACGCTGTCCTCCAGCAGAGCCGAGAACGCCGCGGAGTCACCCGCGGGCTGCTCATCGGGATGTTCCTCGGGCTCCGAGGGCTCGCCGCCCCCGCCGTCACTCGTCCTGCTCATCATCACGCGCCTCCGACGAAATCGATGATCGCGGCGGCCGTCTCCTCCGGTGCGGCGAGCTGGGGGCAGTGGCCGGTCGCGTTCAGGGTGACGAGACGGCTGCCGGGGATCCGGTCGTGGACGAAGACGCCGACCTCCGGGGGCGCGATCGCGTCATGGGAGCACTGCGCGACCAGCGTGGGCACGCCGACCTTGGCGAGGTCCTCGCGGTTGTCGGAGAGGAACGTGACGCGGGCGAAGACGCGGGCGATGTCCGGGTCGGTGCGGCAGAAGCTGTTGGTCAGTTCCTCGCCCAGTTCCGGCCGCTCGGGATTGCCCATGATCACCGGAGCCATGGCGCCCGACCAGCCCAGATAGTTCGCGTCCAGCGAGCCGAGGAGTTCGTCGATGTCCTCGGCGCTGAAGCCGCCGCGATACCCCTGGGCCGGATCGTCGATGAAGGACGGCGACGGGGCGAGCAGCACCAGACCGGCGAACGCCTCCGGCTCCCGCGCGGCGGCAAGGACACCCATCATCGCGCTCACCGAGTGGCCCACGAACGTCACCGGGCCGAGCGCCAGCTCACGGCAGATCTCCAGCACGTCTTCCACATAGCCCTCGAGCGAGGAATAGCGTTCCTCGCTCCACGCCGACAGATCGGAGCGTCCGGCTCCGACGTGGTCGAAGAGGACCACGGTGTGATCGCGCTCCAGGAGCGGCACCACGAGCCGCCACATGTTCTGGTCGCATCCGAACCCGTGCGCCAGCATCACCACCGGCCCTCCGGCCCGGCCGGTGACCGTCACATGATTCCTGCTCGCTGCCGCCATGGGCCACATCGTCGCAGAATCCCCGCCGTCTGCTTCATCGAAGACGCCGTACGGCCCGTGCCTGGTCACGCCCTGTACCACCACCGCGCCAGCCGGCGCATCGCCCCACGAGGCCCGCGCCGCACGCATGCGCCGCGCGTCCGCACGTCATTCCGCTTGTGACGGGTACGCACACAAAGCGCGGGGTGTCCCCGCCGTGTGTCTGTCACCATGTTCTCGACTGCACTCGCTGATGCGGCGCGGAGCCCGGATGCTCGAACAGATCATCGATCCTGGACTGAGCAGAATGTGACGCGTCCAGCAGGGTAGGTGAGCAGGAAACGGGGACGCGGGACGAAGGTGGAGAGGAAATGGAGACAGTCGGCAGTGGCGGCAAGGGGTCGACGGCAGCGCAGCCCATGGCGGTCGCCGTGCCGTTGAACGACGGGGACTCCTCCATCGCGGAAGCACGCCACCTCGCCCTCGACTTCCTCACCCGCGCCCAGGCGGACCAAGAGGTCGTCATCTCCGCCCGCGCGATGGACCTGACCCAACTGGTGGTCAGCGAACTGGTGACCAACGCCCGTAAATACGCCCCCGGACCGATGCTGATGGAGCTGCGCATCGTGGACGACGCGGTGGCCGTGACCGTGCACGACAGCGCCCGTACGCGCCCCGTCGCACGCTCCGAGGACCCGCACAGAATCGGCGGGCACGGCCTGGAGATCGTCAAGGCCGTCGCCCAGGACTTCCACGTCCAGCTCGAACCGGCGGGCAAGCGCGTCACCGCCCACATCGCCCTGACCGGGGAGCCGGCCACCGGTGTCCGTGGCGCAGGCATTCACCACAGCGCCCACTGATCGGCCCACGGCGCGAGGCCGGAGCTCTCGCCCTTCGTAGGCCGCAGGAGTGACACACGCGACGGCCGGGTACATGAGGCACCTCGTGGAACGGCGAGCGCGCTAGGTATCTGTACGAAACGTATCGAAACGTAGCTGAGCGCGCTCTCCCCTGCCTGGAAGGAGACCCCATGCCGGACAAGGCAACGGACGTCGTGGAGCTGATCCTCGACGATCACCGTCGGATGGAAGAACTGTTCCGCGCCATGCGCAGCGTGGAGGCCGAACGGGCACAGGCCCTCAAGAAGTTCGCCGACCTGCTCATCGCGCACGCGCTCGCGGAGGAGGCCGAGGTCTACCCCGCCCTCAGGCGCTACCGCAACATCGACAACGAAGAGGTCGAACACGGCGTCGAAGAGCACGAGGAGGGCAACGAGGCGCTCCTCGCCCTCCTCGAGGTGGACGACGTCGGCTCCGACGACTGGGACGAGAAGCTGGAGAAGCTCGTCGAGGCGGTGACCCACCACACCGACGAGGAGGAGCGCACGATCCTCAACGGCGCACGCGAGAACGTGGCCATGGAACGCCGCGAGGAGTTGGGAACCGCCTTCACCAAGGAACGCGACAAACACCTCAAGGCGGACTGCGGCAGCATCGACAATGTCCGCCGCATCGTGAAGGACTGACCTTCTGAGGGCCTTCGCCCGGAGCTGTTTCATTCGCGTGGCGGCCAGCCATCGCGGCCCGAACGGTTAAAGAACACTCCATGGAAGAAAACGCGGCCGACCATTGCGTGCGTGTCCGGGGAGCCAACGAGCACAACCTGCACAACGTGGACGTGGACATTCCCCGGGACGCGATGGTCGCCTTCACCGGCGTCTCCGGCTCGGGCAAGTCCTCGCTCGCCTTCGGCACGCTCTACGCCGAGGCCCAGCGCCGGTACTTCGAGTCCGTCGCGCCCTACGCCCGCCGACTGCTGCAGCAGGTCGGCGCGCCGCACGTGCAGGAGATCACCGGACTGCCGCCCGCCGTGGCGCTCCAGCAGCGCCGCGGGGCGCCCAGCTCGCGGTCCACGGTCGGCACGCTCACCACGCTGTCCAACCTGCTGCGCATCCTCTACTCCCGGGCCGGGACCTATCCACCGGGCGCCGAACGGCTGGAGGCTGAGGCGTTCTCGCCCAACACCACGGCCGGCGCCTGCCCCGAGTGTCACGGGCTCGGCGTCGTGCACGACGTCACCGAGCAGCTGCTCGTCCCGGACCCCTCGCTGAGCATCCGGGACGGCGCCATCGCGGCCTGGCCGGGCGCCTGGCAGGGCGCCAATCTGCGCAGCATCGTCAGCGCCCTCGGCATCGACATCGACAGGCCGTGGCGCAGGCTCAAGAAGAAGGACAGGGAGTGGCTGCTCTACACCGACGAGCAGCCGTCCGTGCTCATCGAGCCCGAGCCGGGGCGCATCGACTACGGCTACTACGGCAAATTCTGGAGCGCCCGCAAGCACGTCATGCATGTCCTCGCCGACTCCAAGAGCGAGCGGATGCGCGACCGCGCCATGCGGTTCGTCCAAGGTGTGCCCTGCCCCGCGTGCGAGGGCAGCGGCTTGCGGCCCGAGGCGCTCGCGGTCACCTTCGCGGGCCATTCCATCGCCGAGGTCAACGCGATGCCGCTCGCCGAGGTCGCGGACCTGCTGCGGCCCGTCGCGGAACTTCCGGAGGCCTCGGCCGCGACCTCGTCCGCCGGGTCCGGGGAGAGCACCGAGGTCGCCGTACGGATCTGCGCCGACGTGGTCGCACGCGTCGAGGTGCTGCTCGGCCTCGGGCTCGGCTACCTCAGCCTCGGCCGCCGCTCGACGACCCTCTCCCCCGGCGAGGCGCAGCGCCTGCGGATCGCCACCCAGCTGCGCTCGGGGCTGTTCGGCGTCGTCTACGTCCTCGACGAGCCGTCCGCGGGGCTGCACCCCGCCGACGCGGAGCCCCTGCTCGACGTCCTTGACCGGCTGAAGGCCGCGGGCAACTCACTGTTCGTCGTGGAGCACGACATGGACGTCGTACGGCGGGCGGACTGGGTCGTCGACATCGGTCCCGGCGCCGGCGAGGCGGGCGGACGCGTGCTCTACAGCGGTCCGGTCGCCGGTCTCGAGAAGGTCGAGGAGTCGGCCACCAGCAGCTATTTGTTCAAACGCGCCGAGCCGGTGGCCCATCGCCCCCGCAAGCCGCAGGGTTGGCTGCGGCTTCGCGGGGTGTCCCGGCACAACCTGCGGGACGTGTCCGTGGACGTGCCGCTCGGCGTGCTGACGGCGGTCACCGGCGTCTCGGGTTCCGGGAAGTCGACGCTGGTCACACAGGTGCTCGCCGAGGTCGTGCGCGGCCACCTCGGGCTCGCACCCGAAGAGGACGAGGACCACGCGGAGCACGGTACGTCGGACGAGGCGGCGCTGGAAGTCGACGTACGGGACGCGGAGGGCGTCGAATCCTTCGACCGTCTCGTCCGCGTCGACCAGCGGCCCATCGGCCGCACCCCCCGCTCCAACCTGGCGACGTACACCGGCATGTTCGATGCCGTGCGCAAGCTGTACGCGGCGACGGACGAGGCCCGGGAGCGCGGCTACTCGCCCGGCCGCTTCTCCTTCAACGTGGCCGAGGGGCGGTGCGAGACGTGTCAGGGCGAAGGGTTCGTCACGGTCGAGCTGCTGTTCCTGCCGGGGACCTACGCCCCGTGCCCGACGTGCCACGGCGCGCGATACAACGCCGAGACCCTGGAAGTGACCTACCGGGGCAAGCACATCGCGGACGTGCTCGCGCTGTCCGTCGACGACGCCGCCACGTTCCTCGCCGATGTGCCCGCCGCCTTCCGAAGCCTCGAAACGCTGCGTGAGGTGGGCCTGGGATATCTGCGGCTCGGCCAGCCTGCGACGGAGCTCAGCGGCGGGGAGGCCCAGCGCATCAAGCTCGCCACCGAGCTCCAGCGAGCCCGCCGCGGTCACGCGCTCTACCTCCTCGACGAGCCGACCGCGGGCCTGCACCCCGCGGACATCGCCCTGCTGCTCCGCCAGCTGCACCGGCTCGTCGACGCCGACAACACGGTCGTCCTGGTCGAGCACGACCTCGACACGATCGCCACCGCCGACTGGGTCATCGACCTCGGTCCGGGCGGCGGCGACGCGGGCGGCCGGGTCGTGGCGACCGGCACTCCCGCCAAGGTCGCCCGGTCACGTCGCAGCGCCACCGCCCCCTATCTCGCGCCGCGCTTGCGGCGCTCCTGAGCGGGGCCGCCGCGGACGGTCCTCGGGCGTCTCGTCATCCGGCCCGCCCGGCCCGACGACGGACCGATCGGTTAGAAAGGAGTGATCATTCGAACCCACCCAGAGGTCGTACGCCCATGCCCGCCGCCGCAGCCCCCTGGCTGCTCCTCGCCGTCTTCTCCGGCACCCTGATATCCCTGCAAGCGCGCATCACCGGTGAGCTCGCCGCCGGGCTCGGCGGCGACGGTTTCGCAGCCGCGGTGATCTCGTTCGGCTCGGGATGCCTCGTACTGACCCTGGGGCTCCTCGTCCTGCGCGGGCCGCGCCGCGGGGTCGGCCGGGTGCTCGCGGACGTACGCGACAGGCGGCTCAGGTGGTGGCAGGTGCTCGGCGGCTTCGGAGGAGCTGCCTTCCTGCTCGCGCAGGGGCTGACCGTCGGAGCGCTCGGGGTCGCACTGTTCACGGTCGCCATCGTCGCGGGCCAGGTCACCGGGGGCCTGCTCTTCGACCGGATGGGGCTCGGCCCCGCCGGACCCCAGCGGCCCACACGGCGCAGGGTCGTCGGCGCGGTGCTCGTGCTCGCGGCCGTGGGCCTGTCGATGGCGGACAAACTGGGCGGCGGTTTCCCCTACTTGATGCTGGTGCTGCCCCTGGTCGCGGGCGTGTGCGTGAGCTGGCAGCAGGCGGTCAACGGACACGTGAAGAACGCCGCCGGGTCCGCGTACACGGGGACGTTCTTCAACTTCGTCGCCGGAACCGCCGCGCTGAGCACGATCTTCCTGGTGCACGCCGTGGCCGTCGGGGTGCCGTCCCGCCTGCCGACCGAGCCCTACGTCTATCTGGGCGGCCTGGTCGGCATCTCCTTCATCACCATCGCGGTCGCCACGGTGCAGAGACTCGGCGTCCTGCTCCTCGGACTGTGCACGATCACCGGCCAGTTGGTCGGTTCACTGGCCCTGGATCTGCTGCTGCCGCACGGCGACACACACGTCACGGCGGCCACCGTCGCGGGCGTCGCGCTGGCCCTGGCGGCGGTGGCCCTCGCCGCGCTGACGGGCACGCGGACGGGCCGGGTCGTCACTTCGGGCAGCGTGGTGCGCACCGCGGACGCGGAGCAAGCGGACGGCCGCCTCGGCGCACCGGTCAGCCCGGGTCCACATCGGTCTGCAGCAGATTGTGATCCGAGTACGAGGTGAGGTGCACGCGGTGCCTCAGCGGTGCGATGCCTCGCAGGAAGACGTAGTCGAACTTGCTGAGCCAGTCGGTGGTCGGCTTGCAGGTGCCGGCGGACGAGGGACGGCACTGCTCGTCCGTGTCCGCCGCCAGGTCCCATATCCGGGAGAGTTCGGGAGCCTCCGGCACGGCGTTGAAGTCGCCGAGCACGATGGCGCGATCGTGCCGGGCGACGGCGGTGGCCAGGACACCGACCTGGTCCGCCCGGACCTCTTCCTGCTGCCGCTGGGCGAGGTGGGTGTTGAAGACCCGCACGGACCGCCCGCCCACCGTCGTGGTGACCGCCATGTATCCGCGGTCCTCGGAGCCGCCGTCGGGGTACTCCACGTTCACGCGGTCGGTCATCGGCGCCGCCGAGAGGACCGCCTGCCCGAAGCCTCCCGGGCTCCAGGGCACTCCCCCACAGCGGCCCCAACTGCTCAGGACCGAGCCGTACTCGACGTGGTAGACCAGCCCGTGCAGGTACTCCAGGTAGTCCCGGATCCGTTGGACGTCACCCACGCACGCCTCCTGCAGACCGATGACCTGGGGCGCGTACGAGGCGATCTCCGCGGCCCGGTCCACATCGCTCTCCTCGCAGGGATTGCAGATGTTCCACGTCATGACCCGGTTCGGCACGACGTCCCGGACGGCCTCGACGGGCCGCGATCCGCCGAAGAGGGCGTCGCTCGGTGCGCTGGGGCCGATGAGCGCCAGGCAGGCCAGGGTCATGGCGCCCGCGAGCAACCTCGTGGACCTTGCGCGCACCATCGCCTCCTCGGTGTGGATGCACAGCGCATCCGTCCTCTCCACGCACGAGGTTAAGGGAGAGGCGCTTCACGAGTGGGGCATCATCCGGTACATCTCCTTGTAAGCGTTCTGTCTCGTGAGTGTTCAGGACGCGCAGCGGGACCCCGGCGACTTGATCGGACGAAAGCCTAGTGACGGGTGCACAGCCATGGCGGACACGTACTACACGACGGAACAGTGCCCGAGCTGCGGCCGTCACACGGACGGCCTCTCCAACCGTTTCACCTGCACGGTCTGCGACACCGTCTGGACCTCCGGGGTCTCCGAGTCGGTCGTCACCATGGGCCCGCTGGACACGACGATCCTCTGTCCGCCTAGACGCGCCTGACATCCTCCGTCCTGGCCTGTGCGATGAGGAGCGCGATGTCGTCGGTGGTGTCCCCGTCGCGCAGGGCCTCCAGGAGGTGGGTGCAGGTGGCCTGTAGGGGGCCGCTGTGGCCGAGGAGGCGAAGGAGCTCGTCCAGGCGTTCGTCGATGGTGTGGTGGCGGGTCTCGACCAGGCCGTCGGTGTAGAGGACGAGGCGGTCGCCGGGCCGCAGCTCCAGCTCGATGGTGCGGTACTGCGCGTGCCCGACCCCGAGGGGGGTGCCCTCGGGCAGTGTCAGCAGGCGCGGGGGGCCGCCATGGGGGATCAGTACGGGGGGCATGTGGCCGGCGTTGGCGATGTGGCAGGTGTGACGGTGCGGGTCGTAGACGGCGTAGACGCAGGTCGCGATGTGGGTTTCCAGTCTGGCGGTGGTCGTGTCGAGGTGGCGCAGCACTTCGTCGGGGGGCATGGCCAGGTCGGCGAAGGCCTGGGTGGCGGTGCGCAGGCGGCCCATCGTCGCGGCGGCGTCGATGCCGTGGCCCATGACGTCGCCCACGACCAGTGCGGTGCGGTCGCCGTCCAGGGGGATGACGTCGTACCAGTCGCCGCCCACCGCGCACGAGATCTGGGCCGGCTGGTAGCGGGAGGCGATGTCAAGGCCGTGCAGCGGTGGCGGAGGGCCGGGCAGGAGGCTGCGCTGGAGGGTTTCCGCGGTGAGGCGGATGCTCTGGTGCCAGCGGGCGTTGTCGATGGCGATGGCGGCCCGGTGGGCGAGTTCTCCGGCCAGCAGGACATCGTCGTCGTCGAACGGTTCCGTGTTGCGGGCGCGCACCAGGTCCACGGCTCCCAGGACCTCCTGGTGGGCGGTGAGCGGCACCGCGAGATAGGAGTGGACGCCGGAGCGGGCCAGGAGCCGCGCGGCGTCCGGGTCGCGGGCGATGTGTTCCAGGTCCGCCGCGCTGACGTCCGGCACGAGGACGGGCCGGCCGGTGCGGACGCAACGCGTGATCAGACGGTCCGCGCGGTACGAGGCCAGGTCGCCGAGCTGGTCGGCGGCCAGGGCCGCCTCGGAGGGATAGGCCCTCGCCAGGCCCAGCGCCCTGAACCGGCGCGGTCCGTCGCGATCGGCGCCGTGCCGCAGCTCGAGAGCGGAGTCGAGGATGTCCACCGCCGCGCTGTCGGCCAGGTCGGGCACCATCACGTCGGCCAGTTCCTGGGCGGTCCGCTCCACCTCCAGCGTCGTGCCCACGCTCGCGGCGGCGGTGGCGAGCAGGGCGAGTCTGCGGCGTCCCCGCTCCGCCTCGGCCTCGGCACGGTGGCGTTCGGTGATGTCCACCACCGAGTTGGCCACCCCCATCACCTGCCCGTGGGCTCCCTCCAGGCGGTAGTACGACACCGACCAGGCGTGGTCGTGGTCCGGGTCGGCGGGGGTGCGGCCCACGACGTAGCGGTCGATGACCGGTGTCCCGGTGGCGAGAACCTCGCGCAGGCAGGACTCGATCGTCTCGACGTCGAGGAAGGTGAGGATGTCTCGGGGGTGCCGGCCGATGTGGTCGGCCGCAGACAGTCCGTTGATCCGTTCCAGTGCGGGGTTGACCAGGAGATAGCGCAGTTCGTGATCGAGCAGCGCTACCCCCATGGGCGACTGGGACACCAGCTTCTCGCACAGCGCCAGGCCCGTCTCCATACGGTGGAGCACCTGCCGCCCGGCCGCGATACCGAGTGCGTAGACCTCCCCGCCTTCGTCGAGCAGCCGCATGTTGCGGAACTCCACGAGTCGGTTGACGCCGTCCTTGTGGCGGACCGGGAAGGCCCCCGCCCAACTCGTCCCGGTGGACATCACCTCGGCGAACAGTCCGGCCGCCATGTCGCGGTGCCGCTGGTCGACGAGCAGGTGCGCGGCGTAGCGTCCCAGCGCCTCCTTGGCCGTGTAGCCGAAAACCTCTTCGGCCTGCGGGCTCCACAGCACGATGCGCCCCGAGTGGTCCAGGACAACCGCGCAGACGCCCAGCAGGTCCATGAGCCCGCCCGGCGGCACGGTGGCACCGAGGCCGTCGGCGGTGGATTCCGCTTCGCTGTCGCGCATGACGAACGCCTCCCGCCTCGCGCGCCCTGCCCATCGCCGGGACACGGCCCTTCCATGCTCACCCGCGCCTGACCGCAGCACGACCCGGCAGGGCTGTTGCGGCTGATGCCGGAGCGGATACGGGCGGCACCCCCGGCATATTTCATAACCCATAAGGCCTGGCCAGAGGCCTACTGAGCCCCCAGGGGCATATGCCAGAACCCGCCAAAGATGCCGCGCCAGTTCGCCCGGGGAGGCCGAGAAACCGCATGTGATCCAGAGCCGGTACGGTCGACATGACCCGAGCGTCGAGCCGTGGCGCAGCCGCCGGATCGTGTGTGTCCGCACGGCGATCGGCAACTGCCCTTTGCTCGAACGTCATTTCCGGTACGCCTGGGCGAAACTCCGTCAGGGCGGGCGGTGTTGGAGCGACGGCATGGCAAGGAGACGAGAGATCGCTGCACAAGTCGAGGGCCTCGACACCTCACGAGAGTCACCTCACGAGAGCCCTCCGGCCGCCCACCCCCGCACCGCACGCGCCGAGCCGTCGGCACGGAGCCGCATCATGCTGCTGCGCGCCCTCGACGCGGAACCCGTGGCCGCGGCTGCTCGCGCGGAACCCGTGACGGCTGCCGCTCTCACTCCAGAAGACGCATTCGACGCTCTGTACGTCTACGCCGCCCCTGGATTGATCCGCCAGGCACACGTCCTCACGGGGAGCCTCCGGCTGGCCTTCGAGTCCGCGGAACACGCGTTCCACCGGGCGTGGGACCACTGGCCCGAAGTCGCCCGGGACACCGACCCGGTGGGGTGGCTGCGCATCCAGACGCACGCCTACGCCCTGTCACCTTGGCACCGCTTCCGCAGACTGTTCCGCCGCCCCTCCCCCGCCCCGGTCGACCCGCTGCTGCGCGCGATACGCGAACTCCCTCCCCGGCAGCGCCGCGCGCTCGTACTGTGCGACGGGCTGGGCCTGAGCGTGTCCGAAGCGGCCGCCGAGACCGAGGCCGGTACAGCCGCCACCCGCAACAGACTGCTGCACGCGCGGGCGGCTCTCCACGAACTGCGCTCCGCCGAGCCGTGGGACGCCACGCGCGACTCGCTCGCCGTGTTCCTCGAAAGCATGTCGGGCAGCACCGTGAGTCACCCGGTTTCTGTACGCGAGGACAGCGAACGCCGGATCCGCATGCTCACGCGCACCGTCTATACAGCGGTGGCGGTCCTCATCGCCCTAGTCGCTTACACCATCGCGACCACGCCGTGACGGTTAGTCCGCGGCGGCCTCGCGGTACTGGGCGTTGAGGCGCTGGGCCTCTTCCAGTTGCTCCTCGAGAATGACGATGCGGCAGGCGGCCTCTATGGGCGTGCCTTGGTCGACGAGTTCACGGGCCCGTGCGGCGACGCGCAGTTGATAGCGCGAATAGCGGCGGAACGCCGGGACGCGTGGAGGGGCCCGGGTGCCATATCTGCACCCGGGCCCCGAAGGAACTGCTACACCATCTGCCGACCCTGATACTGCGTCGGCCTTCTGTTTCCGTAGGCCCGACCGAACTGCCGCCGGGGGTACGGGGATCGCGGTTGCTTGACCGAAGACCACCTCACTATCGATGTCCTGCGGTACCCGGACTCAAAATGCCGTCCGGGCGATCCTGATGGCGCCGTGCTCCTCCGTTCTATCCCTCTGATCTTTCTGAGCGGGAACTGCACACTGCTGTTACTGCGTATTGCCCTACTGCGTACTGCTTGTGCCTGTCGTAGCGCCACTCTTCGGCAGCCAGCCCCGTCGCCCCTCCTGCATCTGCTCTGGCTTAGAACCCCACTGCCGAACTTCCCGGTACGCGCGCCCGCAGCCGACGCCTTTACCGAGGGACCACTGACCGACACTGCGTTTCCTGCAACCTGCGATACCGCTCATGGCGGCCCCTGATCACTGCGGGCCACCCGGTCCGGTCGTCAGCCCCGTCGCCGTCCTGCAACCGCTCTGGCTTCGAAACTCCACCACCGCACCGTCCTGCGAACTGCTGGTAGTGCTCGTACTGCCTGTACTGCTGCCCGGCAGTTCGTGTCTGCCGGGCCTTGCTCGATCTCGGCTACGAGAGAAACCATAACCACACCGATCCCCAATGTCTACTCCGGCCGACATAGATTTCCGCGTGTCGGACAGACAGGTAGTCGATGTCGTTCAGGGTCGGAGCAAGGGGTGCGCGGCGCCTTCAGGCCGCGGGGGCCGACTTGGCTCCGAGGCGGACAGCGCCTACGACTGCGGCGACTCCGAAGGCGGCGACGGCGGCTGCGAGGGTCACGGCGTCGGGCGCTCCCGCGCCGATCGTGGCTGCTGTGGTACCGCCGATCGCGGCCGTCGAAACGGCGGTCAGAGCGGTGAGGCGCCTGGGACTGGGGAGAGCGATCATGGGGGTTCCTTCCGTATTCGTGGCGTCGATGGGTCTCGTGCCGCCACCACGACTGTGGGGTTCGCGTACCCGCAGACACCATGAACAGGCCGCCGCGCCCGTGTCCGCTTGCCGCGTGCCGGATCACGCTCTCTACCCTCGGGACCGCTCTTCGTGGGAAGCAGCGTTGGTGCCGGCCTCAGGGTCGGTGATGACCCGAGCGAACTCGGGCATGCCGGCCGGGACTTGCTCCGAGGAGAAGTGCGCATCACCCAGGTTGGCTCCGTCGATTTTCGTGGAACTGCACACGTTCCAGGCGATGCTTCTCGCGCGTGTAGTACAGCCCGGCTGCTGCGACTGCTCCGGCGACGATCGCGATGAGCATGGTGCGAAAGCCGGTGACGATGCGTGCGTGGACGGCGGCACGCCTTGAACGTGAGGGGTGTGTGCATGGGTCTGAGCCAGACTGGTCCGGCGTGACCGAGCAGTTTCTAACGGGAGGCCCTTCTCATCATGCCCAGCGAGCACAGCAAGCCCACGGAGCCCACCGAGCCCGTCCTCAACTCCCTTGATCCGCTTGCCGTCTCGGTGACCGAGGCGATCCAGAAGGGTGACGTTCCGGCGCTGCATCGGCTCTTGGCCGACCATCCCGCTCTGGCCACCAGTCGGATCAGTCAGGACGGCCCCGCAGCGGGTCGGCGGAGTCTGTTGCACATCGCCACCGATTGGCCCGGCCACCGCCCCCACACCGCGGAGGTCATCGCCACCCTCGTCGCCGCGGGCGCCGATCCCGACGCCCGCTTCGTCGGCGCGCACACCGAGACGCCCCTGCACTGGGCCGCCAGCAACGACGACATCACCGCGCTGGACGCCCTCATCGCCGCCGGCGCAGACATCGAGGCATCCGGCGCCGTCATCGGCGGCGGCGCCCCGCTCGCCGACGCGCGCGGCTTCGGCCAGTGGCGGGCGGCCCGCAGGCTTCTGGAGCACGGGGCCCGCGCCGACCTGCAGGACGCCGCCACCCTCGGCCTGCTCGACCAGGTGGAGGCCTTCCTCGCTGCCCCGGACTCCCCCGCCCCCACCGAGTCCGCGATCACCAGTGCCTTCTGGGGCGCCTGCCATGGCGGCCAACTGCCCACCGCGAAGCTCCTGTTGCTCAAGGGGGCGGAGGTGAACTGGATCGGCTACGACGACATGACACCCCTGGACATCGCCCGCGCCCAGGGGGCCGATGACGTCGTCCAGTGGCTGCTCACCCAGGGAGCCAAGGCGCGCGCGGACCTCGGGTGAACCCCCTGCCCCGGCGGTGCGCCGGGTGACACCGCCCGAATCCGGTCAGGCCTCTCGGCCCGCCGAGGCCCCGAAGGCGCCGTCGGCCGTGAAGGCCAGCTCGGCGAAGCGTTCGCCCATACGACGGTGCGTGGCCGCGTCCGGATGCAGCTGGTCCGGCAGCGGCAGCTCGGCCGCGTCGGCCTCCCCGTACAGCTTCCGGCCGTCGAGGTAGTGCAGGTTGGGGTCGTCGGCCGACCGCTGCTCCACGATCCGGGCCAGCTCCTCGCGGATGACGCGCAGTGTCAGCTTCCCACTGGCACGCTCATCCGGATCACCCATGGCGCTGAACGTCAGCCGTCCCTCGCTGAGACCGCTGAAGTCCGGCGCGCTCGGGCCGGGCGTGTCCTCGTGGATGGGACACAGGACGGACGAGACGACCAGCAGCGGCGTGTCGGGGTGACCCTCACGAATGGTGTCGAGGAAGCCGTGGACAGCCGGACCGAAGGCGCGCAGGCGCATCAGATCGGCGTTGACCACATTGATGCCGATCTTGACGCTGATCAGGTCGGCGGGGGTGTCCCGCAGGGTGCGCGCGGTGAACGGGTCGAGAAGCGCGCTGCCCGCCAGGCCGAGGTTGATCAGCTCGGCACCGCCGAGGGAAGCCGCCACGGCGGGCCAGATGGCGGTGGGGCTCGCCGCGTCGGAGCCATGGCTGATCGAACTGCCGTGGTGCAGCCACACCTTGCGGCCCCGGTCCGGTGCGGGCTCGACCGGTGCGTCGGTGCGCAGCTCGACGAGTTCGGTGGTCTCGTTGTGCGGCAGCCAGATCTCGATGTCCTTGGCGCGGTCCGCCAGTTCGGCGTAGCGGATGGTGCCGGCCGAACCAAGCCGGGTCTCGGTCTTCCCGTTCGTCATGTCGATGATCAGGATGTTGCCGCCGCTCACGGAGGCCTGATCCGCCAGGCGGCCGTCGACAAGCAGGTCGTACTGGCCCTTCGGGCGAGGCGGGACACCCACGTACTCGCGCTTGGTGGGCAGCGTGTCCAGTTCGATGACGGTGGCGCGGGTACGGAAAGCAAGGCGTACGCCGGAGGGCTGGGACTCGGCCATGGCGAGCTGCCCGTCGGCGCACTGGGCGCGGGCCCATGCGGGCAGCCGGTGCGGCAGGACCCCGTGCTCGGTGCGCTCAAGGTCGAGGGCGCCGCGCAGGAGGTCCGCGGTGATGGGTGTGGTGATCCAGTCGTCGTGCTCGGTGTCCATGGTCGGCCTCCGCTTGTTCTTCGTCGTGTCTGGGTGGGCTGGGCCGGGCTGGCACCAATCGACCGCACGGGCCGGTCAAGTCACGGGCCCGGGTCAGGTCAGGTCAGGTCAGGTCAGGTCAGGTCAGGTCAGGTCAGGTCAGGTCAGGTCACGGACCCTAGTCAGGCCCGGGCCAGTTCCGCAGCAGCGCGTCGAGAGCATCCAAGATGCGCTCCCACGACTCCTGCGAGTCGGGCCGGCTGTGGCTGAAGCCCCCCGCCATCTCCAGGCTGACGTAGCCGTGGAAGACGCTGCCCAGCATCCGGACCGCGTGGGTCTGGTCGGTTTCCGTCAGGTCGTAGCCGCGCAGGATCGCCCGCGTCATCTGCGCGTGCCTGACACCCGCACTGGCGGCCGCCGTCTCCGGGTCGAGCCTCAGTCGGGCCGCGTCATAGCGCCCGGGGTGCTCCCGCGCGTAGTCGCGGTAGACATCCGCGAACGCGGTCAGCGCGTCCTTCCCGGCTCGCCCGGCCAGCGCGGCGGCGCACCGGTCGGCGAGTTCCTCCAACGAGAGGAGGGCGATACGCGTCTTGAGGTCCTGCGAATTCTTCAGATGCGAGTAGAGACTCGCGACCTTGACGTCGAAGCGCCTGGCGAGCGCCGAGACGGTCACCTGCTCGAAGCCGACCTCGTCGGCCAGCTCAGCCCCGGCCTGCGCCAAGCGCTCCGCGGTCAGTCCTGCGCGAACCATCGCCTTCCCTTCCTTCGCCTTAACCGATTCTGCATCTACCTAATACCTTTAGGCAAATCGGTAAGCCTTGAAGGGAGCACCGAGCACGCCAGACACCGTCAGACCGCCTTGACCGTCCCCCCGTCGATCACGTAGTCCGCTCCGGTGACATTGCCCGCCACGCCCGAGAGCAGGAACGTAATCAGTGAAGCCACCTCCTCGGGCTCGGTGATCCGCCCACTGGTGATGCCGAACGCCGTCGGGATCTGCGCGAGGAACGCCGCGTGCTCGACTCCGGCACCGGCCGCGATCTCGCCCCCGAAGCCGTCGGGGTCCTCCCAGATGGCGGTGCGCACCGCGCCGGGCGAGACGGTGTTGACCCGCACGCCTCGCGGCCCGAACTCCTCGGCCAGCGACTTGCCCAGGGAGGTGAGCGCCGCCTTGGCGGCGCTGTAGGCGACGGGGCCGGCCGCGGGGAGGCGGGAGTTGATGGAGGAGACGTTGACGATCGCACCGCCACGCTCGATCAGGCTCGGCAGCGCGGCGCGGCTGACGCGGACCGCGCTGAGCAGATTGAGGTCGAAGACGCCGTGCCACTGCGCGTCGTCGGTGTCGAGAAAGCCGACGGGCTTCACGGCGTCACCGGCGCCGACGTTGTTCACCAGGAGGTCGATGCCCCCCAGCTCGGCGAAGGCACCGTCCATGAGCACGGCCACCCCCTCCGAAGTGCTGAGGTCGGCCGACACGGCGAAGGCTCCCGATTCCTTGAGTGCGGGGGTGATGGTGCGGGCCGCGCCCACCACGCGGACGCCCTCGTGGATCAGCGCCCTGACGGTGGCGAGGCCGATGCCGCGGCTGGCACCGGTGACGACGGCGGTCTTGCCGTTGAGGTCGAGCTCCATGCTTTCCAGCTCCTTCAGATCACTTTTTTTGAACTACAGGTACAAAATGTGAGTACGCGTAATCGAGGTGCAGTGTGGTTCAGAGATCAGCTCAGATCGGTTCGCGATCAGAGATCGGGGGCGTTGGGCCGGATCAGAGAGAGTCGATCGTCGCGTCGATCACCCTGGTGAGGCGCTCCGGACCCTCCACGACCCGCGCCATCAACCGCAGGCCGACGACCGTGGTCACCAGCAGGCTTCCGATGGCGCGAGCGTCACGACCGGGGTCGATCTCGCCCGCCCGCTGCCCCTTCTCCGCCAGCGAGGTAAAGGCCTCTTCGGTGCGGTCGAACATGCGCCGGACCAGTTCGGTCGCCACCTCGTCCGTCCCGGCCAGCTCGGCGGCGGCGTTCACCGCCATACAGCCGCGCCGGTCCGGATCGGCGAGGTCCAACTCGACGAGCAGCCACAGCGCCGCACGCAACCGCTCCCTCACGGGCCCCGACTCCTCGAGCATCTCGACGAGAGCCGCGGCCTGACTGTCGCGATAGCGGCGCAGCGCCCGCTCGAAGAGGGCGTGCTTGCTGCCGAAGGTGTTGTAGAGACTGCCCTTGCCGATGCCGAGCGCGTCCACCAGGTCCTGGGGCGTCGTGGCGGCATATCCCTTGCGCCAGAACACGTCCATGGCCCGCTCGACGGCGGCGTCCGGATCGAACTGCTTCGGCCTTCCCATGACAAGAAGCCTAGACGTTTCTTGACCTAGAGGTCAAGAAACGTCTTCAGACGCAGCACCATAGGTACGACCTACGACCTACGACCTACGACCTCAGGCAGCCCGACGCACGCGCGCAGCCTTCCGGGCCTCGGCCATCTCGCGGGATTCGGCGGACCGGCGGGAGCCGCCGCCGGAGCGGCCGGGCTGCCCCGGACGCGTGCCCATGCCCCGGAAGGGGGCGCCGCCGCGCTGCTTGGGGCGCTCGGCGGGCGCACTGCCCGCGACGGGCACTCCGGAGGGTGCCTTCGCCCCGGTGATGCGGCTCAACTCGGCCTCGCCGGAGCGTACTTGGGTGATCTGCGGCCGGATTCCGGCGGCGGACATCAGACGGCTCATGTCGCGGCGCTGGTTGGGCGTCACGAGGGTGACGACGCTGCCGGACTCACCGGCGCGTGCCGTACGGCCGCCGCGGTGGAGGTAGTCCTTGTGGTCGATGGGCGGGTCGACGTTCACGACCAGGTCGAGGTTGTCGACGTGGATGCCGCGGGCCGCGACGTTGGTGGCCACCAGGACCGTCACCGCGCCGGTCTTGAACTGGGCGAGAGTACGGGTGCGCTGGGGCTGCGACTTGCCGCCGTGCAGCGCGGCGGCCCGTACGCCGCTGCCCATCAGGTGCTTGGTGAACTGGTCGACGGCGTGCTTGGTGTCGAGGAACATGATCACCCGGCCGTCGCGGGCCGCGATCTCGGTGGCGGTCGCCATCTTGTCGGTGCCGTGCACGTGCAGTTCGTGGTGCTCCATCGTGGTGACCGCGCCCTTGGACGGGTCGACGGAGTGGACCACCGGGTCGTGCAGGTAACTGCGCACCAGCAGGTCGACGTTGCGGTCGAGCGTGGCGGAGAACAGCATCCGCTGGCCGTCGGGGCGCACCTGGTCGAGCAGTTCGGTGACCTGGGGCATGAAGCCCATGTCGGCCATCTGGTCGGCCTCGTCGAGAACGGTGATGCTCACCCGGTCCAGGCGGCAGTCCTTGCGCTCGATGAGGTCCTTGAGGCGTCCCGGCGTGGCGACGACGACCTCGGCGCCGGACCGCAGGGCTCCGGCCTGCCTGCCGATCGACATGCCGCCGACCACCGTGGCGATACGCAGCTTCAGCGACCGGGCGTACGGAGTGAGCGCCTCGGTGACCTGCTGGGCCAGCTCCCGGGTGGGAACGAGGACCAGGGCGAGCGGCTGCTTCGACTCGGCGCGCCGGCCTGCGGTGCGCACGAGGAGCGGGAGCCCGAAGGCGAGGGTCTTGCCGGAGCCGGTGCGTCCACGGCCCAGCACGTCCCGGCCCGCGAGGGCGTTCGGCAGCGTGGCCGCCTGGATCGGGAACGGCTCGGTCACGCCGAGGCCGGTGAGCGTCTTGAGGAGCGGGGCCGGCATGTCGAGTTCGGCGAAGGTCTCCGCCGCCGGGAGGCCGGGGGTAATGGTGACCGGCAGGGCGAATTCACCCTGGGGTGCGGAGGGTCGGCGTCCCTGGCCGCCGGAACGGTTTCCGGGGCGTGCGCCGCCACCCTTACGGGGGTTGCCACCGCGAGGGCCGCCGCTGTTGCGGGGGTTGGAATATCGGTCGTTCGAGCGTGCTGAACGGTTCATGGAGAACCTTCCTCGATAGGGCACGCATCGAGGAATTCTCGGTGGATTTCAACCGAACGAATTGCAAGCACGAGCCGAAAAAAGACTAAACCTTCTGTAAACAGCAACGAGCTGGCGCCCGCGCCGTGAGGCGCGGACACCAGCGTCGTCTTAACGCTTCAAGCGTCAGGCAGGAACGATGTTCTCCGCCTGCGGGCCCTTCTGGCCCTGAGTGACGTCGAAGTTCACCTTCTGGCCTTCCTGAAGCTCACGGAAGCCCTGGGTGGCGATGTTCGAGTAGTGGGCGAAGACGTCGGGGCCGCCACCCTCCTGCTCGATGAAGCCGAAGCCCTTTTCCGAGTTGAACCACTTCACGGTGCCAGTAGCCATACTAAATATCTCCTTCGGGGCAAGCTCCGGGACCCGCACTGTGCGAACCCCGGCGTCGCCACGTTGATTGCCCCGTCCGGGAAAACTTCTCCCGGAAATACAAAAGTGCCCGGTGGAATTGTCCACCAAAGGCACTTGAAGTCTTATGGGAACCACAACTGCAACTACGATCAACAGTAGCACGAGATCAGCTTCGCGGCACGGGCAAGCTCTACTTATTTCGCCCGTCCGGCCCAGAGCCCGCGTCACATTGCGGAAACTGGCGGCCGCCCCCCCGGTTCGAGCGTCGTCGGCACGGGCGTGTCGGGCGGCGATCACGGGCGGGTCAGCCACCGGAGCGCCGGCGAACCGGACGAGCCCGAATGGTCCGCTTCGTTCCCGGCCGCCCCCACGAGCGCCACCGAGGCCGTCCTCCAAGTCATGCAGCCTCCACCCCACCTCCACACGCCCCACACGGCACCGTCGCAGTTGGCGGACACTCCTGCTGTCACGTGTAAATGCTGGACAGTTCAATACTGAAACGCACATTCCATTGCAATCTCGTTATGCATTGACTCCTTGACGCCGGGAACACTCCGGGGTTGGCTTTCAGCCATCTCGGACCACAACGAAGCGGTCCGATCGAGGAAGTGGGCGAATGAAAACCCGTATGCGTGAAGCCACCGTCGCCGTATCTGTGAGCGCCCTGGCACTCTCGCTGGCCGCCTGCGGCAGCCTGTTGGGCTCCGACGACGGGAAGTCACGGACCGAGAGGAAGGGTGACGCGGTCACCGTCGGTCTACTCCTGCCCGAGGCGGAGACGGCTCGCTACGAGAAGTTCGACCACCCCATCATCGAGAAGCAGGTCAAGAAGCTCACCAACGGCAAGGGCAAGCTCGTCTACGCCAACGCCAAGGGTGACGCGGCCAAGCAGAACGACCAGCTCGACCAGATGGTCGCCGACAAGGTCGACGCGATCCTGGTGAGCGCGGTGGACGCGAAGAAGCTCGCGCCGTCGGTCAAGAAGGCGAAGGAAGCGGACATCCCCGTCATCGCCTACGACCGGCTCGCCGAGGGGCCCGTCTCCGGTTACGTGGCCTTCGACAACGAACTGGTCGGACAGGTCCAGGGGCAGGCGATCCTCAAGGCGCTCGGCGGCGGCAACCGCAAGAACAGCAAGGTCGTCATGATCAACGGCGCGCCGACCGACCCGAACGCCGCCGTGTTCAAGGAGGGCGCGCTCTCCCAGCTCCAGAACCAGGTGGTCATCGCCAAGTCGTATGACACCGATGGCTGGAAACCGCAGACGGCCGGTACGCACATGACCGACGCCATCACCGCCATCGGCAAGGACAACATCGCCGCCGTCTACTCCGCCAACGACGGCATGGCGGGCGGTGCCATCAAGGCCCTCAAGGCCGCGGGCATCACCGACCTGCCGCCGGTCACCGGCCAGGACGCCGAACTGCCGGCCGTGCAGCGCATCGTCACGGGCGAGCAGTACATGAGCGTCTACAAGCCCTACCCCGAAGAGGCCGTCGGCGCAGCGGAGATGGCGGTCCGCATCGCCCAGGGCCGCATGGTCGAGTACGACGCACTGGCCGGGGACAGGTCCGAGAACGCCACCACGAAGAACATCCCCTCCCTTCTGGTCTCCGTCCGTCCCCTCACCCGGGACACCATCAAGTCCACGGTCATCAAGGACGGCATCTACAAGACCGGCGACATCTGCACGGCCGAGTTCAAGGCGGCGTGCGCGACGATCGGTCTCAAGGGCTAGACCGCTGTTGGGGCGGTCGGTCGCTCAGTGCCGGTAGCCGCTCCGGGGCAGCTTGAGCCAGCGGTCGGGCGGGCCGGTGACGGCGCGGGCGTCGGCCGGCCGCAGGCCCACGAAGGCACAGGAGTAGGCGACGGCGTTGTGGTGGTAGAGGTAGGCGGCGAGAACCTCCTCCGAGGAGTCGTCCTCGTCGGGGCCTCCCCCTGGGTGCAGGTCCCAGCCCTCCATGACGCCGTCGCGGGCAATGCTGCCCTGGTTGCCGCTCTTGGGGTTGGCATAGAGGCCGTAGCAGACGGTGCCCGCGGAGAGCAGGGTCTGCACCCCGGGCATCTGCGGTGCGTAGCCCCAGGGCTGGGTGATGACGCAGCCGCCCGGTACATCGGTGGCGCCGATGATCTGCAGGGACTCGTCCATGTCGTACGACAAGGGGTCCTCCAGGAGCACGTCGAGCTCGGGGTCCTCGTAGGGCTCGGCCCCGAGTCGGCGCGCGGCCTCGGCCGCGTCGATCCCGGCCACGCACGCGAGGCCCGTGCCGTCGTGGTCGAGGTCTCCCAGCGCCGCGGTCAGCCGTCTGCCCTCCGTCGCGGCGGCGGACTCGGCCGGGGTCAGGCCGCGCTCGCAGGACGGGACCATGAAGAGGTCAGGGACCGGGCCCGCCAGACTGAGCCGCCCCGGGGACCAGTCCGCCAGCACGATGCGCCACGGGTCGGCCCCGGCGGCGGCCAGGACACGGGCGTTGTCCGCGCGGTCGGCCAGGACCGCGAGCCACAGTGCGGTGCGGCCCTCCGACTCGGCGTCCACGTCGTCCACACGGCGGGCCAGTTCGGCGACCACCTCCGGTGAGCCGAACTCGGCCGCCCTGTGCAGAGGTCGGCTGTCGCCCCACACGTTCGGATCGGCTCCGCGCTCCAGCCGATCGCGTACCAGCGCGTGGTCCCGCCAGCCCTCCCGGCTCAGACCCGCCCAGCCGTCACTCTCGACAACAGCCATGACTCTCCCCCTTCATGGTGGCCGCACCGTCCGACCGCATTGTCACCGGCCACTCACTGAACGCTACAGACGGCCACTGACAATCGTCTCCGGCTCCTGCGTCGTCTGCTGAGGGATACGTGCGCCCGGGCAGTTGTGGCTCACCGTCTCGGCGAAGGTCTTGGCCAAGGGAGACAGCGCATCCCAGCGGCGTACCGCCCAACCGGTCCACAGGGTGGGCAGCTCCGGGGCAGGGATCAGACGCAGGTCGGGGTGGCCGGGGCCGCGCCAGCCCGGCAGGTCGGGGACGATCGCGTGTCCCAGGCCCAGTTCGGCGAGCAGCAGGGCGGTGTCCCAGTCGGCGACGCTGGTGTCGGAGGCGGGGCTGATGCCGCGCTCGGTGAACCAGGCGTCCAGGCGCGCGCGGGAGGTCGTGCTCTCCGGGAGCCCGATGAGCCGGATGGCGGCCAGGTCGGCGGTGGTGATCCGCGACTTGGCGGCGAGGGGGTCGTCGCGGTGGACGGCCAGCACCCAGGGCAGTTCGATGACGGGACGCTGCTCGATGCCCTTCACCGGTGCGCCGATGGTGATCCAGGCCAGGTCCAGGCCGCCCGCGATGAGGGCGTCGAAGCAGCTGCGGCTGGAGTGCGCCGTCTGGAACTCCAGGCTCACCTGAGGATGACGCCGGCGGAAGGCGACGATCGCGTCGGACATGAAGTGCCGCACCGTGGTGGCGCCGGTGGTGATCCGCACCGATCCGGCCTCGCCGTGCACCAGGTCGTTCAGTCGGCGCAACGCGTGGTCGATGTCCCCCAGGCCGCCGGCCGCCGCGTTCTGCAGGAGCTGTCCGGCCGGCGTGGGGACGACACCGCGCGGATGGCGTTCGAGGAGGCTGAGCCCGAGCTCTCGCTCCAGGCGCTTGATGTGCTGGCTGACCGCGGGCTGCGTACAGGACAGATCGCGGGCGACGGCGCTGAGGCTGCCCGTTCGGCAGACGGCGACGAAGACGCGCAGGTCGTCAAGAGTCATGGAGGGTGAAGCTACAGCTTGGGGGTCTGCAAGGAAATCCGAGGATTGACTTGGGTGTCAGGCGGGCGGGACGATCTTTCCGGGCCCAGGGCGGCAACCCGGCCCGGTTCGCACGCCATCCGGAGGGCAGGCGGACCGGGCCGGGTGCCGACCCACCGGCTCAGCACCAGACTTCTCCGTCCCGGGCTGCCCGCACTCCGGTACGCCGACCGTCCCGGGGAGGGCGATCCATGCAGGCGCTCGAAACAGTGGCCATAGCGGCCGCGGCCGTCGCGGCAGGCGGCATCAACGCGGTCGTCGGCTCCGGCACGTTGATCACCTTCCCCACCCTGCTCGCCTTCGGTTACCCGCCGGTGCTCGCCAACGTCTCGAACACCATCGGTCTCGTACCGGGCGTGATCAGCGCGGCGTACGGATACCGCGCCGAGCTCAAGGGCCAGCGCTCACGCCTCATCAAGCTCGGCATCGCATCGCTCCTGGGCGGGGTCACGGGCGCGGTCCTGCTCCTCAAGCTGTCCGCCGACACGTTCCGCTCCGCGGTGCCGGTCCTGATCCTGATCGCCTGCGGCCTTGTGCTGTTGCAGCCCCGCCTCCAGAAGTGGCTCGCCGCCCGTGGCGGTAGCGGCCGCAAGGACGGCGGCGCCCCGATGTGGGCCGGTGTCATGCTCACCGGCGTCTACGGCGGGTACTTCGGGGCGGCCCAAGGGGTCCTGCTCATGGGCCTGTTCGGGTCCTTCCTCCGTGATGACCTGCAGCGCCTGAACGCCGTGAAGAACGTCCTCGCGTCCCTCGTGAACGGCGTCGCCGCGGTCATCTTCATCGCGGTGACGAGTGTCGACTGGACGGTGGCCGGTGTGATCGCCGTCGGCTCGACCCTGGGCGGCCTGATCGGTGCGCGCGTGGGCCGACGCCTTTCGCCCGCCGTGCTGCGCGGGCTCATCGTGGCCGTCGGGGTGACGGCTGCCGTCGCCGTCGCCGTGTGAGCACCGTCACAACCGCTACCGTCGAAAGGGGCCGGGCTGCCACGTGTAGGAGGTGAAACCGCCCGTCACGGCAAGGAGTTCACCATGGAAGCCCGCTTGAACCTCTTCGACAGCCCCCTCGCGAGCAAGGCCCTGAAGCACCTCGGAACGGCGAGCAAAGCCATCTTCTCGGAGTCTGCGCTGCCGTCCGCGACCCAGGACCTGGTGATGCTCCGGGCGAGCCAGATCAACGGCTGCGGATTCTGCACCGACATGCACAGCAAGGACGCCGCGCACGCCGGGGAGACCCAGGTGCGCATCAACCTGGTCGCCGCCTGGCGGGAGGCCACGGTGTTCACCGAGGCCGAGCGCGCCGCCCTGGAACTGACCGAGGAGGGCACCCGTATCGCCGACACGGCGGGCGGGGTCCCGGACGAGGTGTGGGCGAACGCCGCCAAGCACTACGACGAGGAGCAACTGGCCGCCCTGGTGTCGCTCATCGCCCTCATCAACGCGGCCAACCGCTTCAACCTCATCGTCCGGCAGCCCGCCGGGGGCTACCGGCCCGGCCAATTCGGCTGAGCGGGCTGCGTGGTCAGCGGTTGATCGGTCGTGCTGGACCGATCGCCGCCTACGCCGCCCTGTTCTGGCGCCGGTATCCGCCCGGCGCCAGGCCGTACTCCCGCTTGAAGGCCTTGGCGAAGGCGAACTCCGAGCCGTATCCGGTGCGGGCCGCGACCGTCGTCAGCGGGGCGTCGGACTCCCGCAGCATGCGGGCGGCGGTCGTCATGCGCCAGCGGGTCAGATAGGCCATCGGCGGTTCGCCGACCAGCGCGGCGAACCGCCGGGCGAACGCGGCGCGGGACAGACCGGCGCGCGCCGCGAGGGACTCGACCGTCCACGAGGCCGCGGGATCGTCGTGCATGGCCGACAGGGCGGGCGCCACCGCCGAGTCGCCCAGGGCCGCCGCCCAGCCCTGCGTGGCGGTCGCGGGCTGATCGTCGAGCCAGGCCCGCAGGATGTAGAGGAGCAGCGAGTCGATCAGGGTGGGCACGATGCCGTCGGAGCCGATCCGCGGGTTCTCCAGCTCGGAGCCGAGGAGCTGGACGGCGGCGCTGAGCTCCGGATGGCGGCCGTGCCGCGTCGGCAGGATGATCACCTCGGGCAGCTGGCGCACCAGGGGGTGCGGACGCCCCTGGTCCAGGTGGTAGTTGCCGCAGAGCAGGCTGGTCGCGGCTCCCTCACCGCCGAGCGTGACCGAGCCGATGGGCGAACCCCCGTGATACTGCGCGGCCTTGTACTCCTCCGCCGGGCTGGAGGGGTCGTCGGCGAGGATGTGGCCCCGCCCGTCCCGCAGGAAGATCACGTCCCCGGGGTTCAGCTGGACCGGCTCCAGGTGCGGGGACGCCTCGGGCAGGGGGACCAGCCAGCACGTCCAGTACAGCACCACATGGAAGCCGGCGCCCGCCACCGGGGGCAGGCGCAGGCCCCAGGGGGCGCGGCCGTTGGTCCGCACGGACGCCGGGTGCCCCGTGCGCATCGAGGCCAGTGCCTCGGTGAGGATGTCCATCCGGCCTCGCCCTTCCTGATGCCGCCCGTCGCGGCCGGCCCCTGGCGGACCGCCCCTGCGGACCGACCATGTGGACCGCACCTGCGGACCGCTCTGTTCAGACCGTCAGGACAATCTTGCCCTGTACGTGTCCCGCGGCGACCAGTTCGTGTGCCTTGCCGGCCTCCTCCAGCGGGAACGTCTCCTCTACATAGGGACGGACCCGGCCCGTGTCGATCAGTGCGGTGAGCGCTTCGAGCCCGGCGGCGTCCGGTTCGACCAGGACCCCGGCGAAGCGCCGCCCGGCGGCTTCGACGCGTGCGGCGAGCTCCGTGTCGCCGTGCTCCAGGATGCTGATGAGTACGCCGCCGGGGCGGACCACGCCGAGCGAGAGGTCGCCCTGGGCCGTCGAGTCGAGGAGGACGTCCACATCCTTGACGACCTCGGTGAAGTCGGTCGTCCGGTAGTCGATGATCTCGTCGGCGCCGAGGCCGCGCACGAAGTCGTGCCGTCCCTCGCTGGCTATCGCGATCACGTGGGCGCCCCGCGCCTTCGCGATCTGTACCGCGAAATGGCCGACGCCGCCGGCGGCCCGCTGGATCAGGACCCGGTCCCCTTCCTTGACGTCCGCCGCGCGCACCAGGCCCTGCCAGGCGGTAAGCGCCGCGAGAGGCACGGCGGCGGTGTGCACGTGGTCGAGCGAGGCGGGCTTGCGGGCCAGCTGACCGGCCGGAGCGGTGACGTAATCGGCGTACGCGGTGGCGGCGCGGGGGAAGTGCGGCATGCCGTACACCTCGTCGCCCACCGCGAACCCGGCACCGGGGCCCGCCTCTTCGACCACGCCGGAGATGTCCCATCCCACGCCGAACGGCGGCTCGCCGAGCAGCGGAAGGGCGCCGGTCCTGACGGCGATGTCCACGGGGTTGACGGCACTGGCGTGGACCTTGACGAGGACTTCGCCGGCCGCCGGCTTCGGCCGTTCGGTCTCGACGACTTCGAGGACCTCGGGGCCGCCGATGGACTTCTGGATGACTGCGCGCATGGTGGATCTCCTGGGTTCGGTGCGGTTGATGCCCCAACCCTAGGGAGATCGAATGAGCCGCAGAATGGCTTCCTGTCTCGGCTACATGTCTCAGCGTCTTCCCTTGTCGCACCTTCGACCATGCGTGTTCCACGTCACACGGCGAGCGCCGTTCGCCGGTCACATTCCCGCGTCGCGGTCCGTCAGAGCAGTGACGCACTCAAGTCGCCAGGCCGGGGCAAGTCCGGCCGGGCACCGCCCGATGGGAGCACTTCTGATGTCCACCGCCTTCGTTGTCGTCACCGTCCTTGCCGCCGTCATGGTGGGTTTCTCGGCCGTCTCGGTCTTCCTTCGCGCCAAGTGGGTCGTGGAGCCCATGGCCGACTACGGCGTCCCCTTCTCGTGGCTGCCCTGGCTCGGCGCCGCCAAGGCCGCGGGGGCGGCAGGCCTGCTGGTCGGACTGCTCGTGCCGGCCATTGGCGTCGCGGCGGGGATCGGCCTCGCGCTGTACTTCGCCGGCGCAGTCGTCACCGTGGTCAGGGCCCGCTGGTACGCGCACATCCCCTTCCCCCTGTTGTACGCGGCGCCGGTGGTCGGCGCCCTGGCGCTGGGCTTCGCCGCCTGATCCGTCAACAACTCCCGCACCACGAGGAGCACTTCAAAAACACCCCAGGAGTACTCCTGGAGTACTCCTGGAGCACTTCGGGAGCGCTCCAGGAGTACTTGAAGGGTTGACTGAGCCCTGACAACCACTATGGTCTAGGCCAATGAGTCGACCGAGGCGCCCGGTTGTCTCTCGCCCCTCCTCCCCCCCCCGCTCAGAGGGAACAGAGATGAACAAGAAGCAGAAGCTGGCAGCCGCTCTGGGCGCGGGATTCGCGCCCGTGCTCGTCCTGGCCTCCGTCACTCCGGCCAGTGCGCACGGCTACGTCTCCTCGCCCCCGAGCCGTCAGGCACAGTGCGCGGCAGGCACCGTGTCCTGTGGAGACATCACCCATGAACCGCAGAGCGTCGAAGGCCCCAAGGGGCAGACGACGTGCAGCGGCGGCAACGCGCGGTTCGCCGAACTGGACGACGACAGCAAGGGCTGGAAGGCCACCGACGTCGGCTCGTCCCAGGAGTTCAGCTGGCAGCTGACGGCACGTCATAGCACCAGCACCTGGCAGTACTTCGTCGGCGGCAACAAGATCGCCGAGGTCGACGACGGGGGCGCCCAGCCGGGCGAGACCGTCACGCACAAGGTCGACTTCGGCGGGCTCAGCGGCAAGCAGAAGGTGCTGGCGGTGTGGAACATCGCCGACACCACCAACGCCTTCTACGCCTGCATCGACGTGAACATCAGGGGCTGATCCCCCCACGCGGGTGGCTCCCCCACACCACCCGCCCCGGTCTGCCGGGCCGTCGGCGTTCTCACGCCGAGGCCCGGCAGGCCGGGTTCTCGCGCGGTGACGCCGCGGATCAGGCCCCGCCTGAGAGGGTGGACGCATGGCCGATCTGCGCAAGACTCTGGAGACGCACGTCAGCAACAGCTCCGTGGTGGGAGCGGTGGGCCTGGTGGCCCGCGGTGACCGGGGCGAGGAGGTCGCGGCCGTCGGGTCCGTCGACGTCGAGGGCACCGCCCCGATGGCCAGGGACTCGATCTTCCGCGTCGCGTCGCTGACCAAACCCATCGTTGCCGCGGCCGTCATGATGCTGGTCGAGGAGGGCCGGATCGCACTGGACGCTCCCGTCCGCGAATGGCTCCCCGAGCTGGCGTCGCCGAGCGTCGTCCGCGCTCCGGACTCACCGGTGGACGACGTGGTCCCGGCGGTCCGGCCCATCACGGTCTTCCACCTGCTCGCCTCCCGTACGGGATACGGCTTCCCGTCCGACTTCTCGCTGCCCGCGCTCGCCCCGCTCTTCAGCGAGCTGAAGCAAGGGCCTCCGCAGCCGCAGGCCGTCCCCGCGCCGGACGCGTGGATGGCCGCGCTGTCCCGTATCCCACTCCTGCACCAGCCCGGCGACGGCTGGCTCTACAACCTCAGCTCCGATCTTCAGGGCGTGCTGATCTCCCGGGTCACCGGGATGCCGCTCCCCGAGTTCCTGGCGGAGCGGCTGTTCGAGCCGCTGGGGATGACGGACACCGCGTTCGCGGTGCCGCCTGGCAAGCTCGACCGGTTCACCAGCTACTACGCGGCCGGGTCCGAGGCCGGGCCCGAACGCGACCCCCGCAGCGGCCTCGAACTGCTCGACGCCCCCGACGGCCAGTGGAGCAGCCTGCCTCCGTTCCCGTCCGGCGCGGGCGGCCTGGTCTCGACCGTCGACGACTGGCTCGCCTTCGGGCGAATGCTGCTCGCCGAGGGGTCGGCGGGCGGGCGTCAGCTCCTCACGCGGGATTCGGTCCGCCAGATGACGACCAATCAACTGACGACGGCCGAGCGGGAGTCCGCCGGACTCTTCCTGGAAGGGATGGGCTGGGGCTTCGGCGGTTCCGTGGACATCGAGCCCGTCGAACCGTGGAGCGTGCCGGGTCGCTACGGCTGGGTCGGCGGCACGGGCACGGCGGCCCACATCATCCCGTCCACCGGTACGGTCACGCTCATGTTCAGCCAACTGCAGATGGGCGGCCCCAGCTTCCCGGAGCTGATGCGGGACTTTTGGCGGTACGCGGCTGTCACTGGCGTTTGATAGAAATCGAGCGCACCGGCCGACGGCTTTGGGGGCGGGTGGACATGACCATCGGAGACAACCAGCGGCACTGGCACGGCCTGCCCATCCGGGAATTCCCGCGGTTCGACGAGGAGTTGCCGGCCGAACTGCCACCGGCCGACTCCGTGGCCTGGCGCATCGCCGTCGACGCGTACGACAGCGAAGAGCCGTGGGAGGCCGCCTGCGCACGGTTCACCGAGGCCGTCGACATCGCACGGGTGCGGGCGATCATCGTGGGCGCGTGGAGCGACGCCGACGAGCACGGACCGGGCGAGGTGATCGCCGCGCTGGTCGGCGCGAGTGAGCGGATGCCGGCGCTGCGGGCCCTGTTCCTGGGCGACATCGACTCGGACGAGTGCGAGATCTCCTACATCAAGCAGAGCTGTGTCACCCCGCTCCTGGACGCTTTTCCCGAGCTGGAGGAGTTCGCCGTGCGCGGCAGCGCGGGCCTCGCGTTTCCCGCCGTGCGGCACGCGCGGCTGCGGTCACTCACGTGCGAGACGGGCGGTCTTCCGGCAAAGGTGGTGCGCGGGATCGCCGCGAGCGATCTGCCCGCCCTCGAGCAGCTGAACCTGTGGCTCGGGACGCCGGAGTTCGGCTGCGACGCAACGGTCTCGGACCTGGAGCCCTTCTTCACCGGCGCGCGGCTGCCCCGTCTGCGGCAGCTCGCCCTGTCGCACAGCGGCATCCAGGACGAGATCGCCGCAGCCATGGCGTCCGCCCCGGTGGTGGCCCGCCTCGAAGGCCTCGACCTCTCCATGGGCACGCTGCGGGACACGGGCGCCTCGGCGCTCCTGACCGGGCAACCACTGACGCACCTCAAGAAGTTCGACGCGCACCACAACTTCCTGAGCGAGGCTCTGCGCACCCGCCTAAGGGAGTCGTTGGAGGCGGCGGGCGTCGAGGTGGACGTCAGCGCCGACGACGTGTGGGAGTACGTGCGGGACGACGGCCCGGCGTAGCGCCACTCAGTTCAACTGCCGCCGCACCAACTCATGCAACCGTCCGCCCGTATCCGCCAACAGCTGTGCCGGCGGGCCCTGTTGGACGATCTTGCCCTCCGACATGACGATGACTCTGTCTGCGTCCATGACCGTGGAGAGGCGGTGGGCGATGACGATGCGGGTGGCGTTCAGGGCTCGGGTGCTGTCGATGACCGTGCGTTGCGTCTCGTTGTCCAGGGCGCTGGTGGCCTCGTCGAAGAAGAGGACGCGGGGGCGGCGGATCAGGGCCTGGGCGATCATCAGGCGCTGGCGCTGGCCGCCGGAGACCGCTCCGCCGCCGGAGATCATCGTGTGCAGGCCCATCGGCATGCGCTTGATGTCCTCGGCGAGGCCCGCCATCGCCGCGGCCTCCCACGCCTCCTCCTGCGTGAACGTCTCGGCGCCGCAGATGCAGTCCAGGATCGATCCGGTGAGCGGCTGCGCGTTCTGCAGGACGACGCCGCACTGTCGGCGTACGGCCGCCTGATCCAGGGCCGACAGGTCCTGGCCGTCGTAGAGGACACTGCCGGAGACCGGTTTGTCGAAGCCGATCAGGAGGCGAAGGAGTGTCGACTTGCCGCAGCCGCTGGGGCCGACGACCGCGACGAACTCGCCCGGACGGATGGACAGGGACACATCGTCCAGGACCAGGGGGCCGTCGTCCGCGTAGCGGAAGGACAGGGCGCGCGCCTCGATCTCGCCCTGCAGTTCGCCCGGCTGCGTGCTCGCGCCCCGCACCTCGGGCGCCTCGTCGAGCACCGGCTTGATCTGCTCGAACATCGGGAGCACCGATGCCGCCGAGATCAAGGCGCCGGTCAGCTGCGTGACGGACGTCAGAAGCATCGTCACGGCCGTGCTGAAGGTGAGGAACTCTCCCGCCGTGAGGCTGCCGCGGGCCGGGCCGGCGAGGAGGATGAACATGATGAGGGTGCAGAGCGGGAGGTAGACCGAGTTGAGGACCGTCGTGACGTTCTTGATGCGGCCCGCGCGCTGTTGCAGCTCACGGCTGCGGGCGAACTCCCCCGCCCACGCCGCGTACGCGAAGCTCTCCGCTCCGGCGACGCGGAGTTTGGGCAGGCCGCGCAGCGTCTGGAACGCCTGGTTGTTGAGCTTGTTGGAGAGCTCGACCAGGCGGCGCTGCCAGCGCAGTTCCCACAGGCCGAGGGTCAGGAACACGGCCGCGATCACCACCAGCATCCCCAGGGCGGCCAGGGCAAGGGGGACGCTGTAGAGCAGCAGCAGGACCAGGTTCATCGCGCCGATCGTGCCCGCCTGCAGCGCGACGGGACCGATGCCCGACAGGACGCGGCGGATCGCGCTGACACCCATCGCCGCGCTCGCCAGTTCACCGGTGGACCGGGAGGCGAAAAAGCGGGTGGGGAGGTTCAACAGGCGGTCCCAGACCGCTGGTTGCAGGGTGCTCTCCATCCGGCCCTCCATCCGCAGGATGGTGAGGTTCTGGAGCAGCATGAACGCCGCGGAGACGATGCTCGTGATCATCACCGCCAGGGACACCTGGACGATGAGGCTCTTCTCGCCGTTCGGGACGAACACGCCGAGCACCTGCCCCGTCGCGATCGGCACGAGCGCCCCGATCAGGACCGTCACCAGACCGGCGATCGCCAGATTGCGTACGTCGCCGCCGGTGCCCCGCAGGCTGAAGCGGAAGAGCCGCCACGGCGTCAACGCCCGCTCCGGCAAGGGGCGGTAGAACATGACCCCCTGCGGTTCGAACTCCTCCGCGTTGGTCTTGTCGATGCGCGTGCGCCGACCGGACGTGGGGTGCACGGACTCGTAGCCGCCGCGCCGCCACAGCAGCGCGACCGGCGCGCCGCTCGCCGCGCGGTGTCCCACGAGGGGGCCCGCGTTCTCGCGCCACCAGCGCCCGTCGAGGCGTACGGCACGGGTGCGGATGCGTGAGGCCACGGCGACCTGCTCGACCGGGTCGATCCGGTCGCTGACCGCACCGCCCTGCGCGGCGTCGGACAGCGTGATGCCCGCCGCGTCGGCGACCAGGCGGCAGGCGGCGTACGTCGCGTCGTCGCCGCCCCGCGCCTCGGTGCGGCGCGTACCGCCCCTGCCGGAGCGGCCGATGGAGGCGATCAGGGTCCTGTCGGCCTGCTCGCGGACGGTCTCGCCCGCCTTGATGCCGGCCGCCGTGCGGTCCTCGTGGGCCCGCTCCAGGCGTTCGATCCAGCGGTCGAGGGTCGAGAGCAGCCGGTACTGCTGGTTGACCATGCGCTGCCACATGGAGGCGTCGACGAGCAGATCGCCCGCGGCCTCCGAGCTGTAGGCGGAGCCGTACTGCACACTGCCGGGCGCGACCGGCATCCAGAGGATGTCGTCGTCGGTCACCACGTCGTCGGCCATGGTGCGGCCGTCGAGCGGGGCTTCGAACAGGACCCGGTGGCTGCGTCCGATGCCGAGCGCGAAGGCGTGCTCGAGGAGGCTGAGGGACGCGTCCTGGGTGTCGTACTGGCTGGGGTACTGCTGCTCGTAGGCCCAGGTGTCGCCGTAGTCGGGGCGGTACAGCTCGCGCAGCGGGATGCGGCGCAGCTCGCAGCCCTGCAGCGGACGCCCGACGAGGGTGTGCTGGGGGCCTTCGACGGGGCCCAGGAGCAGGGTGCCGGGTTCGAGGCGGCCGAGGAAGTGCCAGTGGCCCTGCTGCACGGCGTCGACAGCGAACAGGTCGAGCGCGCCGGCCACGACGAGCCACAGGACCTGCGGGCCTTCGAGGTGCACGCTGCGCAGGCCCGTGCAGTCGGCCGGGGTGCCGAGCGCGCCGAAGGCGGCGGCGACCGAGTCACCGCTGTAGGAGGTGTACTGCTCCGGTACCGAGGTCACCTCAGTGCTCCTTGACCAGGTCGGCGTAGGGTCCGCCGGCGGCGACGAGGTGTTCGTGGCGTCCGCGTTCGACGACCGTGCCATGGTCGAGGACGACGATCTCGTCGCTGTCGCGCACGGTGCTCAGGCGGTGGGCGATGACGACGCAGGCGCAGCCGCGGCGGCGCAGGTTGTCGATGATGACCTGTTCGGTCTCGGCGTCCAGGGCGCTGGTCACCTCGTCGAGGACGAGGATGCTCGGGCGGCGGACCAGGGCCCGCGCGATCTCCAGGCGCTGGCGCTGGCCGCCGGAGAAGTTGCGGCCGTCCTGCTCGACGCGGCCGTGGATGCCGCCGGGCCTGCGCGCCACGATGTCGAACAGGCAGGCGTCCTTGAGGGCGGCCACGACGGCGTCGTCCGGGATGGAGGGGTCCCACAGCGCCACGTTGTCGCGGATGGTGCCCTCGAAGAGGAAGACGTCCTGGTCGACGAAGGAGACGGAGGCGGCGAGCGCCCCGCGCGGGATGTCCTCAAGGCGCTGTCCGTCGATGCGGATCGTGCCCTCCCAGGGGCTGTAGAGCCCTGAGATCAGCCGGGAGACGGTCGACTTGCCGCTGCCGGAGCCGCCGACGAGGGCGACCTGCTGGCCGGGGCCGACCGCGAGGGAGAAGCCTGTCAGGAGCGGCTTGTCGAGGGGGCTGTACCCGAAGGTGATGTTCTCGAGGGTCACGTGACCCTTGAGGCGGCGGGTGCTCGCCTCCGGTTCGGGACGGGAGTAGAGGGTGTCGACGGGGAAGTTCTCGACGTCCTTGAGACGGGCGACGTCGGCGCCGAAGTCCTGGATGCGGCCCGCGACGCCGTTGAGGCGGGTGATCGGCGCGGTGAAGCGGGTGACCAGGGCCTGGAACGCGACGAGCAGACCGATCGAGAGATGACCCTCGACCGCGCGCAGGCCGCCGATCCACAGGATCAGGGCGCTGTTGAGCGTGGCGAGGGTCGGTGCGACGACGCCGAGCCAGGCGCTGGGCACGCCGAGGCGCTGCTGCTCCTCCAGGGTGGTGGCGTGCTGGCCCGCCCACTTCCGGAAGTAGCCGTTCTCGCCTCCGGTCGCCTTCATCGTCTCGATCAGCTGAAGCCCGGTGTACGAGGTGTTGGTGAGCTTGGCGCTGTCGGCCCGCAGCTTCTGGGTGCCGGTGGCCCGTAGCCGGATGACGATGCGCATCGCGACGATGTTCAGCAGGGCGATGCCGACGCCGACGAGGGTGAGCTGGGGGTCGTACGTCCACAGCAGGGCCGCGTAGAGGAGGACGACGATGCCGTCGACGCCCGCGGCCGTCAGGTCGCGGGCCAGGGTCTCGGCGACCGCGTCGTTGGACGCGAGGCGCTGGACGAGGTCGGCCGGGCTGCGCTGGGCGTAGAACGTGACGGGCAGGCGCAGCAGGTGGCGCAGGAAGCGGGCGCTGCTCAGCGTGGAGGAGATGATGCGGCCGCGCAGCAGGTTCGCCTGTTGCAGCCAGGTGAGGACGACGGTGAGCGCCACCATCGCGCCCATCGACGCGAACAGGGCGCCGAGCAGCGACGTCTGATGGCCAATCAGGAACAGGTCGATGTACGTCCGGCTGAGTGCGGGCAGTGCCGCGCCGACCGCGACGAGCAGCAGGCTGGCGAAGAGCGCAGCGAGCATGGTGCCGGTGGTGCCGCGCAGCCGTGCCGGGAGCGCCTTCATGACGCCGGGCTTGCGGCCTCCGGGGCGGAAGTTCTCGCCCGGCTCCAGGACGAGGACGACGCCGGTGAAGCTGGTGTCGAAGTCTTCCGAGGGGACGAAGCGGCGCCCCTTGTCCGGGTCGTTGATGTGCACGCCGCGTCGCCCGAAGCGGCGGCCCACGCCGTCGTAGACGACGTAGTGGTTGAACTCCCAGAAGAGGATCGCGGGCGCCTTGACCTCGGCGAGCGCCGCCGGTTCCATCTGCATGCCCTTGGCCGTCAGACCGTAACTGCGGGCCGCCTTCAGGAGGTTGCTGGCCCGTGAGCCGTCGCGGGAGACGCCGCACGCGATGCGCAGCTCTTCCAGCGGGACGTGGCGTCCGTAGTGGGCGAGGACCATGGCGAGGGCGGCGGCGCCGCACTCCACGGCCTCCATCTGCAGGACGGTGGGCGTACGGACGGTTTTTTGCCGCTTGCCCTTCGACGCCGGGCGCGGTGCGGCGCGGCGGCGGCTGCGCTGGGGTTCGGGGCGGTGTCTGCGGCGGCCACCGGGGGGCGGCAGTTGCTGCTGGTGCGCCGGGGAGGGGTGCGGTGCGGTCACGGAAGCAGCCAATCGATCGGGCGCTGCTCGGCGAGGTGGAAGGCGCCGCTGGTCAGGGTCATGGAGTCGAGGGTGAAGGGCGGGCCGTCGGCGGACGACCACTGGTAGCCGGACCGGGTGGCGGAGGAGTTCTCCAGGCTCACGAGGACGGCCACGGGCGGCCCGTCCTTGGTGAACTGCCCGGCCAGCTCCTTGTCCCCGAGGAAGCCGCTGACCTTCTGTTCGCTCTGGGCCGCTCGCCCGATCGCCTTCACGCGGCCGCGCAGCTTGCCGTACTCCTCCGTGGGCACGGACTGGACGGTGAGGTCCACCGAGGCGCCGACGGGGACGGTCGCCGCGCTGTCCGCCGGTACGTAGAGCATGGCGAGGAGGGGGTCGTCGGTGCCCGAGACCCGCTCAACGGTCGCGACGTCGGCGCCGGTGGTGACGACGGTGCCGATCCTGGCGACCAGGGTGGTCACGCGGCCCGCGGCGATGGAACGTACGACCCTGTCCCCTTGGTCGGTACGGACCTTGAGCACGGGAGCGCCGGCGGCGACCCGCTTTCCTTCCTCGGCGAGGACGCGCGTCACCTGTCCGGTGACCGGGCTCTGCAGGACGTAGCTGCCCTGGCCGTGGGTGAGGATGCCGGGGGCGCGGAGTGTGGAGGAGATCGAGCCGGTCACGGCCCAGATGCTCGCGGCGGCCATGACGACGACGGTGACGGCGAGCACGAGCAGGCCCTGGGGTCGGGCGTAGCGCACCGGCAGGTCGAGTTCCTCGGGCGACTGCAGCTTGGACAGGGCCTGTTGGCGGAACTGCACGGAACGCTTCCCTTACTTTGCCTGTGGCGTCCGTGAGCCCCGGAACCAATGGTTCCGGGGCTCACGAATCATGGCGTCTCAGTGAGCTGAGGCTCAGAGACCAGCGGTCAGGCCGGAGGCCAGGCCCGTGACGGCGCCGGTGTTCAGACCGGTGACACCCTCGACGGTGCCGACGACGCCGCCGACGACGCCCGAGACCGGGGCGATGGAGTCAACGGTGCTGGTGACGTTGCCCGCGACACCGGCGACGAGGCCACCGGAGACGTTGTCGAGGTCGGCGTCGGAAATCTCGAGGGTCTCGACCTGGGGGGTGTAGTTCATGGTGTGAGCTGCCCTTCTCATGAATGGTGCAAAGGTGTTTCCAACACTGCGGAACCTGAGGTGCGAATTCCGCGGTGGCCAGGATCAAAGCACGTTCGCAGGTCGTACATCCAATCGATGTGGCGACGGCCGGCAGCCGTCGTGGCGTCGAATCACCGCTGCGTGCAGGCATGTTCACGGCGCGGGAGCAGCTCCTTCACAAGATTCACAGACGGGAATCGCGTGAGCGGAAGGACTCCCTCCACCAAAGCGGACACTCTCGCATCAAAGCGAAAGTTCTGTGGTCAATACACAAGGACCGCGCGGGGAGTATTCGCCGAATGGCGTGACTGGGCTGCGCATTCGATGTGCAGGTTTATTGAAGGCGCGGCGAATGGTGGCCGAAGGGGACACGGAGTCCGCCGGTTCAGACCTCCGCGACCACTCCGTCCGTCGACGCGCCGGAGGCAATTCCGTGGCCGGGCTCGGGCACCGACTCCGGGGCGAGCAGCACCGAACGGCGTCCGTCGACGCCGATCGGGACGTCGCCGTCGATGGTGACGCGGCGCAGGGTGCGCTCGTGGTCGTCGGAGTCGTCCACCCCGTAGTGCTGCGTCGCGCGGTTGTCCCAGATGGCCACGTCACCCGCGCGCCACTGCCAGCGGACCGTGTTCTCCGGCCGCTCCACATGGGACTGGAGTACGCCGATCAGAGCGCGGGAGTCGGCGGCGCGGAAGCCGCTGAGCTTCTGGAGGAAGTTGCCCAGGATCAGGGTGCGTTCGCCTGTCTCGGGGTGGACGCGGACCACCGGGTGCTCGGTCTGGAACTTGACGGCGGTGAACACTTTGCGGTGCTGGTCGAGCGCCGCGGAGGAGGCTTCGGGGCGGGTGGCCGCGTAGTCGTAGTCATTGGTGTGCACGCCGCGCACGCTGTCGGCGAGGGTCCGCAGCGGCTCCGGCAGATCCCGGTACGCGGCGGCGGTGTTGGACCACAGGGTGTTGCCGCCGTACGGCGGGATGACCTCGGCGCGGAGGATGGAGAAGGCCGGGTAGGCGGGCACGAACGTCACGTCGGTGTGCCACTGGTTGGCGCGGCCGCCGCGTTCGTTGTCGATGCCGAGGGCGTAACGGCCGTCCACGGACGGGACGGTGGGGTGGGCGACGGGGGTACCGAGCAGCCGGGCGAAGGCTTCGTGGCTCTCCGGGTCGAGATGCTGCTGGTCACGGAAGAAGACGACCTTGTGCTCGAGAAGCGCGACGCGCACGGCGGCCACGGTCGCCTCGTCCAGGTCACCGCCGAGGCGGACCCCGGAGATGACCGCGCCGATACGTCCGCCCACTTTCTGGACGGTGAGGGGCGCGGGCTCAGCCGGGCTGAGGGTGGTCTCCACTGCGGGTGCGGAAGTCATGGCTCGAAATCCCTTCGTGGGGTGGGAGTTGCGTGTTCGTGGAGGGGAAGAAAGGGTCGGCGCGCGCGCAGGCCAAGCGGTCTCGTTCGCCTCCGCCGCCGAGTTGGGGCATGCGAATGCGAGATGAGGGAGTGGGAAGAGCGAGGCAGCGCCGACCTCAGCCGCGAACGAATGCGGCGGTCAGGCCACGCGCAGACGACACGCCGCGGAAGCGAGGCGGCCCAGGTCTACGTGGAGCCGCGGGACAAGAGGGGTCATCGCGGTCATGTCCTGGAGCATGGCCGTCGGCCGGAAGCATGGTCAAGGTCTGCCCCGCCCGCTTCACGACCCTGCAACGCCCCCGACATCGCGCGAGCGAGCCCTTGGGACGGCACCCCGGGTCCGTGGCGATTCGTACCGTTCAGGGCGGTGCAGCATAATGCGGCCATGCGGATCTCAGCCAGGGCGGACTACGCGGTACGTGCCGCGCTGCAACTCGCCGCGTGCCAGGACGACGGGCCGCTGAAGGCCGAGGCCATCGCGGACGCCCAGGAGATCCCGCACAAGTTCCTCGAGGGCATCCTCAACGACATGCGGCGCGGCGGTCTCGTCCTCAGCCAGCGCGGCGGCAACGGCGGCTACCGCCTGGCCCGGCCCGCCGACCTCATCAGCATCGCGGACGTCATCCGCGTCGTGGAGGGCCCCTTGGTGTCGGTGCGCGGCGTACGTCCGCCGGAGCTGGCCTACAGCGGTCCCGCGGAATCGCTGCTGCCGCTCTGGATCGCCCTGCGCGCGAACGTCCGCCAGATCCTCGAGGGCGTCTCCCTGGCCGACGTGGCCGGCGCCGACCTGCCCACCCCGGTCACGGAACTCGCCGCGGACCCGGCGGCCTGGACGAACCCGTAGGCACGGACGATCTCTCAGCAGGGGCGGGCCCGGCGAGGTCGAGGGCCAGCAGGTTTCCCCAGTCGTTGGTGAAGACGGCCGTCATTCCTTCATGGCGGACGCCCACGAACGGGTTGGAGTGGAACATGACGACGACCCATCTCAAGGAGCGGTCGGCTCCGAGACGGGCGAGGTAGCCGACGTTCCCCATTCCGCTGCCTCCGCCGGACATCCACCCTGATCCGTCCGGCAGTGCGCTCTCGAAGTGGGCGTATGCCTCGGTGACACCGTCCTCCTCGATGGCCTCGGCCACGTCGAGCGGGTCTCCGAGACGAAAGGGGATCGGCTGCCCGGCGTCCGGGTGGTAGGCCCCGGGGCCGTTTACGTGCACCGCGAGGCCGGTGTCGTCCGGCCGGTAGAGCCCGTCGCGGAAGGGCATCTCCCCTGCCGCCCACAGCCGCTGGACCAGTCCCACGCCTCTTTCCGCCCCCGCCTCGGGTTCAGCGCCGATTGCGCGGATGGTTGCGTGCCGTGCGTTCGTTGCCGTGCTTGTACGCGCCCGTCCAGCGGGCCATCACCAGTTGTGCGTCGCCCGACTCGACCTCGGCGAGGAACTTCTCGGCGCGCGCACCGCGCAGCGTGCCCGCGGCGCGGCCGTGATGGGTGATCGTCACGCTGGCGTCGGGGCGCTGCTCGTAGGTGAATCCGGAAGGTCTCGGCATGGCCGGATGGTAGGCATGACGGCCGCGCTTCCGTAACCGAATTTCGGCGCGCACGCCGGCACCGGAGGCCAGGGCAGCCGTCTGGACGGGCGTCTCGGTCCCATACTGTGAGACGCGGCAGTCCAGCCCTTGAACACCCCCTTGTTGCGGGCGGTGTTCACGACCACTATTCCTATCAATCAGGTAGGGAAACTAGGAATCTGTGAGGCGTCGCCGTGACAACGCTGCTCCCCTCCGCCTCGCCGCGCGTCGTCCGGGAACTCGCCGACGATCTCGCCGTCGACGCGGACCTGCGCGACCGGGCGGGCAAACCCCCGCTCGACGAGGTCTCGCGGCTGCGTGAGGCGGGACTGCCCGCGCTTCTGACGCCCTCCGGCCCAGAGGGTCCGGGCGGCCGGGGCGTGGACTGGCCCACCGCCTGTACGGCGATCAGGGACATCGCGGCGGCGGACAGCTCCATCGCCGAACTCCTCGCCCATCACCACGCCCTGTCGTGGAGCCCGCGCCTCTTCGCCGCCCCCGCGGACGCCGCGGCCCTCGAACTGCGCGCCGTGCACGAACAGTGGCTCTGGGGCGGCGACATCGAACTGCCGGACGCGCAGACGGGAACCGACCTCGCGCTGACCCCGGCAGCCGACGGGTACGTCCTGCACGGAATGCGGCCCTCGACCGCGGGCGTCGCCGTCGCGGACCGGCTCGTCCACACGGCGCGTCGCACGGACAGCGGCGAGTGGGTGGTCGTCCAGGTGGACCCGGCCCACCCCGGCGTCCGCGCCGAACCGGCGCACGATCTGCTCGGGCAGCGCCTGAGCGGTGCGGGAGGCGTCAGTTACGACGACGTACCGGTGGCCGCGCACCAGGTGCTCGGCACGGTCCCCGTCGACGAACACGAGATCGCGCCGTTCACCTCCCTCGCCCCGCTGACCCGCCGTCTCCTGCTCGTCCAGGTCGGCCTGGGCAACGCGGAGGGCGCGCTCGCCGAGGCCCGGGACATCAGCCGTGCGCTGCCGCGCCCCACCCTGATGGGCGCGCTCGACACCGGCCGGGACTGTGGTCCGCCGCCCACCGACCCTTACCTGCTGCTCGCCTACGGGGAGTTGGCGACGGCCGCGCACAGCGCCGCCGCCGTGGTGGACCGCGCGACGGAGGCGTTGGCCCGCGGCCTGGAGACGGGGCCCGCGCTGGACGCCGACGAGCGTGCCGACATCGCGTTCCTCGTGGCCGCGGCCGAGGCCGTCACCACCCGGTCCGCCCTGCACATCACCACCCGCGTCCTGGAACTCACCGCCGACGTCCCCTCGCCCGCGACGGACCCCGGACTCGACCGGTTCTGGCGCAACGCCCGGGCCCTGACCGCCCACGACTCCACCGCGCACCGCCTGCGTGACATCGGCGAGCACTACCTCAACAGCCTGCGATAACGGGACGTCTGCTCCCCTCCGCGGCCGGCTCCACGGTCAGTACGATCTTCGGATACCCCCGCATCCGCAAGGCCGAGAGGGAAGCACCGTTGAACACCGGCAGCTACTACGAACCCATCGACGAGCACCGCTACAAGCCCACCTCGCACGCCGGTGGCGCCTGGGACACCGACGAGCAGCACTTCAGCCCGCTCGGCGGCCTCACCGTCCACGCCATCGACCGGTACCTGGCCGCCCGGCCGGACAGCGGCCTTGTCATGTCGCGGATCAGCTTCGACATCCTGGGACGCCTGGCCCTCGACGAGTGCGAGATCCGGGTGGAGACCGTCCGTCCCGGCCGCACCATCGAACTGGTCGAAGCCGTCGTGCTCATGGCCGACCGTCCCGTGGTGCGGGCACGGGCATGGCTCCTCGCGGCCGGTGACACCCGTTCCGTCGCGGGCGGCGGCGCCGACAAGCTCACCTCTCCCGAGGCGCTGGAGTCCTGGCCCATGGCTTCCCTGTGGCCGGGCGGATACATCGCCTCGGTCGACGTCCGCCCGGTCGCTCCCCCGCAGCCCGGCCGTACGACGGCGTGGATCTCCACCCCGCTCGACCTGGTCGCCGGGCAGACCGCGAGCCCTCTCGCGTCGTACGTCGCGCTCGTGGACACCGCCAACGGCATCGCCGTACGCCAGCCGCCCACCGCCTGGATGTTCCCCAACGTCGACCTCACCGTCCACCTGCACCGACAGCCCGAGGGCGACTGGACGGGCCTCGACACCACGGTGACCTTCGGCCCGACGGGTCAGGGCCTCACCAGCACCGTCCTGCACGACCTCCACGGCCCCGTCGGCCACGCCCAACAGATCCTCACGGTCCGGCCCCTGTAATTCGCCCGGCCCGTTCACAGTAAGCGACGGAGCAGCCGCTCCTTGGCCGCGGTGAAGGGCGGGTAGGCCGCTCGCATGGTGTCGGGCGACAGCGGCTTGTCGAGGACGGCCTTCGCGTGGCTGAAGGTCTCCACCGAGTAGTGGCCGTGATAGCTGCCGAAGCCACTCGCGCCCACACCCCCGAAGGGCAGGCCCGGCACGGTGAGATGGGCGTTGGGGAGCCCGAAGCCGACGGCGCCCGACGATGTCTCCCCGAGCAGCCGGCGGCGGGTCTCCCGGTGGGGCGTGAAGGCGTAGAGGGCGAGCGGCTTGGCGCGCGCGTTGAAGAAGGCGATGGCGGCGTCCAGATCGGGCAGGGACAGGACCGGCAGGATGGGGCCGAAGATCTCCTCGGACATCACGGGCGCGGCCGGGTCGACGTCGGCGAGCACGGTCGGCGCGAGGTAGCGGGTGGCCCGGTCGTGCGCGCCGCCGGTCACCACACGGCCGTCACCGAGCAGGGCGGTGAGCCGGTCGAAGTGCCGGTCGTCGATGATGCGGCCGTAGTCGGGGCTGCGCGCGGGATCGGTGCCGTACATGGACGTGATCGCGTCGGCGAGGTGGCGGGCCAGCGGTTCCGCCGTGCCGCCGAGGGCCAGGACGTGGTCGGGGGCGGTGCAGCTCTGGCCCGCGTTGAGGAACTTGCCCCAGGCGATCCGGCGCGCGGCGGCGGCCAGATCGGTGCCCGGCTCGACAAGGACCGGGCATTTTCCGCCCAGTTCCAGGGTGACGGGGGTGAGATGGCGGGCGGCGGCCGCCATGACGATGCGGCCCACTGTGCCGTTGCCCGTGTAGAGGATGTGGTCGAAGCGCTGCTCCAGGAGGGCCGTGGTCTGCGCCGCCGCGCCCTCGACGACCGCGACGGCGTCCGGGTCCAGATAGCGGGGCAGGAGGCGGGCCAGCGCGGCGGAGGTCGCGGGTGCCAGTTCGCTCGGCTTGAGCAGGGCGCAGTTCCCCGCGGCGAGGGCGCCCACCAGGGGCGCGAGTCCGAGCATCACCGGGTAGTTCCACGGGCTGATGACCAGGACCACGCCGAGCGGGTCGCGCACCGTGCGGGCGCGGGCCGGGAGCAGCGCCATGGGGACCGGGACGCGTCGCGGGCGCAGCCAGCGCTCCAGGTGGCGCAGTGTGTGATCGATCTCGTTGACGACGAAGCCCAGCTCCGACGTGTGCGTCTCCACGGGGCTCTTGCCCAGGTCGGCGGCGAGCGCGTCGGTCAGCGCGGGCGCCTGTTCGGTCAGCAGGGCCCGCAGCGCGCGCAGTTGCCGCCGGCGCCAGGCCGTCGGCCGCGTCCGGCCCGTTGTGAACGTCGCGCGCAGCCGGGCGACCGTTGCCGCGGCGTCGGCGGCCGGTTCGTCCGCGCCGCGCACGCCCAACTCCCGCTCCACGTCGCTGAGCAGTGACCGCTCCATGATGTCTCCTCCCCGAAAACGCAACGGTGCGTTGCGCTTTCGCCGACCGTAGCCTTCCGATCCCGCCGATGCAACGCACCGTTGCGTTGCGTTAGGCTTCGGGACATGACGACGCATCACCGCCCGCAGCCCGCCCGGGGCGACGGCCCGCGGCGCAAGCCGCAGATCTTCGACGCCACCTTGAAGGCCCTCGCCCGTGACGGCTTCGCGTCCATGACGATCGAGGGCATCGCGGAGGAATCCGGCGTCAACAAGACGACCATCTACCGCTGGTGGCCCTCCAAGTCCGCGCTCCTCGGCGCCGCCCTCATCGACGCGCCGCTCCTGGACCTGCCGATCCCCGACACCGGGCACCTCCGGGGCGACCTGGAACACCTCGTCGAGGGCCTCGTGCGACTGCTGACCGCCCAGCCGTCGGGCGCCGTCGCCCGCTCCGCGCTGGGGGCAGCGGTGAGCGATCCCGGGCTCGCCGGCTACATCCAGGGGTTCTTCGCCGACCGCCTCGCACGCGAGCAGTCGGTGATCGACCGCGCCGTCGAGCGCGGCGAACTGCCGCCGGACACCGACACGATGACCTTGATGGACCTGCTCGCCGGCGCGGTCTGGCTGCGCGCGGTCTTCCGCCGGCTGCCGCTGGACGACGACTTCGCCCGCCGCACCGTTTCCGTCGTGCTCGACGGCGTACGCATGTCCTGAGATGCGCCGATGCGACGCGTATGTCGTGTCCACGACATCGTCACACAGTCGACCCACGACGTTCATACAGTGACGTGCTCAACCGTGCCACTCTCCCGTTGGCCCACTAGTCAACTCGCGTAGAACGCAGGTCCTGTTGGAGGGATCCGTGGTGCGCGCGAGTCTCCGGGAGAGGACACCCCCCACATGCCCGTCCCTCACATACGTCACTGGAAACCGCTGGCCATGACGGCGGCCGCGGTCCTTGTCGGGATCACCGTCCCGGCCGCCGCCGACGCCACGACCACGGCCCCCACGCCGCCCGCCGCGTCCGCCGGTGGCTACGACGACACGTATTACAAGGACGCGCTCGGCAAGACCGGCCCGGAGCTGAAGAGCGCCCTGCACACCATCATCAGCGAGCAGACCAAGTTGTCGTACGACCAGGTCTGGGACGCCCTGAAGGTCACCGACGAGGACCCGGCGAACAGCAGCAACGTGATCCTGCTCTACACCGGCCGCTCGCAGAGCAAGGACAGCAACGGCGGCGACCCGGACCAGTGGAACCGTGAGCACACCTGGGCCAAGTCCCACGGCGACTTCGGCACCGCCACCGGACCCGGCACCGACATCCACCACCTGCGCCCGACGGACGTCTCGGTCAACAGCACCCGCGGCAACAAGGACTTCGACAACGGCGGCACCGAGGTCGGCGAGGCGCCCGGCAACTACACCGACGCCGACTCCTTCGAGCCCCGCGACGCCGTCAAGGGCGACGTGGCCCGCATGATCCTCTACATGGCCGTACGCTACGACGGCGAGGACGGCTTCGCCGACCTGGAGCCCAACGACAAGGTCGACAACGGCAGCGCCCCCGCCATCGGACGCCTCTCCGTACTGAAGCAGTGGAGCGACGAGGACCCGCCGGACGCGTTCGAGAAGAACCGCAACCAGGCCATCTACGACCAGTACCAGCACAACCGCAACCCGTTCGTCGACCACCCCGAGTGGGTCGGCGCGATCTGGTAGAGCACGGCCACCGGTTGTGGCAGCGGCGGACCACGGGCCGCTGCCACAACCTCGCTGATGAGACGTCAGGACACCACGTCAGCCAGCGGCTTGCCCTCCAGATGGCCCGCGACGTTCTGGATCGCGGCGAGGCCGATGCGCACCAGCGTCTCGCGGGTCACGCCCGCCACATGCGGTGACAGCACCACGTTGGGTGCCTTCAGCAGACGCAGGGCCGCGGTGGGCGGTTCGGGGTCGAAGACGTCGATGCCCGCACCGGCCAACTTCCCGGCCGTGAGCGCGTCGGCAAGGGCGTCCTGGTCGATGAGCGCACCCCGTGCCGTGTTGACGACGAACGCCGTCGGCTTGAGGAGGGCGAGACGCTCGGCGTCCAGGAGATGGCGCGTCCGCTCGGTGAGCGGGGCGTGCAGGCTGACGTAGTCGGACGTACGGAGGAGCTCGTCGAGTTCGACGTGACGCGCGCCGCCGAGGCGGGCCTCCGTCTCCGCGTCCAGGGCACGCGGCCCTGCGTAGACGATGCTCATGTCGAACACGACCGCGCGGCGCGCGACTTCCTCGCCGATGTGGCCGAGCCCTACGATGCCGAGCGTCTTGCCGGAGAGCTCCGTGATGGACTGCTGGAGACGCGGGAGCGCCCAGTCCGCCTCGGTCAGCGCGGTGTGCGCCGGGATCAGCTGCTTGGCGAGGGCGAGCATGAGGGCGAAGGTCTGCTCGGCCACGTTCTGCTTCTCGGCGCCGCTGGAGCCGATCGAGCAGACGGCGATGCCGCGCGCGCGGGCCGCTTCCAGGTCGACGTAGTCGAAGCCGTGGCTCGCGCACTGGACGACTTCCAGGGCGGGGGCCGCCGCGATGTGCTCGGCGGTGACGGGTGCGAGGCCGGTGACGATGACGTGTGCCTCGCGCAGGGCCGCGGGGTCCTCGTCGGCCGACTCGACGACGGTGACACGCGCCGTCGCGGGGAGCAGCCCGGCGAGGGCACCTCCCGCCGCGCGGCCGCCCACGTGGGGCGAGACGATGGCCAGGACGTTCTTCACGGGGGTCATGCGGTCTCCTCGATCAGGTCGTCGGGGGTGAGGCTGGCGGGTCCGGCGTGTCCGGACAGGGCCAGGGTGAGGTCGAGTTCGGCGAGCAGACAGCGGATCACGTGGTCCACGCCCGCCTGGCCGTCGATGCCGAGCCCATAGGCGTAGGGCCGTCCCACGAGAACGGCCTCGGCGCCCAGGGCGAGCGCCTTGAAGATGTCGTCACCGGTACGGATACCGCTGTCGAACAGGACGGAGAGCCGGTCGCCGACCGCCTCCACGACGCGAGGCAGCGCGTCGGCCGCCGCGACCGAGCCCGCGACCTGGCGGCCACCGTGGTTGGAGACCACCACGCCGTCCATGCCCACGTCGGCGGCGCGGCGTGCGTCGTCCGGATGCAGGATGCCCTTGAGCACGATCGGGCCGTCCCAGTTCTCGCGCAGGAACGCCAGGTCCGGCCAGGTCTTCGCGGGGTCGGCGAACATGCCGACGAAGTGCATCACGGCCGCGTTCGGGTCCTCGTGCACCGGCTTGGCGAGGCCTGCCTGAAACGCGGGGTCGGTGAAGTAGTTGGCGGTGCCCACGCCGTGCAGGAAGGGCAGGTACGCCTGGTCCAGGTCGCGCGGCCGCCAGGCGAGCAGCGGGGTGTCGAGCGTGACGACGAGCGCGGTGAAGCCCGCGGCCTTCGCCCGGTCCAGGAAACTCTTGGTGACGTCACGGTCCTTGGCCCAGTACAGCTGGAACCACCGCTGCCCGTCGCCCATCTCCTCGGCGACCTGCTCCATGGGGGTGCTGGAGGCCGAGGACAGGATGAACGGGACGCCGCGGGCCGCGGCCGCGCGGGCGGCGGCGGACTCGCCCTCCGGATGCATGATCGACAGGACGCCGACGGGCGCGAGGGCCAGCGGCGCGGGCAGCCGGTGGCCGAGCACCTCCACGGACAGATCGCGCTCGTGCACGTCACGCAGCATGCGCGGCACGATCCGGCGGCGCTCGAGGGCCTCACGGTTGGCGCGGGCGGTGCTGCCGTTGCCCGCGCTTCCGGAGACGTAGCCGACCGGCCCAGGGCCCAGGCGCTGCTCGGTCAGCTCCTCCAGGCGGGTCAGGTCGGTGGGCAGGCGGGGCACGGCGCCAGTCATGCCGTTGAGGTAGATCTCGTACTGGAAGTCCGCCCAGTTCGGCGTCGTCGTCATGTGGTGGGTCCCGTCCGATGGCCTGGAGACTGCGTGCGACTGCGGTAGACAGCCGGTCCGCGAAAGCGGCACCGCCTACCCGACGATCCTTGCCACAGTGACAAGCCCCGTCCATGGCCGTACGCACTCTTTTCCGATGGGACCATCACCCTGTGACAAACAAGCGGGAACGCGTCCGGCAGGAACTCCTGGCCGATCCCCGCCTCGTCGAGGCGGTCGTCGACGCGGTGCACGAGCAGGTTCCGGCGTACACGGCGCTGGACGGCAGCAGGTTCCCCGAGGTGCGGGCCATCGCGGCCTGGGCGACGGACCGCCTCCTCGACCACTGGGTGACGGACGGGATGATCGGTGACGCCGATCTGCGGCGCTTCCGGGGGATCGCGGCGGCGCGGGCGGCGGACGGCCGCCCCTTGCAGGCCGTGCTCCGCGCCTACCGGGTCGCGGCCGCGGTACTCGCCGACGAGGTCGCGGCCCGCGCCCCGCAGCTGTCCGCGCGGGACGCCTTCGCCCTGACCCGACTGCTGCTCACCGCCATGGACACCCTCTCCGAGGAGATGACGACGGCGTACGCGGCCACCAGCGAGCGCCTCGCCGGTGACCGCGACAGGTCACTGCAGTTGCTGCTCGACGACCTGATCGCCGGCCGGCACGCGTCGCTGGGCGCGCTCGGCGCGCGGGCCTCCCGCCTGGGCGTGCACCTGCCGGAACGCTACTGCCTGTTGGTGGCGGAACCGGCGGACTCCGAAGACCAGGACGGCCACTCGTCCGACATCTCCCTCACCACCTCGACGGCCCTGCTCGCGGCCCTCGGCGGAGAGGGGGCGCAGAGACCACCGCCGACGACGACGTCCCTGGCCACGACCCATGGATCGCGCGCCGTGCTCCTCCTGCCCGCCGCCTCCGCCGACGCCGTGCCGGAGGTCCTGCGCAGGCACGCCTGGCGCGGCTGCGTGATCTCGGGCGAGAGCCTGGACCGTGTGGCCGTCGCCCACCGGCTCGCCGCGGGCGCCCTGGACACCGCTCCCCCGCACGCCCACCACCCCGAGCGGGTCCTCACCGACGCCGACGCCCACGTCCTCGCCCTGCTCGCGGGCCACCCGGTGGTGAGCCCCGACCAGATCGGCCGCATCGTCCTCGGCCCGCTCGTCGACGGCGCCCGACGCCACCTCCTGGAAGCGCTCATCGCGTACATCGACACCGGCTCGGCGAACGCCGCCGCCCGCGCACTCCATCTCCACCCCCAGTCCGTCCGCTACCGCCTGCGCCGCGTCCGCGACATCACGGCCCGCGACCCCCAGGACCCCTGGCAGCGCCTGACCCTGGACATCGCCCGCACGCTCGTGCGCGAGAGCCGGGGCGGGCAGGGCCCCGGCCGCTGACGACAAGGAGGGCGCGCGGAGCTGTCTCCCTTGCGCTCGGGCTCTCCCCCCCGGCGCGCGCCGACCGCTCAACGCGCCCGCTTACAGGCCGAGTTCACCTATCCGGATTGATCACCTCCGTCTCTGTTGTGCCGCTCCCGACGATCAGGCGAACCTCGTGGCATCGACATCGACGGGCGCGCCCGCATGGCGTGCCGAGAGGAGACACATGCCCAGGTCGTTCAGCGGTACGGAATTCCTGCAGGCACTCGCGTCGGACACGGTCCGCGAGCAGCCCGCCCTCGTCGGGATGGTCAAGAAATCCGAGGGCGGCGCGGACAGCGTCCAGTTCGCTCCCGGCACGACGTGCCAGGACTGGACGACGATCCCCGTCGGCCTCATCGACCGGGTGGAGCTGCTGCGCCAGGTCCCCTGCGACGACCACACGCACAGCCTCGTCCAGCTCACCCTCAAGGAGTCCGACTCCCCCGAACACGCGGTGCTGGCCGCGCTGCTCGTCCATTACGCGCGCGCCGGCGCCGCACCCGGCCCCTCGCCATGCGGAACCCCGGCTCACACCCAGCCCCCTCCGCCGGGCCCGCAGGCCCAGCCACGGCCGCCCCAGCACCCCGGCCCGCACGGCCCGGCAGCGCAGACCCCAGGAGTACGGGGCCCGGGAGCCCCGAGCCCGGCCGCGCCTCCCCTCACCTGGGGCGTCTCCCCGCAGGGCACGCCGCCCGATGCCACGCCCCGGGCCCAGGCCCAGTGCGTGGACGGCAGTTCGGCCTGCGTGAGCGACGGGTACGGAGGCTTCACCTGCCTGGCCTGCTGTCACGGCGGCTGGCACGACATCGGCCCCTGCCTGTACGGCAAGTGGTTCGGCTGCAACGGCACCAACTACAACGCGTACAACTGCTGGCCCATCGCCTGATCCCAGCCCTCCACGACGGAAGGCCGGACCGGACCGGCTACCTGCGCCGCCACTCCTCGGCGAGCAGTTCGTAGGAGCGCACCCGGTCCGCGTGGCCGTGGGTGATGGTGGTGATGAGCAACTCGTCGGCGCCGGTGGCCTCCTGGAGCTGTTCCAGGAGGTCGGCGACGCGGCCCGGGGAGCCGGTGAACTGGGTCTCGACGCGGTCCTCGACCAGTGCGCGGTCCGCGTCGGTCCAGACATGGGCGCGCGCCTCCTGCGGCGTGGGGTACGGGATGGCACCCTCGGCCGTGCGGATGCTGCGGACCCAGGGGCCGTAGCCCGCGGCGAGTTCGCGGGCGGTCGCGTCGTCCTGAGCGACGACCACGTCGGCGGAGACGCTGACGTAGGGCTTGTCCAGTACGTCGGAGGGCGTGAACGCGGCGCGATAGCCTTCCGCCGCTTCGAGCACCGTGCCCGGACTGACGTGGTAGTTGGCGGCGAAGGGCAGGCCGTTGCGGCCCGCGACGTCCGCGCTCTGACCGCCGCTGCTGCCCAGGATCCACACCTGGATCTCGGCGCCCTCGCCGGGAACGACATGCGCTTCCACGCCGTCGTCGGAGCGGTACGTCCCGGCGAGCAGGGCGAGGATGTCGTCGACCTGCTCGCCGTAGTCCTGCGCCTTAGCGTGCGGCTGCTGGAGCAGCTTGCGCTGGAGGGCGACACGGGGTGAGCCCAGCAGATGCTCGTAGGAGAAGCGCGCCGGGATCCGCAGCCCGTTGGGGGCGCGGCCGTCGACGACGGGGGTCGCGGTCGGCGGCGTGGCGGCGGGCGTCGCGGGTGGCTTGCCGCCGGAGCGGCCGAGCCCGAGGTCGAGGCGCCCGGGGTGCAGCGCGTCGATCAGGCCGAACTCCTCGACGGTGGAGAGCGCGGTGCGGTGACCGAGCTGTACGGCGCCTGCCCCGAGCCGGATCGTGGAGGTCGCGGCGGCGGTGAGGGCGAGGACCACCGCGGGTGAGGTGCCTGCCACGCCCGGGTTGAGGTGGTGCTCGGCGAACCAGTAGCGGGCGTATCCGAGTTGTTCGGCCTGTTGGGCCAGGTCGATGGAGTGGTGCAGCGCCTCGGTCGCGGTGGAGCCGGACGAGACCGGGACCAGGTCCAGGACGCCGAGAGGGATCTGTGACATGGGTGGGGTCCTCCTCAGTGGCCGGCCGACGCGGGCACGGGCTCGGGGGCGCTCGCGTGCGCGCCCGTGTCGGGGTGGGCCAGGCCCAGGTGGTCGCGCAGGGTGGTGCCCTCGTACTCCGTGCGGAAGACGCCGCGCTCCTGGAGCAGCGGGACCACGGTGTCGGCGAAGGCGTCGAGGCCGCCGGGGGTGAGGTGCGGGACGAGGATGAAGCCGTCGGCGGCGTCGGCCTGCACGAAGGAGTTGATCGTCTCGGCGACGGTGGCCGGGGAGCCGACGAAGGACTGGCGGCTGCCGGTCTCGATGACCAGGTCGCGGATGGACCACTTGTTCGCGGCCGCGAGCTCGCGCCATTCCCGGGCGGTGGCCAGCGGGTCGCGGTACATCCGTACCTGGGCCCGTCCGCGGGCGATGGTGTGCTCGCCGAGGTCCGGGTCGATGTCGGGCAGCGGGCCTTCCGGGTCGTAGGCGGAGAGGTCGCGGTTCCAGACGAACTCCAGGTGCTTGATGGCGGTGGCTCCGCTGACCTGGAGGCGCCGCACTTCCCGGGAGAGTTCCTCCGCCTCGGCGTCCGTGTCCCCGAGGACGAAGGTCGCGGCGGGCAAAATGAGCAGCTGGTCGTGGGTGCGGCCGTGGCGGGCGAGGCGGCCCTTGACGTCAGTGTAGAACGCCTGGCCTTCCTTGAGCGTGCTGTACCGGCTGAAGATCGCGTCCGCGCTGGAGGCCGCGAACTCCCGCCCCTCCTCCGAGTCGCCTGCCTGGAAGATGACCGGCCGCCCCTGAGGGCTGCGCGGGACGTTGAACTGGCCCTGGATGTCGAAGTGTTGACCCTGGTGGACGAAGGCGCCCGCCTGGGCGTCGCGCAGGAAGGTGCCGGTTTCCTGGTCGGCGACGATCTCGTCCCCGTGCCAGGAGTCGAACAGCTCGTTCGCCGTGCCGAGGAACTCCTTGGCCCTGGAGTAGCGCTCCTCCTGCGGCAGGAATCCGCCGCGGCGGAAGTTCTCGCCGGTGAAGGCGTCCCAGGAGGTCACGACGTTCCACGCGGCGCGTCCGCCCGAGAGGTGGTCGAGACTGGCGAACTGGCGGGCCACTTCGTAGGGCTCGTTGAAGGTGGAGTTGATGGTGCCGGTCAGGCCGAGGTGTTCGGTGACAGCGGCGAGCGCACTGAGCACGGTGAAGGTGTCGGGCCTGCCCACGACATCCAAGTCGTAGATTTTTCCGCCCTGTTCGCGCAGGCGCAGGCCCTCGGCGAGGAACAGGAAGTCGAACTTGGCGCGCTCGGCGGTCCGCGCGAAGTGCGCGAAGGAGCTGAACTCGATGTGACTGCCGGCCTTGGGGTCGCTCCATACGGTGGTGTTGTTGACGCCGGGGAAGTGCGCCGCGAGGTGGATCTGCTTGAGCGGCTTGTCCGGTGACTTGCTCATGACGGGGTCCTTCCGGCTCAGGCGGTGGCGGCGGCGTAACGGCTCGCGGGGCGGGCGAGGCCAAGGAGGCCGCGCAGGGTGTCGGCTTCGTACGCGCGCCTGAAGACGCCGCGCCGCTGGAGCTCGGGCACCAGCCCTTGGGTGATCGCCGGCAGGTCGTGGCCGACGACGGCGGGACGCAGCCGGAAGCCGGTGAGCCCGGCCTGACTCAACTCCGTCAGCCAATCTGCCAGTTGGGCGGGCGTGCCCGTGAACACCTGTGCGTCACTGGTGTACGGGTGGCCGGAGAGGGCGTCCAGACGCTCGCGACGGTCCCTGGCGGTGGCCGCGTCGCCGTCGAGGAACACGACCAGGTCACCGAAGAGGTGCAGGGGCTCCTCGGCGCGCCCGGCGGCGTCCTGTTCGCCGCGGACCGCGCTGACGACGGCGTGTGCGTGTCCGGCGTCGCGCGGAGTGACGTATCCGATGTCGGCCGAGCGCCCGAGCAGCCGGAACGGCGCGTGGGTCGGGGACTCGTGGGCGAGCGCGCTGACGATCGGCCGGCCCTGCGGTGGCCTGGGTGTGATCGAGGGGCCCTTGACGCTGAAGTGCTTGCCCTCGAAGTCGATGTAGTGCAGCTTGGCGCGGTCGATGAAGCGGCCGGTGGCGACGTCCCGGATCTCCGCGTCGTCCTCCCAGCTGTCCCAGAGGCGGCGCACCGCTTCGATGTGGTCGGCCGCCTCGTCGAAGAGATCGGCGGTCAACTCCCGTACGTCCGGACGCTCGAGGTCCTCGATGCCGAAGGCGGGAAACGTGCGGCGTCCGAAGTGCGCGGCCTCGTTCCGGCGCGCCGACACCTGCACGCGCAGGCCCGCACGGCCCGTGCTCACGTAGTCGAGCGTGGCGATGGCCTTGGATATGTGGAAGGGCTCCGTGTGCGTGGCCACCACCGTCGGCACCAGACCGATGTGGCTGGTCAGCGGGGCGACGCGGGCGGCGATCAGAACGGCGTCCAGCCGCCCGCGGATCTGGTCGGTGCGTCGGTCGGGTTCGGTGAAGTGCGAGGACTGCGGGCCGAGCCCGTCCTCGATGGTCACGAAGTCGAGGAGGCCGCGCTCGGCCTCCGTGACCAGATCGGCCCAGTACCGGGCGGTGAACAACTCCGTTGGGCGGGAGACCGGTTCACGCCAGGCGGCCGGGTGCCAGCCCGCCCCGTCGAGCGCGACGGCGAGGTGCAGCGCGCCAGAAGGAGACGAGGGAGCGGAAGAGGGCAGACGGGATGAAGGTGATGACGACACGAGAAGGGTGCCTTCCTGATCGACCGTACGAGAACACCGGCCCCTCGGCTCCGAGGGTGCGCGGCGGCGGGTGACGGGTCAGGAACGACAGAGCGCGCCGGCGACACGCTGCAGGTCGATGTGGTGCCGGGAGTACAGATGCACTTGGCGGCTCGGGGCGATCACCAGGACGCGCGGACCGGGCCCGGACGGCAGCGGCGACACGGGCGGCAGCAGGGGCACAGGCAGCAGCAGTGCCACGACCGTCACCTCCGCCCTTCCGGCTCGGCGAGCCCGTGGCCTCGCCGGTCTCGCGCTGGAACCTGCTCGGACGCTACGTGAGGCCGCAGCCGTGCGCAATGCCCCTTGATCATGACCGGGCTGACATCACCGCACACGCCGCACCCTTCGGCGTCCGCCTTCGACAGGCACAACCGCCGGGCCGCTCCATCTGTTCCGGCCCCGCGCCGATACGTCCGACGGATCGGGACGGCCGCGGCCAGAGCGCCACGGCCAAGCTGCCGCGGCCGTCCCAAAGATCACCAGATCCTGACGCGGTCCGCCTGGTCCAGCCAGAGACCGTCGCCTTCGCTCGTCCCGAACGCCTCGTGGAACTCGTCGAGGTTACGGACGATGTTGGCCCGGAACTCCGGCGGCGAGTGCGGGTCGATGGTGAGGTACTGCTGCTCCTGCTCCTTGCGGCGCTTGGTGCGCCAGCAGTAGGCCCAGTTCATGAAGAGCCGCTGGGAGCCGGTCAGGCCGTCCTTCGTGGGCATCGGGTCGCCGTTGAGCGCGATCTTGTACGCCGTGTGCCCGATGGTCAGGCCGCCCAGGTCGCCGATGTTCTCGCCCACCGTCAGCGAGCCGTTGACGAACTCGCCGGGGAGGTTGCGGGGTGAGAACGCGTCGTACTGCTTGACCAGCGCCTTCGACTTCGCCTCGAACGCGGTCTTGTCGGCCGCGGTCCACCAGTCGTTGAGGTTGCCCGCGCCGTCGTACTGCGCGCCCTGGTCGTCGAAGCCGTGGCCGATCTCGTGGCCGATGACCGAGCCGATGCCACCGTAGTTCTCGGCGGGATCGGCGTCGGGCGAGAAGAACGGCTTCTGCAGGATGCCCGCGGGGAAGCAGATCTCGTTGGTGCCCGGGTTGTAGTAGGCGTTGACGGTCTGCGGCAGCATGAACCACTCGTCGCGGTCGACCGGCGCGCCGATCTTCGCGAGCTGCCGGTCGGACTCGAAGGCGTCCGCCGCCTGCGCGTTGCCGAGCAGGTCGTCCGCGGACACCTGGAGGGCCGAGTAGTCGCGGAAGGTGTCGGGGTAGCCGATCTTGGGACGGAAGGTGGCGAGCTTCTCGTAGGCGCGCTCCTTCGTCTCGTCCGTCATCCAGTCGAGCCGGGCGATCGACTGGCGGTAGGCCTCGAGGAGGTTGGCGACGAGGTCGTCCATCATCGCCTTGGAGCTCGGCGGGAAGTGCCGCGCCACGTACTCCTTGCCGACCGCCTCGCCGATGCAGCCCTCGACGAAGCCGACGGCCCGCTTCCACCGGGCGCGCAGCTCCGGGGTGCCGTTGAGGGTGCGGCCGTAGAACTCGAAGTTGTTCCGGACGAAGGCGTCCGTGAGGTAGGGCGCGCAGGAGCGAAGGACCCGGACCAGCGCCCAGTCGCGCCACTGCTCGATCGGCACCTCGTCGAGGACCGCGGACAGGTGACGGAGGTAGGACGGCTGACGGACGCACGTCTCGGCGATGGTCGCTTCAGAGCCACCGAGCCCCGCGACGTAACCGCGCCAGTCGAAGTGCGGCGCCAGGGTGATCAGTTCGTGCAGGGTGAGGAGGTTGTAGGTCTTCTGCACATCACGCGTCTCGGCCCGCTCCCAGTGACCGCCGGCGAGCCGGGTCTCCAGGGCGAGGACCGCCTGCGCGGCCTCCGCGGGCGCGGCGTGCTGTCCAAGGGTGAGCAGCTCGGTGAGGTAGGCGACGTACTTCTCGCGGATCTCGGCGAACTTCTCTTCGCGGTAGTACGACTCGTCGGGCAGGCCGAGGCCGCCCTGAACGATGTTGAAGAGGTAGCGGTCGGAGTCGCGGTCGTCCGAGTCGATGTAGGAGCCGAAGAGACCGGAGCCGCCGATCCGCTCGAAGCGGCCGAGGAACGCCGCGAGCTCCCGGGTGTCCCGCAGCCCCGTGACCTCGTCGATCAGGGGCTGCGCCGGGGTGAGCCCGCGGACGGCGATCGTCTCCTCGTCCATGAAGGAGGCGTACAGCGTGGCGATCTTGCGCGCGTCATCCGGGACGGCGCCGGCCGTCGCGGCCGACGCGAGCTCCTGGATGATCACCTTTACTTGTTCCTCGGCCGTGTCGACCAACTGCACAAAGGGGCCCCAGCTGGAGCGATCTTCGGGGATCGGCTCGTTCTCCAGCCAGTGACCGTTGACGTGGCCGAACAGGTCGTCCTGCGGCCGGATCTCGGGGTTCATGCCCGCGTGGGCGTCATCCAGCATGCTCATTCACGCACCCTACGCGGACACGGGCCCCGAGCACGATCGGCCGGTCACCGCCGGCCTGACCTCATCCCGCGACGTACTCCCGCAGGTGCCGCGCCGTCACGGTCTCCCCCTCGGACACGAGGGTCGCGGGCGTGCCGGTGAACACCACCTGACCGCCGTCGTGACCGCCGCCGGGGCCCAGGTCGATGATCCAGTCCGCGTGCGCCATCACCGCCTGGTGGTGCTCGATGACGACCACCGAGTTGCCGTCGTCGACGAGCCGGTCGAGCAGCGCGAGCAGCTTGTCCACGTCGGCCAGGTGCAGCCCGGTCGTCGGCTCGTCCAGGACGTACGTCGATGACTTCTCGGCCATGTGGATGGCGAGCTTGAGGCGCTGGCGCTCGCCGCCGGAGAGGGTGTTGAGCGGCTGGCCGAGCCGCAGGTAGCCGAGCCCGACATCGCGGAGGCGGCCGAGGATGGTGTGGGCCTGGCCCGAGGGGAAGAAGTCGTGCGCCTCGGCGACCGACATGCCGAGGACCTCGCTGATGTTCTTGCCGCGCAGCCGGTAGGTGAGGACCTCGGCCGTGAACCGCTCCCCCTCGCACGTCTCGCAGACGGACGCCACCCCGGCCATCATCGCGAGGTCGGTGTAGATCAGACCGATGCCGTTGCACTTCGGGCAGGCGCCCTCGGAGTTCGCGCTGAACAGGGCCGCCTTGACGCCGTTGGCCTTGGCGAACGCGGTGCGGATCGGGCCGAGCAGACCGGTGTAGGTCGCCGGGTTGGAGCGGCGCGAGCCGCGTATCGGCGACTGGTCGGCCACCACCACGCCCTCCTGCCCGGAGAGGTAGCCGTGGATCAGCGAGCTCTTGCCGGACCCGGCGACGCCGGTGACCACGGTGAGCACCCCGAGCGGGATGTCGACCTCGACGTCCTTGAGGTTGTGCCGGTCGGCGCCCTTGATGGAGAGCTGCCCCTTGGGCACCCGCACCTGCTCGCGCAGCCGGGCCCGGTGCTCCAGGTGCCGTCCGGTGAGCGTGCCGGAGGCGCGCAGCCCGGCCACGTCGCCGGTGAAGCAGATCTCGCCGCCCGCCGTACCGGCACCGGGGCCGAGGTCCACCACGTGGTCGGCGATGGCGATGACCTCGGGCTTGTGCTCCACCACGAGCACCGTGTTGCCCTTGTCGCGCAGCCGCAGCAGCAGGTCGTTCATGCGCCGGATGTCGTGCGGGTGCAGGCCGATGGTCGGCTCGTCGAAGACGTACGTGACGTCGGTGATGCTGGAGCCGAGATGGCGGACCATCTTCACGCGCTGCGCCTCGCCGCCGGAGAGCGAGCCCGACGTGCGGTCCAGGCTGAGATAGCCGAGTCCGATCTCCACCAGTGATTCGAGCAGCTCGCGCAGGCCCGTGATCAGCGGCGCGACCGCGGGGTCGGCGAGGCCCCGTACGAACGCGGCCAGGTCGCTGATCTGCATGGCCGAGCAGTCGGCGATGTTCAGGCCGTCGATCCTGGACGACAAGGCGTCCGCGGTCAGCCTCGTGCCGTCGCAGAGCCGGCACCGGGCGAAGACCACGGCCCGGTCGACGAAGGCCTTGATGTGGGGCTGGAGGGAGTCGCGGTCCTTGGCGAGCCAGGTCCGCTGCATCTTGGCCACCAGGCCCTCGTACGTGAAGCCGTTCGAGCCGACCTTCACCTTGACCGGGGGCTTGTGCAGGAGGTCGGCCCACTCCTGCTCGGTGAAGTCCCTGAGCTTCTTGTCGGGGTCGTGGAAGCCGGAGTTGACCATGATCTGCCAGCTCCAGGAGTCCACCGCGTAGTAGGGGACGGTGATCGCGCCCTCGTTCAGCGAGAGATCGCGGTTCACGAGCTGGTCCACGTCGACGGTGGAGGCCTCACCGGTGCCCTCGCACTCGGGGCACATGCCTTCGGGCAGATTGAAGCTGAAGGCGCCCGCCGTCCCGATGTGCGGCTCGCCGAGGCGGCTGAAGATGATCCTGAGCATGGTGTACGCGTCGGTGGCGGTGCCCACCGTGGAGCGTGAGTTGGCGCCCATCCGCTCCTGGTCCACGACGATCGCGGCGCTGAGGTTGCGCAGGCTGTCCACGTCGGGGCGGCTCTGGCTCGGCATGAACGACTGGACGAACGCGGTGTACGTCTCGTTGATCAGCCGCTGCGACTCCGCGGCGACGGTGCCGAAGACGAGCGAGGACTTTCCGGAGCCCGAGACTCCGGTGAAGACGGTGAGCCGCCGCTTGGGGATGTCGAGGGAAACGTTCCGCAGATTGTTCTCGCGGGCGCCTCGCACCTGAATCACGTGGTGGCTGTCGGCGGGGATGACCGTCACTGCTGCTCCTTGGCCTGAACGGGCGGAAGGAAAAGCGTACACCGTACCCAGTCGTGCGCGTACACCGTACCCAGTAGTTCTCCGACGTCGATTTCCGGCCCCAAATGCCTTGCTCCAGCGCTCAGTTGGTATGGACATGACCGCCGCGCCGCTCTTATGCTCCGCCTGAACTCATCGTGAGAGCGCTCTCATCACCCTGTTCCTCCCCACCTCGACGGAACGACAGAAAGGGCACTGCCATGAGACGCAGAACCGGAGCCCGCATCGCCGTCTCCTCCCTGCTCCTGGTCGGCACCTGGGCAAGCGCCTCGCTCACCTCCACCGCGGGCGCCGCACCCGCCCCCACCCCTCCCCCCGCCTCCGCGGGCATGCTCAGCGCCCTCCAGGACGACTTCGGACTCACCGCGGGCCAGGCGCGCGAACGCCTCGCCGCCGAGAAGACCGCGACCCGCGTCGACCGCGCGGCGCAGCGCGCGGCCGGCTCCACCTACGCGGGCTCCTGGTACGACGCGGACACCGCCAAGCTCACGGTCGCCACCACCAGCGCGGGCAAGACCGACGCCCTGCGCGAGACCGGCGCCACCGTCCGCGTGGTCCGCCACAGCGCCAAGGAACTGGACGCCGCCAAGGAGCGCATCGACGCACTGGACGCGCCCAAGGGCGTCAGCAGCTGGCACGTGGCGCCGCGCAGCAACAAGGTCGTGGTGAACGTCGTCGCTGCTCAGAAGAACGACAACGATGTCCGGCGGTTCGTCGACCGGGCCCGCAAGGCCGGTCCCGTCCAGGTCGAGACGGTCGGCTCGGCACCGACCACGTTCGCCGCGGGCACCGTCGGCGGTGACCCCTACTACACCGGCAACGTCCGCTGTTCCATCGGCTTCTCGGTGCACGGTGGGTTCGTCACCGCGGGCCACTGCGGGCAGGCGGGAGCCGGTGTGCGCGGCTGGGACGGCTCGAACATCGGCAACTTCCAGGGCTCCTCGTTCCCCGGCAACGACTACGCGTACGTGAGCGTGGGCAACGGCTGGTGGACCGTCCCGGTGGTGCTCGGCTGGGGCACCGTCTCCGACCAGCTGGTCCGCGGCTCGGCGGAGGCGCCCGTGGGGGCGTCGATCTGTCGCTCCGGCTCCACCACGCACTGGCACTGCGGCACCGTCCTCGCCAAGAACGAGACCGTCAACTACAGCCAGGGCGCCGTCCACCAGATGACCAAGACGAGCGTCTGCGCCGAACCCGGCGACTCCGGCGGCTCGTTCATCAGCGGCGACCAGGCCCAGGGCGTCACCTCGGGCGGCTGGGGCAACTGCAGCGGCGGCGGTGAGACCTGGCACCAGCCCGTCAACGAGATCCTCGGGCGCTACGGCCTGACCCTGCACACCGCCTGACGGCGGCGGCGGACCGCGCCGGGCCCGCGGGAGGGTCCGGCGCGTACGCCGCTGCGGTGAGTCCTGGCGGCTGGATGGCCCTAACCGGGTTCACCGCGCGCACCCCGGAGGAAGGACTGCGGCTGCCACTGCCAGGAACGAACTGGTCCCGGAACCGCGCGTTCGGGGACGGACGGAGAAGCGCGATGACAGCAAGGGCCTCTCGTTTGGATCGGGCCGGATCAGGGAGCGGGGCCCGCCGCCGCACCCGCGTCGGCACGAGGCTCCTGGCCACGGTGGCCGTGGGCGCGCTCACCATGGGCACCGCGCAGGAGAGCGCACCGGCGGACGCGGGGGCCCCGGAGCAGGGCAGGTCGCCCTTCACCGGGATGCGGGCACAGCAGGGCCCGGTGCTCGCGGTGAAGTTCGACAACGCGCGCATGGCCAGGCCGCACACCGGCCTCGCGCAGGCGGACATCGTCTACGTGGAGAAGGTCGAGGGCGGCATGAGCCGGCTGATGGGGGTGTACTCCAGCCGCCTCCCCCAGGCCGTCGGTCCGGTGCGCAGCGCCCGGGAGTCCGACGTCGAACTGCTGCGGCAGTTCGGCCGCCCGGCCCTCGCCTACTCGGGGGTGCGCAGTTCGCTCAACAAGATGCTCAAGCAGTCGCCCCTGTACGCCCGCTCGCACGGCCGCCTGCCCGGCGCCTACTTCCGCGACGGCAACCGGCCGGCCCCGCACAACCTCTTCGTCCGCCCCGAGGCCGTGCTGCGCTCGGCACCGAAGGCCGACCACGCCGCCGACATCGGCTTCCGCTTCGGGCCTGCCCCGGCCGGCGGCTCCCGCACCGCGGCACGCACCGTCCGCTACGCCTCGGCCAGCCACACCTTCAGCTGGTCGCCCGGTGAGCGCCGCTGGCTCGCGTCCTTCGACGGGGTCCCGGCCCGCAGCACCTCGGGGGCGCAGCTGGGCGCGCGGACCATCGTCATCCAGCGCGTGAGCATGCCCCCCTCGCGCTACAAGGACGTCAACGGCGCGGCGACGCCTTACATCAAGACGGTCGGCAGCGGCAGGGCGACCGTCCTGCGCGACGGCAAGGCGTACCACACCCAGTGGAAGCGGACGAGCCCCGAGGGCGGCACGACCTTCACGCTCTCCAACGGACAGCGGATGCCCTTCGCCCGCGGGCAGGTCTGGATGGTCTTCGCGGACCGCTGAGCCCCACCGGCCTGGCCCCCGCACAGGCGCCGGCCCGGTGACCGTGATCGGTCACCGGGCCGGCGGGATGCTCCTGGCGGAGCGTCAGGTGCTCAGCCGCGTACGGACTCCAGCTCCCGGTCCTGGTCGTCCTGGCGCGCCGTGGGGAAGTCGCCGAGCTGCTTGTGCAGCTTCTCGCCCTCCACGTCGACGTTCGGCAGCGCGCGGTCGAGCCACTTCGGCAGCCACCACGCCTTGTTGCCCAGGAGGGCGAGCACGGCCGGGACGATCGCCATGCGGACGACGAAGGCGTCGAAGAGGACGGCGATGGCCAGGCCGAAGCCCATCATCTTGATCATGTCGTCGTTCTCCATGATGAAGCCGGAGAAGACGCTGATCATGATGACCGCCGCGGCGGCGACGACGCGTCCGCCGTGCGTGAAGCCGGTGACGACGGCCTCGCCGGGGCGCGCCCCGTGGACGTACGCCTCACGCATGCGCGTCACGAGGAACACCTCGTAGTCCATGGCGAGTCCGAAGACCACACCGATCATGAAGATCGGCATCATGCTCATGATCGGGCCCGGCTGGTCCACGCCGACGATGTCCGCGAGCCAGCCCCACTGGAAGACCGCGACGACGGCGCCGAGCGCGGCGGCCACCGAGAGCAGGAAGCCGAGCGCTGCCTTGAGCGGCACCAGGACCGAGCGGAAGACCAGCATCAGGAGCAGGAAGGCCAGGCCGACGACGAGTCCCAGGTAGGGCAGGAGCGCGTCGTCCAGGGTCTGCGAGAAGTCGATGGTCATGGCGGTCGCGCCGGTGACCAGGACCTCGGAGCCCGTCTTGTCGCCCAGACCGTCGACCGTCGAGCGGATCTCCTTGACGACGCCCTCGGTCTTGTGGTCGCTCGGACCGGTCTCCGGCACGACGTTGAAGATCGCGGTGTCGTCGGGCTTGTTGCCGTTCGCCGGCGTGACGGCGGCGACGCCGTCGATCTTGGCGATCTCCTTGCCGACGGTGCCGGCCGCAGCGGCGGCGCCCTTGTCCTTGTCCGTGTCGACCGTGACCATCAGCGGGCCGTTGAAGCCGGCGCCGAAGGACTCGGACAGCATGTCGTACGCCTTGCGCTGCGTGGTGTCCGGCGCCGACGTGCCCTCGTCGGGCAGGCCGAGCTCCAGGCTGGTGGCGGGTACGGCGACCACACCGAGGCCCACCACGGCGAGCAGCAGCACCGGGATCGGGCGGCGCAGCACGAAGCGTGCCCAGCGCGTGCCGAGCTTCGGCTTGGCGTTCGCGTCCCGCAGTTCGCTCGCGGGCTTCTTGCGGTCCTTGCGGCGCAGCACCTTCTTGCCCGCGAAGCCGAGCAGCGCGGGGATCATGGTGAGCGCGATGAGGACGGCTATCGCGACCGTGCCGGCCGCGGCCAGACCCATCTTGGTGAGGATCGGGATGTTGACGATCGCGAGTCCGGAGAGGGCGACGATGACGGTGAGTCCGGCGAACACCACGGCCGAACCGGCGGTCCCGGTGGCGCGGCCCGCGGCCTCCTCTGGCTCACGGCCGTCGGCGATCTCGGCCCGGTAGCGGGAGACGATGAAGAGCGCGTAGTCGATGCCGACGGCGAGGCCGATCATCATCGCGAGCGTCGAGGTCGTGCCGGAGAGGTCGAGGACGCTGCCGAGGGCCGCGATGCCGGAGACGCCGATGCCCACGCCGATGATGGCGGTCAGGAGCGGCATGCCCGCGGCGACCATCGAGCCGAAGGTGATGATCAGGACGACGGCGGAGACCGCGATGCCGATGAGTTCGGCGGTGCCGCCCATCTCCTGCTCCGCCATGACGGCGTCGCCGCCGGTCTCGACGGTGTAGCCCGTCTTGCGGGTGTCGTCGGTGGCCTTGGTGAGCGCGTCACGCGCCTTGTCGGTCAGCTCGGGGGCGGCCACCTTGTACGTGACGGACGCGTACGCGGTGGTGCCGTCCTTGCTGACGGCGTTGGCCTTGAAGGGGTCGGCGACCTCGCTGACCTGCGGCCCGGCGCCCAGTGTCTTGACCAGCTTCTCGACGTCGGCCTTGGGGCCCGACTCGGTCAGCTTCTCGCCCTCGGGGGCGCGGATGACGACGCGGGCGGTGGCGCCCTCGGCGCTGGCCGCCGGGAACTTCTCGTCGAGGAGGTCGAAGGCCTTCTGGGACTCCGTCCCCGGCATGGAGAAGGAGTCTTCGGGCGGTGCGGGTGCGGTGGCCGAGGCGAAGCCGACGCCGGCCAGCAGCACCACCCACATCAGTGCCACATAGCGGCGTCGCCGGAAGGCGAGGCGGCCCAGTTTGTAGAGGAACGTAGCCACGGCGAAGGGGCTCCCGTCGGTTTCGGCAGGTCAGCAGGTTCCCTTCCATGGTCCTGTCCCCTGGTGGCCCGGAAGTCAGACTCAGAGTCGGACTGTCGGCCCACGGGCGCTGTAGTGCCGTGCACGCTGGGTCATCCTCGGGGAGGAGATGTGATCAGGATGTGTAGGACCCACATCAAGTCGCAGGTCACCGGAGGATTCGCCTCCGTACCGTGGGACACCTGTTCACCCAAGAACAACTCGCCCTCATACCACCTCAATAGAGGCGATAAGGTGTCGAGTCAGCTCTCAGATACTTGTCATCACCATCCAGGAGAACCTCCGTGACTCTTGCCATCGCGCCGTCTGAAGCAGCCACGCCGTCGGAAGTGTCCGAGCCGGTGGCCCGGGACGCCCGCGAGTTCGGTGCCTACGCACGGACCGGCGGCTGGGCCTTCGCCCTGAAGGTGGCGCGCAGTGTGCGCCCCGGCGGACAGGGAGCCGACGAGACGCCGAAGGTCTCGGCGAAGGAGTTCAGCGAACTTGCCGGCTGCTCCGCCGAGCGCGTCATGCGCTACTACAAGGCCTGGGACAAGGCAGCTGACGACGGCCTCGTACCCCTCTTCGAGGCGCTCACGCCCGGCGAGGACATCGAACTTCCGGACTCCGACGTCTGGTTGACGTACTACGCCTCCCGCTCCAGCGCCCTCTCCCCGCGCGGCACGGCGATCACGGAGGCCGCCGAGGCCGAGGGCATCCGCCCCACCAAGGCCCTGGAGGTCGCCGAGAACCCCACCGCGCTGCGGGCCGCGATCCTCGCCGACCCCGGCACCGCCGAGGCGGCGCGGCGCGCGTTGATGGACCGGCTCGAGGAGGACCCGGCGCTGCGCACCGAGCTCGTCCGCGACATCGTGCGGGCCGACGACCTCAAGAAGGCCGTCGCGGCCGAGGCCAAGGCGGGCGACCGCGTCGACTACGTCCGCCAGATCGTCGACAAGGGGCAGGTCAAGACGCCGGCGGGCCAGCTGATCGACGCGCCCGCCGAGCTGAAGGAGGAGGCCGAGCGGCACCTGTCCCTCATCGACGAGCTCGACGACGGCGAGGACTCCGGCGAGTGGGCGCGTGAGGCGTACGACACCGTGAAGGACCTGGTCGCCCAGACCGTCCAGAGCGACCCGCAGCTGCGGGTGCAGGAGCGCCGCGCGAAGTTCTACAGCAGCCTGCAGAAGGCGACGAAGGTCTTCGAGGAGCTGACCTTCGACGACGCCGAGGTCGAGGACATCTACGAGGACGACATGCTGCTGCGCCTGGAGGAGCTGCAGAAGTCGATCGCCGCGTGCATCACGGCGCTGCAGACGGCGACGGCGGGCTCGGCCGCCGCCGGTTCCGCCACGCTCGCCGCCGCCTCCGAGGCCGTCGCCGTCTTCGACGACATGCCCGTCTTCGACGACACGGCCGGCACAGACGCCACGGCAGGCACCGACGGGACGACCGACACAGCGCAGGTGTCCGGCTGACGTCCGCGGACCCCGCCCTCCCCGTACATCCCGATGATGACCATGGCCTCTCGCGTAGCCCTGGAGTCGTACGGAATGACCCATACGCGGAGGGATTCGCCGCACCCCGCCGCGCTCGTAGCTTCTTGATCAACGTACGGAGACCGACGTACGGAGTTGATCGAGAGGTCATGGATCTATGCACGGCAAGGCATTCGCGCCCGAGTATCAGGGCGAGCTGGGCGCGGCACTCGGGGTGAACTCCTCCTACGAGGAGGTGCTGACGGCGGCGGACCGCGCCCTCTCCCGGGCGGACACCGCACTGGAGAGGGCGCGCGCCGCACTCGCCCTGGCCGAGGCCAACCGGCGCCTCGGCCAGGTGGACGACGCGGGCTCCGCCTGGCGCCAGAGCTACCGCAGCGCACGCGTCGCGGGGGACGCGGGCGCCATGGCCTGGGCGCTGTGGAGCGGCGGCACGCTCGCCCGCCAGTGCGGCCAACTGCGGCTCGCGCGACGGCTTCTGGCCTGGGGTGTCGCGCTGGCCTCCGACAGCGGGGAGCGGCTCGCGCACGGTTACGCGCTCGCCGGGCTCGCCGAGACGGGCCGCATCCAGGGGGACTACGCGGCGGTGGCAGCCCTGCACGAGCAGCTTCTGGAACAGGGCAGGAAGCACGGCGAGGCGCGGCACATGGTGTGGGCGATGTCCGGCATCGCCCAGATGCGGCGCAACACCGGCGACTACACCGAGGCGCTCGAGCTGTTCGAGGAGTGCGTCAGGATCTCGGCCGACGCCCAGGACGCGCGGGGGCGCGCCTGGTCGCTGCGCGGGGTCGCCGACGTCCTCTCGCTGCGGGGCGAGGCCGAGAAGGCGCTCGCGCTGCTCTCCGAGGCGGAGGTCATCTGCCGGGCCATGGATCTGGCGAGCGCGCTCGCCTACAACCACAAGATGCGCGGCAACGTCCTGTACCGGGACGGGCGTTATGCCGCGGCACGGCAGATGTACGCCATCGCCCTGGAGGAGTTCGACGTCATGCGTGAGCCGCGTGGCGCGGCCCTGTCCCGGCTGGGTCTGGTCAAGTCGCGGGCCAGGCTCGGCCACGACCGCGGCGAGACGCTGGCCGAACTCACCGCGCTGGAGGCCGACTTCGCGCGGATCGGGCTGCGGCAGGCGCGGGAGGCGGCGGTCGAGTTCCGCGCCGAGATGGCCGCACAGGCGGAGCCGAGCATGACCTGACGCCCGCGTACCGGGGTGTCACTCCGCCCGGGTGATCCGGATGCCGACCGTCCCCTTCGTGCCGCGCCGGATCCTGCTGCCGAGCAGCGTGAGGCGGCCGATCAGGCCGTACTTGCGCGCGATGAGGGTGCGGTAGCGCGCGGTCTCCTGCGGGTCGCAGATCTCGGCGGTGGCGGGGACCTGCTTGCCGGTGGGGTTGCCCCGCAGGTCACAGGGGCCGATCAGGACGTCCGCGCGGTTGCGGATCCGCTTGACCTTCCAGGAGTCCGCGGCCGTCCAGACACCGAGTGCGGCCCCGTCCTGGACCACCCAGACGGGGCTCGGCACCGGGGTGCCGTTCTTGCGGTAGCTGGTGACCAGGAGGTACTTCCCCGCGCCGAGCCCTGCCTGCGCTGCCTCGCCCACTTGACCGCCCCCGAGCTTCTGTTGCCCCACGTACGAACCGCCGATGGTGCGGATGCTACTCGCGATCACGTTCGCCTGGCGTGTGCGGGGCATACCCGTCGGGACGAGCCTGCCGGGGCCCTCGGAGAAGAGGATGCGCGACCGGCGGAGACGGGTGCGCCCGCGGGCCCCGGAGCGACCGGGTCCCGCGGGCGCGTGGTGCTTGGTGCGTGGTGCTCAGGCGCCCCAAGTTCCCTGGTTGACGGCGCAGTTCCAGCCGGTGCCGTGGACCTTGAACTTCACCTTGTACGACCTGGTGTTCAGCAGGCGCGTCTTGACCCTGACCCCGAGGCTGGCCTTGCCCGCCAGGCTCTTGTCGTAGACGGAGATGGTCTTCGAGGTCTTGTGCGTGATCTTGCCGCCCTTCGCCTTCGCCGAACCGAAGCGGACGTTCTTGACGTTGCTGACGGTGAAGGTGACCTTCTTGAAACTCTTGGTGCTCTTGTTCTTGAGGCCGAAGTACAGGCCGTCGCCCTTCACCCAGCCACCCGCGCCGATGTAGAACCGGGACGTGTAGACGATGTCGATCGGGCAGCCGGCGCTCGTCGCCGAGGCGGTCGACGCCTTCGGCGCCTTCGGTGCGTCCGCCGCTGAAGCCGATCCGGCCAGGCCGAGCTGAGCGGCCGTGAGAGCCCCCGCCGTGGCCAGGACTGCGGCGGTCGTGCGTGCGTGGTTCATCAAGGCTGGTGCCTTTCCCCCTGCGGCCCTCTCGGGCCAACTGTCAGAATGGTGCGATGGATGCGCACAAGGCGGTCCGCGTCCCTGTGCCGCCCGTATTTTTAGCAGGCGGACGGACATGAGTGGACATCAGGTTGTCCGCTCGCACAGCACCGTGACAAAAGCCGGACAATCACTCGACGGTCCGCCGACGGCCCCTCACATCGGCGGCGGCGCGGGCGCGGGCCCCAGCGTCGTCGTGCCCGGAGTGGTCCGTCGGGCGAGGCCGGTGCGGTAGGCGTCCATGGCGGCTTCCGTGCGTCCCGTGCGCCGGAGCAGATCGCCGAGCAGGCAGCACAGGCCGGCCACGTCCCCGGCCGCGCCCGCCCGTTCGAGCAGCGGCAGGGCGGCGCGGTAGTGCTCCTCGGCGCCCTCCGTGTCACCGCACTCCTCCGCGATGAGCCCGAGCAGCCGGTGCGCGGCGCCCTTGTGCACCGCGCCGCGGCCTGCCCGTAGAGCCGGGATCTCCGTGGCCCGCGGACCGGCGGCAAGGAGCGGCCGCAGCAGCGCCTCGGCCTCCTCGGTCCTGCCGCGCCTGCGCAGCACGTCCGCGAGTTCCACCTCGACCTGGTGGGCGTAGAGCGCGGCCCGCTTGGCGGTGAGCATGTCGTGGGCGGTGCGCAGTTCGTGCTCGGCACCTTCCAGGTCGCCGTCCTGGGCGTGCACATAGCCGCGCATCCAGTGGCAGTGGGCGAGTTCGGTGCGGAGGTGGAGCTGCTGGTAGAGGTCCTGGGCCTTGGCGAGGGACGCGTCGGCCTCGGCGACACGGCCCTGGGCGATGAGCGTACGGGCCACCCCGCGGTGCATGCCCGCGAGCAGCGCGGGGTCCTCCACGCGCGGCGCGAGGGCCAGGGCCAGTTCGGCGGCGTGCGCGGCGCGCTCGTGTGCGCCCATGTCCATGTACGGGGCGATGGACGCCGAGTAGAGCAGGAGCAGCGCGTCGGGGTCGTGCAGTCCCGAGGCGTTGAGCTGGTCGAGTGCGGTCTCCAACAGGTGGCAGGCGTAACGGAGTTCGCCCGTGAGGCGATGGGCGTTGGCGCGGCCGCGGATGGCGGGGACGCGACGCGGCAGCGGCTCGTCGGCGAGCAGGCGCTCCACGGAGGTGAAGCATGCGTGGGCGTCGTCGAGGTCGCCGGATTCCAGGAGGCACTCTCCGAGGCCGAGGAGTGCGGCTGCCCGCTCCTCCGGCAGGGCGTGCTCGACGGCTTCGGCGCACAGCTCGCGGAAGAGGGGTGCGGCGTCCTCGGGGGAGCCGGTGGCCAGGGCACGGCGCGCGTCGGTGAGGCGCAGGCGCAGTTCGGCGGCGAGGCGGGCCGGGCGTCCCGTCGCGAGCTCCCCGGGTGTGACGCCGAGCCTCTGCGCCAAGTGCCGAAGGGCCGCTTCGGAGGGCCGCACCTTGCCCGACTCCAGCGTGGAGACGTAGGCGGGCGTGTACGCGGGTTCGGCCAACTGGCGCTGGGTGAGACCGAGTTCCGTACGCAGCCGCAGGACGCGGCGCCCGATCTCCGCGGGCTCGTCCGGTCGTACGCCTCCTGATCCGCTCCCTGCCATGTTTTCCCCTCCGGTCCGGCCCCGCGTCCGAGCGAGGTTCATCCAGGTCTGCGGCACGCGGACGTGGTGGTGCATGTCTTCAACTCTGCGCTCACGCAGCCACCTTGCGTCCCAGGCATTGCCTGGCTTCCCCTCAGCCCCTACATTGAACCCCGCCTTAAGCTCCCTTAACCCCCCACTTATATCGCGGACTTGCCGTGCTGCGGCGATCCGGTCCGCGCTGATCCCGGGAGATCGTCCATGCGTAGACACGCTTCCCGTATATCCGGCATACCCCGCCTGCCCCGCAAGCGGCTCGCTGTCGCCACCGGTGTCGCTCTGGCCGCGACGCTCGCCGTCACCGCGCCCGTCGCCATGGGCCAAGGCCACGGCGAGGACGGCAGCGCGCCGGCCGCCCGGAACACCGACCGCGTCGAGGTCGAGTACTTCACCGGCCCCGACAGCCACCCCCGCCACACCGACGTCCCGGCCTCCGCCCCGCTGACCAGGAAGGAGCGGGCCACGGTCCAGGACGACGGCGATGTCCTGCCGATCGTGGAGGCCGGTGCGAGCGCCACCAAGGTCGACGTCGTCTTCATCGGCGACGGCTACACCGCCGCCCAGCAGGAGGACTTCCACGCCGACGTGCGCACCAAGTGGAAGGAGATGTCCGCCGTCCAGCCGTACGCCCAGTACAAGGACCTGTTCAACGTCTGGGCCGTCGACGCGCACTCGCAGGACTCCGGCGTCTCGGGCGACCCGACGAGCGATGTCCGCAAGAACACCGCCCTGAACTCGGCCTTCTTCTGTGACGGCACGGAGCGGCTGCTGTGCGTCGACACCAACAAGGTCGAGGCGTACGCGAGCAAGGCCGCCGACCCCGATCTCGTCATCGTGCTCAGCAACTCCACCAAGTACGGCGGCGCCGGCTACAACGACATCACCTCGCCGTCCGGGTACGACGGCATCGGCACCGCGTCCTCCGACCACCCCGACTCGGACCAGGTCGCCGTCCACGAGACCGGCCACTCCTTCGGCAAGCTCGCCGACGAGTACTGGTACGACGAGAGCACCTACACCGGCCCCGAGCCCGGCGAGTCCAACCTCACCAAGCTCAGCGCCGACGAGATGGCCGCGCAGAAGGTGAAGTGGCATCGCTGGCTCGGCCAGGCATCACCTGACGGGGGCACGGTCGGCGCGTACGAGGGCGGCGGCTACCACGGGCACGGCCTCAACCGCCCCACCGAGGACTCGATCATGCGCACCCTGGGCCGCGAGTTCAACCTGCCCGGACGCGAGGCGATGATCGCGGGCTTCCACCAGCACGCACCCGTGCTCACCTCCGCCACCCCCACCGACCGCAAGGTGCGCGGCACCGAGCGGATCCGCGTCACGGCGTCCTCCCACGCCACGCTGCGCTGGTACGTCGACGGCCGCGAGGCACGAAAGGCACGGGGCGCGGGCAGCGTGACCCTCAAGGCGCTCGGCGTACCGGCCGACGGCCGCGCGCACACCGTCACGGCACGCGCCGCCGACCCGAACAAGGCGGTGCGCGCCCCGGAGCTGCGCAAGCTGATGACCCGTTCGCTCAGCTGGCAGGTCATCCGCTGACGGACCCCGACCGCCGCCTGACGGCAGGACCCCACCCCTGCCGTCAGGCGGTGCCCAGGAATACTTCCGGTCATGACCACGCACCCCGAACGGTCGCGGGACGCGGCGGCCCCCGCCCCGGAGTGGACGCTGCGAGCCGCTGAGCCCACCGACGTCGAGACCATCGCCGAGCTGCGCGCGAGGGTGATGCGACCGGACCTGGAGCGGCTCGGCCGGTTCGACGAGCATCGGGTGCGCCAGAGATTCCGGGACGCCTTTGCCCCTCGGGACACTTCGGTGGTCCTCGTCGACGGCGCTTTCGCGGGCTGCGTCGCCCTGCGACCGGCCGACGACTGCCAGTGGCTCGAACACTTCTACCTCCACCCCGCCCGCCAGGGCCGGGGCCTGGGATCGGCCGTACTCCGCCGGCTGCTCGACCGGACCGACACCGAAGGCGACGTCGTCCGCCTGAACGTCCTGCGGGGCAGCGCGGCCCGGCGTCTCTACGAGCGCCATGGCTTCGGCGTGGAGGACGAAGACCCCGTGGACGTCTTCATGGTGCGGCGGCCGGGCTGAGAAGTGGCCCACGCCCAAGGCCCCCGAATGGTCCACGGCCCGGACCATTCGGCTGGCTAGCCTCCTCCCGTCAGCGAAGGAACCGGCCCGACGGCCGCCTGCTCCGGGAGCGTTGTGCCGATCCAGATCCTGCCGCCCGCGGGAGCGCCGCGCGTGCTCGCCGCCGCCCAGCTGTGCAACTCGCTCGGCGACGGCGCCTACTACGTGACCTCCGCCCTCTACTTCACCCGCGTCGTCGGCCTCTCCCCCACCCAGATCGGGCTCGCGCTCACGGTCGCGTGGGCCATCGGTTCGGTGACGGGAGTCCCGCTGGGCGCGCTCGCCGACCGCAGGGGGCCGCGCGGTACGGCGGTGCTGCTCGCCCTGGCCACCGGCGCGTCGGTGGCGTCCTTCCTGTTCATCCGCTCCTTCGCCCTGTTCCTCGTCGCGGCCTGCCTGTACGCGGTCGCCCAGTGCGGGCTCGCCGCGGCACGGCAGGCGCTGCTCGCGGGTCTGGTCACGCCGGGGGCCCGTACGGGCGTCCTGGCCCACCTCCAGTCGACGCTCAACGCCGGTCTCGCCGTCGGGGCGGCCCTCGGCGGCATCGCCCTGCACCACGACACGCGCGAGGCGTATCTGGCGGTCTTCGCACTGGACTCGGTCAGCTTTCTGCTCTGCGCGCTGGTGCTGCTGCGGCTGCCCGCGGTGCCGCCGTCCGTGGGGCGCGGGAAGGGCGAGCCGCGCCTCGCGGTCCTCCGCGACCGGCCGTACGCCGTCATCACCGCGCTCAACGCGGTCCTGCTGCTGCGGATGCCGCTGCTGAGCCTGGCGATCCCGCTGTGGGTGGTGGAGCGCACGAACGCGCCGAGCTGGCTCGTCTCGGCGCTCTTCGTCCTCAACACCCTCGCGGTGATGGCGTTCCAGGTCCGCATGGCCCGTGACGTCGACGGCCCGCGCTCGGCCACCCGCGCGGTACGACGCTCCGGCCTCGTCATGCTCGCCTCGTGCGCGGTCTTCGCCTTCTCGGCGGCGGGGCTTCCGGTGTGGGCGACGGTGGCGGTCCTGGTGGCGGGGGCGGTGCTTCAGGTCATCGCCGAGATGCAGCAGTCCGCCGGCTCCTGGCAGATCAGCTTCGACCTGGCGCCCGCCCATCAAGTGGGCCAGTATCAGGGCTTCTTCGGCTCCGGAGTTCCCGTCGCCCGCACCCTGGGCCCGCTCCTGCTCACCTCGCTCCTCGTGGTGTGGGGCATGCCGGGCTGGTTCATCCTCGGCGGGGTCTTCGTCGGGGCGAGCCTCGCGACGGGGCCCGCCGTGCGGTGGGCGGAGCGCTCGAGGGCCGCGCGCGTGCGAGAAGGGCACGGAAGCGGTGCGGCGTATATTCGTCGGCCGACCACCAGCACGCCGAGGGATGGGTACTCCGCACATGGGTGACCTCGCAGAGATCGATGAGTCCTTGGTCCGTTCGCTGCTCCATGAGCAGCACCCGGACCTCGCCGGCCTCGGCCTCCACGGGGCGGTACGCGGTTGGGACAACCAACTGTGGCGCCTCGGCGCTGACTTGGCCGTACGCATCCCGTGCACGGAACGCGCCCCGGACCTCCTCCGCAAGGAGCACCATTGGCTTCCCGGCCTGGCCGCACGCCTGCCCCTGCCGGTGCCGACACCCCTGCGGATCAGCGAACCGTCCACGCGCTTCCCGAAGCCGTGGACCGTCACGGCCTGGGTCCACGGCGAACCGGCCGACCGCACGCCTCTCAGCCGCGGTGACCACGCGGCCGAAACGCTGGCCCGGTTTCTGCGGGCGCTCCACGTGGAGGCGCCCGCGGACGCACCCGTCAACCCGACGCGCGGCCTTCCCCTCCACCACTACGCGTCCGGGTTCGACGAAACCCTCAAGGCACTCGCCACCTTCAGCGAAGTGCCCACCCGCGTACGGGACTTGTGGGAGGACTCCGTCTCGGCCCCGGAAGGCGCGGGCCCGCCGGTCTGGCTGCACGGCGACCTGCATCCCGCGAACGTCGTCGGCTCCGACGGCACACTCTCCGGCGTGCTCGACTTCGGCGAACTCTGCGCGGGAGACCCCGCGACCGACCTCTCCGCGGCATGGCTGCTCCTTCCCGCGGGCGCGGCGCAACGGTTCTTCGACGCCTATGCCCGAGCGGACGAGGCGACCGTCAGGCGCGCCCGGGGCTGGGCACTGCTCCGCGCCGTCGGCCTCATCCACATCGGTCGCGCCGGGGAGCGGGGGCTTCCCGGCGGGAAGCGGACCTGGGGTGTGGCGGGCCGGGCAACGCTCGACCGCGTCCTGGCGGACTCCTGACTCCGTCCCGCCCCCGGTAAAATCTCCCCTTGTGTCGAACATCCGCCACACACCGCGTGCGACCACCGGCCTCCTCCCCCTCCGAGCGGGCGCGGAGGTCGACGCGCACCGGCACGACGAGCACCAGATCGTGTACGCGGGCCACGGCGTCCTGTCCGTCACCACCGACGCGGGCAGTTGGGTCGCCCCCGCCACGCGCGCCCTCTGGATCCCCGCGGGAACCGTCCACGAGCATCGCGCGTACGGTGACACGGACCTGCACCTGGTGGGCCTGCCGGTGGCGGACAACCCGCTGCGCCTCGACCGGCCCGCCGTCCTCGAAGTCGCCCCGCTGCTCCGCGAGTTGATCATCGAGTACACCCGGAAGCCCGAGCCCTCCGACGTGCCCGAGCCTCGCGACGGCCGCAGTGCCGAGCGCCGGCGCCTGCGGGCCGTCCTGCTCGACCAGCTCCGCCACTCGACCCAGCAGCCCGTCCACGTGCCGGCGGCCCGCGATCCGCGCCTGGTCGCGGTGTGCGCCATCCTCCGCGCCGACCCGGCCGATCCGCGGACCCTGACCCAGCTCGGCGCCGCGACCGGCGTCAGCGACCGCACCCTCACCAGGCTCTGCCGTGCCGAACTGGGCATGAGCTTTCCCCAGTGGCGCACCCAACTGCGCCTGCACCACGCCCTGTGCCTGCTGGCCGACGACACCCCGGTCACCGTGGTCGCGCACCGCTGCGGCTGGGCATCGAGCAGCGCCTTCATCGACGTCTTCCGCCGAGCCTTCGGCCACACGCCCGGCGCCTGGCGGGCGCACACCTGACGCCACCTCGGCCAGGTCCTAGTGCTGGGCACGGACCGCTGGATTCACCTCGACCCGTGTCGTACGGAAACGCGCGGCGTAGGCCGACGGTGTCGTCCCCAGGTGCCGGGCGAAGGCCCTGCGCAGTGTCTCGTCGCTGCCGAGGCCGCTGCGCTCGGCCGCCTCGGTGACGCTTGCGCCGCGTTCCAGGAGCATGCGGGCGGCCTCCAGCCTGAGGGACTCCACGTACGCGGCAGGGGTGGTGCCGAGCTGTCGCGTGAAGAGCCGGGTCAGATGCCGGGAGCTCACGGCGGCCCGCCCGGCCAGGGTCGCGAGGCGGTGGTCGGCCGCCGGGTCGGCGGCGATGGCGTCGAGGAGGGGGCGCAGCACCGGATGGCTGGTCGCCGGGGCGCGCGAGGCCGCGGAGAACTGGGACTGACCGCCGGGCCGCTGGAGGAAGACGACCAGGTCACGGGCGACCCGCCGCGCGATGTCGGGGCCGTGGTCCTGCTCCACGAGAGCCAGGCAGACGTCGATGCCCGCGGTGACCCCGGCCGAGGTGAGCACCGGCCCGTCCTGGACGTGGATGGCATCCGCCGTGACGGTGATGTCGGGGTAGAGGCGGGCCAGCTTCGCCGCGTGCTCCCAGTGCGTCGTCGCCCTGCGGCCGCGCAGGAGCCCCGCGGCGGCGAGCGCGAAGGCGCCGGTGCACACGGCGGCCACCCGCCCTGCCCCGCTGGCCAGCCGGGCCACGAGCTCGACGAGGTCAGGCCGTTCGGTAAAGGTGACGAGCTCGGCGTGACCCGGTACGACGAGGGTGTCCGCGACGCCCGCATCGGCCGCCGGCCGGTCCGCCGCGATCCGCAACCCGGTGGAGGTCCTGACGTCCAGCCCGTCGGGCGTGCAGACCCGCACGGTGTAGCGGCCGCCGGTGTAACGGCTCGCGGTGGCGAAGACCTCCAAGGGCGCCGCGACGTCGAGGAGACGCACGCCGTCGAACGCGAGGACGCAGACGTGGTGGGGGCGCGGCCCACCCGGTTGACCGTTCACAGGGACACGGTAGCGGGAGGGCGTGTCCAGATGTGTGGGGTACGTGTCCACAGGGACATGGCCGTGGAACACGTACGACGAGCAGGCTGGTCCCAGGAGCCGACCCCCTCGATGACCCGACACAGGAGCCACACCATGACCGCTCACGCCTCTTCCGCCGCCGGAGTATCCCTGCCGGACACCAAGCTGGCTGCCGCCGCCACCGAACTGGTGCGGGACACGGCGAGCGAGATGATCTACCACCACTCCCGCCGCGTCTTCTGGTTCGGCAGCCTGCAGGGCGCGCGTAGGGGACTGAGCTTCGATCCCGAACTGCTCTATATCGGCGCCATGTTCCACGACCTTGGCCTGGGCGAGCGGTTCCGGGACAGCGGGCGACGCTTCGAGGTGGACAGCGCCGAGGAAGCCCGCCGCTTCCTGCACGGTCACGGCGTACCGGAGGACAGCGTGCGCCGGGTGTGGACCGCCATCGCCCTGCACACCACCCCGGGCATCCCCGAGTTCATGGAGCCGGAGGTCGCCCTGGTCACCGCCGGGGTGGAGTACGACGTCCTGGGCATCGGCTACGACGATCTCACCGCCGCCGAGCGCGCCGAGATCACGGCGCTGCATCCGCGCCCCGACTTCAAGCGGCGGATCCTGGAGGCGTTCACCGAGGGCATCGCCCCCAAGCCGGAGACCACCTTCGGGAACGTGAAGGCCGATGTCCTCGCGCACTTCGTGCCCGGCTACACCCGCGGTGACTTCGTCGAGGTCATCCGGAACTCCCCCTGGACGGAGTAGACGAGGAGAGTGTGGGAGCAGGAAACGAAGGGCGTCAACCCAGGGTTGACACCCTTCTCGCTGTCAACCTACCGTTGACACATGACGCAGCCCACCCAGCCCATCCGCCTCGACGACCTGATCCAGGCCATCAAGAAGGCCCACCCCGAGGCCGCTCTCGACCAGCTCTCCGACGCCGTGATCGCCGCCGATCACCTGGGCGACATCGCCGACCATCTGATCGGCCACTTCGTGGACCAGGCGCGCCGTTCGGGCGCCTCATGGACGGACATCGGCAAGAGCATGGGGGTCACCCGGCAGGCGGCCCAGAAGCGCTTCGTGGCCAAGGACCCCGGGGAGATGTCGGACCTCGACCCCCGGCAGGGCTTCAGCCGGTTCACCGACAGGGCCAAGAACGTGGTCATGGCCTCCCAGGAGGAGGCCCGCGCCGCGGGGAACGACGAGATCGGCCCCGGACACGTGGCGCTCGCCCTCCTGACCGAACCGGACGCCCTCGCCGCGAAGGCGCTCGTCGCGCAGGGGAGTTCGCTCGAGACGATCCGCGAGAGCGTCGCCGAGACGCTGCCGCCGGCGGTCGGCGAGGTGCCCGACCTCATCCCGTACGACGCCGGAGCGAAGAAGGTCCTCGAGCTCACCTACCGCGAGGCCCTGCGGCTCGGGCACAACTACATCGGGACCGAGCACATCCTGCTCTCGCTCCTGGAGGCCGAGGGCGGCACGGGCCCCCTCTCCGGGCTCGGCATCGACAAGGCTGCCGCCGAGGCGCACATCACCGAGGCTCTGGCGGCGATCCGGGCCTCGCTCGACCAGGCGTGACCGGACCGGACCCGGCCGCGCGCACCCGCGCCGCCTCCCGGACGGCCGCCGCGTTCGCCTTGCCCTGCCGGGATCCGGCGAGCTTCGCCTTGATGTGGTCGCGCACGAGGATCGGTTCGTAGGCGCACGCGTCGGAGTCGGCGAGGTGGCTCGGCAGCGTGGAGATGACCGCGTCGACGTTGCCGTCGTGGAAATAGGCGGCCGACCTGCGCCGGACGATGCCGCCGTCCACGATCGGCGGCTTGACCCGGTGCAGGGTGGACATCCAGCGGTCGTTGGTGAGCCGGGCGGTGAGATCGCCGAGGTTGACCAGGAGCGCGCCGTCGACGGGGGACACGTCGTGCCAGGCCCCGTCGGCGCCGAGCACCTGCAACCCGGCGACCTGGTCCGCCCACAACACGGTGACCAGGCCGAAGTCAGTGTGCTCACCCATCCCCGTCAGATCGCCGTCGAGGGTGACGGCACCTTCGGGCAGGGCGTAGTTGTTCATGCGCAGGACGTCGATGGAGTGGTCGGTCAGCGACTCGAAGAAGTCCGCCGGCTCCCCCAGGGCGTCCGCGAAGATCCGGGTCAAGGTGCGGGCCACGCGGCCGGCCTCGGCGAAGTAACGCAGTACGGCCGGTTCGAAGCCGTCGACCTGCGTTGGCCAGACGTTGAGTCCGTAGTCGTCCTCGGACAGGTCGAGTCCGAGGAACGAGCGGGCTTCGGTGCCGATGTTGAACGCCTCGAAGAAGTCGTTCATGCGTCCGGCCGACTCCACGCCCAGGCTCAGGCTGAGGGATTCACTCTTGGGCGGGCTGTAGCCGCGGTTCGCACCGGTGACGCGGTAGCTCTTCCGCACTTCCAGGGGCAGGCCGAAGAAGCCGTCGACGGCGGCGGTCAGGCCGTCCACCGTCTCGTCGGGAATGCCGTGCCCGAGGATCTGCATGAACCCGACGCGGGCGCAGGCGTCGTCCAACTCCCGTGCCACCCGCGCTCGTTCGGATGCCGCGCCGCCTTCGACGTACGGCGTGATGTCGATGACGGGGACCTGGAAGGTCATGGGCGTCTCCTGGCGCGAGCGAGGGGCTACGCCCGCTTGCCTATCACGGTTTCACCCACCGGCTTCCGACTCCAGCCTCCGCAGACGTTCCGCGTCGCAGACGCGCGGGCAGGTGCCGCACGCCTCGGCGGCACGGATCGTGTAGTAGAGGCAGCAGCCGAGCCTCGTACGGGTCGGGTACCGCTCCCCGTCACGGGCCGTCAGATGGCGGAAGGCCGCGCCACCCGGGAAGGGCTCGACCGGCCCGGGGAGCAGCGCGTCCACCGCCCGCAGCGCCTCGTCCTCCTGGCCGAGCACGCGCCCCAGGTACCAGATCCCGGAGATGAGATCGTCCCCCGCCATGCCCCACAACGCCCGCTGCCCGCGCCGCAGTCGGGGCCCGATGGCGGAGAGCAGCGGTTGCATGTGGGCGACGACAGCGGCGCGCAGTTCGACGCGGAGCGACTCCTCGTCGGCGAGGACGCGTGTCCCGGGGAGCCCGGCCGCAGGATCGTCCGGGAAGCAGGCGAAGGAGCCGGGGACGATCTCGAAGGCACCGGTTTCCAGGTGGACGCGTACGTCCTGCGGGCGGATGCGCGGCACGCGCCGCTCCAGGTACCAGGCACCGCTCATCAGCAGGGACACCGACCAGAGGTAGCCGTGCAGGGCGCGGGACGCGGCGACGTCCGGGCGCGGGGTGTGGTCGTGGTCGCGGCGGATGCGTGCGGCCTCCGCCGCGACGAAGGCTTCCATCGCGCCGTGATGTGACGTCAGTTCGGCGCCGGTCACCCATCCTTGGCCCGCGAACGAGTCGGGTCGCGCCACCGCGACGGCGAGCGTCTCGCAGTGCGCGGTGAGCCGCCGGTAGGTCGCGGCGAGCAGGGCGGCGGGGCTCAGGGCGGTGGCGTCGGGCGCCAGGTCCGGGGCCACGGTGAGCGGCACGCGTACTCCTTGGAAGGGCAGGTCCATCGGTCGTCCGACGGCGGTCCCGCTACCGTGAACTAGGTAAGGCTTACCTTATTTTGCTTCAACTTGCCGCATCGTGAACGGCGCGCCGCGGACCTGGCCGTCGCGAGTGGCCCATCTCTCACGGCGAATTGACATCGTTAGGTATACCTAACCTAAACTCTCACCCCGTGTCCAAGATCGCTCGGGCCGTCCCGCCGGACAGCCTCTTCACACGGCGGATCGGCCATGGTGTTGCTTTCCTGGACCCGTGCCGTGATGCTCGCCGGCACGCTCGATGTGCTCTGGCCGCTCTTCCCCGCCCCCACCGTCCGTCTGCCTTCCTCCCGCGCGGTGGTGGGGATCCACATGGCCGGGGGCATCGCGGCCGTAGTGCTGGCGGGCCCGGCGGTGGCGGTCGCCGGGCCCGTCGCCCCCATCGGACCCGCGGGAAATGTGTGGCCGTGGCGACGGGTGTCGCTCCAACGGTCGAACCGACGCACGCGTAGCGCGGACGGCGGACCGTCCGACGCTTCCGCCCCGCCCCCTCTCCCACACAGCACCTCCGCTCGCACCCGGAAGTGGACTCGCACATGCGGCTGTACGTCCTTGCCCGCAACCCCACCGACTCGGTCACCGAAGGCTTTCTGCCCGCCGCGCGCGGGCTCGGCCTCGACGTCACCCTCCTCACCGATCAGCCGGACGCCCACCGTCTCCGAGAGGGACCGGGCGCCCCGGAGATCCTTGAGTGCGACGTGCGAGACTTCCGCGCCGTCATCAGCCGGATCTCCGCCCACCACTCCCCCGGCGCGATCTTCACCAACAGTGACCACCTGCAGACGCAGGCGGCCTTGGCCGCCGAGTACTTCGGGCTGCCCGGCAAGGACTGGCGGGTGGCGCTGCGCACCAAGGACAAGGCACACATGCGACGCCACCTCGCGGCGGAGGGTGCCGACGCGGTCTGGTGCGCGGAGCTGAACGCGGGCCAGAATCCGGCCGAACTCGCCTCTCTCGACGTGCCGTTCCCCTGCGTGGTCAAGCCGCGCGAAGGAGTGGCGAGCGAGGACGTGGTGCTGGTCGAGGGCCCGGAGCAGTTGGTACGGCGGTGTGCGGAGATCCAGGAGCGGCGCCCGGGGGCCGCGCTGGTCGTCGAGGAGTACCTCGCCGGGGAGTTGTGCACCTTGGAGACGCTCGGCGACGGCCGCGTCAGGCATGTCCTGGGCGGCTTCCGTACGGAAGTGTCGCCGCCGCCGCACTTCATAGAGGAACGGATGGCGTTCGTCCCCGCGCATCCGGCGCCGGTGGTGGCGCAAGTCCTGCGGCAACTGGACGTGTTGGGGGTGGGGTTCGGCGCCTGCCACACGGAGTTCGTGGTGTCGGAAGGGCGAGCGCGGCTCATCGAGGTCAACTACCGCGCCATCGGCGACCAGTGCGATCTGCTCCTCGCCCAACTCCTGGACATCCCCCTGTTCGAGCACATCCTGCGTACGCACCTGAGTGAGCCACTGCCGTCCGACCTGGGTGCGCGCACGGACGGCCGGGCGCGGCTCGACTATCCGTGCGCCCGGCGTGCGGGAACACTGACGGCGGCGCCACGCGCGACCGAGGTGACGGTGGACGGCGTACGTCTCACGTACCGCCCCCTGCGCGAGATCGGCGAACGCCACGAACTCCACGGCACCAACCGGGACTTCCTCGGCGTGGTCCGCGCCACCGGCACCGACCAGGCAGCGGTCGACCGAGCCGTGGCCGACTTCCTCGCCGCGCACCACTGGGAGATCACACCGTGATCCGACCGCCTGGCGGAACGCCCACGGCCGGGGCCGAGACCGAGCTCCTCTTACGCGTACTGAGCACACTCCTGCGCGAGGACGTCCTGGGGTGGCGCACCCGAAGCGAGGGAGTGCGACGCCCGGACGGCTTGTGGCTGAGGCTGCCGGTGCCGGTCCAGGTCCCGGTGCCGGTGCCGGTGCCGGTGCCGGTGCCGGTGCCGGTGCCGGCGCCGGCGCCGGTGGCCGAGGCGAGGGGCGTTGACGGCGATGCGCTGCTCATGCCGGTCCGGGCCGACGGGTTCCAGGCCACCTACGCCGCCCGGCTCCCCCTGCTCCGTCGAGAGTCCGACGGGCGCGAACTCGCCGACGCCGACAGCATCCTGGCCGCGCTGCGTGACCTCGCCGACCCCGTCGACCGTGGCGGGTTTGACGCCTTCGCCGAGGAGTGCGAGCAGGCGCTCGACGCCATGCGCCTGCACGCCGAGACGAAGGGTGAGGTGGAGTCCCTGCTGTCCCGGCGGTACGGCCCGGATCCCGTTGCCTGGACCGGGCTCGCGGGCGGCATCGGCTACGACACCCTCGCCGCGCGCGCGGATCATCCCGTGTACCCGACCTCGCGCGGGCGCGCGGGGCTCAGCCTCGCTCGACTGCACGCGTATGCACCCGAGTTCCATCCTGCCTTCACCCTGCGACAGCTCGCCCTGCCCCGCGAGGCCGTCACCGTCGGCGGTGACAGCGACGCCTGGCTCTCGCCTCGCGCGGCGGGCGCGCCAGAGCTCGAAGCAAGTCATCTCGTGCTGCCCGTGCACCCCTTGACCGCGGACGGACCCCTGCGGGACGCGCTGCGGGCAGCGGGGCTCGACGGGCGGGCCCGGTTCGTCGGTGATCCCGGGCCCGACGTCGTACCCACCCTGTCCATGCGCACCGTCGCCCTCACCTCCGACCCCACCCGGCACCTCAAGCTGCCGCTCGCCACCGCCACGCTGGGCCTGCGCAATCGGCGCACCATCAAGCCGGGCACCCTCACCGACGGCGCGGCGGGCCAGCGGCTGATCGAAGCCGTCGTCGACCGCGAACCCCGGTTCAAGGGTGTCGTCCTGCACGCGGAGGAGACCCGTTTCGCCCATGCGGGCCACGAACTCCTGGCCGTGCTGCTGCGCCGCTACCCCGCCGGTCTCGACGATGCCGTCGTCGTACCGATGGCCGCGCTCCTGTGCCCGGCACCCGGTGGCGACCGCCTGCTCATCGACCACCTCGCCGACCGCTTCTACGGCGGTGATCCCCTCGCCCTCCTGGATGCCACACTCACCCTCCTCTTCGACTGGCAGACCACCCTGTTCGCCCACGGGATCGCCCTGGAGTCGCATCAGCAGAACGTCTCGCTGGTCCTTGACCACCACCCCGCGGAGGCGAGTGCGGGCCGCCGTACCCGGCTGCGACTGCTCTTCAAGGACAACGACGGGCCCCGCATCAACCTCGCCCGACTGCGTGACGTCATGGGGCAACAGGCCCCGGATGTCGAAGAGTTCGATGACGCGCGCATCTTCGTCGTCGGCGATCTGCCCGTGCTCGACGTGTTCACCACCATCACCCTCCACCTCTGCGCCGGCGCCTACGCTTTCGGGCTCGCCCGGCAAGGCCGCGCCCCGCTGTCGCGGCTGCTCGGGCTCGTGCGCGAGCGGCTCACCGAGGCCGTCGACAGGCTCGGGCCCGGCGAACCGGGCACCCTTCTGCGGACCCACGTCCTGGACGCGCCGGAGCTGCCCGTCAAGGCGATGGTCACCGCGGGCACCCTGCTCTCCAAGGAACGCTCCGGAGCCACCGACATCAACAAGCACTACACGACGGGACCCAACTACCTGCTGCACGCGGGAGTTTCGTGATGGCCGTCGTGTCGTCCGCGCACACGCTCACGGAGGGCCCGGCCGCGGGCGTGGGACTCGGCCGCCACCAGGCCCACGCCGACGCCAACACCGGCTCCTACGAGCTCGGCTCCATAGGCCGCGCGGTCGCCGCCGTTCCCGTGGCAGCGCCCGCAATCAGCCTCATCGGCCTGCCCGCGCCCCTCCTGACCGGCACCGCGACCGCCCTGGCAGCCTTGGCCGACGCCCCTCTTCCCGCCCTGTTCCGCCGCTCGCCCCGCATCCGCTGGAGCCGTTGATGTCCTTGCCGACCGGCACGTTCGCCGCCCCCTCCGCCACATCCGCCCTGCCCGCAGCACCCGGCCTGCCCGCGACACCCGCCCAGTCCGCCGCCCGCGTCGCCTGTGCCCCCGCCCCCGTCGCCGGTGCCGCGCCCACCCGTCTGCCCAGCGCCGACGAAGCGGTGGCGCACACCCTCCTCAACTGTCTGCTGCGCGAAGTCTCCGGACCCGAGCGCCAGACCGCCGTCGTCGACGGCGATCTCCTGCTGCGGCTGCCGCGCCGTGGGGTCCTCCTGCGTGTCGCACTGCGCCGCACCTCCCTCCTCGGCGCCCACCGCTTCACCGGCCCGGTGACCGAGCAGCGGGACGGCGCCTGGGTGGAGGTGGACTGGCCTCGCCTCGCCGAATACACCCATGCCGAGCTCTCGCTGCGTACAGGGGTGAGCAACGAGGAGTTCCTGGAGCAGATCGCCTCCAGCCATGAAGGGGTCAGCGCCGCGATCGCCGCCGCCCGTCCGGCACCCGGCACGGGAACGGCCGCCGCGACGGATGCGGCCCCCAAGTCGACGAAGAGGGAGCCGAAGTGGCTCGCGGACTACCTCGCCTCCGAACAGTCCCTGCTGTTCGGCCACCGCTTCCACCCCACCCCCAAGGCCCGCGGCGGCGACCTCGCCGACTGGTCCGCGTACGCCCCCGAGACCGCGGCCTCCTTCCCGCTGCGCCACCTCGCCGTGCGGGACCACCTCGTCGTGGAGGAATCGGCGCGGCCGGGCGCCACGGCACCGCTCGACCGCCTCGGGCCGGTCCCCGAGGGCTACCGGCTGCTGCCGGTGCACCCCTGGCAGTACGACCTGCTGCGGGAGCACCCGGGCCTGCGCGCCGCCCTTGCCCGCCAGGACATCATCGACCTGGGCACCGCCGGCTCCCCCTTCGCGGCCACCGCGTCCGTGCGCACGCTCTACGACGGCGACACCTTCCTGAAGTTCAGCCTGAACGTGCGCATCACCAACTGCCTCCGCAAGAACGCCAGTTACGAGCTGTCAGGTGCCGTCGCGCTCACCCGGGTACTCGAAGGCGCCCTGGACGACCTGACCGCCCGCTTCCCCGGCAGCGCGGTACTGCGTGAGCCCGCCTACCGCAGCCTGGCGCTCACCGGGCCGGACGGGCGCACCGACCTCGCCCTTCTGGAGGGCTTCGGCGTCATCGTCCGCGAAGGCCTGGCCGGACGGCTCCTTCCCGGTACGACGCCGCTGCTCGCCGCGGCCGTCGCGGACGAGTATCCGACGGGTCCGGGCCACATCTCCCGCCTCCTGGCGGGCGCGGGTCCGCAGCGGGCGCTCGACTGGTGGCGGACGTATCTGAGGCTGCTGCTGCCTCCGGTGCTCGCCGCGTACTTCGACCACGGCCTGGTGCTCGAACCGCATCTGCAGAACGTCCTCGTCTGCGTTGACGGCGACGGCATGCCCGCGCAGGTGCTCTTCCGCGACCTGGAGGGCACCAAGCTGATCCCCGAGCGTCACGCACGGACCCTGGCCGCGCTCCCGCCGGAGGTCGCGGGGCCGATGACGTACGACGCGCAGCGCGGCTGGGACCGCGTCGTGTACTGCCTCCTGGTGAACCACGTCGCCGAGCTGCTCGCCGCCCTCGCCGACCTCCATCCGCAGACCGAGCCCGCCCTCTGGTCGCAAGTCCGCGCCACTGTTAGGGAGTTCGCGGACACGAACGGCTGCCCGCCGCGGCTCAGCGCCCTGCTCGCCGGGGTGCCGCTGCCCGCGAAGGCCAATCTGCTCACCCGCTGGGAGCGCAAGGCCGACCGGGACGCGGGCTATGTCCGCCTCACCTCACCCTTTACGCTCGCCGAGCACGTACGGGACCTGGGTGCCCGTACCGACGCACCTTGGAGCACCGCCGGATGACCGCCGCCCCCACCACCGTCGTACGTGAGCACGCCCTCGGTCTCGCCGCCGAGGAACTCCCGGCGTATCTGTACGACTTGTCCGCGCTCGACGCCCACGTCGCCGCGGTGCGCGCCGCGCTGCCCCGGCAGGTCGAGCTCCACTACGCCGCCAAGGCCAATCCCGAGCCGGAGATCCTGACCACCCTGGGCCCGCACGTCGACGGCTACGAGGTCTCGTCGGGCGGCGAACTCGCCCATGTGGCCAAGGCGGTGGCCGGGCACTCGCTGGCCTTCGGCGGCCCCGGCAAGACACCGGAGGAGATCACTGCAGCCCTGGAGCTCGGCGTGGCACGCTTCCACGTCGAGAGCCTCTACGAGCTGCGGATGCTGGCCTCGCTCGCCGCCCGGGTGGCGCCGCACACCCGCGTGGGCGTCCTGCTCCGGTTCAATCTCGGCCTCGACGCCGCGTCTCTCGCGGGCAGTTCCCTCGCGATGGGGGGACGCCCCACGCCCTTCGGTCTCGACCCGGTCGACGCGGACACCGCGGTCTCCCTGTTCACCGACGGCAGCCTCCCCCAGCTGCATCTGCTGGGTGTGCACGCCCATTTGGCCAGCGGTCTCGACGCACCGCGGCAGCTCGCCGTCGCCGATTCCATCGTGACGTGGTCGCAGGCACTGGCCGCACGGCACGGCATCCGCCTCGCGGAGGTGAACGTCGGCGGCGGGATGAGCGTCGACTACGCCGACCCCGGAGCGCGCTTCGACTGGGCCGCGTACGGCGAGGGCCTCGCCCGGCTCTGTGCGGCGCACCCCGGCCTTACGCTCCGCATCGAGCCGGGGCGGGCGTTGACCGCGTACTGCGGCTGGTATGCCACCGAGGTCCTGGACGTGAAGCGCAACCACGGCGAGGAGTTCGCGGTGGTGCGCGGCGGCACCCACCATCTGCGCACCCCGGCGGCCAAGGGCCACGACCAGCCGTGCACCGTGCTCCCGGCGGCCGGGCCGTGGCCGCATCCCTGGCCACGGTCCGAGGCGCGGCAGGACCGGGTGACGTTCGCGGGGCAGTTGTGCACCCCGAAGGACGTTCTGGCCCGGCAGGTTCCGGTGCGGGGTCTGCGGGCCGGCGACCGGGTGGTGTTCGCGATGGCGGGTGCGTACGCATGGAACATCTCGCACCACGATTTCCTGATGCACCCGCGTCCGGGCTTCCACTTCCTCTGATCACCCTCGCCTGCCCGACGGCGTGGCGGCACCCGCTCATCGGCGGTGCTTGCCCCGCATCAGCAGGGCCACGAGGGCGATCGCGAAGACGACGAAGACGATGACGAACATCGTCGCTCCTCCGCGTGACGCCCACACCTTGGCGAGCTCGACCGACGTATCTGGGTGCACGTCCTGTCTCCTTCCATGCAGCCCGGTCAGAGGTTGACGGAAGACCGTGTGCCCCCGGCTTCACGGTTGAAGCTCCAGTACCACGGGGGCCACCGCCCGAGGTTGTCGGTCGCGGGCGGGTCAGGCGCCGGTCGTGGAACCCGGCCTGATGATCATGAGGACGGTGACGGTGGCCCAGAGGAGGTTGAAGATGCCGGTGTACATGGCGAGTTGAGAGCTGGTGCGCTCTCCGACGGCCACCGTGCCCGCCCCCTCCGCGAGTTGGCCGCCAGCGCCCTCGCCACCCTGCCCTGCTCCGGCCACCGCTGCGAGCGCCGCCTCCTGGCGCGGCAGGACGAGGACGATGAGCACCACGGCCGCCGCCATCGTGAGGATGATCGAGGCGATCAGCCAGGCACTGCCGAGCACGCCCAGGCTCTGCGCGGTCACCAGTCCGGTGAGGGGGACGGCGATGCCCACGAACGCGTAGACCGAGCAGATGCGCTGCAGCAGCCGCAGCGAGGCGAGGGCGGACACATCCCGCGGGTCGGCCTGGGCGCGCCGCAGGGCCGCGGGGAACATGCTGGCGGCGACGGTGACCGGGCCGACCGCGAGGATGGCGGCCAGCACATGCAGCGTCAGGAAGAACTTGGTCACTATGGGCCCTCAAGATTCGAAGAACGGCGGAGCCTCAAAAAGGCAGAGGTCACACGGCCCCGATCGGGACCCTCACGCAGACATTAATCAGCGCCCCGCCCACCGAACAGTGGCATTAGTGACAGGCTTCGCAGAGATACCGCCATCGAATCCCAGGCCAGCCCACGGGCGGGGATACAGCCGTCGGTTCCGGTGCACGCGCTTGGCGAGAACCCGGCTCTGACGTACGTTGCCGCCATGCATACCGTGGCCGTCCTGGCACTGGACACCGTCATCCCGTTCGACCTGTCCACCCCCATCGAGGTCTTCGGCCGCACCCGGCTGCCCGGCGGGCGGCCGGGTTATCGAGTGCGTGTTTGCGCCGCCGAGACCGAGACCGACGCCGGTCTGTTCACCCTCCGGGCACCCTGGGGCCTGGAGGGGCTCGCGGACGCGGACACGATCATCGTGCCCGGCAGCGCCGACCTATCCCGGCCCGTCCCCGACGCCGCGCTCGAAGCGCTGCGGGCCGCGGCCGCCGACGGGACGCGGATCGCCTCGATCTGCACGGGCACCTTCACGCTCGCCGCAGCCGGTCTGCTCTCCGGGCTGCGCGCCACCACGCACTGGGCGGCCGCGGCCGAACTCGCCGGACGCCACCCGGACATCGACGTCGACCCTGACGTGCTGTACGTCGACAACGGGCAGATCCTGACCTCCGCCGGCGCCGCCGCCGGGCTCGACCTGTGCCTGCACCTGATCCGCAGGGACTACGGCTCAGCCGTCGCTGCGGACGCCGCCCGGCTCTCCGTGATGCCCCTGGAACGCGAGGGCGGCCAGGCCCAGTTCATCGTCCCTGAGGCACCGCCCACACCGCAGGGCTCCGAGCTGGAGCCGCTGCTGCGCTGGCTGGAGGAGAACGCCGGCCGTGAGCTCACCCTGGAGGACATCGCGGGCCGGGCGGGCATGAGCACCCGTACGCTGCTGCGCCGCTTCCGGGATCAGACGGGCAGCACACCGCTGCAGTGGCTGCACCGCGCACGCATCCGGCAGGCGCAGCACCTGCTCGAATCGACGGGGCATTCCGTCGAGCGCATCGCCGTCCAGGTCGGCTTCGGCTCGCCCACCGCGTTCCGCGACCGCTTCAAGCGCGTCGCCGGAGTCAGCCCGCAGGCGTATCGCAGGGCGTTCCAGTGATGTCGGCCGCCAACCGCTGACCGCCGACCGCCCCTGGCAGGTGAAGCTCAGACCTTGCGCGCCTCGACGAGGCACCAGTGGGGGCTGCCGTCGGCGCGGCGCCCGAACTCCTCCAGCGGGTGCAACCGCATCGTGAAGCCGGCCCGGAGCAGGTCATCGCGCACACCCTGCAGCGGGAAAGTCCTGTAGTACATGACGAACGGCGGACGCCACAGCAGGTTCCGCACCCGCATCACCCCGTCGAAGCCGAGCAGCGCCCAGTAGAGCGGCGAGGTCAGGGGCGGCGGCGCGCCGATCGGGAAGGCGAAGACCCCACCGGGCCGCAGCGCCCCGCACACCTCCGCGAACAGCTTCGGCCGCTCGGCGGGCAGAAAGTGCCCGAACGCCCCGAAGCTGACCGCCAGATCGAAGACGTCGACGAAGGGCAGGGCGCGGGCGTCGGCTCGTACCCACTGCACGGCGGGATCCGCGGCGGGCCCGCCTTGGTGCGGGACCACGGCCGCCCGCGCCTCGGTCAGCATCCCCGAGCTGAAGTCGACGCCGGTGACCCGCTCCCGGCACAGCGGCAGCAGCGTCTGGACGCCCGCGCCGGTGCCGCAGCAGACATCGAGCCCCGCGTCGAACGGCCCGAGGCGCCCCAGGGTGTCCGCGACGGCGTGCAGCATCCGGTCGGGCGTACGGAAAGGGGTGTGGTCGAACTTGGGGGCCAGCAGGTCGTAGCCGTCCTCGATGGAGGAGAGAGCCTGCACGGCCAGTTCGCGGAGTGTGGGTCCCTGGGAGGTGAACACCGTCCCCACCCTAGTCAGCGGCGGGGCGGCCGGGGCTCGACCCCGGACAAACCGGGGCATATCTTGGTATTGAGACGGGCGACTCGGAAGAAGGGGGGTCGTCATGGTCGAAGAGCTGCTCACGGCAGGGGCCGCGGTCGTGGCTGCCGGGTTCATGTACGTGGCGTCGGCGGCCCGCGTGGTCAAGCAGTACGAGCGGGGCGTGGTGTTCCGCCTCGGACGGCTGCGGGAGGAGGTTCGCCAGCCGGGATTCACCATGATCGTTCCCGGGGTCGACCGCCTGAACAAGGTGAACATGCAGATCGTCACGATGCCGGTCCCGGCGCAGGACGGCATCACCCGGGACAACGTGACCGTACGCGTGGACGCGGTCATCTACTTCAAGGTGATCGACGCGGCGGACGCGGTGATCAAGGTCGAGGACTACCGCTTCGCGGTCTCGCAGATGGCGCAGACATCGCTGCGTTCGATCATCGGCAAGAGCGACCTGGACGATCTGCTCTCCAACCGCGAGAAACTCAACCAGGGCCTTGAGCTGATGATCGACTCCCCCGCCATGGGCTGGGGCGTGCAGATCGACCGGGTCGAGATCAAGGACGTCTCCCTGCCGGAGACCATGAAGCGCTCGATGGCCCGGCAGGCCGAGGCCGACCGTGAACGGCGGGCGCGCGTGATCAACGCGGACGCCGAGCTGCAGGCCTCCAAGAAACTGGCCGAGGCGGCGCACCAGATGGCGGAGGAACCCGCGGCCCTCCAACTGCGGCTGCTCCAGACCGTGGTGGCCGTCGCCGCCGAGAAGAACTCGACCCTCGTCCTGCCCTTCCCCGTGGAACTCCTGCGCTTCCTGGAGAAGGCCCAGCAGACGCAGGCGGCACCGATCGCACCACCGGCCACCACCACGGCCACGACCACGGCGGCGTCCCCGGAGCCGGGGCAACCGGAGGCGGGGCAACCGGAACCGGAAACACCGGAGGCGGCACAAGCACAAGCACAGGAACGGGCCGAAGCGCGGCCGTAGACCCGCCACCGAGCGCGAGGAGGCTGCCTCATGACCGGCGCCCGGACCACCACCGCGGCGGGCAAGACCCGGTTCGACGACATCTACGACCAGCCCGACCCCCGCGCGTACTTCCGCACGCTCGCCCCCTTGCGGTACGAGATACCGCAGCAGGCCCAGGGTGTCTTCCGGCGCACGCTCGCCCAGCGGTCGGCGGTGCGCGGCACCCGTCTCCCCGTCACGGTCCTCGACCTCTGCTGCTCCTACGGGATCAACGCGGCGCTGCTCAACCACGACCTCACGCTCGCCGATCTGTACGCGCACTACACCAGCGCCGAGACCGCGGCCCTCACCCGCGGTGAGCTCGTCGAGGCCGACAAGGAGTTCTACGCCTCGCGGCGGCGCACCGGCGCCGTCCCGGTCATCGGTCTGGACATGGCCGGCAACGCCACGCGGTACGCCCTGGAGGTGGGGCTGCTCGACGAGGCCCATGCCGAGAACCTCGAGCGCCACCCGCCCAGCGACGGACTGCGCGACGCCATGGGGCGCGTCGGCCTGATCACGGTCACCGGAGGCATCGGCTACATCACGCACCGCACCTTCGACGCACTCCTCGACGCGGCACGCATCCCGGTGTGGGTGAGCGCCTTCGTCCTGCGGACGGTGCCTTTCCGGGACATTCTCGCGACCCTGGACGCGTACGGTCTGGCCACCGACACCGATCCCGAACGGACCTATCCGCAGCGGATGTTCACCGACATCTCCGAGATGAGCAGCGCGGTGGACCAGGTGCTCAAGGCCGGTGACGATCCCACGGGTCTGGAGGCGGAGGGCCGTTACTACACCCGCCTCCACCAGTCACGGCCCCGGCCGGCGTAGCCGCAGCACCGGGGCGCCTCCCGGCCCGCCCCACCCGCTCAGCTGGTGAAGAACTCGCTGACCTGCTCCGCGAACTGCTGCGGGCTCTCCTCGTGCACCCGGTGCCCGACCGGGATCGAGATCACCCGGGAGTCGGGAATCGCGGCTGCCATGTCGGGGATGCGTTCCTGCGGCATGCTGCTGTCCGGGCCGCCCGCCACGATCAGCGTCGGCGCGACGATCTCGCCGAGGCGTTCGGCCCACTCCGGGTCGGGGTCGAAGATCTGGGCGCGGATCGCGGGAGACACGGGCCAGTCGTAGTCGATGGCGCCGTCGGGGGGCGGGGGCTCGACCCAGTCGCGCGGGTAGGGCGGCGGCGTCTCCTCCAGGACCAGGCGCTCGACGCGGTCCGGGTTGTCCTGGGCGAGCAGGTAGGCCACGACCCCGCCCATGGAGTGGCCGACGACGCCGACCCGGTCGAGGGAGAGCTCGTCGAGGAAGCCGAGCACGTCGTCCCGCATCAGCTCGACCGTGTACTCGTCCGGCCAGTCGCTCTCCCCGTGCCCGCGCAGATCGAGCGCGTACACCCGCCATTCCTGGCCGAGCGCCTCCCCGACCTTCTCCCAGCTCGCCGAGGAACCGCCGAGCCCGTGCAGCAGCACGACGGGTGCTCCGTACGAGTCGCCCCAGGTCCGATAGGCCAGGCGTACGTCGCCCACATCCACCACTGCGTGATCGCTCATGCCCCTGACGCTACAGCGCGTTGCGCGACCCATTGAGCAGCGGCCCGGACCCATGCTAGAAAGCGCTTGCTCCTCGCGCGGCCCTCGCGCCTCTTCCGCCGCACTCCCCCCTCACCATCGGAGAACCCATGCACTCTCCTTGGTCCCGCCGCGCTTTCCTGCTCACCACCGGTGGCTCCGCGCTCGCCCTGACGGCCTCGGGGCTGCCCGCCGACGAGGCGGCAGCGGCGGAGCAGGCGGACGCCTACGAGGCACTGCGCACCAGGTGGCGCACCCTCCTCCTCGGCGAGGGCTTCTCCCCGACGGCCGAGCCCTTCAAGAGCCGCCTGGCCGAACTCGGTGCCACCGCACGGGAGTTGCGCGCCACCATGGCCCCCGCCACGGGCTCCCTGTGGCCGGACCTCTCGTACGCCGACCCCGATCCGGACACCGACCAGGAGTCGTACGGATACTCCGCCAACGTGGTAACCGGTTACAGCAGGCTCAGCACCATGGCCCAGGCCTACCGGCAGGAGGGCACGGGCCTGACCGGCGACGCGAGCCTCAGGACCGGCATCCTCCAGGGCCTCGATCATCTCTACGCCGAGGTCTACAACGAGACCCAGGCACACTTCGGCAACTGGTACAGCTGGCAGATAGGCGCCCCACAGGCCCTCCTCGACATCTGCGTGCTGATGTACGACCACCTGTCGGCGACCCAGGTGACCAACTACTGCAGGGCCGTGGACCACTTCGTGCCCGACTCCGCGGTGGGCAGCTACACCGGGACGAGCACCGGGGCGAACCGCGTCGACCTGTGCCGGGTGCTCGCGCTGCGCGGAGTCGTCGGCGCCAGTGCCGCGAAGATCGCGCTGGCCCGGGACGCACTCTCCCCCGTCTTCCCGTACGTGACGGCCGGCGACGGCCTCTACACCGACGGCTCGTTCATCCAGCACACCACCGTGCCCTACACGGGCTCGTACGGGTCGGTGATGCTGGGCGGCCTCGGCATGCTCTTCTCGCTGCTGCGGGGCTCCGACTGGGAGGTCACGGACGCCAAGAAGCAGATCGTCTTCGACGCCGTGGAGAAGGCGTGGGCGCCGTTCCTCTACAACGGCCTCGTCATGGACGGCGTGGCGGGCCGCGCCATCAGCCGCGGGCTCTCGGCCTCCGACACCAAGAGGATCCAGGCGGACGACCACCGGCGCGGACACCCCATCATGTCGGCCGTGGTGCTCCTCGGTCAGGGCGCGAGCGCCGCCGAGAACGCGCGCTGGCGCGGCCTGGTCAAGGGCTGGATGCGGCGTGACTACTACAGCCCGCCGCTGAGCGACGCCTCACTCGGCCTGACGAGTCTGGCCCGGCTGCAGGGCGTCGAGGACGACGCGTCGGTGACCGCGATCGCCGAGCCCACCGGCCACCGTCTCTTCCCGAACATGGCCCGCGCCACGCACCGGCGCCCCGGCTGGGCCGCGTCGATCAGCATGTCCGATCCCCGCATCACGTACTACGAGACGGGCAACGGCGAGAACCTGCGCGGCTGGCACACCGGCGCCGGCATGCTCTATTGGTGGGGCGACAGCTACGCCAACGGGCAGTACAGCGACGCCTTCTGGCCCACCGTCGACCCGTACCGGCTGCCCGGCATCACGGCCTCCCGCAAGGCGCTCGCGGATGCGGCGGGCGGCGACTGGGGCGCGTCCCTGCCGGACGTGAGGTGGGTGGGCGGGGCGAGTGACGGACAACGCGCCGCCATCGGGCAGTACGTGAAGGGCCTGCAGAGCACCCTGCGCGCGAAGAAGTCGTGGTTCTGCCTGGACGACGCGATCGTCTGCCTGGGCGCGGGCATCGCCTGCACGGACGGCGCGGCGGTCGAGACGACCGTCGAGAACCGCAACCTCGGCCCGACGGGCACCACCTCCTTCCAGGTGGACGGCGCCGCCAAGCCGACGGCGTCCCCCTGGTCGGCGACGCTCGCCGGCGCCAAGTGGGCGCACATCGGAGGCCACGGCGGCTACGTGTTCCCCGGCGGCGCGACGGTCAAGGCGCTGCGCGAGGAGCGCACCGGCAGGTGGAGCGACATCAACAAGGGCGGCGCGACGACCGCGATCGCCCGCACGTACCTCACGATGTACGTCGATCACGGCACCGCACCGACGAACGGCACGTACGCCTACGTCCTGATGCCGGGTGCGAGCGCGGCACAGACGGCGGCCCGCTCGGCGGCCACCGGTTGGCTCCAGATCCTTGCCAACTCCGACAGCCAGCAGGGGGTTTCCGTGCCCTCCCTCGGCTTCACCGGGGTCAACTTCTGGTTCGGCGGGACGGTCGGCAAGCTCACCGCGAGCGCGCCCTGTTCGGTGCAGATCAGCGAGCGGAGCGACGGCACCGCGGTCATCTGCGTGAGCGACCCGATGCGCGCGCAGGCCTCCTTGACCTTGACCTGGAGTCGCGCCGTGGCCGCGGTGACGGCCAAGCCCGCCACGGTCACCTCGGCGGTGACGGGGGCGTCCCTGAAGCTGACCTTCGGGGACCTCAGCGGCACGAAGGGGGCCACGCAGCGGATCACGGTCAGGCTGGGCTGAGGTCCGGTCGGGGCGCGGTCGGCCCGCACCGCGCCCCCGTACCCTTAGCACCGATGCTTTCCGGTCGACCCTCGATTCCGGTAGAAAATCAAAACAACTGTTTTTGCAGGTCAGGCAGTTGTTCTTGCTTGCACCATCGCTTCCGGTCCACATGTTGGACACGCGTGAGGCCTTCTCCTCACCCCCTTGCCGCCCGCCCTGAGCTGCCCGAACAGCCGTCCGACGACCGCTCAGCGGACACATGCATCCGGAAATCGACCATGCATTTGGTGCTCACTCTCCGCACCGGCAAGACTCCCGTCAGCAACCAGCACCACACCCGCATCAAAGGAGAGTTGACGTGCGTTTCTTCCTCAAGACGGTGGGCGCCACCGCTGTCGTGGCCGCCTGCGTGATGTCCGGAACCTCTGGCACGGCGCAGGCCCAGCCAAAGGCGGCCGGCTCCGGCCTCCTCGCGCCCTCGTCGCTGGTCCTCGCCGTCGGCCAGGGCGAAGAGGCGGACACCGCGACGATGCAACGCGCCGTGACGCTGAACTGCGCGCCCAAGGCCTCGGGCACCCACCCCTCGGCCTCTGCCGCCTGCGCCGAACTGCGCGCGGTGAACGGCGAGTTCGCCCAGCTGGTCAGCACGTCACCCGCCGCGTTCTGTACGAAGGAGTGGCAGCCCGTGGTCGTCACCGTCGACGGCGTGTGGCAGGGCAAGCGCGTCGCCTGGAGCACGACCTTCGGCAACAGCTGCGAGATGCGGGCGAGCCTCGCGGAAGGCGCGGCCTTCTCGTTCTGAGCCACCACCCGCCGTGCACACGACGGTAATTGGGTGGACGCGGCCTCGCCCCTGACGGTGGGATGAGGACTTGTCCTTCACGACCGCGCCTTGGACGACGCCCCGAGCGACGTCCAAGGCGTTTGCCATGGCAGGGAGTTGCCCACATGACAGCAGCCGGACCCGAAGACCGTGCCACCACGCGGGACCTCGACACCGGCCCCGAGGCCGACCGCGATCCGCACATCGACACGGACCTGGTCCGCCGCCTGCTGGCAGCGCAGTTCCCCCGCTGGGCAGACCTGCCGATCGCACCGGTCCCGCGGTCCGGCATGGACAACGCGACCTACCGGCTTGGCGACGACCTGTCCGTGCGGCTGCCGCGCTACCCCCGCTGGGTCGGGCAGGTGGAGGCGGAACAGCGATGGCTGCCGTGGCTCGCCCCGCAACTGCCGCTCACCGTCCCCGAGCCGCTCGGCAAGGGCGAGCCCGGCGAGGGCTACCCCTTCCCCTGGTCCGTCTACCGGTGGCTGGAGGGCGACACCGCGACCACCGGCTCCCTGGCCGATCCCCTCCGGGCGGCCGAAGACCTGGCCGGGTTCGTCACCGCTCTGCGGCACATCGACCCCACGGGCGGTCCGGGCCCCAGGCTCAGCAACGCCTTCCGCGGGGAACGGGTGGGCACCGAGTGCGACTCCTTGTTCGCCGACTCCCTCGTACGCGCCAAGATCGCGAAGCTGAAGGTGGCGGGACTCGTCGACACGGACGCGGTGACCGCCGTGTGGGACGCGGCGCTCGCGGCTCCCGCGTGGGACGGGTCGCCGGTCTGGGTCCACGGCGACCTCGCGACCGGCAATCTCCTGGCCGTCGAAGGGCGTCTGAGTGCCGTCATCGACTTCGGGACGCTGGCCGTGGGCGATCCGGCGGTCGACCTGCTGCCCGCATGGCTCTTCCTGCCGGACGAGGCCCGCGGCGCGTTCCGCGACGCGGTGGGCGCGGACGACGCGATGTGGGCGCGGGGCCGCGGGATCGCGCTCGCGGGATCGCTGCCCGTCCCCGACGACCCCTTCTTCGACGATCCGGCGCGGGTGACGGCGGCGCTGCGGCACCTCGACGCGATCATCACCGATCGCTGAGAATCCGTCGGTGGGACGACGCAGGAAAATTCTTCTCCGGCATGTCGATCCGGCCGATCGCCGTTCGTATGGACTGTGAGAGACCGGCAGCGGCCGGTCAGGGGTGATCCGTCGGCGTGAGGGAGAGACAGCCGTGAACCAGTACTTGATCAGCGTCTACCAGCCCGAAGGCGGCGTGCCGGAGCCGGAGGTCCTCGAACCGATCATGCGTGACGTCGAGGCGGTGACCGCCGAGCTCAAGGAGGCGGGCGCCTGGGTGTTCGCCGCAGGCCTCTTCCCGCCGAGCACCGCGACCGTGCTGCGCCTCAAGGACGGCAAGGACAGCAAGGACAGCGAGGTGCTCACGACCGACGGACCGTACGTCGAGGGCAAGGAGCATCTGGGCGGCTTCACCGTCATCCGGGCCGCCGATCTGGACGAGGCGCTCGCCTGGGGCGCCAAGGTGGCCCGCGCCATCACCCTGCCCGTCGAGGTCAGGCCGCTGCAGTCCGGAACCTGCTAGTGACCTCGGGTTCCCCGGAGGTCACAGCGGGGGTCATCGAGCAGGTCTTCCGTGCGGAGTACGGACGCGCGGTGGCCGTATTGGTCCGCGTCTTCGGCGACATCGACATCGCCGAGGAGGCAGTCCAGGAGGCGTTCACCACGGCGGCGCAGCGGTGGCCCTCCACCGGTCTGCCGCCGAGCCCGGCCGGCTGGATCATCACCACCGCCCGCAACCGCGCCATCGACCGCCTGCGCCGTGAGGCGTCGCGCGAGGACCGGCACGCGCAGGCCGCCCTGCTGCACGCCCACGAGGCACCGGCCCTGGAGGGACCCGTGCGCGACGACCGACTGCGTCTGATCTTCACCTGCTGCCATCCGGCGCTCGCCCCCGCGGCACGGGTGGCCCTCACGCTGCGCCTCCTGGGCGGTCTCACCACCGCGGAGATCGCCCGCGCCTTCCTGGTGCCGGAGCCGACGATGGCCCAGCGGATCGTGCGGGCCAAGGGCAAGATCCGCGACGCGCACATCCCGTACCGGGTCCCCCGCGACGCGGACCTGCCCGAACGGCTCCGCGCGGTCCTTGCCGTCGTCTACCTCGTCTTCAACGAGGGGCACACGGCCGGCGCGGGAGAGGCCCTCGTCCGCGACGACCTCTGCGCGGAGGCCATCCGCCTGGGACGCCTCCTGACCGAGCTGATGCCCGACGAGCCGGAGGCCCTGGGGCTGCTCGCGCTGATGCTGCTCTCCGAGTCGCGGCGGACGGCCAGGACCACCGCCGACGGCGGACTCGTCCTTCTCGCCGACCAGGACCGCGGACGCTGGGACCGCGCCCTGATCGCCGAGGGCCAGGAACTCGTCCGCCGCTGTCTGCGCCGCGGCCGGCCGGGGCCGTACCAGATCCAGGCCGCGATCAACGCCGTGCACAGCGACGCGACGACCGCGGCCGCCACCGACTGGGGCCAGATCCTCCAGCTCTATGACCAGCTCCTGGCCGTCGCCCCGAGCCCCGTCGCGGCCCTCAACCGCGCGGTGGCCGTCGCCGAAGTCAAGGGCCCCGCCGAGGCGTTGCCCCTCCTCGACGACCTGGGCCTGGACGGATATCACGTCTTCCACGCCGTCCGTGCCGACCTGCTCCGGCGCCTGGGCCGCACCGACGAGGCGAGCGCCGCCTACGACGCCGCCCTGACCCGCACCGAGAACGCGGCCGAGCGTGCGTTCCTGCTCGGCCGTCGACAGGAGGGGCCGGCCCCCCGGTTAGGGTGACGCATGCCCACGGTCCACGCCCAGGAAATCAGCACCGCCCGCCTCGACCTCGTACCTCTGCGGGTCGAGCACGCCGACGAGATGGCCGTGGCCCTCTCCGATCCGGCCCTGCACACCTTCATCGGCGGCTCTCCCGACGATGCGCAGGCCCTGCGTGCCCGTTATCGGCGGATGACCGCCGGGTCCCCCGACCCCGCGGTCTCCTGGTGCAACTGGGTGCTGCGCCTGCGCGACGAGAAGTGCCTCGCCGGGACCGTGCAGGCGACGGTGGTGCCCGCCGGCTCCGATGGCGAGCTGGTCGCGGAGATCGCCTGGGTGGTGGGGACTCCCTGGCAGGGGCGGGGCATCGCCGTGGAAGCGGCCCGCGCCCTCGTCGCCTGGCTGGCCGGGAACCCGGCCGTGCGCGGCATCATCGCCCACGTCCACCCGGACCACCGGGCATCGGCCGCCGTGGCCGGCGCCGCGGGCCTCACCCCCACGGACGCGTGGCAGGACGGCGAGGTCAAGTGGCAGCGGACGCTGGTGCGTTGAGCGAGGACGCCGTCCGCACCTCGCTCAGCGTCGGCCGCGGAACGTGCGGCGCAGATCGCTCACCCAGGCGTCGGGGAGTTCCCACGGGATGAAGTGACCGCCGCTCTCGTGCGCGGTGAGGTTCACGTGGTGGTACCAGTCGGCCCGGTCACCGGCCAGCCAGCTCTCGACGCGCTGCTCGGGGGTGGTGACGCCGGGCGGGTTCTCGTGGGCGACGAAGGTGATGCCGGTGGGGGCCTCGATGACCGGCTGGCGGTCGTGGGAGGGCGTCCAGGGGTAGCGGTTGTTGTTGGCGTAGTAGCGCACCGACGTACCGATGGTGTTGTTCACCCAGAAGATCATGGCGTGGGTGAGGAGGTCGTCCTTGGAGAAGACGCTCTCCACGTCGCCTCCGTTGTCGCTCCACCGGTCCCAGCGCTCCAGGATCCAGGCGAGCAGGCCGACCGGGGAGTCGCTCAGCCCGAAGGAGAGGGTGCTCGGCCCGAGGACGTGCACGGCCAGGTGCGCGGCGAAGCGCTTCTCCAGGGACAGCAGTTGGCGGTGCGCGGGCTCGGGCAGACCTTCGGGGAACGGCTGACCGCCGCTGAGGTCCCAGCCCCGGTCGCCGTTGAACATGGTGAGCTTCTGGCCGGAGCCGATGTGGATGCCGTGCAGTTCGTCCGCGTACTTGTGGCCGAGCTGGCCGGTGACGAGGGCGCCGACATCACACCCCGCGGCGGCGTACTTCTCGTGGCCGAGCGTGTCGGTCATCAAGGTGTGCCAGAGGTCGGCGACCTTCCAGAAGTTCATGTCGGGGTGGTCCGGCAGCGGCGACGAGAAGCCGAAGCCGGGCAGCGAGGGCACGATGACGTCGAACGCGTCGGCCGGGTCGCCGCCGGACGCGGCGGGGTCGGCGAGCCGGTCGACGACCTTGGACCAGTGCCAGAAGGTCCAGGGCCAGCCGTGCGTGAGGATGAGCGGGGTGGGGGCGGGGCCGACGCCGGGCCTGCGCAGGAAATGCACGGGCACGCCGTCGACCCGCACCCGGTAGTGCTCATAGGAGTTGATGGCCGCTTCGGCCTTGCGCCAGTCGTAGCCGTCGAGCCAGTACTCGGCCAACTCCTGGAGGTAGCCGCGGCGCACGCCGTAGTAGCCGTCGTCGTTGCCCACGTCGTCGGGCCACCTCGTCAGCCGCAGTCGCGCCCTGAGGTCGTCGAGCACCGCGTCGGGGACGTGGATCGGCTCGGGCGTCAACGGGAAGCGCGCTGCGGCTGTCATCAAGGATCAGGTCCTTCCGAGGAAGTTGCTCAGTAAGGGCGGTCGCCCGCTATCGCGACGCGTTCGGCCACGCGGCGGTGCGGGGCGTAGTCGTCGACTGCGTAGTGCTGGGTGGAGCGGTTGTCCCAGAAGGCGACGTCACCCGCCTGCCAGTGGAACCGCACCTGGTACTCCGGGACCTGCGCCTGCCGCACGAGATAGCTCAGCAGCCGGTCGCTCTCGGCCCGCTCCATGCCCACGATGTGCGTGGTGAAGGAGGTGTTCACGAAGAGCATCTTGCGGCCGGTCTCCGGGTGCCTGCGCACCACGGGGTGGGTGACCGGCGGGAACTGCTCCTGGAGCGGGATCAGCTTCTCGGGGCCGTAGAAACGGACGAAGCCGGGGATGAAGTCGTGCACCGCGCGGGCGTCCTCGATGCGGGCCTTCACCTCGTCGGGGAGGTTGTCGTACGCGGCGGCCATGTCCGCCCACATCGTGTCGCCGCCCACCGGCGGCACCTCGCGCAGTTGCAGGACCGCGCCGAGCGCGGGGCGCTCGCGGAAGGTGACGTCGGCGTGCCAGACGTTCTCGTACGTGGGTGTCGCGCTGCCGCCCTTGTCGAAGCGGACGACGTCATCGGCGGAGCCGCGCGCGAGCAGCGGATTGGTCTCCAACTCGCCCCAGTTCAGGGCGAAGGCACGCTGCTGCTCGGAGGTGATGGCAGCGCCGCGGAAGAAGAGCACCTTCCACTCCAGGAGGGCGCGGTTGAGCTCCTCGCGCAGCGCGGGCGTGAGCGGCTCTGCGAGGTCGACGCCGCGGATCTCGGCGCCGATGAGACGCCCCTGGGGGACGACGGAGATCAGTTCGTACGGGCGCTCTTCCCAGCCCTCGGGGACGCGGCGCAGGGTGCGGCGGCCCTCGTACATGCCGTCGGCGGGTACGCGGGCGTCACGCAGCGTGGGAGAGCCGGTGGGGGCAGGAGAGGCGGGAGGGACGGCAGGGGAAACCACGGCCATGGTGATCCTTCAGTTGTGAGTGAACGGGTGGCGTCACGGAGCAAGAACCCCGGACGGCTGGAGACGAATCCCCGGGCAGCTAGCGACCCGATCGCTCGCACCCACGGCGCCACGGGACCTGGAAGGTCCTCACGGCGGCGGTCAGGTGCTGGATCATGCACACCATTGTGTATGGCTATGCCTTGCGGAGCAAACCCCCGTACTCGTAGATCCCCTTGTTCTGCTCGGTGGCGCCCAGGTAGGGGGCCAGGTCCTCGTGGACCGGTGCCAGCGGGGGCTGGTCGGCGTCGGGGCGCCAGTCGACCAGGTTCACCAGGCCGGGCTCGACGGGGTCGAGGCCGTCCAGGAGGGTGTCGACCTCGGCCGGGGTGCGGGTCTGCCAGGGGACGCCGCCGCCGGAGATGTGCGCACTCATCGCGGCGCCGCGGGCGGGATCGTCGGCGACGACCTGGGAGAGGCCGAGGTAACTGCCGGGCGCCGCCTTGTCGATGATCGTGCGCAGTACGCGGCGGGGCTCGTCGGCGTCGGTGAGGTGGTGCACCACCGAGAGGAAGAGCACCGCGACCGGCTCGTCGAAGTCGATGAGCCGGACGACGTCGGGGTGCTTCAGGATCGTGTCCTGGTCACGCATGTCGCCGTGGACGACGGCGGTGGTGGAGTCGTCGGCGAGCAGCGCCCTGCCGTGCGCGAGGACGATCGGGTCGACGTCCACGTAGACGACGCGGGTGTCCGGGGCGAAGCGCCGGGCGACCTGGTGGACGTTGTCGTCGGTCGGCAGGCCGCAGCCCATGTCGATGAACTGGCGGATGCCGGCCTGGGTGAGGTGGCGTACGACGCGGTAGAGGAACTCGCGGTTCTGGCGTGCGATGTCGACGCACTCGGGGAAGTCGGGCAGCGTCCGCAGCAGGAACTCGCGGTCGACGGCGTAGTTGTCCTTGCCGCCGAGCATCCAGCCGTAGGCGCGCGCCGATGTCGGCACGTCGAAGGGAATGGACATCAACTCGGCCTGGTCGTCTGCCGCCACAGCGCGTTCTCCACCTCTCCCGCAGGGACATGTGTTTCTGCTCTGTCACGGCGACACTATCCCGTGACTCTCGACCGGGTGAACCTGGGACGGATCACCAACGGGCTTGCCGCTGGAGGGGGTTGGGAAAACGGGGCAGGACGGGCGGCATGACATCGGACACCCGACCGCCCGCGGGGCGGCCGGATGGCGCATGATCGGACGTGCGCGAGTCACCCACCACCGGATACGTGCCACCGGTTACGTACCACCAGAGAGGACCTCCCCATGGAAGACCGCTTCGACGTCGTCGTGCTCGGAGCAGGACCCGGCGGCTATGTGGCCGCCATCCGCGCCGCCCAGCTGGGCAAGCGGGTAGCGGTCGTCGAGGAGAAGTACTGGGGAGGTGTCTGCCTGAACGTCGGCTGCATCCCGACCAAGGCGCTGCTGCGCAACGCCGAGCTGGCCCACCTGTTCACGCACGAGCAGAAGACGTACGGCATCAAGGTCGACGGGAACGTGTCCTTCGACTACGGCGAGGCGTTCAACCGCAGCCGCACCGTCGCGGACGGCCGCGTCAAGGGCGTCCACTTCCTGATGAAGAAGAACAAGATCACCGAGTTCGACGGCCGGGGCACGTTCCTCGACGCGAACACGCTCCAGGTCGCCAAGTCGGACGGCTCCACGGACACGATCACGTTCGAGAACTGCATCATCGCCACGGGCGCGACGCCGAAGCTGCTGCCCGGCACGCGGCGCTCCGAGCGGGTCGTGACGTACGAGGAGCAGATCCTCGCCGACTCCGTGCCGGAGTCCATCGTGATCGCGGGCGCGGGCGCCATCGGCATCGAGTTCGCCTACGTCCTGCACAACTACGGCGTGAAGGTGACGATCGTCGAGTTCCTCGACCGCATCGCGCCCCTGGAGGACGCGGACGTCTCCACGGAGCTGGCCAAGCAGTACCGCAAGCTCGGCATCGACGTGAAGACCTCGACCCGCGTCGAGTCGATCGACGAGTCCGGCGCCAAGGTCAAGGTCACGGTGACGGGCAAGGACGGCAAGCAGGAGGTCCTGGAGGCGGACAAGGTTCTGCAGGCCATCGGCTTCGCGCCGAACGTCGAGGGCTTCGGCCTGGAGGCGACGGGCGTGGCGCTGACCGAGCGCGGCGCCATCGACATCGACGGGCGCGGGCGGACGAACGTGCCGCACATCTACGCCATCGGTGACGTCACCGCGAAGCTGATGCTCGCGCACACCGCCGAGGCCATGGGTGTGGTGGCCGCCGAGACCCTCGCGGGCGCCGAGACGATGGAGCTCGACTACCCGATGATCCCGCGCGCCACATACTCCCAGCCGCAGATCGCCAGCTTCGGCTGGACCGAGGCGCAGGCCAAGGAGAAGGGCTTCGACGTCAAGGTCGCCAAGTTCCCGTTCATGGCGAACGGCAAGGCGCACGGCCTCGGCGACACCGTCGGCTTCGTCAAGATCATCAGCGACGCGCGGTACGGCGAGATCATCGGCGCCCACCTGATCGGCCCTGACGTCACCGAGCTCCTCCCCGAGCTGACCCTGGCCCAGCAGTGGGACCTGACCGTGCACGAGGTCTCCCGCAACGTGCACGCGCACCCGACGCTCGGCGAGGCGGTCAAGGAAGCGGTGCACGGCCTGGCCGGGCACATGATCAACTTCTGACGCCACGCGGGCTTCACCCGGGCTTCCCGGGCGCGCCCCGCCGCTCGGCCGAACGGCTCAAGTGGCGGGGCCGCCCGGTCCGGAAGATCCTTGGTCGGAACGTGCCGTTACGCCTCGGGGGCGAGGGAGAGGCAGCAGCCGATGTTCTCTGGCCTGGGCCGATTCGTGGTCCGTCGCCCGTGGTGGATCATCCTCGCGTGGGTCGTGGCGGCCGGCGCCGTGATCTCCCTGGCGCCCAAACTCACCTCGAGCAGCGACGAGGCGAGCTTCCTGCCGGACCACTACGAGTCCATCCGCGCGGCGGACGTGCAGGAAGCGGAGTTCCCCAAACAGCAGAACGTCGGCGCGATCATCGTCTTCCAGCGCTCCGACGGCGGAAAGCTGACGGCGGGCGACTCCGCGGACATCACCCGCGTCTCCAGGGATCTGCAGGCCAAGAAGATCCCCGAGGTGCAGGCGGTGGTGCCCGGCGCGGTCTCGCCCAATAAGCTGGTGCAGACGTCGGTCGTCGCGATGCCGAAGCTCACCGATCCCGAGGACACCGCACAGCAGGACGCGGTCGAGAAACTGCGCTCCGACCTCAAGCCCGAGCTGAAGGGCACGGACCTCTCGGCCGGGATCACCGGCTCCGCCGCCCAGGCGCTCGACGAGAGCGACGCGTCGGAGCGGGCCGGCCTGCTGGTCGGCGTGGGCACGATCGTGATCATCATCGTGCTGCTCCTGGTGATCTTCCGGAGCCCGATCATCGCGTTGCTCCCCGTGGTCCTGATCGGCCTCATCTCACCGATGGCGACCGGTCTCATCGCGTCCGCGAACAAGGCCTTCGACATGAAGGCCGACTCCTCCATCCAGGAACTGCTCACCGTCGTCCTGTTCGGCGTCGGCACGGACTACATCCTGTTCCTGCTCTTCCGCTACCGGGAGGCCCTGCGGGCGGGCGAGGATCCCAAGAGCGCCATGGTGCACGCCGTCGAGCGGGTCGGCGAGGCCATCACCTCGGCGGCCGGCGCGGTCATCGTCGCGTTCGCCGCGCTCACGCTCTCCTCGCTCGGCATGCTGCGTTCCATGGGCCCCGCCCTGGCCATCGCGGTCTTCGTGACGCTGCTCGCCGGCCTCACCTTGGTCCCCGCCGTCGTCTCGCTGCTCGGCACCAAGGTGTTCTGGCCCTCGAAGTCGTGGCAGCGGGAGCCGCAGGGCACCGGGTTCGCACGGCTCGGCGCCTCCATCGCCCGTAAGCCGGCGATCTGGGCGCTGGTGTCGGCGCTGTTCATGGGTGCCCTCACGCTCGGCGCCCTCGGCTACCGGGCCAACTTCGACCTCGCGGGCTCCTCGCTGCCCAAGGACAAGGAGTCGATGGTCGCCCTGGAGAACCTCCAGAAGGGCTTCCCCGCGGGCACCACCGACCCCACCTTCGTCTACCTCACCTCGACGGACGACGGCTCGCTCCCCGCAGCGCGGACGGCAGCCTTCCGAGGGCAGCTGGACAAGGTCGAGGGCGTGGGCGAGGTGTCCCCGCCCCGGCTGAGCAAGGACGGCGGCACCGCGTCGTTCTCCGTGGTGCTCTCGGACCCGCCCGCCTCCGACAAGGCCCTGGAGACCGTCAAGGACCGCCTGCGCCCGGTCGCCCACGAGGATGCCCCGGCCGGCACCGAAGCACTCGTCGGCGGGACGACCGCGGTGTACGTCGACATCAACAAGGCCGTGGACCGGGACTACTCGGTGGTCTTCCCGGTGGCCGCCCTCGCCATCATGGTCATCCTCGGCCTGCTCCTGCGGAGCCTGGTGGCGCCCTGGTACCTGATGCTGTCCGTCGCGCTCGGCTTCGGCGCGACCCTGGGGGCGACCTCGCTGCTCTTCCAGCAGATCGGCAGCCAGCCCGGGTTGATGTTCATGCTGCCCGTCATCATGTACTTGTTCGTGGTCGCCCTCGGCACGGACTACAACATCCTCATGGTGTCGCGACTGCGCGAGGAGGCCCGCGAGGGCCGCACCCCGCACGACGCGGCGGGCACGGCGGTGCGCCACTCGGGCCCGACGATCGGCTCGGCGGGCGTGATCCTGGCGGGCACGTTCGCGACGCTGATGCTCGCGGGCAACTCGACGCTCTCCCAGATGGGCTTCTCCCTCTCCTTCGGCATCCTCATCGCCGCCTTCGTCATGGCGATGATCTTCACGCCCGCGCTGACGGCGCTGATCGGGCACAGGGCGTGGTGGCCGGGCCACGGGGACGAGAAGCGCGGCGGACGCGGCCCCCGAAGTGGCAAAGGCGACGGCTCGGACGCCGACGGGCCGCCCTACGCCTCCTCGCCGTAGGCCGCCGAGAGCGCCTGGGCGTCCGCGTACGAGGGCAGGTCCTGGGGCACGGCGCCGCCCCGGGCGATGGCGCGCGCCGCCTCGACGGCTCCGTGCAGCGCGGCGCGGAAGAGCAGCGAGCCGCTGCTCACCCGGCACACGCCGAGTTCCGCGAGGCGCTCAAAGGTCAGGGCCCCGGGCGCGTAAAGGATGTTCAGCGGCAGGCCGGCCATCCCTTCGACCAGTCCCGTGATGACCTTCTCGTCCTGCAGCCCGGGGACGAACAGGCCGTCTGCTCCCGCCAGTTGGTAGTCGGCGGCCCGGCGCTCGGTCTCGCCCGCTCCCCCGGCCCGCAGCCAGTACGTGTCCGTGCGCGCGTTGACGAACAGGTCGGGGGCCGCTTCCTTGACCGCGCGGATCAGCTCGCACTGCAGGACGGCGTCGGTCAGCGTCCCGTCCGGGCGGCCGTCCTCGATGTTCACGCCCACGACACCCGCCCCCGCGAGTTCCGCCGCGAGCGCGGCGACCTCCCCCGGCCGGTCGCTGAACCCGCCCTCGATGTCCACGGTGACCAGCACGGGCAGCCTCGCCAGGCCGCGGGCCAGGTTCAGGGTCTCCTCCCGTGTGCCGCCGGTGGCGTCCGCCTTGCCGGCGGCGGCCGCCACGCCCAGGCTCGTGGTGCCGATCGCCGGGAAGCCGGCGTGGGCGAGCGCGGCGGCGGAGGCGTGGTCCCAGGCGTTGGGCAGCAACAGGGGCTCGCCGGTGCGGTGCAGGGCGCGGAACTGCTCGGCTCGCTGTGCGTAGGTCATGCCCGGACCGTAGCCGCGCGTCGGTTCGGCGACCACCGAAACGTCCTGGTGGGCGGGGTCCGGACGGCTCTTTCAAGAAGTCACAGAATTTCTTCCGGCGTAATGTCGAGAACAGGTGGTCGGCCCCGACGTCCCCTGTGAGAGTTGCCCACAAGGGGTGACCACCGCACAGTCGAGGAGAGACGTCATGAAGTACCTGGTGATGGTGCAGGGCACGCAGGCGGACTACGAGGCGCAGAGCGGCAAGGCCAACGCGACGAGCCCGTCGTGGAGCGAGAAGGACCTGCAGGCGATGTTCGCCTTCATGGGGGCGCTCAACAACGACCTGGCCGAGTCCGGCGAGCTGGTCGACGGTCAGGGCCTCGCCGAGCCCGCCCGGACCCGCCTGGTCGACGTGGACAAGGAAGGCCGCCCGGTCATCACGGACGGCCCCTACGGCGAGACGAAGGAAGTCCTCGCCGGTTACTGGGTCCTGGAGTGCGAGAGCCTGGACCGCGTCACCGAGATCGCCAACCGCATCCAGCAGTGCCCGATCCCCGAGGGCGCCCCGAACTACCCCGTGGTGATCCGCCCCATCATGGGCGGCCCGGACGACGCGTCCTGAACAGCACAGCCGCGGTCGAGGACCTGCTGCGCCTGCACGCGCCGCAGGTCCTCGGCGCGCTCATCCGCAGGTACGGGCACTTCGGCGAGGCCGAGGACGCCGTGCAGGAGGCGCTGCTCGCCGCGGCGCGGCAGTGGCCCGAGCAGGGCGTTCCCGAGAACCCGCGCGGCTGGCTGATCAGGGTCGCCTCGCGCCGGCTCATGGACCAGCTGCGCAGTGACGAGGCCCGTCGCAGGCGCGAGGAGGAGGCGGCCCAGCTGTCGCCCCGGGACACCTTCACGGCGCCCCCGCCGGGCGAGAGCCGCGCGCCGTCCGACGACGACACCCTGACCCTGCTCTTCCTGTGCTGTCAGCCGGGGCTGAGCCCGGCCGCGCAGGTCGCCCTCACGCTGCGCGCGGTCGGCGGACTGACCACGGCCGAGATCGCCCGCGCGCATCTCGTGCCCGAGGCGACCATGGCGCAGCGCATCAGCAGGGCGAAGGCGAAGGTCAAGGGCGTGCCGTTCCGGCAGCCCGGCCCGAAGGACCGTGATCAGCGGCTGGCGGTGGTGCTCCAGGTGCTCTACCTGATCTTCAACGAGGGGTACACGGCGACCTCGGGCAGCGCCCTGCACCGCTCGGATCTGGCGCGCGAGGCGATCCGGCTCACCCGCTCCGTGCGCACGCTGCTGCCCGACGAGGGCGCGGTGACCGGCCTGCTCGCGCTGATGCTGCTCACCGAGGCCCGCAGCGCGGCCCGTACGGGCCCGCACGGGGAACTCATCCCGCTCGACGAGCAGGACCGCTCACGCTGGGACCGGCGCACGATCGAGGAGGGCTCAGGTCTGGTCGAGAAGGCCCTGTCGCAAGGCCCGGCGGGTGCCTACCAGTTGCAGGCGGCGATCGCCGCGCTGCACGACGAGGCCGCGCGCGCCGACGACACCGACTGGCCGCAGATCCTCGCCCTCTACGACATCCTCGTACGCCGTGCTCCCGAACCCATGGCCGAGCTCAGCCGGGCCGTGGCGTTCGCCATGGTGCACGGGCCGCGCGCCGGCCTGGCCGAAGTGGCGGCGCTCGAGGACCGGTTGGCGGGACATCACCGGCTCGACGCCGTGCGCGCCCATCTCCTGGAGCGGGCGGGCGAGACGGAGGCGGCCCGCGCCGCCTACCAGTTGGCGGCCACGCGTACGCTGAGCATCCCCGAGACGCGCTACCTGCAGATGCGTGCGGCCCGCCTGCTGTCGACCTGAGTACGGAGCACGAGATGATCAGCGTCGAGGCGGGGCAGGTGACGCTGTCGGACCGGCGGACTCAGCGCAGCTGGGTGGTGGAGGTCGCGGCCCATGAGCTCGCGCCGTTCCCCGTCACGCAGGAGCAGTACGCGGACGTCCTCGGCGAGCGGCCGAGCACCGCGCGCGGCGACCGGCTGCCCGTGGAGAACGTCTCCTGGCCGGACGCGGTCCGGTTCTGCGACGCGCTGTCCCTGCGGGAGGGCCTGACGCCCGTCTACCGGCTCGCGGCCGACGGCGAGGGCGCCGAGTGGGACCGCACCGCCGACGGGTACCGGCTGCCGACCGAGGCCGAGTGGGAACACGCGTGCCGGGCGGGTACGACCGGTGCGCGGTACGGGCCGCTCGACGAGATCGCCTGGCACGGCGGCAACGGCTCGGGGCGGATCCACGAGGTGGGCGGGAAGCAGCCCAACGCGTGGGGCCTGCACGACATGCTCGGCAACATGTGGGAGTGGTGCTGGGACCTGTACGACCCCGAGGTGTACGGCGCCTATCGGGTGCTGCGTGGCGGTGGGTGGTTCGACGAGCACTGGAGCTGCCGGGCCTCGGTGCGGCGGCGCAGCCATCCGACGTTCCGCATCGACGACGTGGGATTCCGGGTCGCTCGTTCCCTTACCGGCACGTAACGCAGCTCACACCGACAGGCCCCCTACCTGGGAACATCGACCGTTGGTTCACCGTTGAACAGTACGTAGGTCCCGATCGCGATTCCCCCGTCCGGTCGGGGCCTACCTCTATTTCCGACCGTTCATGTCCACTCGGGGCCGTTTCACGCCTTCGAGGGCGAATATGCCAACCGCACGGCGCGGCGCACCCCGCGAGCGGCATCATGCGTCCATGGACGGTGCCAAGCCTGTGCAGGTCTTGTTCACGCCCGACGAGTACGAGGCGGTCCTGCGGAACGCGGACCAGCTCGGGCTCCCGGTCGACGAGTTCATACGCCGGGCCGTGACCGTCGACGCCACGGAAGCACCCTGCCCCACCGCCGGGACCCGGCGCGGTACGGACGCCCCGGCGACCGTGCCGCCCATCCGCCGCAGCCTGGGCCCCGGTGGCGCACCCGCTCTCCAGCGCTTCCTCGACACCCTCGCGACCACGGTCGAACCCGACGCGGAGGACCGGGTCCCGCCGCAGCCGACGGTCCGAAACTGTTCGGGCCAATAGGACGGTGGTGAGGCCTGGGCCCGTCGGACTCAGGCCGAGAGCAGTGCTGCCGCCTCCTCGCGGGCGTGAGCGATCGCGTCCGGGAAGACGCGCAGGCCGTGGGCGACCACGGCGCCCTCGTGCAGCAGCATGAGCGTCCGGCCGAGCTGGGCCGCCCGCGTGGGCGCGACGGCGCGGGCGAGGCCGGTGAACAGGGCGAGCATCCACGCCTTCTGGCCCGCGATGACCCGGGACGCGGGGTGCGCGGGGTCGCTGATCTCGGCGTGCGCGTTGACCATGCTGCAGCCCTTGACGCCGTACGCGTCGGCCCAGTCGCGTGAGGCGTCGAAGACGGCCAGGATTCTGGCCGTCGGGGTGCTCGCGGACTCGACGTACGGCGCGAGGAAGGCCTGCCAGCGCTCGTCACGGGCCGCCAGATACTCGACGACGATCTGCTCCTTGGAGCCGAAGCGGTCATAGAGCGTCTTCTTGGTGACACCGGCCTCGGCGGCGATGAGATCCACCCCGACGGCATGGATCCCGCGGTCGTAAAACAGCGCGCTCGCGGCATCCAGGGCGCGCCGCGCGGCCGGTGTCATGACGACCCTGCGCGGTGCGCCCTCGGCGCCGCCGACGCCCTTCACGATCTCACTCAGCAGCTCGGTCATGCCCCCATGGTAAACCGATCTGTATAGTCGAGGGGAGTAGACAGATCTGTATACCTCGCGTGGAGGAACGACATGAACGTCCTGCTCTCGATCGCGTTCGTACTGACCTGGAGCTCGGGTTTCATCGGGGCCAAGCTGGGCGCCGGGAGCGCGTCGGCCGTGACGGTCCTGATGTGGCGGTTCCTGCCGCTGGCCCTCGTGCTCGCGGCCGTCGCCCTCACCGTGGCGCGGGCCTCCTGGCGCGGCTTCACGGCCCGTGACGCGATACGCCAGGCCGCGGTCGGCGCGCTGTCACAGAGCGGCTATCTGCTCACCGTGTATTACGCGATTCAGCTCGGCGTCTCCAGCGGCACCACCGCCCTGATCGACGGCACCCAGCCCCTGGTGGCGGGCGCGCTGGCCGGACCACTGCTCGGCCAGTACGTCTCGCGCACCCAATGGGCGGGCCTCGCGCTCGGCGTGGCCGGGGTCCTCATCGTGACCGCGGCGGACGCCACGGGCGGCACCGACGCGCCCTGGTGGGCCTACGCGGTGCCGTTCCTCGGGATGTTCTCGCTGGTCGCGGCGACCTTCCTGGACCGCCGCTCCCCTCGCCCGGTCGCCCCGGCGGTCTCCATGACGGTCCACTGCGTGACCAGCGCCGTCATCTTCACGGCGCTGGCCGTGGGCACGGGCGCCGCCACACCGCCGGCGGAGACGTCGTTCTGGGTGGCGATCACGTGGCTGGTGACGCTCTCCACCTTCGGCGGGTACGGGCTCTACTGGCTGATCCTGCGGCGCTCCGGGGTCACGCAGGTCAACACGCTCATGTTCCTGATGGCGCCGGTCACGGCCGTGTGGGGGGCCTTGATGTTCGGCGAACCCTTCGGCGTACAGACGGCGTTGGGCCTCGCGGTCGGGCTCGCGGCGGTCGGCGTCGTGCACCGCGGGAAGAGCTCCGCGCCCTCGGTGGTGCGCTCGTCGCAGGACCCGCCCGCGACGGCGACACCCCGTCAGTCCGCGAGCCGGAAGTCCGCGTAGTCGAAACCGGGCGCGACGACGCAGCTCACCAGGACCGGTTCGTCACCGGCGGGGCGCGCCGCCTGCCACACGCCGCCGGGCACCAGGATCTGCGGGCGCTCACCGCGCTCGACGCCCGGGCCCAGACGCATGGGCGCCGCGCCCTCCTTCGGGTCCTCGCCGTCACCTCCCAGGCGCAGGTCGAGCGGGCCGCCGCGGTGCCACAGCCAGATCTCGTCCGAGCGCACCACGTGCCAGCGGGACTCCTCCCCCGGGCAGAGCAGGAAGTAGATGGCGGTGGCCGCCGTACGGGCGCCGGGGTAGCCGGCGGGTGTGAAGGAGTGGTCCGACACCCAGGTCTCGACGAACCAGCCGCCTTCGGGGTGCGGTTCCATGCCCAACTCAGCTGCCAGGGCGGGGCGTTCACTCGCGTCGCTCATGCGTGCTCTCCGTTTCGGAGGTCGGCGGGGGTGCGGGGGGGCGCACCTCGGGGGGCGTGAGGAAAGCCTGCACGGTGGGTGCGTACCGCTCGGTGATTTCGGCCACGGGTGTGCCGCGCACGTGGGGCCCGCGAGCTATCCCGTACATCACACCGAGGCCGAGCAGCGTGCCCACCGCCAGCTCGGCACGCACGCCCGCGTCCGGTCCTTCGAGGCGTGCGCCGAGCCGGTCCACCACCTGCGTACGGAAGTTGTCGCGCAGGGTGTCGCCCTGTTCCCGGTGGAGCGGCGCGAAGACGATCCGCAGGACGGGGTCGGCGCCGTGCTCGGCCTGACCGGTCAGCAGGTGGTGGACCATGTGGCGGCCCAGGTCGGCGAGGGGCGCGTCCAGCAGGGCTTCGGCGTCGGCCTCGAAGGACATGACGCGGGCGAAGAGCGCGTCCTTGTTGCCGAAGTACTTCAGGATCAGGGGCGCGCTCACACCGGCCCGTTCGGCCACCGCCCTGAGCGTGATGTCGGCGTGCGCGTGCCGGGCCAGGAGGTACCGGGCGGCGCGGATGATGGCGGCTTTCGTCGCTGCGGCGTCACGGCGGGCGCATATGCCTGCGCTATCTGCGGAAGATATCGGGGCGAACTTCATGATCACTCCAGCGTGGACACGGACTCCGGAGAAGTGAAGGAAGACGAAAGGAAGTGAATGGGAATTCACCATAGCGGGTGAATGGACTTTCACCACCGCCGAGTTCGGAAACGAGATCAAGCCATCGGCGACTTGGACACAAGAGCGAAGAGCCGCCAACTGCCGTGTGGCCACTGGGCGTCGCCGCGCCCGACGGTATGGAGTCAGCCATAATGCCGACCATGAAGAGATTGCGAATTGGACTGGTCGGCACGGGTCCCTGGGCCTCGTCCACGCACGCTCCCGCGCTCGCCGCGCACCCGGCAGCGGAGCTCTCCGGCGTGTGGGGGCGGCGGCCCGACGCCGCGGCCGCGCTGGCGTCGACGCACGCGACCACGGCGTACGCGGAGGTGGACGAGCTGTTCGCCGCGAGCGACGCCGTGGCGTTCGCCGTACCGCCGGACGTGCAGGCACCGCTGGCCACGCGGGCCGCGGCGGCGGGCTGCCATCTGCTCCTGGACAAGCCGGTGGCGACGACGCCGGCCGCGGCGCGCGAACTCGCGGCGGCCGCCGAGGCGGCCCGGGTGGCCTCCGTCGTCTTCTTCACGCTGCGCTTCGCCGGGCCGACGGCGGCCTGGGTGACGGAGCAGGCCGCGACGGAGGGCTGGTTCACGGGCCGCGCGGACTGGTACGGCGCGTTCTACGCGGCGGACGGCACCAGCCCCTTCTCCTCGCCGTGGCGGGCGCGGCGCGGCGGCCTGTGGGACGTCGGGCCGCACGCCCTGTCCATCCTGCTGCCGGTGCTCGGCGACGTCACCGACGTGACGGCGGCGGCCGGACAGGCGGACGTGGTCCATCTGATCCTGCGGCACAGCGGCGGCGCGTCGAGCACGGCGACGCTGAGCCTGACCACGCCGCCGAAGGCCGCGGGGGTGACGGTGGAGCTGCGCGGCGAGGCGGGAACGGCGCTGATGCCGACGGGGGGCGAGGCACTCGACGCGTTCGGCCGCGCGGTCGACGCGCTCGTCGAGGCGGCACGAACCGGCCGCTCACACGCCTGTGACGTGCGGTTCGGTCTGCGCGTGACGGAGATCCTGGCCCTGGCCGAGGAGCAGCTTCCCGCCGGGTGACTTCCCCGGGTGCACCGCCCGGGGACGACCGCGGGCGGCCGGTACCGTGGCCGCTACGTAATGGCGAGTGACGGCACCGGCCGCAGCCAGTGGACCCAGGGACCGGTCCGGGAAGTCATGCGTCGTACGTCCCGAGTGCGACGTTTCCGACCACACACATCGGAATACGAACAACCGATCCATACTCTTCCCGCAGCGGCCCAATGGGCCTAGGGGGTACCGACGCCGAGGAATTTCAGCCAATTTACAGCTCCTCGGCCAAGGCGCCCCACACTTGTGTCCGCGTGCCCACCGACGCCGGAACTCGCAGGTCGGTGGTCGCGCTCCATCCATGGTGCCGCATCGACTGATCGTTTTTCTTCGGGCAATCTTTACTACCAAAGCTGGTGAGAATATTTAGACTGCTGATGCTCAACTCGGCGTGCACCAAGAGGGATTACCCACCATGAACAAGACGGCGCTCCGCGCTCTGCTCCGCGAACGACGCGCCCTCATAGCCCCCGAATCGCACGGCTTCAGCCGCCCCACGGGCCAGGGGCGACGCGCCCGCGGCCTCTCCCAGCACCAGGTCGACCAGCTGCTGCACCGCGCGATCGGCACGTACCACCGCCTGGAGTCGGGCAGTTACCCCAACCCGCCGGCTTCACTGCTGCGGGATGTCGCGCTGTTGTTCGGCCTGAACGAGCAGGAGTGGGTTTCGCTCTGCCGGTTCGCGTTGTTGCAGGAACCTCCGGGCCCGCTCCACCAGTCGTCGGGCAAGGAGATCCCGGGGGTCTGGCAGGAGGCCGTCGAGAGCATCCGGCACATGGCGTACGTCACCGACGCGTCGTGGGACATGCTCGCCTACAACGAACCCTTCGCCGACCTGTTCCCCAACGGGAACGTGCCGGGCAACACGATGCGTTGGATGCTCCTCGATCCCGAGGGACGCCGGTCCCTGACGGACTGGCACACCGCGTGGGCCCCCATGGTCCTGCCCCAGCTGCGGGCCGCGCTCGCGGCACGGCCGGACGACGAGGTCCTGCGTCAGATAGAGAAGGAAGTCCTCGCGGACCCCGAAGCCGCTCCCCTTTACGGAGCCGGCGACTTCTTCTCGCACCCGGACGGCGACGAGCGCCCCTTGTACCACGCCCAACAAGGCCCCGGCTGGCTGACGATGTGCGCGGCACAGCCCATGACGGCGCCCGGTGCCCGGCTGATCATCATGGTGTTCCACCCCGGCGAGAAGCGAAGTCACACGCGCGCTCCCATGCTGCGGGCTCGCTGACCTGACGACACGTTTCCAGGACTCCGGTTGTCGGAGGGGGACCAGTTCGGCGCGGTGAAGTACGTTGTGCCGCACCCCCCACATCCGACAAGCCAGTGGGAGCCACCTCGTGCCCGCCTATGTCTCAAGACCCCGGACCGTCTTCGGCGACCACAAGGTCACGACCGCCGAGATCGCGGACGACATACGTGAGCACCACCCCGACCATCCCCGGCTCGGCGCGATCCTGCGCGTCGTGGGCAACTGCGGTGTTCACACCCGCTATTTCACGCGTCCCGTCGATTCCCCCGCCGTCGCGGGCGCGGCCGGCATCACCCAGCGGGCCGAGACCGCGTTCAGCGATGCCGTCGACATGGCCGAGCGCGCCGCCCACGCGGCCCTCGACACCGCCGGACTCACGGCCGACGACATCGACGCGATCGTCACCGCCCATGTCACCGGCTGGGCGGTGCCGAACCTCGACGTACACCTGGTGGCCCGCCTGGGGCTGCGTCCCACCGTGCGCCGCATCGCGCTGACGACCCTGGCCTGCGCCGGGGGCGCCCAAGCCCTGCTTCGCGCCGCCGACCTGGTCGCCGCCCGTCCCGGCAGCAAAGTTCTCGTGGTCGCCGCCGAGGTCATATCCACGGTCTACAACCACGCGGACACCACGATCGAATCGATGATCTACAAGGCGCTGTTCGGGGACGCGGCAGCCGCGACCGTTCTCACCGGCGAACCATCGGCCTCCGGACTGGCCATCGACGACAGCCTCGAGTACGTCCTGCCGGACAGTCTCGACCGCTATCAGGGGCGCATCGCCACCGACGGGTTCCACTTCGACTCCACGAAGAAGGCCCTCACCGCCGCCGACGACGTGCTGCCCGCCGTCATGGGCTGGCACGGCCCACAGAAACCGGACTTCGCCGTCATCCACCCCGGCAGCCCCCGCATCATCTCCGACACGGCCACCGCGCTGAGCCTGACCCCGCACGACATCCGCCACTCGACCGACACCCTCGCCGACGAGGGCAATCTCGGCGGTGTCAGCGTCCTGCGCATCCTCGAACGCACCCACGCCGCGCCCCCCGCCGACGGCGCCCGTGGCGTCGTCGTCGCCTTCGGGCCCGGCTTCGCCACCGCCGCCCTCCGCTGCCACTGGCACGCCTGACCGCGCGCGGCAAAATCAGTTGCCGCGGCCCGTCGCCGCTGCTGAAGTGCCCGCATGGATCATCAAGCGGTACTGACGGCGTACGACCGGCAGATCCGGCGCGGTGCGCAGGCGGACAGTCCCGGTGCGCGTGTCGAGCGGGACGGAGCCGTCGTCCGGCAGACCGGCGCGGCGCACGACTGGAACGGCGTGCACTGGGCGGACGTCGACGAGGAAACGGCGGACGCCGTCATCGCCGAGCAGATCCGCCACTTCACCTCTCTCGGGCGCGACTTCGAGTGGAAGCTGCACTCCCACGACCGCCCGGCCGACCTCGCCGACCGGCTGCGGGCGGCCGGCTTCGTCCCGGAGCCCCCGGAGACCGTGATGGTGGCCGAGGTCGCCGATCTGCCCACGGAGCCCGAACTGCCCGAGGGGGTGAGCCTGCTCCCGGTGACCGACGCGTCCGGCGTACGCCTCATGGTCGACGCCCACGACGCGGCTTTCGGCGAGGACAGTGCGGCACTGGGCGAGCGCCTCGCCCAGCGCGTCCTCACCCAGCTGACCGAGGCCCCCGACACCATCGTCGCGGTGGTCGCGATGGCCGGTGACGTACCGGTGAGCTCGGCCCGGATGGAGTTCTGTCCCGGCACCGACTTCGCCGGGCTCTGGGGCGGCGGCACCGCGCCGCAGTGGCGGGGCAAGGGCATCTACCGCGCCCTGGTCGCGTACCGCACCCGCATCGCCGCCGCCCGCGGCTGCCGCTACCTCCAGGTGGACGCCTCCGACGACAGCCGCCCGATCCTGCGACGCCTGGGCTTCGTACCGCTGAGCGTGACGACGCCGTACGTCTACGCGCCCTAGGACTGCTCTAGGTCGCCGGGAGCAGCTTCGCGATCGCCGCCGCCGTGTCCGTCTCGCCGAGCCTCGGGAAGATCTTCTCGATGCTGTTGCGGTGCGCCTGCGCGTCCATGTCGGTCACCGCGTCCACGGCGACCGTGACGTGGTAGCCGTGCTCGTGTGCCGCGCGGGCCGTCGACTCGACGCCGATGCTCGTCGCGATGCCGGCGACGACGACCTGGGTGACGCCGCGGCGGCGCAGCTGGAGGTCGAGGTCGGTGCCGTAGAAGGCGCCCCACTGCTGCTTGGTGACGACGATGTCGCTGTCCTGGCGGCCGAGTTCGGGGACCAGGTCGGCCCAGTCGGCCGGCACATCGCCGCCGCGAGCGGGGCCTTCGGTGCGCCCGGGGGCGCCGCCGGTGACCCGGACGAGGACCACGGGCAGGCCGCGCTCACGGAAGGCACCGGCGAGACGGGCCGACCGTTCGACGATCTCCGCGGAGGGGTGTGCCGTGGGCAGGGCGGTGATGCCCTTCTGGAGGTCGACGAGGACGAGGGCCGTGGTGGGGTCGAGGGTCGTGGCAGTCATGGCTCAGATCTTTCTCACGTGGGGGTGGGGCCAACGGCGTTGGTGGTCGGCGGCGTGGGGGTCAGCGGGCTCGGAGGGCTGGGGCGCGCCGAGACCGGCACTGTCACCGCTTCACCAGGCGCTCCAACAGCACGACCGCGTCTGCCAGTTGGCGTTGCTCGCCGGCATCGAGGCCGTCGGTGATGGCGCCCGACAGCCATCCGTGCTTGGCGGCGCGCGCGTCCGCGAGGGTGCGTCGCCCCTTGTCCGTCACCGAGACGACGGACTGCCGCCCGTCGTTCGGGTCGGGGGCGCGCTCGACAAGCTCCATGCTCTCCAGGGCGCCCACCGTCATGCGCATCGACTGCGGCCGTACGAGCTCGGTGCGGGCCAGAGCGGCCGTGGTGGCGGGGCCCTCCCGGTCAAGGAGCGCGAGGACGGTGCGCTGCGACGCGCTGAGCCCGGCCCCCGGTGACGCCGTCCGCAGTCGCCGTACGACACGTCCGAGCACGGCCGTGAGATCGGCGGCGAGCTGCTCGGGGGTGGGGTCGCCGGGCTTTTCGGTCATGGAACGACCGTAGGAGATGGACAGGCAAACTTGCAAACTTGCCTGCCCATCTCCTATGCCGTGCATCGACCGCCACAGGCGGTCCCCAGCCGCACCTAGCGAATCGGCATGCCCGACAGCGTGCGCGCGATCACCAGACGCTGGATCTCGCTCGTGCCCTCGAAGATCGTGTAGATCGCGGCGTCTCGGTGCATCCGCTCGACCGGGTACTCCCGCGTGAAGCCGTTGCCGCCGAGGATCTGCAACGCCTGCGCGGTGACCTTCTTGGCGACCTCGCTCGCGTACAGCTTCGACATGGAGCCCTCGGCCGACTCGAACTTCTTGCCCGTGCTCGCCATCCACGAGGCACGCCAGACGAGCAGACGGGCTGCGTCGATCTGCGTACGCATGTCGGCGAGCTGGAAGGCGACACCCTGGTTGTCGATGATCGGGCGACCGAACTGCGTACGCGTCTTGGCGTACTCCAGGGCCTCTTCGTACGCGGCGCGCGCCGTGCCGACCGCCATGGCGCCGACCGCCGGGCGGGACGCCTCGAAGGTGGCCATCGCGGCGTTCTTCACGCGCTCACCGCCGGTCTTGGCGCGCTCCCGGGCACGGGCCAGGCGCTCGTCGAGCTTGTCCTTGCCGCCGAGCAGGCAGTGGCCGGGGACGCGGACGTCCTCCAGGACGACCTCGGCGGTGTGCGAGGCGCGGATGCCGTGCTTCTTGAACTTCTGGCCCTGGGAGAGGCCGGGGGTGTTCGGCGGGACGATGAAGGAGGCGTGCCCCTTGGAGCCGAGCTCGGGGTCGACGACTGCGACGACGACGTGGACGTTGGCGATGCCGCCGTTGGTCGCCCAGGTCTTGGTGCCGTTGAGGACCCACTCGTCCTTGGCCTCGTCGTAGACGGCGCGGGTGCGCATCGCCGCCACGTCGGAGCCGGCGTCCGGCTCGGAGGAGCAGAAGGCGGCGACCTTGACGTCGTTCACGTCGCCATACATCTGCGGGATCCAGGTGCCGATCTGCTCCTCGGTGCCGTTGGCGAGCACGCCGACGGCGGCCAGACCGGTGCCCATGATGGACAGGCCGATGCCCGCGTCACCCCAGAAGATCTCCTCGGTGGCCATCACGATGCCGAGGCCCGTGGGGTCGAAGAACTGCTGGGCGTAGAAGTCCAGGGAGTAGATCCCCAGCTTCGACGCTTCCTGGATGATGGGCCACGGGGTCTCTTCACGCTCGTCCCACTCGGCGGCCGCGGGACGGATCACGTCAGCGGCGAACCCGTGGAGCCAGTCCCGGACCTCCTTCTGTTCGTCGTTGAGCTCCATGGTGAACTCGGCCATGACCCCTCCAGGACCTGCGGTGAAGACGTGCGTTACTTGCGGTAACTGGAGTCTGTTACTGGCGGGTAGCCGATGTCAACTCCCGGCCGCCCGTTCGATCGTCGTCGTGCGTGGGGTGTTACGTTGCGCGTGCGTCACGCAATCGCATGGGCGGGGAGAGAATCGCTATGGAGACCACCACACAGCAGACCGATCAGCAGCGGTCTGCCGAGCGCCGGCGGCGCGAGTTGCTGGAGGCCGCCGACCGGGTGGTGCTCCGCGACGGCCCCGGCGCCTCGATGAACGCCATCGCCGCGGAGGCCGGCATCACCAAGCCGATCCTGTACCGGCACTTCGGCGACAAGGGCGGACTGTACGCCGCGCTCGCCAAGCGGCACACCGACGCACTCCTCGAAGCGCTGCGCGCCGCCCTGGACGCCCCGGCCGAGCGGCGCGAGCGCGTCGAACAGACCCTGGACACCTACCTCGCGGCGATCGAGGCCCGCCCGCAGGTCTACCGCTTCCTCATGCACCCCTCGGACGCCGCCGCCCCCGGCGACCAGGGCTTCGACGTGGGCCTGCACTCCGCGCCCGTCCTTCGCCGCATGGGCGAGGAGCTCGCGCAGGTCATCGAGGAGCGGGTCGACCTCGGGCCGGGCAGCGCGCAGCTCGCGCGCGTGTGGGGACACGGCATCGTCGGCATGATGCACGCGGCGGGCGACTGGTGGCTCGGCGAACGCCCCTGCCCGCGCGCCGAGTTGGTCAGCAGCCTGGCCGACCTGCTGTGGGGACGCCTCGCGGCGGCGGGCGACCGCGTCGGCGGCCCCGGCTTCTGAGCACCGGTGGCCCCTGAAGGTCAGGTGCGCCAGGGCGCCTTGGCGGCGGCCCGCAGAACCCTGCGCCGCCGCCAGCCCGTGACGTGATCGGTGTAGACCCCGCCCTCCAGGTGGTCGCACTCGTGCTGCAGACACCGCGCGAACCAGCCGGTCCCGTGTACCCGCACCGGCTCACCGAGCATCGTGACGCCCTCCACCACCGCGTGGTCGAAGCGCGGCGTGCCCGCCTCCAGGCCCGGCAGCGACAGACAGCCCTCCGGTCCGCGCACCACCACCCCGTCGGCCTCCACCAGACGTGGGTTCACCACGTACCCGAGATGACGCACCTCGTCGTCGTCCGGGCAGTCGTACACGAAGACCCGCCGGTTCACGCCGATCTGGTTGGCCGCCAGGCCCACGCCCTGGGCCGCGTACATCGTGGCGTACATGTCCTCGATGAGCCGGGCCAGTTCGGGACCGAAGTCGGTGACCTCCTCACAGGGCTTGTGCAGCACGGGGTCACCGAGCAGTGTCAGAGGTCGTACGCGCCCCGAGGCGCCCGGGATCGAGCCGTGTCGCATGGCCGCAAGGGTACGGTCCTTGGTGAACCCCGGGGTCGGGGTGGTGCCGCGGTTCGGGCTTGACAGTGGATCTCGATAGGCTGAGGTTCATCGCGTTGCCGGGGGCAGGCGCGGCGCCGTAAGCAAGGAGGATCCAGAACTGATGGCAGGCAACACGGACCCGCTGTCGCCGCGGGCCAAGCTGGCCGTGACGGCGGGCAAGGCGGCCGCGGCGGTGTCGCGCGCGGCGGGCCGCGGCAGCGGATCGGTGATCGGCGGCCGCGTATCGCTCAAACTCGACCCCGACCTGCTCGGGCGTCTCGCCACGCACCTGGACGTGGTGCTCGTCTCCGCCACCAACGGCAAGACGACCACGACCCGGCTGCTCGCCGAGGCGCTGCGCGCCAGCGGGCCCGTGGTGTCGAACGCGCTGGGCGCGAACATGCCGGCCGGGATCACCTCGGCCCTCGCGGGCGGCTCGGACGCCCGTTTCGGCGTGATCGAGGTCGACGAGAAGTATCTCGCGGGTGTCGCCCGCGACGTGGAACCCAAGGCGATCGCGCTGCTCAACCTCTCGCGCGACCAGCTGGACCGCGCCGCGGAGACCCGCATGATGGCCGAGAACTGGCGCGAGGGCCTGGCAGGCTCCAAGGCGGTCGTGATCGCCAACGCGGACGACCCGCTGGTCGTCTGGGCGGCGTCCTCGTCGCCGAACGTCGTATGGGTGGCCGCGGGACAGGAGTGGAAGGACGACGCCTGGTCGTGCCCCTCCTGCGGCGGTGTCATGCAGCGCCCCGGGGACGACTGGTTCTGCGGCGAGTGCGGCTTCCGCCGCCCCGCGCCCAGCTGGGTGCTCTCCGGCGACCACGTCCTTGACCCGCACGGCTCGGCCTGGCCGATCCACCTTCAGCTGCCGGGCCGCGCGAACAAGGCGAACGCCACCACGTCGGCCGCCGTCGCCGCCGTCTTCGGTGTGCCGCCGCAGGTCGCCCTGGAACGGATGTACCAGGTCCAGGCCGTCGCCGGACGCTATGACGTCGTGCAGTTCCAGGGCCGTGACCTGCGCCTGCTCCTCGCGAAGAACCCCGCGGGCTGGCTCGAAACGTTTTCGCTGATCGACCCGCCGCCCACCCCGGTGGTCCTGTCGGTGAACGCCCGCGGCGCCGACGGCACCGACACCTCCTGGCTGTGGGACGTCGACTACACGCGCCTGGCCGGTCACCCGATCTTCGTGCTCGGCGACCGCAAGCTGGACCTCGCCGTGCGTCTTGAGGTCGCCGGCCTGGACTTCCGGGTCTGCGAGTCCCTCGACGAGGCCGTGCAGCTGGCGCCGCCCGGACGCATCGAGACGATCGCGAACTACACCGCGTTCCAGGACCTGCGCCGCCGCGTCGGCAACTGACCCCACCGGACCCTCTAGACCCTCGTAGGGACGAATGAGCATGAGCGACAACAGCCTGCGGCTGGTGTGGGTCTACCCCGACCTGCTCAGCACGTACGGAGACCAGGGCAACGCCCTGGTCGTGGAGCGCCGCGCCCACCAGCGCGGCCTCCAGGTCGAGCGCTACGACGTGCGCAGCGACCAGCCGGTGCCCACCTCCGGCGACATCTACCTGATCGGCGGCGGCGAGGACCGCCCGCAGCGCCTGGCGGCCGAGCGGCTGCGCCGCGACGGCGGCCTGCAGCGGGCCGTGGGCAACGGCGCGATCGTCTTCTCGGTGTGCGCGGGCTACCAGATCCTGGGCCAGGAGTTCATCAACGACCTCGGCCAGCGCGAGCCGGGCCTCGGCCTGCTCGACGTGATCTCCACCCGCGGCGAGGGCGACCGGTGCGTCGGCGACGTCCTCGGCGACATCGACCCGCAGCTGGGCCTGCCCCCGCTGACCGGCTTCGAGAACCACCAGGGCATCACGCACATCGGCCCGTCCGCGCGCCCGCTCGCCCGCGTCACGCTCGGCCGGGGCAACGGCACGGGCGACGGCACCGAGGGCGCGTACAACGGCACCGTCTTCGGCACGTACATGCACGGTCCCGTCCTGGCCCGCAACCCGCTGATCGCGGACCTGCTCCTGAAGCTGGCCCTCGACGTGAACGCGCTGCCGCCGACGGACGACCGCTGGTACGAGGCGCTGCGCGCCGAGCGGATGAACGCGGCGCAGCAGCCCGCCTGAGGCCGTCGCCGCACAGGTGAGCGGCACAGTCCAGCAGTCGGACGCCCGGTGCGGCCCCGCCCCCTGCCGCCTATAGGGTGGCGGGGTTCCCGCCGGACGACGTGGTCCGGACTTCGGCCCACGCAGCACAAGGGCCCCTCTTTATGAAAGACGTTGGCGGGCTATGCGCATTGGTGTCCTCACGTCCGGCGGCGACTGCCCCGGTCTCAACGCCGTCATCCGCTCGGTCGTGCACCGTGCCGTCGTCGACCACGGCGACGAGGTCATCGGATTCCACGACGGCTGGCGTGGTCTGCTCGAATGCGACTACCGCAAGCTCGACCTGGACGCGGTGGGCGGCATCCTGGCGCGAGGCGGAACGATTCTCGGCTCTTCCCGTGTCCAGCCCGCGCACCTGCGCGACGGCGTCGAGCGGGCCAAGGGCCACCTCGCCGACCTGGGCCTCGACGCGGTCATCCCGATCGGCGGCGAAGGCACGCTGAAGGCGGCCCGGCTCCTGTCGGACGCAGGTCTGCCGATCGTCGGGGTGCCCAAGACGATCGACAACGACATCGCGGTCACCGACGTGACGTTCGGCTTCGACACCGCCGTCGGCGTGGCGACCGAGGCCCTTGACCGGCTCAAGACGACCGCCGAGTCGCATCAGCGGGTCCTGATCGTCGAGGTCATGGGCCGGCACACCGGCTGGATCGCGCTGCACTCGGGCATGGCCGCGGGCGCGCACGCGATCGTCGTGCCGGAGCGGCCCTTCGACATAGAGGAACTGACGCGCAAGGTCGGCGAGCGGTTCTCCGCGGGCAAGAAGTTCGCGATCGTCGTGGCCGCCGAGGGCGCCAAGCCCCGTGAGGGCTCGATGGAGTTCGACGAGGGCATCAAGGACATGTACGGCCATGAGCGGTTCGCCGGCATCGCCCGCCAGCTCTCCATCGAACTGGAGCAGCGCCTGGGCAAGGAGGCGCGCCCGGTGATCCTCGGGCACGTCCAGCGCGGCGGCACCCCCACCGCGTACGACCGTGTCCTCGCCACCCGCTTCGGCTGGCACGCCGTGGAGGCCGTGCACCGCGGCGAGTTCGGCAAGATGACGGCGCTGCGCGGCACGGACATCACGATGGTCCCGCTCGCCGAGGCCGTCGAGACGCTCAAGACGGTGCCGGACGAGCGCTACGCCGAGGCGGAGTGCGTGCTCTAGACCACGCCGCAGATCAAGGCCGAAGGAACGGCCCCCGGACGCGTCGGCGTCCGGGGGCCGTTCTAGTCTGGTGCGGACACACAGCGCACAACCGCACGAATCAGGAGCCAGTGGATGGATCACAGCGGGCACGGCATGAACATGGATCTGCCGCCGTTCACGCTGGGGCGCGGGCTCGAGCTCTCGGCCGACCCCTTCTTCCTCATCGGCTGCCTGGTGGCCCTCGCGCTCTACGGCTGGGGCGTGGTCCGGCTCGTACGGCGCGGTGACAAGTGGCCGGTCGGACGCACCATCTCCTTCGTGGTGGGCGTGCTGACCATCCTGCTCGTGATGTGCACCAAGCTGAACGACTACGGCATGGTCATGTTCAGCGTGCACATGGTGCAGCACATGATCATCAGCATGCTCTCGCCGATCCTGATCCTGATGGGCGCCCCGATCACCCTCGCCCTGCGCGCGCTGCCGGTCGCCGCCCGCGGCAGCAAGGGCCCGCGCGAGTGGCTGCTGTGGATCCTGCAGAGCCGCTACATGCGGATCATCACCCACCCCGCGTTCACGATCCCGCTGTTCATCGCGAGCCTGTACGCGCTGTACTTCACCCCGCTCTTCGACACCCTGATGGGGTCCAAGGTGGGCCACATCGGGATGATGGTGCACTTCCTCGCGGTCGGCCTGGTCTTCTTCTGGCCGATCATGGGCGTGGACCCGGGGCCGCACCGGCCCGGATACATCATGCGGATGCTGGAGCTGTTCGCCGGCATGCCGTTCCACGCCTTCTTCGGCATCGCCCTGATGATGGCGTCCGAGCCGATGGTCGGCACCTACAAGAACCCGCCGTCCTCGCTCGGCATCGACGCCCTCGCCGATCAGACGGCTGCCGGAGGCATCGCCTGGGCGTTCAGCGAGGTGCCCTCGGTCCTCGTGCTGCTCGCGCTGCTCTTCCAGTGGTACCGCTCCGAGCAGCGCCAGGCGCGGCGCACGGACCGGGCCGCCGACCGCGACGGCGACAAGGAGCTCGAGGCGTACAACGCCTATCTCGCCTCACTGGCCGCGCGCGGGCGCTAGCGGCAAAGGGTCTTCGCGGGCGAGGATGGTCTCAGGCCGCGGTCTTGGCGTCGAGGCGCCGGGCTGCCGGGAGGAGGCAGGGCGATGCCTGATTCTACGAAGACGATGGGTGTATTCACCATCGGAGGCTTGGTCGCGGTGACCGCGTACACGGTCGCGCTGGGGAGCAACGGCTGGCTGTGGTTCGGCTGGGTCGTCATCGGGATGCTCACGCTGGCGATGGTGCTCTCGCGCAGCACCCCCTAGACGCCGCGTACCGCCGAGGAGAGGTGCGGGGCGGCGCCCGGGGTGGAACGTCGGCCGACGCCGTCAGAAGCGGAAGACGGCGCCCGTCGAGTACCCCATCTCGCAGGCGTTGCCGTACGTCTTGTTCCAGCTGACCGGCTTGCCCCGGTGGAGCCCCGTCGCGCTCACGGTGACCGGGGCGTACTGCTTGGTGCAGATCCCCGACTTCGTCGTCGGCAGTGCGTCGAAGTCGCCGTGCGCCTTGTCGATCGCCGCGCAGGCAGCGGCCGCGTGCGGATGGTGCGCGGGCCGCTGGGTCACGCAGTCGAGCAGCACGCCGCGGACCCAGGCGTTGTCCTGCCCCGTGACGGTCAGGAAGACGCCGCTCGACCGCTCGGGCGCCGTCTCGCCCGCCGCGTGGGCGGGGGCGGCGACGGCGAGGGAGACCAGCGCGGCGGCGGTCGCCGCGGCCGGGCGCAGGCGGGACGTGGGACGAGACCTCATGGGGACCTCCTGTGACGGTGACGTACTGCGTCGGAGTCAGGCCAGGCCACCCCCGCGCCCGCCGCCCGCGCGAGCGACACGCCGGACGCTCACCCGGACGTGTGCGGAGCGAGGTCCGGACGGGCGCGTCACCGGCCAGGCGTGCGATCGCGCCAAGGGACCGACTCCGCCCGGCTTCGCTCCCTTCTCCCGTCGCGGCGGCGCACCTAAACTGACCGCTGCGCGAGGACCCGTGACCTGCGACGACGCAGCACCCAGGCCGGTCCACCTACGTCAAGGAGCAACGGGTGTTCTACTACCTGCTCAAGTACGTCGTCCTGGGGCCGCTGCTGCGGCTCATGTTCCGGCCGCGCATCGAGGGTCTGGAGCATGTACCGGAGTCGGGCGCGGCGATCGTGGCGGGCAACCACCTCTCGTTCTCGGACCACTTCCTGATGCCCGCCATCATCAAGCGGCGGATCACCTTCCTCGCGAAGGCCGAGTACTTCACGGGCCCCGGCGTCAGGGGCCGTCTGACGGCCGCGTTCTTCCGCAGCGCCGGGCAGATCCCGGTGGACCGCTCGGGCAAGGAGGCGGGCCAGGCCGCGATCCGCGAGGGCCTCGGGGTGCTGCGCAAGGGTGAGCTGCTCGGCATCTACCCCGAGGGCACCCGCTCGCACGACGGGCGCCTCTACAAGGGCAAGGTCGGCGTCGCCGCGATGGCGCTCAAGGCGCAGGTCCCGGTGATCCCCTGCGCGATGATCGGCACGTTCGAGGCGCAGCCGCCGGGCCAGAAGGTGCCGAACTTCCAGAGTGTGGCCATCCGCTTCGGCGCCCCGCTGGACTTCTCGCGCTACGCGGGCATGGAGAACGAGAAGGCGGTCCTGCGCGCCGTCACGGACGAGATCATGTACGCCATCCTCGGGCTCTCCGGGCAGGAGTACGTGGACAAGTACGCGGCGGTCGTCAAGGCCGAGGAAGCCGAGCGCGCCGCCGCGGCGAGCCGGCGGAAGTTCCCCCGCATGCCGCTGAGTTGATGGGGCGACATACGGTCATGTCCATGAGCGAACACACCCTGTACACGAAGCTGGTCGGGCTCCTCGACGAGCGGGGCGCGGCCTATCGCGTCATCGAGCACGAGGAGGAGGGCGCCACGGAGGCGGTGAGCGCGCTGCGGGGCAACACCCTTCAGCAGGCCGCCAAGTGCATCGTGGTGATGGTCAAGATCGGCAAGAAGACGAAGCGGTACGTGCTCGCCGTGGTCCCCGGCGACCGGCGTGTCGACCTGAACGCCGTCAAGCAGCTCCTGGGCGGGACGTACGCGGGCTTCGCGACGCAGGAGGTGGCCGAGCGGCTCGCGGGCAGCGTGAGCGGCACGATCCTGCCGTTCTCCTTCGACCCCGATCTTGAGCTGGTCGTGGATCCGGGGCTGCTCGCCCATGAGGAGATCTTCTTCAACGCGGCCCGTCTGGACCGTTCGCTGGCGTTGCGGACCGCGGACTACGTGGCGATCGCGGAGCCGCGTACGGCCGAGATCGCGCAGGAGGCGGCGTAGCGACAGGAGGCGGCATGGCGAAGGGGCGACCGGATGTCCCCGGTCGCCCCTCGCTCAGCTGCCTGTCGGATGCCTAACGGCGGTCCGTCACGGCTTGGGCGTGGCGTGCGGCGCGCACGTCACGTCCTTGCTGTCCACCTTGCCGGTGAGCAGGTAGGTGTCGACACGGTCGTTGAGGCACGGGTTGACCAGGTTCGTGATGCCGTGCGAGCCGGCGTCCTTCTCCGTGATCAGACGCGAACCCTTGAACCGCTTGTGCAGCTCGACGGCGCCCTCGTACGGGGTGGCCGCGTCACGCGTCGCCTGCGCGATGAGCACGGGCGGCAGACCCTTGCCCGTCTTGACCTCGACGGGCTCGTGCTGCTTGCTCGACCAGGTGGCGCAGGGCAGGTTCATCCAGGCGTTGGCCCACGTCATGAACGGGTTGTCGCGGTGGATGCGGGTGTTGTCCCGGTCCCACTTCTTCCAGCTGGTGGGCCACTTGGCGTCCGCGCACTCGACGGCGGTGTAGACGGCGTTGCCGTTCTCCGACGCGATGTTGCCCGCGGTGTCCGACAGGTCGGGGCTGGCTGCCTCGATCAGCGGCTTGGCGTCACCGGCGACGTACTTGCTGAAGTTCGTCGCGATCGACACCCACACGGAGTCGTAGTACGGGGCGCTCTGGAAGTAGGCGACGAGCTCGGCGGGGCCGACCACTCCGCCCAGCGGCTCCTTCTTCGCGGCGGCGCGCAGCTTGTCCCAGTTCTTGGCGACCTTGTCCACGGTGTCCCCGAGGTGGAAGGTGGCGTCGTACTTGGCGACCCACTTCATCCAGTCCTTGAGACGGATCTCGAAGGCGACGTCCTGGTCGAGGTTGGCCTCGTACCAGATCTTCTCCTTGGAGGGGTTGACCACCGAGTCGACGACCATGCGGCGCACGTGCGACGGGAAGAGCGTCCCGTAGACCGCGCCGAGGTAGGTGCCGTAGGAGACGCCGAGGAAGTTCAGCTTCTTCTCGCCGAGCGCGGCCCGGATGACGTCCAGGTCACGCGCGGTGTTCGGCGTCGTCATGTGCGGCAGCATGTCGCCGCTGCGCTCGGCGCAGCCGTCCGCGTACTCGGCGGCGAGCTTGCGCTGGGCGCGCTTGTCCGCCTCGGAGTCCGGCACCGGGTCGAGCTTGGGGGCCTTGACGTACTCCTGCGGGTCCACGCAGGAGATGGGCGCCGAGCGGCCGACGCCGCGCGGGTCGAAGCCCACGAAGTCGTAGGCCTTGGCCGTCTTCTCCCAGAGCTTGGCCTTGGTGGCCACGCGGTTGGGGAAGCGGAGCCCGGAACCGCCGGGGCCGCCGGGGTTGTAGACGAGCGCGCCCTGGCGCTCCTTCTTCGTCCCGGTGTTGCCGATGTGGTCGACGGCGAGCTTGATCTTCTTGCCGTTGGGCTTGGCGTAATCGACCGGGACGGTCACCCAACCGCACGTGACGGCCTTCTCCAGACCCCAGTCCGCGGGGCACGCCTGCCAGTCGATGCCGGCCTTGGCGGCACGCTGCGCGGCGAGCGCCACACCGCGCGCCTCGGAGCTGGTCCGCTGGCGGGCCTCAGCGCTGCCGCTGCCCTGGCGGGCGTCGGCATTGGCGACCGGCGCCATGATCGCGCCCGCTATGAGCGAGCCCGTGATCAGCGTGCCGGCTGCGCCGAATGCTGTGGTGCGTCTCAACTGGTTCCTCCCCCTGTCGATTTGCCTGTCGATTTTCGAACAGTAGGAGGATCCTGTCGGTCTTCGGGTTCAGTGCGACAGACGCAACCGGTGTTTCTTTACCAATCCGATAGACGGTGCCGGGAACCCCGCTGAGCGGATATGCCCCCGTTCACGTGAGTGTGCGCAGCGCTTCGTCGAGGATGCGGCGTACCCGTAGGGCGTCCGTGGCGACGGCTGTGACGAGGACGGCGGGGCCGGCCAGGGGGGTGAGTGCGGCTCCGTCGGCGAGGAGGGCGGGTGCGGGGCGCTCCTGTTCGTACTCCGGGCGTACGACGACGAGCTGGCCGATCGCGCGATGCCCCGCGAGGACGGCGGGGCCGTCCCATCCGCCGGGTCCGCCGGGCCCGCAGGAGAGCTCTTGGTCGAGCAGGAGACGGCCGGCGCGGCGCACGGTGAGGCGGCTGCTGAGGCGCCCCGGGTCCTCGCCGGTCCGCCCGAGCACCTGCTCCTCCCGCAGCACCAGGCGCGCGCTCGCGGCGAGCTCGGCCCGTGTGGTCACCCGCAGATCGCTGTCGCGTACGGAGATCAACTGCTCGGGCAGCCACAGCAGTTCCGCGTCCTCGCCCACCGTGAGCCGCACGTCGTAACGCGCCGCCTCCTTCGACTGCCCCGGCAGCGCGAGCGTGGCGGCGGCCGAGCCGACGCGCAGCCTGGCCCCCTCGTGGGCGGCGGCCTCGACGGTGAGGTGGTCGCCCCCGAGAGGGCCGCTCATCGCCCCGACGAGGGTGACGTGGGCGCCCGCTCCGGCGGCCCGGGTGCGGCGCGGGACGACGGGCCCCTCGCCGTCGAGCACGGGCAGGACGGTGCCACCCCGTCCGTCGCCCCGCGCGGTGATGCGGGCGGTGCCGCGCACCCCCGATGCCACGACGGCGGACGCGCTCATGCGGACGCGGTCCAGGCCGCGTACTGGGCGCGTACCCAGGCGGCGACGGGGCCGACGCCCTGCTCCGACCGCAACGACTGGAAGGCCACCGGCAGTTCGGCGCGCTGGGCCTTGGCGTCCGCGGCCATGCGGGCGAGGTCGGAGCCGACGTGCGGGGCGAGGTCGGTCTTGTTGACGACCAGGAGGTCGGCGGTGCTGACGCCGGGGCCGCCCTTGCGCGGGATGTCGTCGCCACCCGCGACGTCGATGACGAAGATCTGCGCGTCGACGAGCCCCTTGGAGAAGGTGGCGGTGAGGTTGTCGCCGCCGGACTCGACGAGGATCAGGTCCAGCGGCCCGATCTCGTCCTCCAGGTCCTCCACGGCCTCCAGGTTGGCGGAGATGTCGTCGCGGATCGCGGTGTGCGGGCACGCGCCGGTCTCCACGGCGGTGATCCGCTCGGGCGGGAGCACCGCCTCGCGCAGCAGGAACTCGGCGTCCTCGCGGGTGTAGATGTCGTTCGTGACGACGGCCAGGGACAGTTCGGCCCGCAGCTCCCTGCAGAGCGCGGCGACGGTGGCGGTCTTGCCGGACCCGACGGGCCCGCCGAGCCCGATCCGCAGGGCGCGGCGGCGCCCGTCGGGGCGGTGCGCGTCGGCGCTCACGGCGGTGGACTCGTCGTGGGAGTGGTCGAGATGCATGGTGCGACTCCTATGGTTCAGCAGTTTGTTTCGCCCCGTACGGCGGGGCTCCGGGGCCGGCGCCCGGCGGTGCGGTCCGCTACGACGCGAACAGCCGCGCGGGCCAGGCCGCATGGGCCTCCGCCCCTACCTCGAGCAGCGGCGCGGACGCCGCGGGCAGCGCGTCGACCCCCTCGGTCACGGCGCGCCGCGCGGCCTCCGCCGCGGCCCGCGCGACGAGATCGAGCTCAGGGGCGAGGCGGGCAAGGACCCCCGTCGCGTCGAACGGGTCCAGGCTCAGCAACCGCACGGTCGCCGTCGCGGGCCCGCTGACGCATTCGTACGCGGAGCAGTACGCGGCGTCCTCCGCCCCCAGTCCCGCCGCCCGCGCGGCGAGGCCGAGGACGACGGACTGGTGGGCCCCCTTGGGCCGGGCGGCGGCCAGTCGGTCGAGCGAGGGGTCGGGCCACGCGGCGCGCGCGGCCCGCATCATCTGCCGCCCGAGCCGCCGTCCGGCACCGCGCAGCGCGGCCGACGGGGTCCGCGCGTCGGCGGCCTCGTCCAGCTCCAGCGGATCGATCCCGAGGGCCGCGGCCGCCGCGAGCGCGGCGGACACGAGCCCCGTCGTGTGCAGCCGCCCCCGGCAGAACTGCTCCAGGTTCGCGGCGCCGGTGACGCGTCCCGCCTTGACGGCCTCCTCGGCCCCACCGGAGTGGGCGTGCCCTCCGGCGGGGAACCGGCCGTCGGCCAGGACGAGAAGCGCGGCCCTAGACATGGCGGCCGACCGTCATCGGAGCACCCGTCATCAGGATCGGAGCACCCGCCATCAGAAGAGGAAGTACCGCTGCGCGAGCGGCAGTTCGGCGGCGGGCGACGGCTCGACGAGCTCCCCGTCGATGGTGACGGCGAAGCTGTCGGGCGCGACCTCCACCCTGGGCAGGGCGTCGTTCTCGCGCATGTCCGCCTTCGAGCGGCCGCGCGTGGAGCGGATCGCGGTGAACTCCTTGGCCACACCGAGCCGTTCCGGCAGCCCGTCGTCCAGTGCCGACTGCGTCACGAAGTTGAGCGAGTTGAGCCCGGGTGCCTTGCCGTGCGCGCCGAACATGGGACGCGGCAGGACCGGCTGCGGGGTGGGGATGGAGGCGTTGGCGTCGCCCATCTGCGCGTACGCGATCTGCCCGCCCTTGATGACCAGTTGCGGCTTGACGCCGAAGAACTTCGGGTCCCACAGCACCAGGTCGGCGAGCTTGCCGCTCTCCACCGAGCCGATCTCGTGCTCGACGCCCTGGGCGACCGCCGCGTTGATCGTGTACTTGGCGACATAGCGCCGCGCGCGCCGGTTGTCGGCACGGGTGTCCCCCGGCAGGAAGCCGCGCCGCCGCTTCATCACGTGCGCGGTCTGCCAGGTCCGCATGACGACCTCGCCGATGCGTCCCATGGCCTGCGAGTCCGACGACATGATCGAGATGGCGCCGATGTCGTGCAGGATGTCCTCGGCCCCGATGGTGGTGGGCCGGATCCGCGACTCGGCGAACGCGAGGTCCTCGGGGACCGCGGGGTTGAGGTGGTGACAGACCATCAGCATGTCGAGGTGCTCCTCGACGGTGTTGACGGTGTGCGGCCGGGTCGGGTTGGTGGAGCTGGGCAGCATGTTCGGCAGCGACACCGCCGTGATCATGTCGGGGGCGTGCCCGCCGCCCGCGCCCTCGACGTGGAAGGCGTGCAGGGTGCGGCCCGCGACGGCGGCGAACGTGGCGTCGATGAAGCCCGCTTCGTTCAGGGTGTCGGTGTGGACGGCGAGCTGGGCGCCGGTGTCCTCACAGACGTTCAGGCAGGCGTCGATGGTGGCGGGTGTCGCGCCCCAGTCCTCGTGAATCTTGAAGCTGACGGCTCCGGCCCGCAGTTGGGCGTGCATGGACTCGGCGGAGACGGTGTTGCCCTTGCCGAGGAAGCCGATGTTGACGGGGCTGGAGTCCATCGCGGCGAACATCCGGGCCAGGTGCCAGGAGCCGGGCGTGATCGTGGTCGCCTTGCTGCCTTCGGCGGGTCCGGTGCCGCCACCGATGAGGGTGGTGACCCCGGAGGCCAGCGCCTCGTCGACGATGGTCGGCGAGATGAAGTGGATGTGGGTGTCGATTCCGCCGGCGGTGAGGATCTTGCCGTTGCCGGCGATGACCTCGGTCTCCGGGCCGATCACGAGATCGGGGTGCACGCCGTCCATCGTGTCCGGGTTGCCGGACTTGCCGATGCCGGTGATACGGCCGTCGCGTATGCCGATGTCGGCCTTCACGACGCCCCAGTGATCGATGATCACGGCGCCGGTGACGACGGTGTCGGGGGCGCCTTCGGCGCGCGTCGTGCGCGACTGCCCCATCGACTCACGGATGACCTTGCCGCCGCCGAACACGGCCTCGTCGCCGGAGCGTCCGGGGCCGCCGGAGCGGTCCTCCTCGATCTCGACGAGGAGGTCGGTGTCGGCGAGCCGGATCCGGTCACCCGTTGTGGGGCCGAACAGGTCGGCGTACGCGGCGCGGGACAGTTCAGGCATCGAGGGGACCTCCGGTCTCGCCGCGAAGACCGGGCACGACGCGCAGACCGGCTATGGGGACGAGTTCGACGTCGACGGGGATTCCGGGCTCGAAGCGCACGGCGGTCCCGGCGGCGATGTTGAGCCGCTTGCCGCGGGCGGCGCCGCGGTCGAAGTCGAGGCCGGGGTTGGCCTCGGCGAAGTGGTAGTGGGAGCCGACCTGGACGGGGCGGTCGGCGGCGTTGAGGACGGTGAGGGCGGTGACCTCGCGGCCTTCGTTGTAGGCGACGGGCTCGTCGGCGAAGAGGATCTCGCCGGGGATCACGGGATGCGTGGGACTCTGCGCGGAACTCATGTGGCCGGCCCCCGTCACACGATCGGGTCGTGGACGGTGACGAGCTTGGTGCCGTCCGGGAAGGTGGCCTCGACCTGGACGTCGTGGATCATCTCGGGGATGCCGCTCATGACGTCGTCGCGGGTGAGCACCTTGCGCCCCGACGACATGAGTTCGGAGACGGTGCGGCCGTCACGGGCACCTTCGAGGATGTGGGACGTGATGAGCGCGATCGCCTCGGGGTGGTTGAGCAGCAGCCCCCGCGCCCTTCGCTTCTCGGCCACGTCCGCGGCCACATGGATGAGCAGTCTCTCCTGCTCGTGCGGGGTCAGTTGCACGCGTCCCACCTCACAGTCCTCGCTCCGGACCGTGCGGGGTCCGGTTGCCGCGGCCACCGCGACGGATATAGATGTAACACACAGGCAGCGCGCTTGATCTTGCGCACCCCGGTTACCAAATCCCCTGGTGGCGTGGGATCGCAGGCTAGTTGGGAGGAGTTTCAACGAGGTTAACCAGCGCTTGACCGCTCCATGACCATCAGCTGGGCAGACCCATACTCATCCGCTCGGCAGACCCCTATCACCCGCCGGGCCGGCCCATGCTCATCAGACCGCGCAGACCGTCCTGCAACGCCTCGATCGGGACCTCGTCGAACAGCGCGAGCTGGGCGGCGAACCCCTGCGCCGTCGCGACCATCACCCGCGCGACATGGTCGGCCGGGATGTCGCCGCGCATCATGCCTGCCGCCTGATACCCCTCGACGATCTTCACCCAGGCGACGCGCACCTTCGCGTACCCCTGATGCATCACGGACGCGAGCTCTTCGTTGCGCAGGGTCTCCGCCCACACCTGGACGATCAGCCGCGGGAAGTACGAGCCCTCCCCCTCCTGGGCGCCCGCCTTCCGGCTGAGCACCTGAGCCAGCGCGCGGCCGACCAGCTCGTCCGGCGGGGGCGGCGGGGTCTCCTTGGCCGCCGCCTCGAAGGTCTCCTGGATCCATTCGAGGACCTCGCCGACGATCGCCCCGATCAGCTCCTCCTTGCCCCGGAAGTAGCGGTAGACCGCTCCGGCCGAAAGGCCGACCTCCTTGAGCACGTCCTGCATCGAGGTGGCATGGAAACCATTGCGGGCGAAGCAGAGGGCGGCGCCGTCCAGGATCTGGCGGCGGCGTGCGTCTAGGTGCTCCTGGGATACGCGGGCCATGCCGCCAAACTAAAACGAACATTCATTCTTGACAAGCGGCACGCCCGGCAGCACAGTGAGGACATCACGTAAAACGAACGATCCTTCTCTTTAATTCGATCCCAGAATCCCGGAAGGGGCTCAGCTCACGTCGACGCCCGTCGCCACCTCGCCTCCTCAGGGCCGCCGCATGGTGCTGGTGGCCGTCCTGGTCTCCGCCGTCGTGGCCCTCGCCCTGTGGGCCTTCGCCTGGCCCGCCACCCGGACCGCCCCGCGTGATCTCCCCCTCGGCGTCGCGGGACCCGCCGCGGCGACGGCCCCGCTCAAGGCCCAACTGGCCGACCACAAGGGAGCGTTCGAGATTCATCAGTACGCCGATGAGTCCGCGGCCCGCGATGCCATCGAGGACCGGGCTGTGTACGGGGCGGTCGTCGTCACGCCGCAGGGCACGAAACTGCTGACCGCGACGGCGGCGAGCCCGGTGGTCGCCCAGCTCCTGGAGCAGGCCGTGGCCGGTCAGGCCCCCGAAGGGGCCGAGGTGCGGACCACCGACGTGGTGCCGGCGCCCGCGGCCGACCCGCGGGGCTCCGCCCTCGGCGCGAGCATCCTGCCGCTGGCCATCGCGGGAGTCGCGGCGGGCGCGATGGTGACGATGCTGGGCCTGCGCGGCATCCGCGCGGCGGGTGCCCTCGTGCTGGCCGCCGGGGCGGTCGGCCTGGTCGCCGCGGCCGTGACGCACAGCTGGCTCGGCGTCCTGACGGGCAACTGGTGGGCGGAAGGCGGGGTGTTGGGGCTCTCGACGCTCGCGGTGGGCGGCGCCGTCGCGGGATGCGCCGCGCTCCTCGGCACGGCGGGCATCGGGGCCGGCGCGCTGACCATGGTGCTGCTCGGCAACCCGTTCTCCGGCGTGACGTCCGCGCCACGGCTGCTGCCCGAACCGGTCGGCTTCATCGGGCAGTTGCTGCCGCCGGGCGCCGGAGGCACCTTGCTGCGCTCGGTGTCCTTCTTCGACGGCGCGCGCATCACGGGCCCGCTCATCACCCTCGCCGTCTGGGCCCTGCTCGGCCTGACGGCCGTGCTGCTGGGCACCCTCCGCCGCCGTCCCGCCGCCCCTGCCCCTGCCGCGACGCGCGACGCGGCGCCGAGCGCGACGGACGCGGTGCCGGTCTCGTGACCTGACGGCACGCCTGGCAGCGCCTCCGGCAGTCAGACCGCCGTACGTCCCCGCTGTAGCGGACGGGGGCGTACGGCCATTTCTGCGAACGCTGCGTGCACCCGCGACGCATGCGTGCAACCACCCGACCGTTACGTCGCGTTGGGACCCCGGTGCTCGGCCGCGATACCGAAACGGCGGCCTTCGCCCGCGCCGGACGAGGACGACGTCGGACGCAACGTCGACACGGAACTGATCACCTGCTCCTCACCCGCTTCGGACGACGCCTCGGGCAGCGCCTCGAGCCGCTCCAGGTCGGCGGCGGAGACAAGGGCCACGAGTGGCTTGCCATGACGGGTGACGACCACCCGCTCGCCGCCGTACACGACGCGGTTGATCAGGTCGGCGAGCTCTGCACGGGCTTGCGTCACCGGAATCTCGTAGGCCATGTGCCCCAGCTTACCGGCGACCCGTACGGCCATCCGGCCCACGAAGAGGGGATGCGCCGCAGGTCAGCCCGCACATCACGAGCACATCACGAGTCAGACTTCGGCTCGCGCGCGTGCGGCGGCGACGACTCCAACTGCCGGGAGCCGTCACCGTGGTCGACGTCGTGCTGGGCCAGAAGCGTGAGAAGCTCCGCGACCGCGAGACCCGATTCGGCGGGGTGGCGCAGGATGGTCCCCGCCTCGATGCGATACGTGTTGGAACGGCCTTGCCTCGTGTGCGAGAGGTATCCGCCCTCCTCCAGATCCGCGACGATCTTCTGCACGGCGCGCTCCGTGAGCCGGCAGCGAGCGGCGATGTCACGGATGCGGGTCGCGGGGTCATCGGCGATCGCGGCCAGCACGCGGGCATGGTTGGTGAGGAAGGTCCAACCGCTGTGTGATTCAGGTACTGCTCCCATCCCTACAAGATAGGGCGTTTGATTCACGCATTCAAAAGGGCGAACGACATTTCCTGTATCCCTTGACGGGTAAGTCTCGCGGACCGACGCTGGGTGAGGTGATGACGCCCCGACGTCTACGGAGTGGCCGCCATGACAGAACGTGTACTGATCGCGCCGGTCGCGGAGCACCTGGCCTCCCTCTCGGATGAGCTGGTGCAGCTCCGGCGGGCCATGGAGACGAGGCCCGTCATCGACATGGCCCGCGGGGTCCTGATGGCCTCCTTCGGCCTGAGCCCCGATGAGGCGTGGGGCGTGCTCGTCTCGATCTCGCAGAACACGAACACCAAACTGCACCTCGTGGCCGACGAAGTGGTCGGCGCCGCCACGGGAGGGAGGGTCCCCGAGCCGTTCCGACGCCCGTAGAGGAGCCTGCGGTTCAGTTCTGCAGCTCAGTTCTGCAGCGCCGCGATCCTCAGGGGCAGCGGCCGGGTGGCCGGTGCGGTGATCTCACCCTGGCTGACGTCCGCCCACCACGCCCCGCCGTCCTCCATATGGCGCAGCAGCACGCCTTCGCGGATGGCCCAGGGGCAGAGGGTGACCGTCTTGACGCCCGTCAGTTTCATCGCCGTGTGGCCCACGATCGCCCCCGCCAGGCTCTGCGCGGCCCGCGGCGCCGACACTCCCGGCAGCGCGGCACGTTCGGCCACCGGCAGCGCCGCGAGGCGGTCGCGGCAGTGGCGCAGGTCCGCCCGGCTCAACTGCCGTGCCATGAACGGCCCATGGCGGCCGGGGGCGGCGCCGCCGAGCCGTGCCAGCTGCTGGAACGTCCGCGAGGTCGCCACCGCGGTGCGCGGCCCCTCCCAGCGGATCCGTGCGGCGACGTCCCGCAGCTGGTGGCGCACCTTGCGCCGCAGCGCCTTCACGCTCTGCTCGGTCGGCGGATCCTCTCCGTCGAAGAACTCCCGGGTCAGCCGACGGGCGCCGAGGGGCAGCGAGGCGACGTAGTCCGGGAGCCGCCCGCGTCCGAAGGCCACCTCCAGGGAGCCGCCGCCGATGTCGAACATGGCGAGGGGCCCGGCCCGCCAGCCCATCCACCGCCGGGCACCGAGGAAGGTGAGCTCGGCCTCCACCTCCCCGGGCAGCGTGCACAGCGGCACGCCCGTCTCCTCACCTATCTCCCGCAACACGTCCACACGGTTGGGCGCACTGCGTACCACGGTCGTCGCGAAGGCCAGGGGCTCCGCCGAGCCCCATCTGCGGGCGGTGCCCGCCGCCTCGGCGACCGCTCTGACCAGCTGCCCCACCGATTCCTCGGGGATCACCCCGCTCGGCCCGACCTCCTCGGAAAGTCTCACCTTCCACTTGGCGGTGTGCACCGGCAAGGGCACACCGTCCTCCGCGTCCACGACGACCAGCCGGACCGCATTCGAACCCACATCCATCACACTCATCCGCATGTGACTCTGAGTACCCAACAGGTCAGTACTCAGTCACTCTGATTGACCATCGTGGCACCAGGGAACCCGTGATCCATGACCGTCGATCACGCCCGCGCCCCCGTACTCGAAGCCCTGGCGGAGCACCGCAGAAAGGGCCGTGTCTCCTTTACCCCGCCCGGCCACAAGCAGGCCCGGGGCGCCGACCCGCTGGTGCGGGAGGTGCTCGGCGACGCCGTCTTCCACGGCGACCTCCTGGCCTCCGGGGGCCTCGACGACCGTCTCGGCCGCGGCCAGGTCCTCGAACGGGCCGAACGGCTGATGGCCGACGCCGTGCACGCGTCGCACACCTTCTTCTCCACGTGCGGCAGCTCCCTGTCGGTCAAGGCGGCGATGCTCTCGGCCGCGGGACCGCACGAGAAGCTGCTCATCGGGCGTGACGCGCACAAGTCCGTCGTCTCGGCCCTGATCCTCTCCGGCATCCGCCCGGTCTGGGTCGACCCGAGCTGGGACCCCGACCGTCATCTGGCCCACCCACCGACGGCCGACGCCTACGCCGAGGCGTTCGCCGCCCATCCCGACGCGATGGGCGCCCTGGTCACCAGCCCGACTCCGTACGGAAGCTGCGCCGATCTGCGGGGCATCGCGGACGTCTGCCACCGGCACTCCCGTCCGCTGATCGTGGACGAGGCCTGGGGCGCGCATCTGCCGTTCCACCCCGACCTGCCGTCGTGGGCGATGGACGCGGGCGCCGACATCTGCGTGACGAGCATCCACAAGATGGGCAGCGGCCTGGAGCAGGGTTCCGTCTTCCACCTCCAGGGCGACCTGATCGACCCGACGGTGCTGAAGTCCCGGGCGGACCTGTTCGGCACCACGAGCCCCTCCGTGCTCATCTACGCCGGCCTCGACGGCTGGCGCCGCCAGATGGCCCTGCACGGCAAGGAGCTGATGGGGGCGGCCCTGGATCTGGCGGCCGACGTGCGGGCGGAGATCGAGGAGATCGAGGGCCTGCACGTGAACGACCGCGTCGACTTCTGCGGACCCGCCGCCGACTTCGACCCGCTGCCGGTCGTCATCGACGTGAGCGGCCTCGGCACGTCGGGATTCCGGGCGGCGGACTGGCTGCGGGAGCACCGTTCGATCGAGGCGCACCTGGCCGACCACCGCCGCATCAGCACCCAGCTCACGCACGCCGACGACCGGGAGACGACGGATCAGCTCCTGGCCGCGCTGCGCGCCCTGTCCCAGGCCGCTCCCGGCCTGCGTCCGGTGCCGGAGGTGGACGTCCCCTCCCCCGCCGCACTGCGGCTCTCCCAGGTCGATCTGCCGCGCGACGCCTACTTCGGGCCGACCGTCGACGTGCCGGTGGCCGAGGCCGCGGGGCGCGTGGCGGCCGAGATGCTGACGCCGTACCCGCCGGGCATTCCGGCGGCGCTGCCCGGCGAACGCCTCACCGAGCCGGTGCTGCGCTATCTGCGCACCGGCAAGACGGCCGGGATGAACCTGCCCGACGCGGCGGATCCCGGCCTGGACACCGTGCGGGTCGTCCGCGAGACGACCGGCTGACAGCCACCCCAACCCCGCACAAGGAGAGAAGAACCATGCGTGTCGCATTCCTGATGGCGCCCGAGGGCGTCGAGCAGATCGAACTCACCGACCCCTGGAAGGCGGTGAAGGACGCGGGCGGCGAGCCCGTCCTCGTGTCGACCGAGGCGGGCGAGATCCAGGCCTTCAACCACCTCGACAAGGCCGACACGTTCCCCGTGGACGAGGTCGTCGGCGACGTGTCGGCACAGTCCTTCGACGGGCTCGTGCTGCCGGGCGGCGTGGCCAACCCGGACGCGCTGCGCCTCGACGAGGGGGCCGTGTCCTTCGTACGGAGCTTCTTCGACAGCGGCCGCCCGGTGGCGGCCATCTGTCACGCCCCGTGGATCCTCGTCGAGGCCGGCGTCGTCTCGGGCCGCGGACTCACCTCGTTCCCCAGCCTCCGTACGGACATCCGCAACGCGGGCGGCACCTGGGTCGACGAGCAGGTGAAGGTCTGCCACGACGGGCCCAACGCGCTGATCACCAGCCGTAAGCCGGACGACCTCAAGGCGTTCTGCGAGGCGTTCCTCACGGAGTTCACGAAGAGCTAGTTCCGGGGGCCAGCCCCGGGAGGCTAATCCCGGGGAAGCAGCGGCCCCAGCGGCCCGAGGTCCAGATTCAGGTCCTCGGGCCGCAGGCCGTAGCGGTCGCGCAGTTCGGCCATGCGATCGTCGAGGAGCATCAGCGTGAGGCCGATGCGCTCCTCCTGGTCCTCGTCCAGTTCGCCGGTGTCGAACCGGCGCACGGCCTGCCGCTCCATGAGCTGCCGCAGCAGCTCCACGACGGTGAGGACCAGTTTGATCAGATCGCGTTCGACCGTGTCCGGCTCCAGTTCCAGCCGGTTCTTTCCCGCGGGCCGCTCGCGGACCTGCTCCCGGATCTGTTCGACCTCGCGCTCGGCCTCACCCTCGCCCGCACTCACAGGAACTCCTCGAAGGGCGAGGGGACTTGCTCGTTCACCGAGCTGATGAGCGCGTTCAGGTCGATGCGGACGAGATCGACGTCCGCGATGCGCAGGGTGAGGTCGCCCTTGATGACGACCCCGCCCGCGAGCAGCCGGTCGAGCAGGTCGACCAGGGCGACCTCGCGGCGTTCGATGACGGTCACAGTCCCGCCTCCCCCGCCATGTCGTCCCCTTCGACCTCCACACCCGCGAAGGAGTACGCGGCCCACGGCCCCGTGAGCTCCACGCGCAGGCCGGGCTCCGCCGTCTTCACGCGTTGCACCAGTTCGACGAAGGCCTCCGAGTCCGAACGCGGCACCAGGTAGGCCGCGTTGAGTACATTGCGGCCCGTTTCCTTGGAGAGCGCGGAGTTCTGGGGCGCGTGCAGCCGGGCGTCCTCCGCCTGCTCGCAGAGCGTGCCGTGCAGCCGGTGGGCGAACTTCTCGGCGCTCTCCCACATCTCTTCGTGCGCACGGTTGCGCTGCCTGCGCTGGCGCAGATAGTCCCGGCCCGACGCGGGCTTCTCCGGCTCGGCGGCCGGGCTCGCGGCCTGCGCGTCGGAGTAGATCTTGACACCCCATTCCACCCGGCCGTCGAGCCGGTCGAGTGTGCGCCTGAAGGAGTCCTCCCGTGCCTCCATCATCGCGCGCACTCCCGCGTCGTCCCGGAACACCGTGGCGAGGCGCAACGGCAGCGGCGTGGTGACCGCCGTGAGCGCGTCGATCACGGACTGGTGGGCGCGCGCGGTGGCGCTCAGCCAGTCCAGGTCCTCCAGATGGCGCCGCAGCGGCTCCTCGGCGAAGTCCTGCTCCGGCACGGTGCCGACCACGGCGATCAAGCCGTGGTGGGACAGCTGACCAGGGGGAGCGCCGTCCACCCCGGTCACCTGCGCCTGAAGCGCCGCGTCGAAGGGCCGGCAGATCGCGTAGACGTACCGCAGTCCACTCATGTGCTTTCCTCCGCCTTGCCGCGCTTCGTCGTGCCCTCTTCCACCTTGCCTCGCTCCGTCACGCTCTCCCGCCCCGTCCTGCCTTGTTCCAGTTCGGCGACATGGGCGCGCAACTCGGCGTTCTCACGGGTGAGTTCATCCCGGCGTGCGCGGGTGGAAAGCGCGGGGTCGTCCTCCCACCAGTCGATCCCCATCTCCTTCGCCTTGTCGACAGAGGCGACGATGAGCCGCAGCTTGATCGTCAGGAGTTCGATGTCGAGCAGGTTGATCCGGATGTCACCGGCGATCACGATTCCCTTGTCGAGCACGCGCTCCAGGATGTCGGCGAGGTTCGCGCCGCCGCCCTGCCCGTACGGCTCCGGCATCCGGCCAGCCATCGTCATCGACGGCTCCCGCTCATCTCGGCGTCTTCGTCGTGCTTCGCCTCTTCCTCGTCCTCGTACTCGTCGTACTTCGCCTCGTCGGCGTCCTCGGCGTCCTCGGCGTCCTCGTACGTCGCCTCGTCGTCCTCGTCCTCGTAGGACTCCTCGGGCTGGTCCTCCTCGTCGCGCTCCTCTTCGTCGCGCGCTTCCTCGTCCTGCTCGTCTTCCTCGGGCTCGCCTTCCTCGTCCTCGTAGGACTCCTCCGGCTGCTCCTCGTCGCCCTCGTACTCGTCCTCGGCGACGTCTGCCTGCTCGCCCTCGGCCTCTTCCTCCGCGACCGCGTCCTCGTGGCTGTGGACGACCTCACCGTCGCGGATCTCACCGCGCCAGCCGTCCTCCGCCTCACCCTTGATGGTGATGAAGCGCGCGTAGTTCTTCAGGTCGAGCCGGGCCCGGCGGCCCTGGGCGCGCCAGATGTTGCCCGTCTTCTCGAAGAGGCCCTTCGGGTAGTACTCGAGGACCAGCAGGACACGCGTGAGGTTCTCCGCCAGCGAGTGGAAGGAGACGACGCCCTTCGTGGTGCCCTTCGCGCCCTCCGAGGTCCACGCGATCCGGTCGTCCGCGACCTGTTCCGTGGTGTGGGCCTTCCAGCTCCTGTTGGACCAGAAGATCTTGGCCTGCCAGTCGGATGTGGTGTCGTCGGCGCGGTTCGCGCTCTTGACGCCCTTGGCGAAGGTGCTGAAGTCCTGGTACTGGGTCCACTGGTCGTACGCGGTGCGCAGCGGCACGCCGACGTCGATGAACTCCATGATGACCGTCGGCTTCTTGCCGGCCCCGCTCTTGCGGCCGCCCTTGCCACCGGTCAGGTTCTTGAAGGCTCCGACCACGCTGTCCTTGGCGCGGCCGGCACCGATCTCCACGGCGGACCGCAGCGGGCCCTTGCCCTCGGCCATCTTGCGGCCGCCGTCGAGGGCGAGCTTGGCGAAGCCCGGACTGTTGCCCTCGGCGATGTCGTTGAGCTTGCCCGTCGTCTGGCCGAGCTTGTGGCCCACTCCGACGAGCAGCCGCTGGGCCTGGGCGCCCAGATATTCCTGGACCTCGGACTTCAGGCGGTCTGCGGCCTCGCTCTGTGCGATGCCGGTGAGCGGATTCTCCTTCGCCTTGCCCGAGGCGGACTTCAAGGTGTCACTCATCGCGGCCCCCCTCCTTCGGCAACCGGGCCCCGGTGGCACGGCGCGCGGACGACTTCGCCGCGGCCCTGGCGGGGGCCTTCTTCGCCGTCTTCTTCGCAGGGCTCTTCTTCACCGCCGTCTTTCTGGCGGGGGTCTTCTTGGCGGCCGCCTTCTTGGGGGCGGCCTTCTGCGCGGGAGCCTTCTTCCGCGGCCGGGGCCTCTCCTCGGGCTCCTCGTCGGACTCCGCGTCGGCGGACTCCTCGTGGTCCCGCTCGTCCCGGTCGTCCCGGTCGCCCTCGTCGTCGTACTCCTCGTACGCGTCGTCCGGCTCTTCCTCGTCTTCGTCGGTGTCGCGACCCGGCAGGTCCGGCTTTACGCCCGAGAGCTGGTCGCGCACATCCGCCGTCCGGCCGTGCAGCCGGTCGGCCAGGCCCGAGATCTGCCGCTCGACCAGGGCTCCGGTCGCGGCCTTGCCGACCCCGCGCATGTCCTCGCGCAGCTGGTCGCCGATCTCCTTGAACTGCGGGTTGTTCTGCAGCTGTTGAGACAGCAGGTCACCCAAGGCGCGCGGGCTCAGGTTCATCCGCTTGCCGGCCACCATGGTGCCGACCGCGAAGGCGAGTTTCATCTTCTTCGTACGTCCGAGGACGTATCCGGCCCCTACGGCGAGGCCAAGTCCCACTCGATTCATTGTGTCGTCCCGTTGTCGGTTCCCGCGCCGGGGCGCAGGCCTATTTCCAGGCGGTCGAGCAACTCGTCCTCCCGGCGGTCGAATTCCTCCTCCCCGATCTCGCCCGACTCGAGCTGCTGCTCGAGAAGGGCGAGTTCGGACCGGACGGTGGCCGGGTCGTAGTACAGGCGCTCGGCCTCGGCGAGTACCTGGCTCACCGCCCACAGGCCGCCGCGCACCGGAGCGAGCGGCAGCATCAGTACTTCGCCGATCAGGCCCATGAGCTACTCCCGACCGGCCTGCGAGCTCGCGGACTCCTGCGTGGCCCCGGTCGGCTCGGAAGGACCGGGCTCGACGAAGCTGTAGGGCGGCAGCGGGCCGTTGACGCGCAGCTCGATGTGCGGGTGGGCCTTGCGGGCTTCCTCCACGGCGGCGAGGAACACCTCGGCCGACTTGCGCTCCACGAGGAACGACAGGTTGGCCAGCCATCCCGTGGACTCGGGGCCCACGCTGACGGAGTGCGCCGTCGGCTCCAGGGTGCGGTGCAGTTCCACCGCGTCCTCGGCCTCGCGGGCCTGGAGCGCGGCCACCACCATCTCGCCGAGCTGCAGCTTCTGCTCGTAACTGCCGCCGCCCGCCTGCCGGTTGGCCTCGGCCAGGGCCTGCACCTCGGGGTTGTCCGCCATCACGCGGTGCAGTGCGGCCTGCTCGTCGTGGCTGGCCTTGACGTTGTACTCGACCTTGCCGGCCAGCGTGGAGAGCCGCTCGTTGTAATGCTCGGCGCGCTCCGCGAGGACGCTCGTGACGGACGCGTCGTCGGGGGCGACGTTGCCGAACCGCATGGGCAGGACCGGACCGGCAGCGCCCGCCTCGTTCAGCACGTTCTGGTGGGCGAGCAGGTCGTTGCGCTTGGCGCGCAGCCCGTCGGGGGCGTCACTGACGATCGCCGCCAGGCCACCCTCCTTGAGGATGCGCACGGGGCGGGCCGGCTTTCCCACGCCTTCCATGCCCTCGGGGAGCGACGGGTGCGAACCCGCGGTGATGCCGTAGACGTACGTGCTCATTCCTGCTCCTCCTTCCGGCGCGCCGACGTGCTCTTGCGGGCACGCGGGCGGGACTCCGACTGGCTCTCTTCACGCGACTGCTTGAACGCGTCGGAAATGGTCTCGGCCGCGCCCGAAAGGGCGCCCTTCGACTTGCCGCGCGCACCGGATTCGGTCATCTCGCCCACGAGGTCGGGAAGTCCGGGGTTCTTGTGCGGGCCTGCCTCCAGGTCGAGGCGGTTGCACGCCTCGGCGAAGCGCAGATAGGTGTCGACGCTGGCGACCACCACACGCACGTCGATCTTCAGGATCTCGATGCCCACGAGCGAGACACGCACGAAGGCGTCGATCACGAGGCCGCGGTCGAGAACCAGCTCCAGGACGTCGTACAGACCACTGGTGCCGCCCGATCCGCCGGATTGCTGTGCAGGGACAACGGTCATGCCGATCGACCCTCCTTAGTCTGGGATATCTGTGGATATTTCGCGGAAAGCCGCGCGGACAGCCGCCTCAGCGGCCGCCGGCCTTGCTGCCGTCGGCGCGTCCGCGTTCGTAGCGGCGGACGCGTCGGTAACCCAGGAGTTCGCCCTGCGGGTCGCACTCCACCTGGTAGCTCGCGAGGAGGCTCATCGTGTCCGGCACCCGGGTGAGTTCCAGGACCTCGATCTCCAACGTCCAGCCGTCCTCGGTCTGTTCGAAGGACGACACGGACTCGGCGGCCATCCCGGTCAGCTCGGCGAGCTGGGTGCGTGCGATGCGCAGCACCTCCATGGGGCCCGGGCGGCGCTTCTCGCTGCCGCTTTCCGCGTGTTCGGTTGAATTACGCGAGTTCTGCGAACTCGCCTTCTTCTTCTCTGGATCCGATGATGTGTTCAATATGGCCACCTCAATTCCCCGAGTGGCCCGTAACGCGTTGGCCAAACATCTTCGTTCTCGTGGCCCGGATCACTGGCCCCAGCGGTGCGGCACCTCGGGCTCCACACCGCCCGGATGTGCCGCGTCCACGGTCGGCGGCGTCGCGGGCCGCTCGGGCGCCGGCGGCGTCACGGGCGGCGCGGACATGGTCGGCCCGTCCACCGACGGCAGGTCCGCGGAGGGGTGATCGGCGGAAGGACGGTCCACGGAAGGGCGGTCCGCGGAAGCACGGTCCGTGGAAGGGCGCGCCGCGTTGCGCAGCAGATAGGCCACGCCGGCGAGCACCACCGCGGTGATCAGCGCCGCCGCCCAGTCGGGCAGCCCCAGAGCAAGCGCGAGGCCGAAGGCGAGTGCCAGGGCCGCGCCCGCGTAGAGGCCGAAGGCCCCCGCACCGGCGTACAGCGCTGCCCTGCGACGCTGCCCTCGCGTCTGCTCCCTCAGTTCGTCCCGCACGGCCTCGCGGGCCGCACGCGTCAGTTCATCGACGAGGCTCTTGTCCAGATGCTCCAAACGATTCATGGCGCCCGAGTACCCGCCCGTCCGGACGCATAACGCTCCGCCCCGGCCTGCGCTCGCCGTGCCGGGTGGCTTGCTCGAAGGCGTGCCCGATCCGCAGAACACGTAGGTCGCCGCGGTGCGGCCCGACGATCTGCAGCCCGACCGGCAGTCCGCCCGGGGTGAATCCGGCGGGCACGGACAGGGCCGGGCAGCCGGTGGCGGACACCAGGTACGCCGAGCGCATCCAGTCCAGATAGTCCGTCATCGGCACCCCGTCGATGTTGTCCGGATACTCCAACTCCACCGGGAAAGGTGGCACTTGGCTCGTCGGCAGGATCAGCGCGTCGTAACGGTCGAAGAACTCCCTCATCCGGTGGAAGAGTTCGCCGTGCAGCACGGTGGCCCGCTCCAGATCGATGCCGGTGAGCGCGCGCCCCTGCCGTACGTTGCGGACGAGGCTGGGTTTGATCCGGTCCGCCTCGCTCTCCACGAGCGCGCCGAGCGCCAGGTGGAACTGCCAGGCGCGGAACGTACGGAACACCTCGTCGGCGCCGCCCAGTTCGGGGCACGCCTCCTCGACCGCGCACCCCAGGTCGGCGAAGACCGTGACGGCGGGCACGAGCACATCCCTGACCTCGCGGTCGACCGGGACCGCTCCGCCCAGGTCAAGCGACCAGGCGATCCGCAGCCCCCTCAGATCCTGCTCCAGCGGACCACCGAAGGCGCTGCCCGGTGTCTCCAGGGCGATCGGTGAGCGCGGATCGGGACCGGCGACGACCGAGAGCAGCAGAGCCGCGTCGGCGACGGTGCGTGCCATCGGCCCCTGCACGGCCATCGTCGACCAGGGCGCGGAGTCCGGCCAGGTCGGCACCCGGCCCGGCGAGGGGCGCAGGCCCACCACGTTGCAGAACGACGCGGGGTTGCGCAGCGAACCGCCCATGTCGCTGCCGTCGGCCAGGGGATGCATGCCGCACGCGAGCGCGGCCGCCGCTCCCCCGCTGCTGCCGCCCGCCGACCGCCGCGGGTCGTACGGGTTGCGGGTCGCCCCGAAGACAGGGTTGACGGTGTGCGAACCGGCCGCGAACTCGGGCACGTTGGTCTTGCCGATGGTGATCGCCCCGGCGGCGCGGATGCGTTCGACGATCAGCTCGTCCCGGTCCGGGACGTTGTCGGCGAGGAGCGGCGTCCCGTAGGTGGTCCGGATGCCGCGGGTGTCGTGGGTGTCCTTGTGGGCGACGGGCAGTCCGTGCAGCGGGCCGAGCGCGGCGCCGCGCGCGGCGGCCTCGTCCGCGGCGCGCGCCTCCTCGAGCGCGCGGTCCGCCACGAGCGTCACGACCGCGTTCACGGGGTCGTTGACCTGCTCGATCCGGTCGAGGTGGGCCTGGACGACCTCGCGGGCCGACACCTCACGGGTGCGGATCCTGGCGGCGAGTTCGCGGGCGGTGAGGTGGACGAGCTCGGACGCAGTCATACGACGCTTTCGGCCGGGGGCGGTTGGAATCGCGACGAGGCGAAGCCTGCCCACGCCGTCCCCGCTTCTCACTCCCCACGTTACGTACGTCCTGTACATTTTTTACAGGAAGCCTTGGGGAGCAGCCGACCCCGGCGGAGGAGAGACGTGCCATGAACCGACCGTTCGCCCGTTATGTCTTGCCCGAGTTCACCGAACACTCCCGTACGGGCCGGCGGACGCTGGACCCGTACTCGAAGCTGCTCGAAGAGCGCATCATCTTTCTGGGGACGCCGATCGACGACACGTCGGCCAACGACGTGATGGCGCAGTTCATGCACCTCAACACCTGGCGCCCGACCGCGACATCGCGCTCTACATCAACTCCCCCGGCGGCTCGTTCAGCGCGATGACCGCGATCTACGACACGATCCAGTTCGTCACCTGCGACGTGGAGACGACCTGCCTGGGTCAGGCCGCGTCGTCGGCCGCTGTCCTGCTTGCCGCGGGCACCCCCGGCAAGCGGTTCGCGTTGCCCGGCGCCCGGGTGCTGATCCACCAGCCCTCGTTGGCCGAGCCGGTCCACGGCCAGACCTCCGACCTGGCGATCCAGGCCGACGAACTCCTGCGCACCCGCGCGCAACTGGAGAGGCTGCTCGTCCGGCACACCGGCCGGAGCGCGCGACGCGTCGCGGCCGACATCGAGCGGGACAAGATCTTCGACGCGGCGGAGGCGGTCGAATACGGCCTGGTGGACGGGATCATCACGAGCCGCAAGACCTCACTGCGCACCCCGGACGCGGGGTGAGCCGCCGATGCTGCCGCCCGAACTGCCCCCGCTGCCCGCACTCACCCGCGCCGAGGGCGAGTTGATCGACCGGTACCTCGAAGTGGTCGACCTGCTGGGCCGGATCAACCCCGCCCGCGCCTCTGACACCTACGGAGGACTGCGCGCCGCCCAGACCCTGGTCGGCAGCGCGACCGCCCTGCGGGACGCGCTGACGCTCATGCACCAGCGGGGCGAAAGTGCCGTCCACGCACCGACGCTGGCCCGTGCGCTGCGGGTGCTCGACGGAGAGCGGCGAGCCGGGCGGGTCACCTTGCCGCCCCCATCGGCCCCCTGAGCCCCCGTCACCCCGGGCCGCGAACTCCGTTGTGTCCGGGGCCGATCTCAAACGAACCAAACGGGCTACCTCATTCGGCGTAGACATTCGTCCTTTTTCGAGACGTCTTCAGTTGCGTCAGATGAGTACGCGTGGGCCGGAATTAGTCGTTCCGGTGCTGGTCGAACGATCGTCCGGCGCGTTCTCCGGCTCCCGAATCCGACCGTGTCCACCCGAACGGTTCAGCCGTGAGTAGCCTCACAAAACGCCGTTTCGGCTCGGTTTTCGACCCCATGTCGGGTCAAGATCCTCTCCGACGACAAGCCCCCGCCACAGCGGCGGGGCGGTCCGGGCGGACGCCGAGTCCTGCCGCCGCCCGGATGACCGGTCGACATCGGTGCATCGGCAGGAGTGGAGGACCCAGGCATGACGGGTCGGTCCGGAAGGTTCGGACAACGACCCTTGGGGTGAAGCCGCAGTACGCGGCCGGGCAACTTTGTCAGCCCGAATCCGACAGGTCATCCTTCACAGGCGGTTGACGAAGGGTTGCGCATGACTGCGCTGAATCATGTTCCGTCGCTGCTCACCAGGGTCGGATCCGTATCCGCCCTCACGCTCGCCGTCGTAGGCGGCACCCTCGTGGCCCCGGGGCTCACGTCGGAGGCGGAGGCCGCGACACACGGGACGAAGGCGCTCAAGATCGCCGCCTCCAAGAAGGGCTCTCCGTACCGCTACGGAGCCACGGGACCCCACCGGTTCGACTGCTCGGGCCTGACCCAGTACTCCTTCAAGCGCGCGGGCAAGAAGCTGCCACGCACCGCCGCACAGCAGTACAACAAGACCCGGCACGTCTCCGCGTCCAAGCGCGTCCGCGGCGACCTGGTCTTCTTCCACTCCGGCCGGAACGTCTACCACGTCGGCATCTACGCCGGTAAGGGCCGGATCTGGCACGCCCCCAAGTCGAACACCAAGGTGCGGCTCGAGAAGATCTGGACCAAGAGCGTCTCGTACGGCAGGGTGCGCTGATCATCCGTCAACGGCCGGAGGGCGGGGCGGCCCCCGCCCGGCCCTCCGGTCGGCGCGCCCGCCGGGCGTGGGGCGCGCCGGCGCGGATACTCGTGCGCCATGGCCGAAAACAACAGTGCTCCCGCCTCGGACGACCCACCGCGCAACGAGACGCGCTTCGAACGCGCCGACCGCAACTTCGCGGAGATCCTCCAGGAGCTGCGCGTCACGCAGGCCGGGGTGCAGATCCTCTTCGCCTTCCTGCTGACGCTCGCCTTCACCGAGCGTTTCCCCTCGCTCGACACGGTCCAGCGCGCCACATACGTCACCACCCTGCTGCTCGCCGTGCTCGCCGCGGCTCTGTTCACCGCTCCGGCGGCCGTGCACAGGTCGCTGTTCGGGCAGCACTCCAAGCCGCTGATCGTGCGGGTGTCCTCCCGCCTCGCCGGCATCGGTCTGGGCGTCCTGGTGTTCGCGGTCTCCGGCGCCGTGCTCCTGGTCGTCGACGTGGCGGTGGGCCGGACCGGCGGGATCATCGCGAGCGCGGCCACGCTGGTGGTGTGCGCGGGCCTGTGGGGGCTGCTCCCTCTTCTGCTGCGCCGTGCGCGTGACGACGAGGAATCGGAAAGCCCGGACGACGTCAGGTCGTCCAATCCTCGGTGAGAAGCACCGGCCCGAGCACGCCCGGCGCTCGCCGGCCGCGCCGACGAAGGCAGCGCGCGCATATCCTGAGTCTGCCTTGAGCAGCCGTGTACCCCCATGCCGCCGGGAGAGACCATGTACGACCCGACGCGGCTCGCCGCACTGGTGGCGGTCTCCGAGGCCGGGTCGATCACCCGCGCCGCCGAACGCCTCGGCTACACCGTGCCCGCCCTCTCCCAGCAGCTGGCCAAGCTCGAACGGGAGGCGGGCACCGCGCTCCTGGTACGGCATCACCGCGGGGCACGGCTGACCGGCGCGGGGGAGCTGCTGCTCGCGCGGGCCCGCCGGGTCCTGGACGAGATGGAGCAGGCCCGGCACGAACTGACCCGGCTCGCGGGCCTGAGCGGCGGCAGGCTGCGCGTGGGGACCTTCACCACCGCCGGCATCCATCTGGTGCCGCCCGCGCTGACCGCGTTCCGCCGCGCCCATCCGGACGTCGAACTGACGGTACGGGGCTATGAACCGCCGCTCGGCGTCGCGGCCGTGGCGGCGGGCGAGGTCGATGTGGCCCTCACGCACACCTACGAGCCCGGCGATCCGGTGGCGCTGCCCGCCTCCGTGAGTGCGGAGCCGGTCCTGGTCGAGGAGCTGGTCCTGGTGACCTCGCCGGGCCACGCGCTCGCGAGCTCCTCGTCGCGGCTGCCCCTGAGCGCACTCGCCGGGCAGCCGCTCGTCAGCATGGCGCCGACGCATGCACCCCGGCGGGGCGTGGAGTCCGCGCTCGTCCGGGCCGGCGCGACACCCGCGGTCCTGGTCGAGACGCCGGGCTACGCACTGGTGTGCGCGCTGGTCAGCGCCGGGCTCGGCGTCGCCGTCGTACCGGAGATGGTGGCGCGGACGGCGGCCACCCCGGTGGGGAGCAGGCCGCTGGAGCCGGGCACCCTGCGGCGCACGATCTCGGTGGTGCACCGCACCGACGTGTCGCATCCGGCGGCGGACACCTTCCGGGCCCTGCTGCGGGGTGCCTTCGGCCGCTCAGCGGGGTGAGGACGAGGGCGCCGCTGCCCCGCCGCGGACGGGCGCGGTCCACGGCAGCTCGATCCAGACCGTCTTGCCGCCCTCGGGGGTGGGCGTGACCGACAGCCTGCCGCCGCACTCCATGGTCAGCCAGCGGATGATGACCAGACCGCGGCCGTTGTCCTGCTGGACGGCGGCGGGCAGCCGCTTGGGGTAGCGGGGGTGGCTGTCGGTGACGCCGATGCGCAGTTGCTCGTCGCGGTCCAGCTCGATGTCCACCCGGAAGGTGGGCGACTGCCCCCTCGTGTGCTGGACGGCGTTCGTGGCCAGTTCCGAGACGATGAGCCGGACCGTGTCGGCCGCCTCGGTCTCGCCCGGCAGGCCCCACTCGGCCAAGATGCTCGCCACGTATTTCCGGGCCGCGGAGACCGAGGCAGGATCGCTCGGCAGGGTGACGGATGCTTCCTGAAGGTCTGCCATGGCGACGCTGTCCCTTTCCCACCGGGGCTCGGCTCCGACTCGTAACGAAGGCACGAGGACAGTCCCGGAATGGTGCTTCGCGCCAGCCTGCCACTCTTGGACCCCTCAGAGGTGGCCATCCACCAAGATGTGCATATATCTGTCGCTCAAAGCGGTGAACTCTGCTACGAGAGACCGTATTTGGGCGCGAGGTCGGCGCTTCCTCTACTGTCGCCCCTGAACGGCCCGGGGGAGGCCGAAAAGAAACGCTCCGTCGGGAAGGAGACGGACATGCGGTACGGCCCCGCGGTACGCCGCCGGAAACTCGGCGCCGAACTGCGTGCGCTGCGCACGCACGCCGGGCTCACCAGTGGCCAGGCGGCGGACCGGGTCGGCTGGCATCAGTCGAAGGTCAGCCGGATCGAGACGGGACGTAGCAGTGTCAAGGCGGCCGACGTAGGTCTGCTGCTCGACGCGTACGAGGTGGCGGACCCCCAGCTCCGTCAGTTGCTGGTGGCCTTGGCGGGCTCGGACGAGGACGGCGGACGGCGCCACTGGTGGCACGCCTATCGCGAGCTGCTGCCTCCCGCCTACCGCGACTTCATCAGCCTGGAGTCGCAGGCCTGCCGGATGCGCACCCTGGAGACGACCGTGGTGCCGGGTCTGCTGCAGACGCCGGACTACGCGCGTGCGGTGACGCGGGCCGCGCTCGACGGACTGCCCGCGGAGCAGGTGGACACGCTGGTGGAGGTGCGTCTGGCCCGTCAGGACGTGCTGCGCGCGGCCCCGCCGCTGCGACTGAGCGTGATCCTGGACGAGGCGGTGCTGCACCGGCCGGTGGGCGGCAGGCAGGTGCTCGCGGGCCAGCTGAAACGGTTGCTGGAGGCCGCACAGTTGCCCCATGTACGACTTCAGGTGTTGCCGTTCGCCGCCGGAGAGCACGTGGGCCTCATCGGCCCTTTCGTTATTTTCTCCTTTCCGAACATTGCTGATCTGGATGTGGTTGTTCTCGACCACTTGACGAGTAGCCTCTACCTCGAACGGAAAGAAGACCTCCAGGCCTACACGGAGGCCTTCAACTCCCTTCAGAGAAAGGCACTTTCACCCGAGGAATCAACGGATCACATCGCCGGGATACGTGACGGCGCGTAAGGGGGCACCATGACGGCACTGCCTCGGCACGTACCTTCCAGCACCTCTCTGCACGGCGCACGGTGGTACCGCAGCAGTCGCAGCAACGGCATGAACAACTGTGTGGAGACAGCCTCGCTCGCTTCAGGGCCGAAGCAGGGGCTGCTCGCCGTGCGCGACTCGAAGAACACGGCGGGGCCCGCCCTGCTGTTCTCGCCCACGACATGGGAGGCCTTCGTCCACGGCCTCCGGTGACTACCGGGGTGCGGCGCGGCTGATCACTCGTACGGCATCGGCGATCTGTCCGTCGGTGAGATCCGCACGGGCGGTCAGCCGCAGTCGCGAGATGCCGTCGGGCACCGACGGCGGACGGAAGCAGCCGACGGCCAGGCCCGCGCCCCTGCAGTCGGCGGCCCACCGCACGGCGGCTTCCGGTGACGGCGCGCGCACCGAGACGACGGCGGCGTCAGGACGGACCGCCGAAAGACCTTCCGCCGTCAGGCGTTCATGCAGCTCGGCCGCGACCGCGCGCGCCCGTGCGGCACGCTCCGGCTCCGCGCGCACCAACCGCAGGGCAGCGAGGGCCGCCCCCACGGCGGCGGGAGCGAGCCCCGTGTCGAAGATGAAGGTCCGGGCCGCGTTGACCAGATGATCGATGACCTTGGCGGGCCCGAGAACCGCACCGCCCTGGCTGCCGAACGACTTCGACAGGGTGACCGTGGCCACCGTGTGGTCCGTGCCCGCGAGCCCGGCCGCCTGCGGGGCGCCGCGGCCGCCGTCGCCGAGCACACCGAGACCATGGGCGTCGTCGACGACGAGACCGGCACCGAACTCCTGGCACAAGGAACTGAGTTCGACCAGGGGGGCCGCGTCTCCGTCGACCGAGAAGACGGTGTCCGAGACGACGAGCGCGGGACCCGCGTGCGCGTCCAGCGTCTTGCGCACCGCTTCGGTGTCGGCGTGCGGCACGACCTGCGTCGTCCCGCGCGCCAGGCGGCAGCCGTCGATCAGCGAGGCGTGGTTGCCCGCGTCGGAGACGATCAGCGAACCGTGCGGGGCGAGGGCCGTGACGGCGGCGAGATTCGCCGCGTATCCGGAGGAAAACACCAGAGCGGCCTCAAAGCCGCAGAACTCGGCGAGCTCCCGTTCGAGTTCCGCGTGCAGTTCGGTGGAACCGGTCACCAGACGGGAGCCGGTGGCTCCACCGCCCCAGCGCCGGGCCGCGGCCGCCGCGCCCTCGGTGATCTCGGGGTGCCTGGCAAGGCCCAGATAGTCGTTGCTCGCCAGGTCGAGGAGGCCGCCCGCGTCGGCGGGCCGGGGGCGCAGGGTGCGGACGAGTCCGGCCCGTGCGCGCAGGCTCGCCTGCTCGTCGATCCAGTCGAACGGCGAGCTCGCCATAGGGGTCCCCTCCGGGTCGCCGGCACGGGCCGGTTTGTAGACAGTGCACAGACCCTAGCCGTCCGGCCACCGGGCCAGGATGTGGCAATACCCACACCTCTCAGCGTTTCTGTTGTGCGAAGTCTCCTTGGAAAGCGGGGCCCCCGTGCGTAAGGATCAGCGCCATGGATCTGCTGAACACGCTGGTGGACAAGGGGCTTCGGCGCGAGCTGCCGACCCGTGAAGAGGCGCTGGCCGTGCTGGCCACGTCCGACGACGAGCTTCTCGACGTGGTGGCCGCCGCCGGGAAGGTACGGCGGCAGTGGTTCGGGCGCCGGGTGAAACTCAACTATCTGGTCAATCTCAAGTCGGGCCTCTGTCCTGAGGACTGCTCGTACTGTTCGCAGCGTCTGGGCTCGACGGCGGGCATCCTCAAGTACACCTGGCTCAAGCCCGACGAGGCCTCGCAGGCAGCGGCCGCCGGAGTGGCGGGCGGCGCCAAGCGGGTCTGCCTGGTCGCCAGCGGGCGCGGTCCCACCGACCGTGACGTCGACCGGGTCTCGCAGACCATCGAGGCCATCAAGGAACAGAACGACGGCGTCGAGGTCTGCGCGTGCCTCGGTCTGCTCTCCGCGGGCCAGGCGGACAAACTGCGCACCGCGGGCGCCGACGCGTACAACCACAACCTCAATACGTCCGAGAGCACGTACGGCGAGATCACCACGACCCACACCTACGCCGACCGCGTGGACACCGTGCAGCAGGCGCAGGCCGCGGGCCTCTCCGCCTGTTCGGGTCTGATCGCGGGCATGGGCGAGAGCGACGAGGACCTGGTGGACGTGGTCTACGCGCTGCGCGACCTCGACCCCGACTCGGTGCCGGTCAACTTCCTGATCCCCTTCGAGGGCACGCCGCTGGCCAAGGAGTGGAACCTCACCCCACAGCGCTGCCTGCGCATCCTCGCGATGGTCCGGTTCGTCTGCCCCGACGTGGAGGTCCGCATCGCGGGCGGCCGCGAGGTGCACCTGCGCTCGATGCAGCCCCTGGCGCTGCACCTCGCCAACTCGATCTTCCTGGGCGACTACCTGACCAGCGAGGGCCAGGCCGGCAAGACCGACCTGGAGATGATCGCGGACGCCGGTTTCGAGGTCGAGGGCACCGACACCGTCACCCTGCCGGAGCACCGCGCGGACGCGCTCGCGGCCGCGGGCTGCGGGTCGCACGGCGAGGCCGGGGGCGGCTGCGGGCCGTGCGGTTCCGCGGAGCCGGAGGCCGTACCCGCACCGGCATCGGCCGGGAGCTCCGATGACGAGACGTCCGAGGCGCGCACGGACCTGGTCGCGGTACGCCGCCGGGGCGCGGGAACGGATCTGGCGCCCAATGCCTGACCTCTCCGTTCCCGAACTGCTCGATCTCGACCGCCGTCATGTGTGGCACCCGTACGGACCCATGCCCGGCCGTCAGGAGCCCCTGGTGGTCGAGGCGGCGAGCGGTGTGCGCCTTCGACTCGCGGGCGACGGCGGCGAGTTGATCGACGGCATGTCGTCCTGGTGGTCGGCGATCCACGGCTACAACCACCCCGTGCTCAACGACGCGGTGCGCGGCCAGCTGGACCGGATGAGCCACGTCATGTTCGGCGGGCTCACCCATGAGCCCGCCGTCCGCCTGGCGAAGCGCCTTGTCGACATATCTCCGGAGGGCCTCGAGCACGTCTTCCTCTCGGACTCCGGCTCGGTGGCGGTCGAGGTCGCGGTCAAGATGTGCCTGCAGCACTGGCGCTCGCTCGGCCGCCCGGCCAAGCGGCGGATGCTGACCTGGCGCGGCGGCTACCACGGGGACACCTGGCAGCCCATGTCGGTGTGCGACCCCAAGGGCGGCATGCACGAGCTCTGGCAGGGGGCGCTGCCCCAGCAGCTGTTCGCGGACATGCCGCCCGCGGGCTTCGAGTCGTACGACGACGCCTACGCCGACCATCTGCGCGAGGTGATCGGACGCCACGCCGACGAGCTGGCCGGTGTGATCGTGGAGCCGGTGGTGCAGGGCGCGGGCGGCATGCGGTTCCACTCCCCCGCCTATCTGCGGGTGTTGCGCGAGGCCTGCGACGAGCACGACGTGCTGCTCGTGTTCGACGAGATCGCCACGGGGTTCGGCCGCACGGGCGCGCTGTTCGCCGCCGACCACGTGGGTGTCACGCCCGATGTGATGTGTTTGGGCAAGGCGCTGACCGGCGGTTATGTGACGCTGGCGGCGACGCTGTGCACCTCGCGGGTCGCGGACGGCATCTCCCAGGGCGAGGTTCCGGTCCTTGCCCATGGCCCGACGTTCATGGGCAATCCGCTGGCCGCTTCGGTGGCCCTGGCCTCCATCGACCTGCTGCTCGGGCAGGACTGGCAGACCGAGGTCAAGCGCATCGAGGCGGGCCTGCGCGGCTCGCTGGCCGAGGCCGCGGAGCTGCCGGGTGTACGGGACGTACGCGTGCTCGGCGCGATCGGCGTCGTACAGCTGGACCACGGCGTGGACATGGAGGCTGCCACCCGCGCCGCGACACGCGAAGGGGTGTGGGTGCGGCCGTTCCGCGACCTCATCTACACGATGCCGCCGTTCATCACGGGCGACGACGACGTGACACGCATCGGCCGCGCGGTGTGCGCGGCGGCGAAGGAGGGCTGAGATGACGGTCATCGTGGTGTCGGGGACCGGCACCGAGATCGGCAAGACGGTGACGACGGCGGCGGTGTCCGCCGTCGCGCTCGCCGCGGGGCGCAGCGTCGCGGTGCTCAAGCCCGCGCAGACAGGGGTGGCGCCCGGCGAGCCGGGCGACGCGGAAGAGGTGACGCGGCTCGCGGGCGCGTCGATCACCACCCTTGAACTCGCCCGCTTCCCCGAGCCGTTGGCGCCGGACACCGCCGCGCGGCGGGCGGGCATGGCGCAGGTCCGTCCGTACGAGGTGGCCGCGGCGGCGGAGAAGCTGGCGGCCGACCACGACCTGGTCCTGATCGAGGGCGCGGGCGGCCTGCTGGTCCACTACGACGACGAGGGCGCCACCCTCGCCGACGCCGCGCGCCTCCTGTCGGCTCCGGTCCTGGTGGTCGCGACGGCGGGCCTCGGCACGCTGAACACGACGGAGCTCACCGCCGAGGCCCTGCGGGCACGCGAACTCGCCCCGCTGGGCGTGATGATCGGCAGCTGGCCGGCGGCTCCGGACCTGGCGTCACGCTGCAACGTCGCGGACCTGCCACGGTGCGCGGGCGCCCCGCTGCTCGGCGCGCTGCCGGAGGGCGCGGCAAGGCTCGCGCCCGCCGACTTCCGTACCGGCGCCGGGACTTGGCTCGGGCCGGAGCTCGGGGGAACGTGGAGCAGCGCGGCGTTCACGGCACGTGAGGCACCGCACAGCGCCTGAGACTCCGGCGGTTTCCGTTCGGGTCCGTCCCGGGACTCGCGGGCTTCGGCAGGGGGAAAGGGGGCGCTGCCGGGGCACCATTGCGGTGTCCGGTCGTCCCGCCGAGGAGGGTTCATGTCGCCTCGCTCCGCCAGGTCCGCGTCCCGGGACGCGGTGCATCATCCTGTCTTCGCCCGCTTCTACGCCCGTCAGAGCGTGGCCGCCGAGCGCGTCATCGCCACGTACCGCAAGGAGCTGCTCGCCGGGCTCTCCGGCCGGGTGATCGAGGTCGGCGCGGGGAACGGGCTGAACTTCGCGCACTATCCGGGGGCGGTCTCCGAGGTCGTGGCCATCGAACCGGAGCGCATTCTGCGCCAGTTGGCCGTGGACGCGGCCGTGCGGGCCGGCGTCCCGGTGGACGTGGTGCCCGGTGCCGCCGAGGCGCTGCCCGTCAAGAGCGAGGCCTTCGACGGCGCCGTGGCCTCGCTGGTGCTGTGCAGCGTGCGTGACGTGCCCCGTGCCCTCGGCGAGCTGCGGCGCGTCCTGCGGCCGGGCGGCGAGCTGCGGTTCTTCGAGCACGGCGTGGCTCCGGGCGCTGCGATGGCGGCCACGCAGCGCGCCCTGGACCGCACGGTGTGGCCCCTGCTCTTCGGTGGCTGTCACGTCGCACGGGACACCCTGGGCGCGCTGCGCACGGCGGGCTTCGAGATCGGCCCGTACCGGAGTCTGCTGGTGCCCCCGAAGGGCCCGCGGCTGCCGTCCTCCTACTGTGTGCTCGGCACGGCCCGGCGGCCGGAGAGCGACTGACCCCGGTGGCGGGGGCCGGCGTACCCGGCGGACGTCAGATCAGCGGACGTCAGATCATCTGCGTGAGGTTGACCGCGTTGCCGTCCGGGTCCTTGATGTGCGCGACCCGCTGCCCCCACGGCATGTCGTTGGCCGGCCCGAGCGCCTCGCCGCCCAGGGACTCCACCCTCGCGAGGAGGTCGTCCACGGCGTGCACCGCCATGCTCAGCAGGATGCGCTGCGGCGTGTCGAGCGGCACGCTCGTGTCCGCGACGACGCCGAGCTCCGAGTCGCCGATGCGCAGGTCCACGAAGAACGCGGGCCCCTCCTCCGGAGTCCTCGACACCTCCTTGGCGCCGAGCAGTTCCTGGTAGAAACGCACCAGGCGGTCGATGTCCGGGGTGATGATCATCGGCTGGATGGCGGCGGGCATGGGTGTCCTCCTGGGGTGCGGCTCCTTTGCGCCGAACCTATCTCCGCCGCGTGATCGTTGGTGCGCACCTGCGCACCTCACCATCCGGCCGGCTCGTGCGGTCGCGGCCGCTACAGACTCCACTTGCGCAGTTCGTCCGCGATGGCGCCCACGCTCGCTCCGTCCTCCTTGACCAGGCGGGCCAGTTCGCGCACCTGCTCGGGCGAGGTGACGACCTTCATGCCGCTGGCGACCAGATAGGCGTAGGCGACGGACGAGGCGAAGAGGGCGTTGGAGCGTTCCAGGGCGGGGATGTGCAGGAGGACCTGGAGCAGGGCGGCGGCACGGTCGTGCGGGCTCTCATAGACGGGCACGCCGAAGATCTCCGCCTCGTGCCGGCTGACGGCGGCCACCAGGGCACCCCAGTCGGTGACCTGCGGGTCTCCGGGCGTCTTGTGTTCGGCGATCATCAACAGCCAGGCAAGATCGATTCTGAGGTTCAAGGGCTAACGACGACCCTCGCGCTCGGCACCGAACTCTTCAGCGAACACGGACTCGTACTGCTTCATGAAGTCGGCGGCGGCCTCGACAAAGGTGTGGCCGACCTCGCCGGCGTCCTGTTTGACCAGTTCCTCGATGTAGCGGTTCACGCTCATCCCGCGGGCGAGCGCTCGCTCGCGCGCGGCCCGGGCGGTGCCTTCGTCCACCCGCACGTTCAGCTGGGTCTTCGCCATGCCTTCAAGCTAGCGCCGGGGTGCTAGCACCGGCAAGAGGGCGCGGGAGAGCGCGGAAGGGCGCAGAGGCGCACACGCGGGCCGGCTCCCCGTGCCCCTTACATACGTCTCCGGTTCACGACCTTGGAGGGATACCGGCGTCCGCCCCGACCCTCTACTCTCGGCAGGATTACGGGAGTTGGAGCGGCCACGACCCAGGAGGCGGCCTTGTCCACACCTGCTTCGGCATCGGCCACAGGCCTCGCGGAGCCCACCGAGGTCGCCGCGCGGGCACGCGGCCTGACCAAGGCGTACGGCTCCGGTGAGACCACGGTGCTCGCCCTCGACTCGGTCGACGTGGACATCGCGCGCGGCCGTTTCACGGCGGTCATGGGCCCGTCCGGCTCGGGCAAGTCCACGCTCATGCATCTGCTCGCCGGGCTCGACACGGTCTCCGCGGGACAGGTGTGGCTCGGCGACACCGAGATCACCGGGCTCAGGGAACGGGAACTGACCCAACTGCGCCGGGACCGCATCGGATTCATGTTCCAGTCCTTCAACCTGATCCCCACCCTGAACGCCGCCGAGAACATCACGCTGCCCATGGACATCGCGGGCCAGCGCCCCGACCGCGAGTGGCTCGACCACGTCATCGAGACGCTCGGCCTGCGCGACCGCCTCAAGCACCGGCCCGCCCAGCTCTCCGGCGGCCAGCAGCAGCGCGTGGCCTGCGCGCGGGCGCTCGCCTCGCGCCCCGAGCTGATCTTCGCGGACGAACCGACCGGCAACCTCGACTCGCGCGCGGGCCTCGAAGTGCTCGGCTTCCTGCGCGAGGCCGTCGACAAGCTGGACCAGACGGTCGTGATGGTGACCCACGACCCCGGCGCCGCGGCCCACGCCGACCTGGTGCTCTTCCTCGCGGACGGCCGCATCGTCGACGAGATGCCGCGCCCGTCGGCGGAGTCCGTCCTCGAACGCCTCAAACGGTTCGACGTGATCCACGCGCTGCCGCAGGAGAGCCCGCCCGGGGCCGAGGGCGGTCAAAGCGTCGACATCGACAGCAAGCCGGACCAGGACTGAGGCGTCGGGGACATGCTGAAGGCGACGCTCAGGAGCTTCCTCGCGCACAAGGGCCGGCTGCTGCTCTCCGCGCTCGCCGTGATCCTCTCGGTGGCGTTCGTCGCGGGCAGCCTCATCTTCTCGGACACGGTGGCCCGCACCTTCGACCGGCTCTTCGCCTCGACGTCCGCCGACGTGACCGTCGAACCGAAGGAAGACCTCGACGAGGCCGTGCCCTCGGGCCGGACACCGACGATCCCCGTCGAGCTCGCCGACCGCATCGCCCGGATCGACGGGGTCGCACAAACGCGTGTCGACGCCGCCGTCGAGAACATCACGGTCGTCGACAGCGAGAACGACCCGGTCGGCTCCACCACGGGCGCCCCCACCATCGCCACCAACTGGGAGCCCAACGACCGCAGCCCGGTGGATCTGACCTCGGGGCACGCCCCGCGCGGCAAGGACCAGGCGCTGCTCGACAAGGACACCGCCGACAAGAAGGACGTACGGATCGGCGACACCCTCACGGTGCTCGCCGCGCCCGGCTCGTTCAAGGTGAAGGTCGTCGGCATCGTCACCTTCACCACCACCAACCCCGGCGCCGCGCTGGTCTACCTGGACACGGCGACCGCCCAGCGTGAGCTCCTCGGCGACAAGGACGCCGCGACGGGCATCTCCGTGGACGCCGCCCCCGGGGTGAGCGACACCGAGCTGAAGCGTCGCATCGCCGCCGAGCTGGGCTCGGGCTACGACCTGAAGACCGCCGACGAACAGGCCGACTCGGCGGCGGCCGAACTCGGCGGTTTCCTGGACGTCATCAAGTACGTGATGCTCGGCTTCGCCGGGATCGCCGTCCTGGTCGGCATCTTCCTGATCGTCAACACCTTCTCGATGCTGATCGCGCAGCGCACCCGCGAACTCGGCCTGCTGCGCGCCCTCGGCGCCGACCGCAGGCAGGTCCGCCGCTCCGTGCTCACCGAGGCGATCCTGCTCGGCGTGGTCGGCTCCACGATCGGTCTCGCGGCGGGGATCGGACTCGCGGCCGGGCTCATCGAGCTGATGGGCCTGTTCGGGATGAACCTGAAGTCCACCGAGATGGTCATCGGGTGGGCGACTCCCGTCGCGTCGTACGTCGTCGGGGTCGGCGTCACGTTCGTCGCGGCGTATCTCCCGGCGCGGCGCGCGGCGCAGGTGTCGCCGATGGCCGCGCTCGCCGACGCGGAGATCGCGGGCGTGGGGCGGCCGTTGAAGGTCCGCGCCGCGGTCGGCGCGCTCGTCGGGGCGGCGGGCGCCGCCGCCCTGGTGGGCTGTGCCACCGCGGAGGAGACCGCGTCGGCGGCGTCCCTGCTCGGCCTCGGCCTCGTCCTGACCCTGGTCGCCACCGTCATCGCGGGACCGCTCCTCGTCCGCCCGGTGATCCGCGTGCTCGGCGGCGCCTTCCCCGCCCTGTTCGGCTCGGTCGGCCGGATGAGCCAGCGCAACGCACTGCGCAACCCACGCCGTACGGGGGCCACCGCCGCCGCGCTGATGGTGGGCCTCGCCCTGGTGAGCGGCATGTCCGTGGCGAGCGCGTCGATGACCAAGTCGTTCGACGAGCAGATCGACAAGACGCTGGGCGCCGACTTCGTCGTACAGAACAGCAACTTCCTGCCCTTCTCTCAGGAGATCACCCAGAAGGTGCGGGACACCGAGGGCGCCGGGCTCGTCGTGCGGCAGCGGTTCACGCCCGTGAAGGTGTCCATGCCGGACGGCAAGAGCGTGGAGACCACCGCGGCGGGCTACGATGCGCAGCTCGACGACGTGGCCCGCGTCACCTACGTGGACGGCGACACCCCCCGGGCGCTCGCGCCGGGAAGCATCGCCATGCAGCGGGACTTCGCGCGCGACCACAAGGTCCGCATGGGCTCCGAGCTGCCCGTACAGTTCCCCGGCGGGCGCAAGACGGAACTGACGGTGGGCGCGCTCACCGACCAGCCCGGGGCCGAGGGCTTCGGCGTCGAGGGCGGGATCTACTTCGGCATGGAGACCGTCGAAAAGTTCGCTCCGGGCGGCCAGGACTCCGCGCTGTACGTGAACGCGGCACCGGGCACGGACGCCGACACCTTGCGCGACCGGCTCGAGAAGACGCTGGACCCGTATCCGCAGGTGCAGGTCCGCGACCAGGCCGACTACAAGGAACTGATCCGCGAGCAGATCGCCGTGATGCTCTATCTCGTCTACGCGCTGCTCGGCCTGGCGATCATCATCGCGATCCTCGGCGTGGTCAACACCCTTGCCCTGTCGGTCGTCGAGCGCACCCGCGAGATCGGCCTGCTGCGCGCCATCGGACTCGCCCGGCGGCAACTGCGCCGGATGATCCGCCTGGAGTCGGTGGTCATCGCGGTGTTCGGCGCGCTGCTGGGGCTCGCGCTCGGCCTGGTGTGGGGCGTCGCGGCCCAGCAGGTGCTCGCGCTGCAGGGCATGACGGCGTTCGCGATCCCCTGGACGACGGTGATCGCGGTGCTGGTCGGCTCGGTGATCGTCGGCCTGGCGGCGGCCCTGCTGCCCGCGCTGCGTGCCTCACGCATGAACGTGCTCGCGGCCATCGCGCACGAGTGAGGGCCCGCCGCCGCCGTGCCTACTTGGCCGCGAAGCCGAACATCATGATCGTCTTCTTGTCCGCGGAGTACTGGCCGAGCAGATCGGAGCTGAGGAACAACTTGTTGCGGTGGTAGCGCAGTTCGGAGATCAGGGGTGGCAGCGCGGTCGGCCGGGTGCCGAGGTCGATGAGCACCGTCTCCTTCTTCAGGTTCCTGCCGTCGAGGGAGACCACCTGCGCGTAGGGGCCGCTCTTGTAGACGAGCACGTTCCCGCCGTCCATGCGGATCGGGAAGACGGGGGAACTGTCGCCGCCCTCCACCTTCTCCCCCGTGGTCTTGCCGGTGGCCAGGGAGAAGACCACGACGTCGTTCACCGACGAGAACTCCTTCGCCCCCTCGCGCTTCTCGGTGGCGACGTAGAGCTTGCCGTTGCCCGCCACGATCCCCCGGCAGTCCTGGACGATGGAGACGGTGCCGCACTCGTGCAGGTACTTGCCGTCCGCCAGGGCGATCCGGGTGTGCCGCTTGCCCTTCTCCTCGATGGCGAAGACATCCGTGGCACCGGACGCGCTGATCTCGCCGGAGTCCAGGGCGAGCACCACCGGCTTCGTGGCGACCACGCTGGGGCTGCGGACACCCGCCGGCAGCTTGTGGGTCCACTTCGACTTGCCCGTGACCGGGTCGATGACCTGGACCTGGAACCGCTCCGACCCGTAGTCACCACAGGAGCGGACCGCCACGAGGCGCTCGCCGCCCCCGTACCCCACGTCGCGGCAGGTGTCCCCCTGCTGCGGCTTCCACAGGACCTCGCCACTGCGCAGGTCGAACGCCGCGCCGCCGTACAGACCGCCGACCGCCGCCGTCTCACCGCTGATCGTGACCTGGTTGAAGACGGTCTTCTTCTTCTCGTAGCCGACGGTGATCGACTTGGTCCAGAGCTTCTCGCCGGTGTCCACGTTGAAGGCGGTCACCTCGGTGCACGCGTCCTTGAAGCCCCTGTCGTCCTCCACCTTCGCCCCCGTGACGACGACGGCGATGTTGCCCTTGCCGACGTCCGGTGAGCCCGCGCACGACTCCCCCGGCTTCGGCAGGCGCCACAGCCCCTTCCCCGACGTGGCGTCGACGCCGACGATCGCCTCGACCGAGGACTTCGCGTACACCTTGTCGGTGAGCCAGGAGCCCTGGGCCTTCCAGGTGGTCTGCCCCTTGGGCAGCTTGGGCTGCAGGGCCTTGGTCTTGAAGAACGCCTTGGGCTCCGCGGGCGCCTTCTCCTCGGGCTTCTCGTAGGCGGGCGCCGCGCCGTCGCCGCCCGGCTTGGCAGCGGTCTTGTCCTTCGAGCCGTCGCCCGCCGAGGTGGCGTACCAGACGCCGCCGCCGACGATCAGGGCGATCGCGGCGACCACGGAGACGACGATCGCGGTACGCCGCCCGGGGCGTCCGCCCCCGGGTCCCGGTGCCGGGGGCGCCGGTGTCGGCCGGTAGTCCTGGTGCGGGCCGAAGCCGCTGGGCGGCGGGGCGACCGGCGGGCCGAAGCCCGGGGTCTGCCCCTGCGGGGGCGGGCCGAAGGCGCCTTGTGGGGGCGGGCCGAACGCGCCCTGCGGAGGCACCGGGCCCTGGGGCTGGGGCTGCTGCGGGGAGTGGTCGGGGGGTGGCTGGGTCATCGGGGCTCCACTGCTGGTGAGGGTCGGGGGTCGTGCTGCTCGGCCGGTGGCCTCACCGGGCGAAGGAGAGCAGGCGGGCGTTGCCTTCCTCGCCGTTGCCGCCGTGGCTCTTGCCGTCCAGGCGCGTGGGGGTCACGAAGAACCGCTTGTCGGCGTACAGGACGTTGCCGGCGAACATCGCGGCCTCCGTGCTCTGGGCCGACGAGGTGTGCCGCAGCAGCACGTCGGGCTTGCCGCCACCGGGGCCGAACCGCACGGTCTGCCCGTTCTTGCCGTCCTGCGCCCGCGCGTACGCGATCAACCCGGGCCGGTCGCCGCCGGCCACGACGGGCAGGATCTGCCGCCCGCCGTCGACCGCTCCGGACCACTTGGGCTTCCCCGTACGCAGGTCGTAGGCGACGATCTTGTTCGGTCCGAGGACGCCGTCCTTGGGTTCGCTCGCCAGGTAGAACGTGTCCGCCTCGGCAGCGGCCCCCGGACAGTTCTGCACGCCCTCGCCGGAGTCCCCGGCCCCCGCGCACATCTCGAACTTCTGCGGCCCCTTGTCGAGACTGATCCAGGAGCGCTGGTCCCCCTTGTCGTCGACGCCGACGACGGCCCACTTGTCCATTTCCTCGCGGTTCCTGACCGCGAGGACGACGGGGTCCACGGAGTAGACCTTCTGGATGCTCCAGCCCTTCTTCGTCCGGTAGCTCCACTTGACGTCGCCGCTACGGGGGTCGAGCTTCTTGAGCCTGCCGTGCGTGCCGGGGCTGCCCGGCCGGCACGACTCCACCTGCAGCAGCCGCGAGCCGCCCGCGACGCCGTCCAGCGAGCAACCGCCCTCGCGCTCCCGCTCGGTGGTGTACATCCGCTTGCCGTCGCCGATGCGGTAGGCCCGCATGGTGGCGCTCTGGTCGACCAGGACGGTGCTGCCCGTGATGGAGACGTGCGTGGCGCTGGTGTCGTCCCAGAAGCCGCGGTCGACGAGTTCCTTGTGCCAGCCCTTCTCGCCGGTCTTCAGGTCGATCATCCGCAGCTGGTCGCACGACGCGTTCTGCTCGGACTTCTTCTTCGTGTACGCCACCACGACCTTGCCGTCCGGTGTGGGATTGACCGGGGTGTCGCACACCGTGCCGGGCAGCGGCACCGACCATGCCTTCGAACCGTCCTTGGTGCGGTAGCCGGAAACCTCGTTGTACTCGGCCTGGGCGACGATCCCGGGAACATGCCAGAGGTCCAGGAGCTGTGCGCCCTTGCCCGGCAGCTTGATGTCGTTCATGGCGACCCACGCCTTGGCCTCGCCGGCCTTGCGCCCCGCGTTGACATCGATCACGGCGGCCGACCCGTCGTCCTTCGCGTCGGCGTCCGTGTCCGGGTCCGCCGACTCCGGCCCGCCGTCCGGCGATTGGCGTGTCTGCCCGGCGACGGGCTCACGGGAACCGCTCCCCTTACCGTCCTCGTCCGCCTGCGTGACGGCGTAGAAGCCCACACCGATCAGGACCAGGGCGAACGCGCCGGCGCCGAGGGCGAAGCGGAGCTTTCGCGGGGTGCGCGCCGGGGGCGCCGGGAGCACCGGCTGGGCGTAGGGGTTGCCGGGCACGGGCTGACGCACCGGCTCGGACTCACGTTTGACCATGAACGAGATTCTGGACCAACCCTCGCGCTTTCTAGAGACATTTTCTAGAAAAAGTTTCCACCGAAGGTTTCCGCCACGAACCGGAGGGCAGCAGTCGGCGCCGGAACCCAGTCGCCCACCGGGCGGCCGCACTGCTTACATCTCCCCCATGAGCGATCTCCACATCCGCAGCGCGACTCCTCCGGACATCGACGGCGTCCTGCGGTTCTGGCGCGAGGCGGCGAAGGGCACGAGCGTCAGCGACGACCACGACGGAGTGACGCGCCTGGTCACCCGCGACCCCGACGCCCTGCTGCTCGCGGAACGTGAGGGCCTCCTCGTGGGCACCGTGATAGCCGGCTTCGACGGCTGGCGCTGTCACCTCTACCGCCTCGCCGTGCATCCGGACCACCGCCGTCAGGGCATCGGCTCGGCGCTGCTCGCCGCGGCGGAGGAACGCTTCGTGGATCTCGGCGGGCGGCGCGGCGACGCCATGGTCCTCGACCACAACGAACAGGCCCACCACGCGTGGCGCGCCGCGGGCTACGCGCCCCAGCCGCAGTGGCGCCGCTGGGTGAAGCACCTCCTGGACTGAGGGACCGAGCCGTGGGTACCCGTACGCGACGGCAGGAGTGGGCTTTGCTGATCCTTTAAAATGGACCGACCACTCGAACGTCTACGAAAGGTGTGAGCGTCCGCCCATGGGCGAGCCTCCCAGTCCCCGACATCGCGCATTCCCCCGGTCCCTGCCCGATCATGGGACGGAGGTGACCCGATGACCGAAGTGCTCCTGCTCCTGGTGGCGGTACTGCTCTCACTGGCCTGCGGCGTCTTCGTCGCGGCCGAGTTCTCCCTCACGACGGTCGAGCGCAGCGAGCTGGAGCGAGCCGCCGAACGCGGTGAGCGCGGCGCCGCGGGCGCCCTCAAGGCCGTCAAGAACCTCACCTTCCAGCTCTCCGGGGCCCAGCTGGGCATCACCGTCACCAATCTGGTCGTCGGCATGCTCTCCGAGTCCTCCATCGCCAAGCTGATCTCGGGCCCGCTGCGCGCCGTGGGCATCCCCACGTCGGCGGCCTCGTCGATCGCCCTGGTCATCGGCACGGCCCTGTCGACGGTCTTCCTGATGGTCGTCGGCGAGCTGGTCCCCAAGAACTGGGCGATCTCCTCCCCCCTGGCCGTCGCCAAACGGGTGGCGACCCCCCAGCGCCTGTTCAGCGCCGTGTTCCGCCCCTTCATCGCGCACCTGAACAACACCGCGAACCGCTCCGTACGCCGCTTCGGCATCCAGCCCACCGAGGAGCTGGCCACCGCGCGCAGCCCCAAGGAGCTGGTGGCGCTCGCCCGGCACTCCGCCAAGGAGGGCTCACTGGAGCCGGACACCGCCGAGCTGTTCGTCCGCACCCTGAACCTCGCCGACCTCTCCGCGCAGAACGTGATGACACCCCGCGTCCAGGTCATGGCCCTCGACGTGATGGCCACCTGCGAGGACGTCGCGAACGCCACCCGGGCGACGGGCCTGTCCCGCTTCCCCGTCTACCGCGGCAACCTCGACTCGGTCGTCGGCGTCGCGCACATCAAGGACGTCCTGGCCATACCGGCCGAGCGCCGGGCCCGCTTCCCCGTGGCCGAGCTGATGCGCGAGCCCCTGCTCGTACCGGAGACGCTGACCGTCGACCGCCTGCTCGACCGGCTCTCCGGCAAGCGCACGATGGCCGTGGTCATCGACGAGTACGGCGGCACGGCCGGCGTCGCCACCCTGGAGGACATCGTCGAGGAGGTCGTCGGCGAGGTGCGGGACGAGCACGACCCGCACGAGACGCCCGACATCGCGGTCGACGGCAAGGACGACGACGGCCGGACGCGGTACTCCGCCGACGGCTCGGCCCGCACCGACCAGCTGGCCCGCGTCGGCCTGCGCACACCGGAGGGTCCGTACGAGACGCTCGCCGGACTCGTCGCCACGGAACTCGGCCGCATCCCCGCCGAGGGCGACACCCTCGAGGTGGGCGGCTGGCGCCTCGACGTGGTGGACGCCCGCGGCCGCCGCGCGGCCCGCGTCCTGCTGCACGCGCCCTTGCACGACGACCACCAGGAGGAGGAGCGATGACCGCCGTCCAGTTGCTGATCGGCCTGGCGACCCTCGTCGTCAACGCCTTCTTCGTGGGCGCCGAGTTCGCCCTCATCTCCGTGCGCAGGAGCCAGATCGAGCCGTACGCCGAGGACGGCGACCGGCGTGCCACGAGCGTGCTGTGGGGCCTGCGGCACGTCTCCGCGCTGCTCGCCGCCGCGCAGCTCGGCATCACGCTGTGCACGCTGGTGCTCGGCATCGTCGCCGAACCCGCCATCGCGCACATCCTGGAGCCGCTGTTCGACGGTGTCGGGGTGCCGCACGGCCTGGTCCACCCGCTCTCCTTCGTCATCGCCCTGGCGCTGGCCACGTATCTGCACATGCTGCTCGGCGAGATGATCCCCAAGAACATCTCGCTGGCCGAGCCCGTGCGCACCGCGCTACTGCTCGGCCCGCCGCTGGTCGCGATCGCCCGAGCACTGCGCCCGGTCATCTTCGCGATCAACGCGTTCGCCAACGGCCTCCTGAAGCTGCTCAGGGTCGAGGCCAAGGACGAGGTGAGCGCGTCCTTCTCGGACGACGAGCTCGCCCGGATGGTCAAGGACTCCGGCGAGGCGGGGCTCCTCGACGACCGCGCCCAGGAGCGGCTGCACGACGCCCTGGAGCTGGGCCGCCGCCCCGTCAGGGACGTGGTGCTGCCGCTGGAGAGCGTGGTCTACGCCCGCGTGGGCGTGACGCCCGAGGAGCTGGAACGGCTTTCGGCGGAATCCGGTTTCTCGCGCTTCCCCGTCGTGGACGACGGCCGTCGTATCGTCGGCTATCTGCACGTCAAGGACGCGCTCGACCGGATGCCGCGCGATCTGCCGTTCCGCGTGCCGGACATGCGGAAGATCGCGCAGGTCAGGGAGACCACGCCGCTGGACGACGTGCTGACCGCGATGCGCGGCAGCCGCACGCATGTGGCGGCGGTGCTCGGATCGGACGGCAGGCTGGCCGGCATGGTCACGATGGAGGACGTACTGCGGGAGCTGTTCGGTCAGCCCGTGTGAACCGAGAAGGACCCGTGAGCCGAGGGGGATGTGCACGGTGAGTCAACTGGTCTTGCGCGAGGTGTCGTACGGCTATCCGGAGCGTCCCGTGCTCGACCGGGTCTCCCTGTCGGTGCGGCCCGGCGAGAAGGCGTGCGTCATCGGTGAGAACGGCTCGGGCAAGTCGACGCTGCTTCGCCTGATGGCGGGCGAGTTCGCGCCCGCCGACGGCGAGGTGGCCGTCGTCTCGGACGGCGGCACCGGCTATCTCGCGCAGACCCTTCGCCTTCCGCCGCACGCCACCGTGCAGGACGCGGTGGACGACGCGCTCGCCGAGCTGCGGGATCTGGAGCGGCGGATCCGGGAGGCGGAGGAGACCCTCGGCTCGGCCGGTGAGGCCGAACTGGCCGCGTACGGAGACCTCATCGCCGCCTTCGAGGCACGTGAGGGCTACCGCGCCGACGCACGCCTCGACGCGGCGCTGCACGGTCTGGGCGTACCGCACCTGGAGCGTTCGCGCACCCTGGGTTCGCTGTCCGGCGGCGAGGCCGCGCGCCTCGCGCTCGCCTGCGTCCTGGCACCCCAGCCCGAGCTGCTCCTCCTGGACGAGCCGACGAACCACCTGGACGACCAGGCGCTCGGCTGGCTGGAGGAGCGGCTGCGCGCCCACCGGGGCACGGTCGTGGCCGTCACCCACGACCGCGTCTTCCTCGACCGGGTCGCCGAGGTGATCGTCGAGGTCGACGGCGACCGCAGATCCGTGGCCCGCTTCGGCGGCGGCTGGCACGGCTACCTGGAGCAGCGCGCCACGGCCCGGCGGCGCTGGGAGGAGCGTTATCGCGAGTGGAGCGAGGAGGTCGCGCGTCAGGAGAAGCTCGCCGAGGGCGGTTCCAAGCGGCTCGCGGTCGGCTGGCGGATGAGCGAGAGCCCTCGTTTCGCGAGCAACAACCGGTCGGTGGAGGGGCAGCTCTCCGGGATCGTGCGTAACGCGCGCGAGCGGCTGCGCAGACTGCGCGCCGACCCGGTGCCGCGCCCGCCCGACCCGCTGCACTTCACCGCCGCCGAGGGCCTGTCGGGCGGCGACCACCCCTTCGTACGGCCGGTCGCGCTGACGGACGTCGTGGTGGGCGAGCGCCTCACCGTCGAGCGCCTGGCCCTCGAACCCGGCTCGCGCACGCTGGTGACCGGGGTGAACGGCGCCGGCAAGTCGACGCTGCTCGCCGTCCTCGCCGGTGCGCTCGCCCCGGATCGCGGGGAGGTGCAACTGCCCGCCCGGGTGGGCTACTTGCCGCAGGAGATCGCGTACCTCGGCGACGAGGACACGGCGAGGCCGCTGCTCGACGCGTTCGCGGCAGGGCTCGGCGGACTCCCCGAGGACCACACGCAGGCGCTCCTGGCCCTCGGCCTGTTCCGCGAGGAGGACCTGGCCGTGCCGGTGAAGGGGCTCTCCGTAGGTCAGCGCCGCCGCTTGGCGCTCGCCCGCCTGGTGACGCGCCCGGCCGACCTCCTGCTGCTCGACGAGCCGACGAACCACCTCTCCCCCGCCCTGGTCGAGGAACTCGACGAGGCGCTCGCGGGATACCGCGGCACGCTGGTCGTGGTGTCGCACGACCGGCGGCTGCGGGAGCGGTTCCGGGGCGAACGGATCTCGGTGGAGGCCGGGCGGCCGGTCCTCCCCTGAGCCTCTAGGTCGCGGCCGGTCCCTGGCGGGCGGTGGGCGTCTCCGTGATGCCGGGGCCGCGGGCCCCGACGTTGGCGGCACCGACCGCCGTGAGCACGGCGAGCAGCGTCGCCATCCCCGCGGTGGCGAGCGCCGCCTTCCAGTCGACGTCCAGGAGGGTGGTCGCCCCGGCGACCAGAACGGCGGCGAGCGACTGCGCGAAGGTACGGAGCGCACGCTCCGTGGTGGCCTTCCAGAATCCAGCGGTCCACATGTCTGGCCCACCCTCTCGTGGTGTACGGGTCAACACTTGGCATACCGCTGTTGCGTGCCGCTGCCCAGAAGCCGGACGGGCCGCGCTCGGAGTTCGCAGATACTCAGACTCTTGGATGAGGAGGTTCCCGCAGCGCACACGAACACCCGTGCCCGAACAGTCACAACGGCCGGGTTGTGACCTACTGCTCCCCCATCCCCTCCCCTAACGTCGGCACAGCTTGAAATGGCCATGCCGAAGGACGTGGAAGGAAGAAGAGGGAGCCCATGCGCAGACGCCTGCTTCACCTGGTCCTCGCCCCGCTCGCCGGAATCCTGATGGTCTCGGCACCGGCCTCCGCGGCGCCCCCGCCACCCGGGGACGTGTACCGCCCGGTACGCGGCCCGGCCGCACCCGCCGAATACCGCTACCTGCAAAAGACCGTCCCCGGAGAGTCGATTCCGCGCCACGCCCACGAGGAAGCCGCCGCGCAGGCTCGCGAACTTCCCGCGACCGGTGGCCGGTGGAAGTCCGTCGGGCCCACCAACATCGGCGGGCGCGTCGTCTCACTCGCACTCGACCCCAAGCGCGCGGACACCCTGTACGCGGCCGCGGCCAGCGGCGGCGTCTGGCGCAGCACGGACGCCGGTCAGACCTTCAAGTCCGCGTGGCCCGAGGGCTTGACGCAGTCGATGGGCGCGCTCGCCACGGGCCCGGACGGCACCCTGTACGCGGGGACCGGCGAACCCAACCCCGGCGGCGGCAGCATCACGTACGAGGGAACGGGCCTCTACCGCAGCACCGACGGCGGCAAGCACTGGAAGCAGTCCGGGCTCCGTGACTCGGGCGCCGTCAGCGCCATCACGGTGGACCCGGGCAACCCCCGGCGCATCTACGTGGCCGCGGCCGGTTCGCTCTACAACGGCGGCGGCGACCGCGGCGTCTACCGTTCGGAGAACGGCGGCAGGACCTGGCAGCGCATCCTCACCGGGGCGAACGAGTTCACCGGCGCCACCGAGATCGTCGTCCAGGGCGAGAAGTTGTACGCCGTGCTGTGGGACCACCGGCGCACACCCGAACGCCGCACCTACGGCGGTGAGGGCTCCGGCATCTTCCGCTCCGGCGACGACGGCAAGACCTGGAAACGGCTCGGCGGTGGCCTGCCGGCGCAGGGCCCGGACGTGGGGCGGATCGGTCTGGCCGTCGCGGGTGAGCGCGCCTACGCCATCGTCAACAAGACGGACGGCCCCTTCGAGGGCTTCTACGCCACCACGGACGCGGGTGACACCTGGAAACGGACCCCGGCCGACCAGAAGCTCACCGACTCGCAGTCCACGTTCGGCTGGTGGTTCGGGAAGATCTGGACCGACCCACGCGACGCCGAGCATGTGCAGGTCGCCGGAGTTCCGCTGATGACCTCGAAGGACGGCGCCGCCACCTGGACGGCCGACGACACCAGCATCCACGTCGACCAGCACGCGATGATCTGGGACCCGCGCCGCCCCGGCCGCGTCTACTTGGGCAACGACGGCGGTGTCTACCGCTCCGACGCGAACGGCGACGGCGGCTGGGTCAAGGCGCGCCACGAGCCGTACACCCAGCTCTACAGCGCGGCGATATCCCCCCAGGACACCTCGCGGATCTCCGGGGGCTCGCAGGACAACGGCTCGATACGTTCCTGGGGCGGCGACCGCTTCAACGAATACCTCGGCGGGGACGGCGAGGAGAACCTGATCAACCCGACCGACGTGAACAACGTCTACGCCTGCTACCAGTACGGCAACTGCTTCAGCTCCACCGACGGCGGCGACACGCTCACCTACTTCGCGGACAAGACGACTTACAAGCGCCGGAACTGGTTCACGCCGGTCGTCTTCGACCCCCGTGATCCCAAGATCCTCTACTACGGCTCCGAGGTGCTCAACCGCTCCACGGACGGCGGCGCTACCTGGCAGGCCATCAGCCCGGACCTGTCGGGCGGGCCGGGCCCCGACCCGATCTACACCAACTACGGCACGATCACCTCGATCGCCCCGGCCGCGGACGGCCGCACCGTCTACGCAGGCACGGACGACGGCCGCGTCTGGGTCACGAAGGACCTGGGCGCGCACTGGACGAAGCTCGCCGAGGGGCTTCCCTGGGTGACCCGCGTCGTCGTCGACCCGCGGGACGCCGACCGCGTGTACACCACCCACTCCGCCTACCGTTCCGGCTCCGGCACGCCGCACGTGTACGGCAGCACGGACGGGGGCGCGCACTGGAGGAACCTGTCCGGCAACCTGCCGGACGCGCCCGTCAACGACCTCGTCATCGCACGGGGCGGCACGCTCCACATCGGCACCGACCAGGGGGTGTTCACCTCCGGCGCCAAGGGTGGCCACTGGAAGCGCCTGGGCCGCGGGATGCCCGCGGTGCCGGTCGACGACATCGAGTACGACGCGGGGAACCACCGCCTGGTGGCCGCGACGTTCGGAAGGGGTTTCTACGAGCTGACCACTTCCTGATCCACGCCTGTCAGCGCCGCCGGTGCGCGCCCCTGCCGCGGGCCGACGTCTTCGCGTCCTTCTTGAACGCCCATTCCATCTCGGGCTCCATCGCGAACTTGAAGAGGCGCTGCACCGGCGGCGTACACAGTGCGGTGATGAGGGCCGCCGCGCAGACGGTGACCGTGATCTCGCCCGCCGGGGTGTGCAGCCAGTCCAGTTCGTACCAGTCCCAGAAGCGGGAGCCCTTGGCGATGAAGCCGTGCAGCAGATAGCCGTAGAGGGTGCCCGCGCCCAGCGCGGTGAACCACAGCCTGCGGCCCGGCACCCAGGCGAAGAAGCACGCGACGAGGATCACCGAGCAGCCGAACATCCCGAGCGTCATCACGGCCCCGGACCAGCCGGGCGCCGCCAGTTCCTGCGCGCTGTCCCGGCGGTAGAACCAGGCGGCGTTCATCCGCGGCGCCGCCCAGTACGCGAACAGCAGGGCCGTGGCGAAGACCGGCAGTGCCAGGATGCGGGCCTCCCGGCGGCGCACGATCTGGAAGTGCTCGGGCTTCAGGCACAGGCCGAGGACGAAGAACGGCAGGAACTGCAGGACGCGTTGGAGGTCCAGGTCGTCGCCGATGTCCGGGGAGACCGAGGCGAGCACGGCGATGGCCAGCGCTATGGGCAGGGGCCAGCGGACCACCTTCCACAGCGGGGTGGTCAGCCGCCAGACGAAGAGCGCGACCAGGAACCAGGTGAGGTACCAGGGGTCGAGCAGGCTGATCGGGTACGTCGGGTCGTCGCCCGCCCAGCGCTTGAAGAAGGTGTAGGCGACCTCGAAGATGACGTAGGGCACCGCGATGCCCGTCACCAGGCGCTTGAGGCGGCCGGGGCTCGCGTCGAAAGTCCGCGAGAAGTAGCCGGAGATGACGATGAACGCCGGCATGTGGAAGGTGTAGACGGTGATGTAGAGCGCGGCGGCCGCCCGGCTGTCGCCGCGCAGCGGCTCCCAGGCGTGGCCCATCGCGACCAGCACGATCGCCAGGTACTTGGCGTTGTCGAAGAACGAGTCCCGGCGTTTGACCGGAGGCTTCGGCACGACCGTGGGGGGCTCCGGAGCCCGGGGAGGAGCATTGCGCGCGGCGGGCAGCGGCGTGCGCAATGCTCCGGTCCGGTGCATCGAGCGGACAGGCTCACTCACGGGACCTCCCGGGGGAACCCGGGCCCGCGGTCTCGCGTCTTACGTCCAATGCGGGTGCTACACCTGTGTAGAACATCACGGGCACCCTAGCCACCGGAGCCCCCGCACGTACAGTCGCGCCACCTGTGAATCAGCCGAGCGCCGCCGGTGCGGGGCCGACCAGCTCGGACAGCACGTCCTCCATCGTGACGAAGCCGAGCACCGTGCCGCTCTCGCCGGTGACCGCAGCCAGGTGACTGTCCGCGGCCCGCAGCGCGGTGAGCGTGTCGTCGAGCGGGGTGTCGATGTGCACCCGCGTGACCACGTGCAACGCGGCGCGCGGGAAGGGCCGGTCGCGCTCGGCGATGCCGAGGGTGTCCTTGATGTGGAGGTAGCCGAGCAGGGTGCCCTCGGGGCCCGTCACCGGGAAGCGGGAGAAGCCCGCGTCCGCGGCCACTTGCTCCAGGCGCGCCGGGGTGACCGTGTGGTCGACGGTGCGCATCGTGGCGGCCGGGACGAGGATCTCGCCGACCGGCCGGGTGCCCAGCTCAAGCGCGTCGCGCAGCCGCTCGCCGTCGGCCGCCGAGAGGAGACCCGCCTCGCTGGAGTCGACGACCATGCGGGCGAGCTGGTCATCGGTGTAGACGGACTCGACCTCGTCCTTCGGCTCGACCCTGAGCAGCTTGAGGAGGGTGTTGGCGAAGGCGTTGATGCCGAAGACGAACGGCCTGAGGGCGCGGGTGAGCGCCACCAGCGGCGGGCCGAGCAGCAGGGCGGTCCTGGCGGGCGCGGCGAGCGCGATGTTCTTGGGGATCATCTCGCCGATCAGCATGTGCAGATACGTCGCCACCGTCAGGGCGATGACGAAGGCGATCGGGTGCACCAGGGCGTGCGGGATGTGGACCGCCTCGAAGGCGGGCTCCAAAAGGTGCGCGATGGCGGGTTCGGCGACCGCGCCGAGCACCAACGAGGAGACGGTGATGCCGAGTTGGGCGGTGGCCATCATCGCGGAGATGTGCTGCAGGCCCCACAGGGTGATGCGGGCGCGCTTGTCGCCCGCCTGGGCGCGGGGTTCGATCTGGCTGCGGCGCACGGAGATCAGGGCGAACTCGGCGCCGACGAAGAAGGCGTTGGTGAGCAGGGTCAGGGCGCCGATGGCGAGCTGGAGCGTGGTCATCGGGCTTCCTCCACGGCCTGGCGGAGCGCCTGGAGCGCGGGTTCGGTGATGCGGATCCGGTCGGCGCGGTGGTGCTCGACCGCCAGGACGGACAGTTGCCAGCCGTCCAGGTCGACGGCGTCCCCCTGTGCGGGGATGCGGGAGAGCCGGGTGGCGATCAGTCCGGCCACGGTCTCGTACGGCCCCTCGGGCGCGGTGAGTCCTATCGCGGCGAGCTGGTCGATGCGGACGCTCCCGTCGGCCTCCCACACGGTGCGGCCGTCGGGGGCCGCCTGGGCGGGCAGCAGGTCGGGGATCTCGACGGGGTCGTGCTCGTCGCGGACCTCGCCCACGACCTCCTCGACGATGTCCTCCACCGTGGCCACACCGGCCGTGCCGCCGTACTCGTCGATGACCACGGCCATCGTGCGGGTCTCGCGCATCCGCTCGAGCAGCCGGTCGGCGGGCAGGCTGTCGGGCACGAGCAGCGGCTCGGTGGCCAGGTCGGTGACCGGGGTGAGCCGGCGCTTGTCGGGGGACAGCGCGAGCACGTCGCGGATGTGGACGGTGCCGATGACCTCGTCCAGGCTGTCGCGGAAGACGGGGAAGCGGGACAGGCCCGTGGCGTGCGTCAGGTTCGCCGCGTCGGCGGCCGTGGCGTGCGCCTCCAGGGCCCGTACGTCGACGCGCGGGGTCATCACGTTCTCCGCGGTCAGCTCGCTCAGGTGCAGGGTGCGCACGAACAGTTCGGCGGAGTCCGGCTCCAGGGCGCCTTCGGCGGCCGACCGCCGGGCGAGGGCGACCAGCTCCTCGGGGGTGCGGGCGGAGGCCAGCTCCTCGGCGGGTTCCAGGCCGAAGCGGCGCACGACGTGGTTCGCGGTGTTGTTCAGGTGCCGGATGAACGGTCCGAAGGCGGCGGTGAAGCCGCGCTGGGGTGCCGCGACCACCTTGGCGACGGCCAGCGGCCGGGAGATCGCCCAGTTCTTCGGCACCAGTTCGCCGACGACCATCAGGATCACGGTGGAGAGCGCCACACCGAGCAGGGTGGCCGTGGTGGGAGCGGCGCCCCCCAGCCCCGCGGCCTCCAGCGGGCCGCGCAGGAGCGCCGCGAGCGACGGCTCGGCGAGCATGCCGATGACCAGCGAGGTGACGGTGATGCCGAGCTGGGCGCCGGACAGCTGAAGGGTGAGGCGCCGGACCGCCTTCAGGGCGCTTTCGGCGCCCCGCTCGCGGGCCTCGGCGGCGCGCTCCAGGTCACCGCGCTCGACGGTGGTCAGGGAGAACTCGGCCGCCACGAACAGCGCGCAGGCGAGCGTCAGGAGCAGGGCGAGCAGCAGGAGCAGGATCTCGGTCACCGTGCCACCCCCGTTCCCTCGCGCTCGTGCAGCGGGCGGGACGTGGCACGGTTCGTACTGGGAGGCTCACCCATTGCGGGTCCGTGGCTCCTTCTCGTACTCGTACGAAGCGTCGTACGAGGGCGGTGGCGGGGAAGCGGTGGGGCTTCTACACCCACTGTAAAGGAACGGCAAAGCGAGTCGGCCGGGACCTGTGCCCCAAGGCGCGGGACCTGTGTTCTAGAGCGGTGTGGCCGCGTGCAGGATCATGACCATCGTCACGGCGGAGTTCGCCGACGACATGGCGGAGACCGCCGCCCCCGCGGCGGCTGCCCACGCCGCGAGCCCCACCGCGGTGAACAGCGAAGGCCAGCTGCGCGCCGAGGGAGCCGGGCCCAGGAGGGCCGCGACCCGGCGCGGCACGGGCCCCGGCGCCGCGAGTCCGGCCAGGGTCGGTGCCGGGGCGCCCCGGGAGTGCAGAGCCGCCTTGCCGATCGCGCGGGCCACGGCCCTGCGGTCGCCGACGGCATGGGCGGCGTCCTCGTCGGCCCAGCGCTCGGTCGTGTAGGACACGGCGGTGCGCAGCGGGCGCAGGAACGGATTGGCGCGCGCGGCCAGCTGCACGGCGAGGAGGTAGCGGTGGTGCCGGGTCGCGAGGTGGGCGCGCTCATGGGCGAACAGGGCGCGGCGCTCGGCGGGGGCGAGGCAGTCGAGCAGCGCGGTGGTCACCACGACCCGGTCGCGGGCGCCGCCGGGCAGCGCGTAGGCGTAGGGCACGGTGTCGGGCAGGACGGCGACGGAGGTGCCGGGCAGTCCGGCGAGCGCGCGATGGGCGCGGCGGCGTACCTGGCGGTGGCGCCACAGTGCCCTGCCGCACGCCAGGGCCACGGCGAGCAGCCCGGGGATGGCGAGGCGCCCGGCGATCTCGTCGTACGGGACGGCCGCGCGCACCTCGGGGTCCGACCAGCCGTCGGGCAGCGGGTTGCCGGGCAGTTGCGCGGTGCCGACGACCATCAGGAGGCCCAGGCACAGCGTGCTGCAGAGCGCCATGACCGCGGCGACCGTCGTGAGCAGCCGGGTCGACGTGCGCGGGTGCAGCCGCTGCTCGGCGAGCCGGGCGACCGGCCAGGCCGTCAGCGGCAGCACGAGCGGCAGAAGGACGAACATCCCCATGACGGTTCAGACGTCCTTCTCCGCCTCGGCCTGCCGCAGGAGCTCGCGCAGCACCTGCTCGTCGCCCGGCGGCAGCGCGGTGAGGAAGCTGGCGAGGACCGCCTCCCGGTCGCGCTCGCCGTCGAGCACCTTGCGCATCTTGCGAGCCGCGAGGTCCGCCTCGTCGGCCGACGGCGTCCACGCGAAGGAGCGTCCCGCGCGCTCGCGCGTCACGGCGCCCTTGTCCAGGAGGCGGCTCAGGATCGTCACGACGGTCGTGTACGCGAGGTCCCCGCCGAGCCGCTCCTGCACCCAGCCCGCGGTCGCGGGGCCCTCCGCCGCGCGCAGGGCCGAGAGGACCTGCGCCTCCAGCTCACCCTGCCCCCGCCGGGGCCGCCGCTCCTGCTCCGCCACGCCCGTCTCCCTTCCGCTGCCCAGTCGTCCTGGTCGAGGCTAACGCCCGGCCGCCCGGGGTGTGCCGCCGGTCGGGCGCGAGGCGGGCGCCCGCCGACGCGGGGCGAAAACGGCGTTGCCCCGCCCCACGGCACTCATTAAGATCACTCGGGTGACTGCCGGGTCGGCCATGGGCCACGTACGAGTGAGGCATCCGGCCTTGGCGTGAGCGCGAGGCGGGCCAGAGCCCCGCCGTCCCCTCTTCCGACTTCCCACAGCGCCCCACGCGGCGCACCGTCAGTGGATTCCAAGACCCGGAAGAGATCTCACACATGCCGCAGCACCAGCACGCGCACTCGCACTCGCACGACGTCGAAACACCTGTCACGACCGTCCAGTTGAACCACACCGCCGTCTACGCCAAGGACCGGCAGCTGTCCGCCGAGTTCCTCGCCGTGATCCTGGGCCTGACCGTCGGCGCCCCGTTCGGGCCCTTCCTGCCCGTCGACCTGGGCAACGGCGTGACGCTCGACTATTACGAGCTGACCGATGAGCCGGTCCAGTCCCAGCACTACGCGTTCCTCGTGCCCGACGATCAGTTCGACGCCATGATCGCCCGCCTGGAGGCGGTCGGGGTCACCTACTACGCGGACCCCAGCCATACCGAACCCGGCCAGATCAACCGTCTGTTCGGCGGTCGTGGCGCGTACTTCGACGATCCGGACGGCCACAACATGGAGATCATGACCCGGCCGTACGCGCGCCCTTAGCTCTCCGCGGTGCGGAACGGGCGGCTCCCCTGGGCTGCTTGTCTGTTCGAGTCGTGATTGAGGCATCGCGCCCCGCCCGCTCCGGCCGCGGGCGGGGCGCGGGTGCCCGGTGGTGACTGCTGGGGCCCGTCCCGCGGCGTGCACCGTGAGGCGGCGGGGCGAGCTGACGGCCCGAGCGTCGAATGTGCCCCGGGAGCCGGGCAGTTGACGCCCGCGGAGCCCTGGACCCCAGCACGCGCGCCCGTGCGACGGTCGGCGCAAAAGCTTCATTGCGACACTTGTCCGGCGGCAGTAAACAAGGGAATCGACCCAGAAACGTTGCGGCCGCGGCGTCCTGCAAGGCATCACATCGCAGCTCTGAGAGAAGCCGGGTGATCCAGAATGGCGCAAGATCCACACACCGCAGTGACGAACGAGCCGGACGACGGAGCGATAACCCTGGCCGCCGAGCAGGAGGCGGTGCTGCAGCCGCCCTCCGAGGGGACCGAGGGCCAGGCCCAGCACTCGACGGGTGAAGGCCTGGAGCACGTCGAGGGCTACCGGCGCCCGGAGCACTTCGCCCCCGAGGCCTGGACGGCACCGACCGCCTCGCTGCCCGACATCGGCGAGGCGTCGTACGGCCCGCCGCCCCTGGCCCCGGAGACCGTGCACGGCCCCGACGACCGCATCCAGATCACCAACACCAGCGTGTACCCGTGGCGCGTGCACTGCTACCTGCTGATCACCGCCCGCGACAACGCCCTCTACCAGGGCACCGGGTGGCTCCTCGGACCCCACACCCTGGCGACCGCGGGCCACTGCGTCTACATCAAGAACAGCGGCGTGGCCGGCCGGGACGGCTGGGTGAAGAGCATCCAGGTCATGCCGGGGCGCAACGGCGCCTCGCTGCCCTACGGCAGCATCACCTGCACGAGCTTCCGCTCCGTGACCGGCTGGACGAGCAACGGCGACGAGAACTTCGACTACGGCGCCATCATCACGCCCTCCAACATCGGCTCCACCACGGGCTGGTTCGGCTTCGGCGTCTGGTCGGACTCGGACCTGCTCAAGACCACCGGCAACATCTCCGGCTATCCGGGCGACAAGCCGTCCGGGACACAGTGGTACGCGGCGCGCGGGATCGACTCGGTCGCCCCGCGCAAGGTGTACTACGACATCGACACCGCGGGCGGGCAGAGCGGCAGCTCCGTCTACCGCATCGACAGCACCGGCCGCTACGGCTTCGGCATCCACGCCTACGGCGGAGCCCGGGTGAACTCGGGCACCCGGTTCACCACACCCGTCTTCAACAACTACGTGGCATGGAAGGCGTGAGCGCACCCCGATGAACGGCAGCAGGTCGGCAGTGGAGATCACCGGCGTCGTCCGCGACACCTCGGGCACCCCGGTGACAGGCGCCCATGTCTTGTTCACCGAGGGCCCGCAACCCCTGCCGGACATCGCTGCCCTGACGGACGCCGAGGGACGTTTCTCCCTCGTCGCCCCCACAGCGGGCGAGTACCGGCTCATCTGCCGGGCGGACCCTCTCCTGGGCCCGTCCGGCACGGCCGAGGCCACCGTGCGCGTGGAACCGTCGGCGCAGGCCGCCCCCCAGGGGCGGCTGAGCGTCGAGCTGACGCTCGGCTAGCGCGGTGGGCGGCGCCGGGCGGCAGCGGTGGACATGCGTGGTGCGCGACTCCTGTCTAGCGTCACGGTCATGAACACTGTCCCGCAGCGTTTCGAGATCCTGCTGGTCCCCGAGTTCTCGGGGGACGGCTCAAGCACCACCGACGGCCGCGGCGCCCTGCGCTCGGCCGTCGTGGTCGCCACGGGCGAGACCGGCGCCTCCGGGTTCCCCCGGTTCGCCGGGGACGGCATGGAGGCCGACATCGACCCCGAGACCCGCACCGTCGAGGCACTTCTGGTCGACGGGTCCGAGCTGGACTACGGGCTCTCGGTGCGGGTCGCGCAGGCGTAGGGCGCCTTTCACGGCGGCGGGGCCGCCGCGCCCGCGAGATGCGCCAGCGCGTGCCCGAGCCCCTGCGGTGAACCGGCGGCGGGTCCGACCGCGCCGTCGGGGGAGACCGCCCCCACCAAGGTGTCGCCCGAGTGGACCAGGATGTGGCTGGGCGGCCGCAGCTGCCGGGCCTGGTCGATGACCGTCGCGGCGTCGCCGGCGAAACGGGCGCTGAGGTCGATGACCAGGACGTCGGGCAGCAGGGCGCGGGCCCTGGCCATGGCGAGGAAGCTGTCGTCCGTCTGGGAGATGACGTACACGCCGGGGACGGCCTCGATCCGCGGGATCAGGTCTCCCGCCCGGTGGTCGGCGGCCAGCACCAGCACGGTCAGCACGTCGCCCTTGCCCTTCGCGTGGTCCGTCGTTTCAGCATGTCATCCGACGCGGCGGATACGGCGTCCGCCGCGGGGCGGGGCGTGTCGACTCGGCTAGGACGGCAGCTCGAGCCGGGTCAGGTGCTCGGGGGTGAGGGCCCGCAGGAAGTCGGCGGCGTCGAAGGCCTCCCCGGCCGCGCGTACGCCCGGCGCCTTGCCGCGTCCGTCGAGGAGCCGCATGACGGCTTCCACGACGAGCGGCGCCGTCACGGCGTAGATGTCGCGCCCGCCCGCGACCGCGCGCCGGGTCTGGGAGCCGCGCCGGACGACCGCCTCGACGAGGAAGGTCTGCGCGGAGCGCCCCTCGGCGTCGGCAGGCTCGGGCGCCGGAGTCTCCTCGGCCCGGATGTCCCGCAGCGGCGCGAGGTTCATCACCGCCCGCACCTCGGAGGTCCGCACGTGGCGCGGCAGGGTGACCTGGTCGGCCGTCGCGAACGCGGAGGCTTCCTGGGTGCCGAACGGCTCGGGGAAGTCCCACGGGAAGGCGTCCTGGGAGTAGTCGAACGGGCGCAGTTCGCCTCCCGTGTACACGAGGTGCTGCCCGGCGTTGCTCTCCCCGGTGCGCCGGGTGCCCTGGGTCGGATGCCAGCTGTCGAGGGCGTACGCGAGGGTGATCTCGTCCGCGTCCGGCCACTCCCCCAGCGCGGCCGTGGCCAGCAGGTCACCGAGGCCGCCGTAGAACGCCAGGGACGGGGCGATGACGACGCCCGCCTCTCGCGCGCGCTCGCCGTAGGTGTCGAACAGGGCGGCGCTGACGCCCTGTTCGGCGGCGACGTCCAGGTACGGGATGCCCGCGCGCAGCGCCGCGTCGGCCACCGGAAGGGCCGTGTCGAGGAACGGGCCCGCGCTGTTGACGACCGCCGAGGCGCCCGCGAGCGCCCGGTCGAGGGACGCCGCGTCCCCGGTGGACGCCACGCGCACCGGCGCTTCGGGGGCCAGGCCGCGCAGCGCCTCCAGCTTCTCCCGGTCGCGCCCCACGAGCACCGGGGTCACTCCGCGGCGAAGGAGCTCGGCCACGACGAAGCGGCCGGTGTGGCCGTACGCGCCGACGACGGCGACCGAGCGCCCGTCGGACCGGACACCGGCGTCCTGCGCGGTGGGCGTGGAAGGGGCGTTGCTCATCGTTGACTCCCGTTGTCCCGAGGGCGGTTGCGCCCTGCACGCACCATGTTCCGCGCCCGTCCCGCATATCACCAGCGGCCGGAATGACGAGGGGCGTACAGTTTCGGACATGCGGACCGTGGCGATGGCACTTCCCGAGGGCAGCATGCTTTTCGAGGCCGCGGCGGCCTTCGAGGTCTTCGGTTCGGACCACTCCGATCTGGCCGGGTCCTGGTATTCGTTCAGCGTGTGCGGCGCGGCCAGCACACGCGTCGGGCAGTGGCTGCACGCCGAGCCCACCCACGGCCTGGAAGCCGTCGCCACCGCACAGACGGTGATCGTCCCGGCCTGGCGCGACATCGGCGACGTTCCGCCCGCCGAGTTGACCGAGGCCCTGCGCACCGCCCACGCGTCAGGTGCCCGCATCGTCTCGCTGTGCACCGGCGCCTTCGTCCTGGCCGCGGCCGGGCTGCTCGACGGCCGTCGGGCCACCACGCACTGGGCGCACGCCGAGCGGCTCGCCGCGCTCCACCCCCGCGTCACGGTCGACGCCGGGGTCCTCTTCACCGACGAGGGCAGCGTGCTCACCTCGGCGGGCAAGGCCGCCGGCATGGACCTGTGCCTGCACATCGTGCGCGCCGACCACGGGGCGACCGTGGCCAACGCGCTGGCCCGGCGGCTCGTGACGCCGCCCCACCGGGACGGCGGCCAGGCGCAGTTCATCCCGGCACCCGTGACGCACGGACGCGACCACCCCCTGGCCGATCTGCTGCCCTGGATACTCGCCCGCCTCGATCAGCCGCTCACCGTGGAAGACCTGGCCCGGCAGGCGGGCATGAGCAGCCGCAATCTGTCCCGGCACTTCCACGCCGTCACGGGCACGGCGCCCCTGCGCTGGCTGCTCGGTCAACGCGTGCGTCTGGCACAGGAGTTGCTGGAGTCGGGCGACGAGAGCGTCGAACGCGTCGCGGCCCGGACGGGCATGGGGACGTCCGCCACGCTCCGGCGCCACTTCACCCGCGTCACGGGCCTGCCGCCCGAGGCCTACCGGCGTACCTTCGGCGCCTCCTGAGACGTGAATCGGCTCTCGCTCGACTGTTTGCCGGACATGGGGGTACTCGGCCGCCATGCGAACCCGGAAGCAGTCGTTCACACGCTGATCACAGACGCCCCGATCGGTGCCCGCGTCGCGTGGGTGCCCACCGGCCGGCCTCAGCGCTGAACGAAACACGAGAACAGCTGATCACACCACGACATCAAGGGAGGCAGCCATGATCACCGCCGTCATCATCGCCGTGGTCGTCATCGCGGCAGCCGCCGTCCTCTTCGTCGTCATGCGGCGAGCCAAGGGCGGCGGGCAGAGTCTGAAGCACCGCTTCGGGCCCGAGTACGACCACACCGTGGCCCGTCACGGCGGAGACGTACGGGCAGCCGAGCAGGAGCTGCACGAGCGCGTGCGCCTGCACGGCTCCTTCAAGGCCGAACCGCTGCCGCCCGGCGCGCGCGAGCGCTACGTGGCCCAGTGGGCAGGCGTCCAGGAGCAGTTCGTCGAATCACCGCAGCAGGCCGTCGCCGAGGCCGACGCACTCATTGCCCGCCTGTCCAGGGACCGCGGGTTCCCCGACGGCGAGCGTTTCGACGAGCAGGTGGCCGCGCTCTCCGTCCACCACGCCCACCACGTCCACGGCTACCGCCGCGTGCACACGGCGGCACGCGGACAGGGCGGCACCGAGGAGATGCGCGAGGCCATGGTCGAGGCCCGACGCCTCTTCGACGCACTCGTCGCCGAGCACACGGTCGACTCCACCCGGAACGACCGGCACTCCACCGCCGACCGCGGCCACGCGCCGTGGGCACTGCCCCGGCGCCATGCGAAGGGAAGTGGCACGTCATGACTGACGCCCGGCACACCACACCGCGCGAGCGGGCCCTGGGCAGCGATGTCCCGGCTCCCGCCACCGCTCCGGCGGCGCCCCCCGCTCCCCCCGCCCCGGGCGCTCCTGCCGCAGGCTCCCCCGCGACCGGCACGCACGCCCCCGGCGCCCATGACCCCGGGTCCCACGACCTCGGCTCCCCCGCCTCGGGCACCCACACGCCCGGCACCCACACGCCGTCCGGCGACGTCGGCTCCGCCCTGCTCCCGCAGGAGGAACACGACAAGCTCGGTCTGCGGCTCCAGCAGGCTCTCAGCACCTTCGTCGACAGCCCGCGCCAGGCGGTGGAAGAGGCCGACAGCCTCTTCGACGACGCCGTCAGGCACCTGACCGAAACCCTCACGGAGCGTCGTCGCGTCCTGCGCGCGAGCTGGCAGAACCACGACACCGAGGCGCACACGGAAGAACTGCGCCTCGCGCTGCGGCAGTACCGCGAAGCCACGGAGAGGCTGCTGCGCATCTAGCTCGTGTCGTGCACAGGCACACGGGCAGGGCACACACGTGGGGCCCGGGGCGAAAGCCCCGGGCCCCACGTCGTGCGTCGCCGTGCGGGATCAGCCGTTGGGCAGGATGACCGCTCGGCCGTTGATCCGTCCCTCGTGCAGGTGCTCGTACGCCTTGGGCGCGTCCTGAAGTGCGTACGTCTCCACATGCACGTCGATCGCGCCGGAACGGGCCAGGTCGAGGACCTCGATCAGTTCGGACCTGCTGCCCCAGTACGGGGCGCGGACCGCCGCGTCGTAGGGGGTGGTGCCGAAGCCGACGGCCGCGGCCCCGCCGCCGATGCCGACGATGGTGACGTCCGCCTCGACCGCCGCGCAGGCGGTCGCCGTGGCGACGGTGGGCGGGGCGCCGACGAAGTCGAACACCGCCTGCGCGCCGAGTCCGCCGGTCAGTTCACGGACCCTCGTCGCCGCGTGCTCGTCCGACAGGACGGTCTCGTGGGCGCCGACCTGATGGGCGAGGCGCAGCTTCCCGTCGGTGACGTCGAGGGCGATCACCCGCGCCGGGGTCAGCGCCCGCAGCAGCTGGATCGCCACGTGGCCAAGGCCGCCGGTGCCGATGACGACGGCGGTGCTGCCGGGGGTCAGCTTGGGCAGCGAGGTCTTGATCGCGTGGTACGGGGTCAGGCCCGCGTCGGTGAGGGGCACCGCGGTCACGGGGTCGAGGCCGCCGAGCGGGACCAGGTGACGCGTGTTGTCCACGATCATGTACTCGGCGATGGCCCCGGGCGCCCCGAGTCCGGGCGGCAGGATGCCGAGTTCCGCGGCGCGCGAGCAGTAGTTCTCCTTGCCCTGCGAGCACATCAGGCAGGCTCCGCAGCCCCACGGTCCGTAGACGGCCACGGAGTCGCCGACCTCGAAGCCGGTCACGCCGTCGCCCAGCGCGGCCACGGTCCCCGCGCCCTCATGGCCGAGGGTCAGCGGCAGCGGGAAGGTCAGGGCCTCCGCCGGCCAGCTCATCACCGCGATGTCGGAGTGGCACACGCCCGCGGCGGTGACTTTCAGGAGTACCTGTCCCGGACCCGGCTCCGGGCGCGGGACGGTGACGACCTCGGGAGCGGAGCCGACGCTCCGGTACTGGACGGCCTTCATCTCGGCGGGCATGTCGGGGCCTTCTTGCGCTGACATCTGGGATGCCTCTTCTCGTTCTCGGCTCGTGCTGTGCGCCTGCTGTCCCCCTCATCTCCGACTGTACTCCTCGGAATGTCCCAATGAGACATGTGGCCCACCGGGACATTGCGTACGCGTCTGTCGTGCTGCTGGTCCCGCCCCGCCCGGCCCCAAGGAGCCGCGGAAACAAGCGAGTTGCCGAGTACCATCAAAAACTCAGCCATCCACGGGGGAAGGCGGCCCGGCCCGTATGACACGCAGCTATGACCAGTCCTGTCCGGCGGCGCGCGCCCTGGACGTCGTCGGCGGCCGGTGGTCCCTGCTCATCGTGCGGGAGCTGCTGCTGGGCCCCCGGCGCTACACCGACCTCGTCGCCGGACTGCCCGGCATCGGCCCCGACGTCCTGGCCGAGCGGCTGCGCGCCCTGCGCGACGCGGACGTCATCAGCCAGGCCAAGCTGCCGCCACCGGCCTCCTCGACGGTCTACGAACTGACCGAACTCGGCGCCGCCATGCGCCCGGTGCTCGACGAGCTGACCCGCTGGGGCATGCGCCTTCCGGCCGCTTCCCGGCCCGGCGACACCTTCCGGCTCAGCTGGGTGCTCGGCTGCCTGCGCGCCAGCTTCCGGCCCGAGCAGGCCGGCGGGCTGCGGGAGACGTACGAGTTCCGGGTCGACGGCGACACGTTCCACCTGCGCGTCGACGACGGCGTGCTCGACATCCGCAACGGCGCCGCCACGGACCCCGTCTGTTCCATCACGACCGACCTCGGGACGTTCCTCGCCGTCGGCGCCCGCCTCGTCGACATCGAGGACGCCGTCGCGCGCGGCCTGGCCCGGCTCGAGGGTGAACGCACGGCCGCCGCGCGGGTGATCGACATCCTCGGCGCCCACCCCGAGGCGACCGGCGGCCGGCACGGCATCGTCGGAGCCGTCGGGGCCTCGTTCCGCCCGGACCGCGCCCTTGGCGTACGCGAGACCTACGAGTGGGTGATCGGCGATCTCGTCTTCCATGCCCGCGTCGACGACGGCACCGTCGAGACGGGCCTGGGCCCCGCACCGGACGCCGCCGCGACCCTCGTCACCGATCTGGGCACCCTGCTGCAACTCGGCGCGGGCTCCCTGCCGCTCGAGGACGCGGCCAGCGCCCAGCTCATCGACGTGAACGGCGACCTGGAGGCGGCGCTGCGCATGGCGGATGCCTTCGGCGTGGTCCGCGCCGACCGCACAGCAGCCGCTCCCTGACGTGACCCCAAGCCCCTGAGAGCAGACAGCGGGCCCCGGCGGATCGCAATCCGCCGGGGCCCGCTGCTCACATGTGTACGACCGGGGCCGTGTCAGTCCGTGCCGGACTCCATCGCGGCGCGGTCGAGCATCGACTCCTCGTCCGTGGTCTCACCGCGCGAGGCGATCGCCTCGGCGCCGCCGCCGTCCATGGCGCCGATCAGACCGGTCGATGCCGCCTGCGCGGCGCCGATCGGCGTCGGGTGACCGGAGCCGACGAGGCCCAGGCCCGCGTACTGCTCGAGGCGGGCGCGGGAGTCGGCGATGTCCAGGTTCCGCATGGTCAGCTGGCCGATCCGGTCCACCGGGCCGAACGCCGAGTCCTCGGTCCGCTCCATGGAGAGCTTGTCCGGGTGGTAGCTGAACGCCGGGCCCGTGGTGTCGAGGATCGAGTAGTCCTCGCCGCGCCGCAGCCGCAGCGTCACCTCGCCGGTGATCGCCGTGCCGACCCAGCGCTGCAGCGACTCGCGGATCATCAGCGCCTGCGGGTCGAGCCAGCGGCCCTCGTACATCAGCCGGCCGAGGCGCCGGCCCTCGTTGTGGTACGCGGCCAGCGTGTCCTCGTTGTGGATCGCGTTGACCAGGCGTTCGTAGGCGATGTGCAGGAGCGCCATGCCGGGCGCCTCGTAGATGCCGCGGCTCTTGGCCTCGATGATCCGGTTCTCGATCTGGTCGGACATGCCGAGGCCGTGCCGGCCGCCGATCGCGTTGGCCTCCATGACGAGGTCGACCGAGGAGGCGAATTCCTTGCCGTTGACGGTGACCGGGCGTCCCTGGTCGAAGCCGATCGTCACGTCCTCCGTGTCGATCTCCACCGCGGGGTCCCAGAACTTCACGCCCATGATCGGGTCGACGGTCTCGAGACCGGTGTCCAGGTGCTCGAGCGTCTTGGCCTCGTGCGTGGCGCCCCAGATGTTGGCGTCCGTGGAGTACGCCTTCTCCGTGGAGTCCCGGTAGGGCAGCTCGTGTGCGAGCAGCCACTCCGACATCTCCTTGCGGCCGCCGAGCTCCGTGACGAAGTCCGCGTCCAGCCAGGGCTTGTAGATCCGCAGGTGCGGGTTGGCGAGCAGCCCGTAGCGGTAGAACCGCTCGATGTCGTTGCCCTTGAAGGTGGAGCCGTCGCCCCAGATCTGCACCCCGTCCTCGAGCATCGCCCGCACCAGGAGCGTGCCGGTCACGGCGCGGCCCAGCGGCGTGGTGTTGAAGTAGGGACGCCCGCCCGACCTGATGTGGAAGGCGCCGCAGGCCAGTGCCGCGAGCCCTTCCTCGACCAGCGCCTCGCGGCAGTCGACGAGTCGGGTGATCTCGGCGCCGTACGCCGAGGCGCGGCCGGGCACGGAGGCGATGTCGGGCTCGTCGTACTGGCCGATGTCGGCGGTGTACGTGCAGGGCACTGCGCCCTTGTCACGCATCCAGGCGACGGCGACCGAGGTGTCGAGACCGCCGGAGAAGGCAATGCCGACGCGCTCGCCGGTGGGGAGGGAGGTGAGGACCTTGGACATAGGAAGAGTATGCATGACTTCGCATGGTCATGCAACGTTGCTCGCGCGGGCGGTTCGAACGGTCGGCAATACCGCTGGTGACAGGCCATATCGGCCTAATGCTTAGGATGTGCAAGTGCTTGAATACCGCATCAGGACGGCCACCGCCGATGACCTCGGCGCCGCCCGAGCCGTCATGCTCGACACCGTCTACCACGACTTCGGCACGGGGTACGTGCCGCGCTGGCACGGCGACATCATCGATCTCGACTCCGCTTACCTGAGACCCGTCCGCCACACCCTGCTCGTCGCGGTGGACGAGCGGGACGGGACGGTCGCGGCGACCGCCGCCCTCGACTCACGCGGCCCCGCGCACCCGCCGAACCCGCGCTGGATCGCCGAGCGCTTCCCCTCCGGGGAGACGGCGCAGCTGCGACGCGTCTACGTGCGGGCCGAGCACCGGCGTCGCGGTCTCGCCCGGCGACTGGTCGGTGAGCTGCTCGACTTCGCCTCGGCTGACGGCGGGTACCGCTCCGTCTATCTGCACACCGACCCCGCGGTCACCGGCGCCGAGGGCTTCTGGCGCTCCATGGGGAAAGTGGTGCACGACGAGCGCGAGGACTCCGACGGGTCGCGCGTCGTGCACTTCGAAGTACCCATGCGGCCGTAGTCCCGCTCACCGCGACCCGGCCGCATTAATGGAAATGGTTGTCATGTAGTCTTCGTGGCTGCCACCGTACGTCCGGACCCACTCCACCCCGAGAACGAGGACCATGCGCTCCGTCCGCCGCCGTCCCCTCATAGCCGGCCTGCTCGTCGCTCCCCTGCTCACCGGCTGTTTCGCCGCCAAGGACGACGCGTCCGGCGACTCCGCGGAAGGCGCCCGCCTCAAGGTCGCGCTGGCCTTCCCTCCCTCGGAGAACTTCTCCCCGTACGGCGCCGACGCCACCCTCCTCAGCCGCCTCGGCGTCACCGAGGGCCTGACCAAGCTGGACGCGAACGGCGCCGCCGCCCCCGCGCTCGCCGCGTCCTGGCAGCAGGAGAACGACCGCAGCTGGCTGTTCACCCTGCGCCAGGCCGGCTTCCAGGACGGCAGCCGCGTCACCCCGTCCGCCGTCGCCTCCGCCCTCACCCACGCGGGCAAGGCCAAGCCCGTCACCGCCGCCCTGTCGGGAGTCACCCTCACCGCCAAGGCCGTCGGCGCCGACCGGGTCCGGATCACCACCGCCGACCCCGACCCCGCGCTCCCCCTGCGCCTGTCGAGCCCCGGCCTCGCCGTGCTCTCCCCGAAGGCGTACGCGAAGGGCGACAAGGCCAGCCCGGTCGGCACCGCCACCGGGCCCTTCGAGCTCACGAAGACCACCGGCGCCACCGCGGCCACCCTGGACCGCTTCGACGACTACTGGGGCGGCCGCGCCCAGGCGTCCGGCGTCGACGCCCGGTTCATCGCCGACGGCACCGCGCGCACCAACGCCCTGCGCACCGGCGACGTGGACATCGCCGAGGCCGTCCCCGTCTCCCAGGCGGCCTCCCTCGACAAGGGCCACGGACGCGAGACCGCCACGGCACGCACCACTGCCGTCCAGCTCAACACGGAGAAGGGCGCCTTCAAGGACCCCGGCCTGCGCGCCGCGGCCCGCGCCGCGATCGACACCTCCGCGCTCGCCAAGGACGTCTACGAGGGCCACGCCGACACCGGCAAGGGCATCTTCGGGCCCGCCCTGACCTGGGCCGACGGAAAGCGCGTCAAGCCGAAGGGCCAGGCGAAGGCGACCGCACCCGGCGGGAAGTCCATCACCCTGGGCACGTACGACAACCGGCCCGAACTCCCCGAGGTCGCGCAGGTGCTCAAGCAGCAGCTGCAGAAGGCAGGATTCAAGGTGACCCTCGAGGTGCGCGAGTCCTCCCGCATCGAGGGCGACGCCCTGGCCGGGAAGTTCGACGCGTTCGTCGGCGCCCGCAACACCATGCTCGACACCGGCGACCCCGTGTCGGTCCTCGCGAGCGACTACACCTGCGACGGCAGCTACAACCTCTCGCACCTGTGCGACACCTCGTTCGACAAGGCCGTGCGGAAGGCCGAGAACACGACCGACACCGCGAAGCGGCAGGACGCGGCCATGGCCGCGGAGGCCGCGATCCTCGGCACCGACGCCGTCGTGCCGCTGGTCCACCAGCGGATCATCACGGGCGTCGGCGGTTCCGTGCGCGGCGAGATCCTCGACCCGTACGAGCGGACGCTGGTCGCCGCCGGCACCAGGCGCTGAGGGCGGCATGCGCAGGAGCCTCGCCCGCGGCGGCGCACCGGTGCTGCTGTGGCGCGTGGTGCTCGCCGCGGCGCTGCTGTGCCTGATCGGCCTGCTGCCCTGGCTGTCGCGCACCGACCCGGCGCTCACCGTGCTCAAGGCGCGGGCGGCGGAGCGCACCCCCACCCCCGAGGTCCTTGCGGCCGTCCGGGGTGAACTCGGCCTGGACGAGGGCCCGTTGCGGCTGCTCGGCCAGTGGACGGGCGGGCTCCTGCACGGGGACGCCGGGCGGTCGTGGATATCCGGTGAAGCGGTGCTGCCCTCCGTGGTGCAGGCCCTGGGTGTCTCGTTGCTGCTCATGTCGGCGGCGCTGGTGGTGGCCGTCGTGACGGCGGGCACGGTGTGCTCGCGCACCCTGTGGCTCGGCTCCCGCCGCCGGCTCTCGGGGCGCCGCACCTCCGGTGGCGGGGCCGCGGTCGTCGCCGCGCTGCCCGAATTCCTGACCGCCTCGGTACTCGCCACCGTGGTCGGCGTCCAACTGGGCTGGCTGCCCGCCCTCGGCTGGTACGGGCCCCAGTGGCTCGTACTGCCCGCGCTCTCGCTCGGGCTGCCCGCCGGGGCACTGCTCGGGCGGCTCATCGACGACCTGCTGCCCGGTGCCTTCGCCGAACCGTGGACGCGGGCCGCCGCGGCCCGCGGCATTCCGAGCGGACGCATCGCGCGCCAGGCGCTGCGCCGCTGCCTGCCCGGCCTCCTGCCGAACCTCGGTCTCTTCCTCGTGGGCCTGACCGGTGGCGCGGTCGCCGTGGAGCAGATCTTCGACATCCCCGGGCTCGGCCGCTCCACCCTGCAGGCCGCGGTGGCGCAGGATCTGCCCGTCCTCCAGGCCGGAACCCTCGCGCTCGTCCTGCTCGCCGCCGTGGCAGGCGGCCTCTTCCGCCTCGTGTCGCGGCTGGCGAGCGGTCCGGCGCTGCGGGACGGAACCCTGCCGACCCTGCATCTCCCGGAGCGCCCCGCGCCCAGCCGGCTGCCGCTGCTGTACGGCGGGGTCCTGCTGGGCGTCATCCTCCTCGCCCTGGCCCGGGACCCTCTCGCCCTGGACACCGCGGCCCGGCTCCAGTCGCCGTCCCTGGCGCACCCGTTCGGCACCGACGCCCTGGGCCGCGATGTCCTGGCGCGGGTCGGGCACGGCGCGCTGCACACCCTCGCGCTGGCCCTGGGGATCAGCGCCTTCGCCCTGGCCGCGGGCATCCTGCTCGGGCTTCTGCCGCGCTTCTCGGGCCCGCTCCTCGACACGCTGAACGCGATACCGCCGACGCTGGCCGGACTCCTCGTCGCCGGTGTGGCGGGCAGCGGTGCGGCCACCCCCGCGATCGCCGTGGCCGCCGTCGCCTGGGTCCCGCTGGCCGCCCACACCGCCGCCCTGCTCCTCCAGGAACGCGCCACCCTGCATCTGACGGCGACCCGGAGCCTGGGGGCGGGGCGCCGCCACCAGCTGCGGCACCATCTGCTGCCCGCCGTTCTGCCGCCCGTCACCCGCCACGCGCTGCTGCGGCTCCCCGCCGTCGCACTTGCCCTGGCCGCCCTCGGCTTCCTCGGCCTCGGCGCCCAGCCGCCGTCCCCCGAGTGGGGCCTGCTGCTCGCCGAGAACCAGCCCTACGCCGAACGCGCCCCCTGGGCGCTGCTCGCCCCGGCGGCCGCGCTCGCCCTCCTGGGAGCCCTCGCGGTGACGGCGGCGGGCGGAGTGCCCCTCCCCCGCCGGCTGCGGCGCACACGCCGACCCGACGAACCCCCTCGCGTGGCCGACGTACGGCCCAAGGAGCGGGACTTGACCACGGCAGGGACGGCCGCCCGGTGAGCGATCGACGTCAACTGCCCCTGCTCACGCGGCTCCGGCCCGCCGAGCGCTCGCGCCGCGAACGGACCTGGCCGCACCTGTCGCCCCTCCTGCGCCTGCTGATCCTCACCCAACTCGCCTTCAACATCGGCTTCTTCGCCGTCCTGCCGTTCCTGGCCGAGCACCTGGGCACGGCGATCGGCATGGCGGGCTGGCTGGTCGGCCTGGTGCTCGGCCTGCGGACCTTCAGCCAGCAGGGGCTCTTCGTCGTGGGCGGCGCCCTGACCGACCGCTACGGCGTGCGGCCGGTGGTGCTCACCGGCTGCCTGCTGCGGATCGCCGGCTTCGCCTGGCTCGGCTACGCGCAGCAGACCTGGTCGGTCATCGGCGCGGTGCTCCTGATCGGGTTCGCCGCCGCCCTGTTCTCCCCCGCCGTGGAGTCCGAGGTCGCCCGGCAGGCGGTGCTCTGGGAGCAGTCGGGCCGCGGCCCGCGCACCCGTGTCCTGGCCCTGCTCACCGTGGCGGGCCAGGCGGGCGCGTTCCTCGGTCCGCTCATCGGCGCGCTGCTGCTCTCCGTCGACTTCCGCACCGTCTGCCTTGCCGGGGCCGGGGTCTTCGTCCTCGTCCTCGCCGGGCACCTGTGGCTGCTGCCGCAGCGCATCCCGGGGCGGGAGAAGACCCGCGTGCGCGGAGGCATGGGCGAACTGCTGCGCAACCGCCGGTTCCTGGCGGTGTGCTGTGCCTACGGCGCCTATCTCCTGGCGTACAACCAGCTCTATCTCGCGCTGCCGGACGAGGTGGAGCGTACGGCCGGTTCGCAGGCGCCGATCGCCTGGCTCTTCGCCCTCTCCTCCCTCCTGGTGGTGACCACACAGCTTCCGGTCACCCATTGGGCGGCAGGGCGCCTCGACGAACGCCGCTCGATGGCGGCGGGGCTCGTGCTCATCTCCGTCGGGTTCGCCGTCGTGGCCGTCGCGCGGCCGGCCGCCTGGACCGGCGTGGCCGGGCTGCTGCCCGCCGCCGGGTTCGTCGTCCTTCTGACCCTCGGCCAGATGCTGGTCGCCCCGGCGGCCAGGGCCTGGGTCCCGGATCTCACGCCCGACGGCAGGCTCGGCCTCTACACCGGGGCGCTGTCGTCGGTCTCCGGCCTGATCGTCCTCGCGGGCAGCGCCATGACCGGCTCGCTCCTCGACGCGGGGCTACCGCCCTGGGCGCCGTGGCTGGTGCTCGCCGCGATCCCACTGCTCGCCGTGACGCTGCTGCCGGCCCGCGCCCGGCGGGCCGCGGACCCGTCAGCCGCCTGACGCGCCGGGCAGCGCCGATGCCGTCAGGGCCGCCAACTCCTCGGGGGTGCGCGGCCCGTCGCCCGCCTCGGCCAGCAGGCCCTTGGTCCGCAGCAGCTCCGTGACGGCGATCCCCCAGGGCAGGCGAAGACCCGCCTGCGTCAGGAGTTCGCGGTGGGCGAGCATCTTCGCGACCGGCCCGGTGCGTACTCCCGAGGGGGTGAGCAGGGCCGCGTCGTCGGCCCAGCGCAGGGCCAGGTCCACGTCGTGGGTGGCCATCACCACGGTCGTTCCCGCGTCCCGCAGGCCCTGAAGGGTGCTCAGGAGGCGTTCCTGGCCGTCGGGGTCGAGTCCCGCGGTCGGCTCGTCGAGGATCAGGACGCGGGGACGCATCGCCACGGCTCCCGCGATGGCCGTGCGCTTGCGCTGGCCGTAGGAGAGCAGATGGGTGGGGCGGTCCGCCAGGGCGCTGATGTCGAGCGCGGCGAGCGCCTCGGCGACCCGGCCGCGCACCTCGGTGTCCGTGAGACCCAGGTTCAGGGGCCCGAAGGACACGTCCTGTTCGACGGAGGCGGCGAAGAGCTGGTCGTCCGGGTCCTGGACCACCAGCTGGACGGTGGTGCGCAGCCGCGTGAGCCCCTTGCGGTCGTACGTCACCGGGGTGTCCCCGAGGGTCAATCCGCCCTGGTCCGGGCGGAGTCCACCGCTCAGGAGCCGCATGAGGGTGGTCTTGCCGCTGCCGTTGCGCCCGAGCAGCGCGAGCGCGCGGCCCTCGGTGACGTCGAAGTCCAGGCCGCTGAGGACGGTGGGCCCGTCCTCGTACGCGTAGGAGACGGCGCGCAGAGCGACCAGGGACCCGCTCGGCTCGCTCATGGCAGAACCCTTTCCAGTACGAGAGTGAGGGCCGCAAGGCCCACGAGGAGCCCGGCGCTCGCGGCCACGAAGGGCCGCGAGATCCGGGCGTCGGGCACGAGCACCCGCAGGGTCCCGTCGTACCCGCGTCCGGCGAGCCCGGCCTGCAGCCGGCTCGCCCGGTCGAAGGCCCGCACGAACGCGGTGGCGCCGAGACCGCCGAGGGAACGCCAGGTGGCGGCCCGGGTGGTGTGGCCGAGCCGCGCGGCCTGCGCCTGCCGGATCCGGCTCATGGAGTCGAGGAGCAGGAAGCTCATCCGGTACATGACCAGGGCCACGTCGACGACCGGCGCCGGTACGCCTGCCTTCACCAGGCGGGGCAGCAGGTCCGACATGGGGGTGGTGAAGGCGAAGAGGAGGACGCCGAGCGAGGCCGCCGACGTGCGCAGGAGCAGTCCGCCCGCCCGCTCGGGGCCGCCGTCGGCGAGCGTGACGAACCCCTCGGGCCCGCCCAGTTGGACGAGCAGCGTCAGGGCACCGGTGACGCAGAAACCCAGGGGCACGCGGTAGGCGCGCCACAGTTTGCGCGGCGGCACGGCGGCGGGTCCGAGGAGCACGGCGAGCGCGGCGACCAGGACCAGGGCGGCTCCCGGCCAGGGCGGCAGGGAGACGGCAAGGACGGTGAGGCCGAGCCCGAGCACGGCTTTGTCCACGGGGTGGCGGCGGCGCCAGCGACTGCTGTGCGCCGCCGCGTCGATGGGCAGCACGCCGGGTCAGACCTGCCCGGTCCCGGCCCGGGTGTGCTCCTCGTCGACGGCCTGCTCCGCGGTGGCTGTCCCGGTGCGCTCCGCCTCGGCCCGCGCGGCGTCGGCGCCCTGACGGCGCCCCTTGCGCAGACCGAAGTAGTAGGCGAGGACGCCCGCTCCGAGCGCCGCCTGCAGCGCGAAGAGCGCCGACTCGATCTCCCCCGAGGGGGGTTCGTACAGGGGCGAGAACCAGGGCTCGTAATCCGGCTCTATCTCGGTGATCGCCGTCTCGGCCTGGGCGTCGGCCCCGGCGAACGGCTCCTTCTCGTCGTCGCCGAGACCGAGCGCCAGCGGCAGCACCGCCAGCGCGGCGACGATGAGGAGGAGCAGGGTGTTGATCTTCGCGTTCCGGCTCATCAGGCGCTGGCCCCCGTCTCGGTCTCCGTCTTGCTGCCGGTGTCCGCCTTCTCGGACGGCTTCGTGCCCTGGAGCAGCACGCCGAGCCGCGTGAGCTCGCCCTTGCTGGACTGCACGAGCAGCCGCATCACCACGACGGTGAGCAGACCCTCGCTGACGGCGAGGGGGATCTGCGTGACGGCGAAGATGCCGCCGAACTTGCCCAGGGCGCCGAGGAACCCGCTGCCGGGGTCCGGGAACGCCAGGGCGAGCTGGACGCTGGTGACGCAGTACGTGGACAGGTCGGCGACGAACGCGCCGAAGAACACGGCCACCATGAGCGGCACGTCGTACCGCTTCAGGAGCCGGTAGACGGCGTATCCGGCCCATGGCCCGACGATCGCCATGGAGAACACGTTGGCGCCCAGTGTGGTGAGCCCGCCGTGGGCGAGCAGCAGCGCCTGGAACAGCAGCGTGATGGTGCCGAGCACCGCCATGATCGGCGGCCGGAAGAGGATCGCGCCGAGCCCGGTGCCCGTCGGGTGCGAGCAACTGCCGGTGACGGACGGGATCTTCAGCGCGGAAAGGACAAAGGTGAACGCTCCGGACGCGCCCAGGAGCAGGGTGCTCTCCGGGTGTTCCTTGACCTCACGGGTGAGGGAGCGGACTCCGTGGACGACAAACGGCGCGGACGCTACGCCCCAGGCGATCGCGTGCGCCGGTGGGAGGAAACCCTCGGCTATGTGCATGGCTAAGCAGACCCTCTCCAGCACCTCGTGGATGGACAACGCGCCTTGGCCGGTCTCCTGGCTGACGGGTCGTACCGACCGGACTCCGCCTTCCCGGGCGCGTGTTGCGCCCAGTGGCTGCCGCGAGGGCTGGAGCCGGACTTCCCGATCACAGTGGCGAGGGCCGCACCGGCATCACACCGATTTCCCGAGCACCAAGGCGTGGTGACCCTAGTGCGGAATCCAGTGACCTGACAACTTGCGGGACCGCTCGACCTGTGGCACGCGCGAGCGCACATGACCAGGGCGTACGCCCCTGGTCAGCCCATGTGCACCGGCCCGTGCGCGCCCGGCGTACGCCCCGCTCCCCGGGAGGTCGCCCCTTCTGTGCCGCAGGACACCGCGAGGGTCCTGGCGGGGTGGCGGGGCCCGAGGAAGACGACGACGCCTTTGCCGTCGGGTGAGGGGTGGGTCGCCTGGGTCCAGCCCTGGCGGCCGTAGAAACCCATGCCCTGCGTCGACCGGACCGAAGTGAGCAGCCAGGCACGGCCGTCGGGTGCGCCCGCGGCCACCGCCTCGAGCAGGGCCGCCCCGACCCCGGTCCCCTGCGCCCCGGGACGTACGGCGAGTTCGTCTATCTCACGCGCGCCGCACAGCCACGACAGGGCGCGCCCGGCCCCGAGTCCGGCGGCCGCCTGCGGATAGCAGCGGTCGGCGGGAAAGGGGTCGGGAGTGATCCACCCGGTGGCGAATCCGGCGATGTCCGCCCCATGCCGGGCGATGGCCGCGGTGAAGCCGGGACGCCGCACGTCGCCGCCGAGCCGGACCAGGAACTGCGCCACCCGGTCCTCGTCCTCGTGCCAGGGCGGCGGGCCGAAGGCTTCGGCGTAGACCGTGCGCAAGGCGTCGGTGTGCGCGAGCAGTTGCGCGCCGCGCAGGACGTGGACGACCGCCGTCATCAGGCCGCCTTCGCCGGGGCCGTTCCCGGCTGCAGGGCCGCGTACTCCAGCGGGGCGGACGGGTCGATCGACACGTCCAGGGGCGCGGGCGCGGCCCCTGCGCGTACGAGCAGATCGCCGACGGCGGCGATCATCGCTCCGTTGTCGGTGCACAGGGTCATCGGGGGGACGCGCAGGCGCACGCCGGCTGCCGCGCACCGCTCCTCCGCGAGCGACCGCACCCGTGAGTTCGCGGCGACCCCGCCGACCACCACGAGGGTCGTGACCCCGTGGTCGCGGCAGGCGGCGAGCGCCTTGCGGGTCAGGACGTCCGCGACGGCCTCCTGGAGCGAGGCCGCGCCGTCGGCCACCGGCAGCGCACGGCCCGCGTGCGCTTCGGCCCACCGGGCGGCGGCGGTCTTGAGGCCGGAGAAGGAGAACGCGTACGGGGCGTCCTTCGGCCCGGTGAGCGGGCGGGGGAAGGCCACCGCGCGCGGGTCGCCGTCCCGGGCCGCACGGTCGATGGCGGGGCCGCCCGGGTACGGCAGGCCGAAGACCCGGGCGACCTTGTCGAAGCACTCGCCCGCCGCGTCGTCCAGGGTGTCCCCCAGGTGCACGATCTGATCGCGGGCCAGGTCCCGCACGAGCAGCAGGGACGTGTGCCCGCCGGAGACGATGAGCACCACGCAGGGGTCGGGCAGCGGGCCGTGCTCCAGCGTGTCGGCGGCGACATGGCCGGCTAGGTGGTGCACCCCGTACAACGGGACGTCGAGCGCGCGGGCCAGGGTCTTCGCTCCCGCGAGGCCGACCTGCAGCGCGCCCGCCAGGCCGGGCCCGGTGGTGACGGCCACCGCGTCGATGTCGGACAGCTTCAGGTCCGCCTGGTCGAGGGCGCGCCGGACGACCGGGGTGAAGGAATGCAGATGCGCGCGGGCGGCGATCTCGGGGACCACACCGCCGAACCGGGCGTGCTCGTCCATGCTGGACGCGACCACATGGGCGAGCAGCCGCCCCTCCGACACGATCCCCGCCCCGGTCTCGTCGCACGACGACTCGATCCCCAGCACAATGCGCCCCGCGGCCACCGGCGTCTCCTCACGTACAGGTCTCCCGCACTTTCTGCACAATGAGTGTAGTTGCAAGTGATGTGCAATAAGACCTAGGGCCCGGCCACCGGATAGGGGACGAAGGTGCTGCTGTTCTCGTCGATCGCCAGTCGGCGGTCCAGCGGAGGCACCGCCCGCTGCGGGCAGTCGGTGCGTTCGCAGAGGCGGCAGCCCATGCCGATGGGCACCGCGGACGAGGCGCTGTCGAGGTCGAGTCCGTCGGAGTAGACGAGCCGCGCCGCGTGGCGGATTTCGCAGCCGAGGCCGATGGCGAACGTCTTGCCGGGCTCGCCCCAGCCGCCGCGGTGCCGGGTGACCGCGCGGGCGGTCCACAGGAAGCGCCGGCCGTCGGGCATCGCGGCGACCTGGACGTGGATGCGGCCGGGCGCGGCGAACGCCTCGTACACGTTCCACAGCGGGCAGGTGCCGCCCGCGCGGGAGAAGTGGAACGCGGTGGCGGACTGCCGCTTCGACATGTTGCCCGCCCGGTCGACCCGCACGAACGAGAAGGGCACTCCGCGCAGCCGGGGCCGCTGCAGGGTGCTGAGGCGGTGGCAGATGGTCTCGTAGCCGAGGCCGAAGTGGTCGGTAAGCCGCTCGATGTCGTAACGGAACTCCTCCGCGGCCGCGTGGAAGCGGCGGTAGGGCAGGATCAGCGCCGCCGCGAAGTAGTTGGCGATGCCGATGCGGGCCAGCGGCCAGGCCGCGGTCTCCTCGCCGAAGTCCTCCGAGGCGAGCGCGGAGAGGGCGTCCGCGTGTTCGAGCAGGGCGAGTTGGGTGGCCATCCGGAACGCCTGCTGGCCGGGGCGCAGCCGGCTGGAGAGGTGCAGGACCCTGGCCGTGGGGTCGTAGTGGTGCAGGCGCTGACCGGCGTCCGCCGCCAGCCGCACCCCGTGCCGTTCGGCGAGGCGTGCGGACAGGGCGCGTACGACCTCGCCGGGTCGCAGTCCGATCTCGTCCGCGAACCGCTCGGCGGTGAGGTCGATGTCGTGCAGGTAGTTCTGGCGCCGGTAGAAGAACTCCCGGATCTCCTCGTGCGCGGAGCGCGGCTGAGCCACCGTGCCGGGCCCCCGCCCCTCCGCGGCCTCGGAGAGCTGTTCGGTCAGGTGCTGGTTGCGGCGGCCGAGGTCCACCAGAACCGTTGCCACGGCGGGCATCCGCGAGGCCAGGTCCGAGAGGTCGGACGCGGAGACCCGGCCCGCGGACACCTCGCCGGTGAGGGCGTCGCGCAGGTCGGCCACCAGACGGCTGGTGTCGCGCTCCGAGAAGAAGCCCGGGTCGACGCCGAACGCCTCGGTGAGACGCAGCAGTACGGGCACGGTCAGCGGCCGGGAGTCGTGCTCCATCTGGTTCAGATAGCTCGGCGAGATGGCCAGCGCCCGAGCCAGGTCGGCCTGGCTCATGCGGCGTTCCTCCCGCAGTCGGCGCAGCCGCGCACCCGCGTACGTCCTGCTCACCCGTGGCTCCTGTCCGGTCGCCTTAGCAACGTTGGCAATACGGCGAGGAAAGATGCGCAGAACTTGGCATCTTTCCCCGGTTGTTGGCACTGAGTGCCGATGCCAGAGTCGTACCGCGGCCCGCCGGGCTCCGCCGACGGGCCGCACCCCACCTTCAGTTCGGCACTCAGTGCCACACATTCGCACAGTTCACGCATCTCCGGGAGACGGCCATGGCACAGGCAGGCACGAAGACGACAACGGCCCAGGAGCTGGCTCAGCGGTGGGCGAGCGACGCCCGGTGGCAGGGCATCGAACGCACCTACTCCGCCGACGACGTGATCAGGCTCTCCGGCAGCGTCCGCGAGGAGCACACCCTGGCCCGACGCGGCGCCGAGCGCCTGTGGCGCCAACTGCACGAGCAGGACTACATCCACGCGCTCGGAGCACTGACCGGCGGCCAGGCGGTCCAGCAGGTCAAGGCAGGCCTCCAGGCGATCTACCTGTCCGGCTGGCAGGTCGCCGCCGACGCCAACCAGGCCGGGCACACCTACCCCGACCAGTCGCTCTACCCCGTCAACTCGGTCCCGCAGGTGGTCCGTCGGATCAACAACGCGCTGCTGCGCGCCGACCAGATCGCCACCGCCGAGGGCGGCGAGGACACCACCGACTGGCTGGCGCCGATCGTCGCCGACGCCGAGGCGGGCTTCGGCGGAGCACTCAACGCCTTCGAGCTGACCAAGGCGATGATCGCGGCGGGCGCGGCGGGCATCCACTACGAGGACCAGCTGGCCTCGGAGAAGAAGTGCGGTCACCTGGGCGGCAAGGTCCTCGTGCCGACCGGCCAGCACATCCGCACCCTCAACGCGGCACGTCTGGCCGCCGACATCGCCGACGTCCCGACGCTCATCGTGGCGCGTACGGACGCGCTCGCGGCGAACCTGCTGACCAGCGACGTCGACGAGCGCGACGCCCGGTTCGTGACGGGCGAGCGCACCGCCGAGGGCTTCCACCGGGTGCGCGGCGGCATGGAACCCGTCATCGCCCGCGGCCTCGCCTACGCCCCGTACGCGGACCTCATCTGGGTCGAGACCGGCACCCCGGACCTCGCGCAGGCCCGTGAGTTCGCCGAGGCCATCCACGCCGAGCACCCCGACCAGATGCTCGCCTACAACTGCTCGCCGTCCTTCAACTGGCGGGCCGCCCTGGACGACGACCAGATCGCCAAGTTCCAGCGTGAGCTGGGCGCCATGGGCTACCGCTTCCAGTTCATCACCCTGGCCGGCTTCCACTCCCTCAACCACGGCATGTTCGACCTGGCCCGCGGTTACGCCGAGCACGGCATGACCGCCTATGTCGACCTCCAGGAGCGCGAGTTCGCCGCCCAGGCGCAGGGCTTCACCGCCGTGAAGCACCAGCGCGAGGTCGGCACCGGCTACTTCGACCAGGTGTCCACCGCCGTCAACCCGGCCTCGTCGACGACCGCGCTCGCCGGGTCCACCGAGGAAGAGCAGTTCCACTAGTCCGTCGGCTTCTTCCGGTCCGTCCGGTTCCTTCCCGAGGAGACCCGTATGTCCATCTCCGCTCCGACCAGCCGCGCCCAGGTCCTCGGCAAGACCGACCGGCAGGACGAGATCCTCACCCCCGAAGCGCTGGAGTTCGTCGGCCGCCTCGTCGACGCCTTCGCCGAACGCCGCCTGGAGATCCTCAAGGAGCGCACACGGGTGGGGGCCCGGCTCGCCTCCGGGTCCCCGCTCGGCTTCTCCGTCGCCACCGCCCGCGTCCGGGCGGACGACTCCTGGCGGGTCGCGCCCCCGGCGCCCGGCCTCACCGACCGCCGTGTGGAGATCACCGGGCCGCCCGAGCGTGCGATGACGGTCAACGCCCTCAACTCCGGTGCGCGGGTGTGGATGGCGGACTTCGAGGACGCCACCTCGCCCACCTGGGACAACGTCATCGGCGGCCAGCTGAACCTGCTCGACGCGATCGAGCGCAGGATCGACTTCAGCACGCCGCGGGGCAAGCGGTACCGGCTCGGCGAGCAGGTCGCGACCATCGTCGTCCGTCCGCGCGGCTGGCATCTGACCGAGGAGCACCTGGAGATCGACGGGAGGCCCGCGCCCGCCTCGCTCGTGGACTTCGGGCTCTACTTCTTCCACTGCGCCCAGCGGCAGATCGACGCCGGGCACGGCCCGTACTTCTATCTGCCGAAGCTGGAGAACCGCGACGAGGCACGGCTGTGGAACGACGTCTTCGTCCTCGCCCAGGACCTCGCCGGCATTCCCCGCGGCACCATCCGGGCCACCGTCCTGATCGAGACCATCACCGCGGCCGTCCAGATGGAGGAGATCCTCTACGAGCTGCGCGAGCACAGCTCAGGTCTCAACGCGGGCCGCTGGGACTACCTGTTCAGCCTCATCAAGACCTTCGGGCACCGCACGGACTTCCTGCTGCCCGACCGGGCGCAGGTCACCATGACCGCCCCCTTCATGCGCGCGTACACCGACCTCCTCGTCCGCACCTGCCACAAGCGAGGTGCCCACGCGATCGGCGGCATGGCAGCCCACGTGCCCGGCAGAGATCCTGACGCGCACCGGGCGGCCCTGGCCACCGTGCGGCTCGACAAGGAACGCGAGGCCGAGGACGGCTTCGACGGCTCCTGGGTCGCCCATCCCGCACTGGTCCCCGTCTGCCGCGAGGTGTTCGACGGGGTGCTCGGCACCCGCTCGCATCAGCTCGACCGCACCCGCGACGACGTCGAGGTGACGGCCGCGCGACTGCTGTCCGTACGGCGCATCAGCGCGCCGCCCACCGCGGAGGGGGTACGCACCAACATCGCGGTCGCCCTGCGCTACTTCGCCGCGTGGCTGCACGGTCAGGGAGCCGTCGCCGTGGACGGTCTCATGGAGGACGCGGCCACGGCCGAGATCGCCCGGGTGCAGATCTGGCAGTGGCTGCGCCACCGCGTCGTCGACCGCGCGACCGTGCTCGATCTGGTGGAGGACGAGCTGGCCGCGCTGGGCGCGCAGTACCCATGGGCGCCCCTCGGCGAAATCCGCGAGATCTTCGAACGCACCGCTCTGGGGCGGGAGTTGCCCGCGTTCTTCACCACGGACGCCTACAGTCGCCACCTCGTGCGCCGCCCGTTCGCCGACCGCCCCGAGCGTCAGTCATGACCGCGGCCATCCGCCGGGTCGGCGTGGTGGGCGGCGGTCAGATGGGCGCCGGAATCGCCGAGGTGTGCGCCCGCGCCGGTCTGGACACCGTGGTCTGCGAGGCCGACGCGCTCGCCGCCCGCGCCGCCCGCGAGCGCGTCGCCGTCAGCCTCGAACGTGCCGTACAGCGCGGCAAGTTGGACCGCATCGGCGCCGAGGACGCGCTGGCCCGCATGGTCTTCACCGGCAGCCTCGACGATCTGGCCGACCGCCAGCTCGTCGTCGAGGCGGTCGTCGAGGACACCGCGGCGAAGACGGAGATCTTCGCCGCCCTCGACAAGATCGTCGAGGACCCGGACGCGATCCTGGCCACCAACACCTCCTCCCTCCCCGTCATGCGTCTGGGCATGGCGACCCGGCGCGCCGACCGCGTCCTCGGCCTGCACTTCTTCAACCCCGCCCCCGTCCTTCCGCTGGTCGAGGTCGTCTCCTCGCTGCACACGGCCGCGGAGACCGTCGCCGCCGTGACGGACTTCGCCACGCACACGCTGGGCAAGACGGTCGTACGGTCCAAGGACAGGGCGGGCTTCGTCGTCAACGCGCTGCTCGTGCCCTACCTCCTCTCCGCGATCCGGATGACGGAGTCGGGCTTCGCCACGGCCGCCGACGTGGACGCGGGCATGGAGCTGGGTTGCGCGCACCCGATGGGCCCGCTGAAGCTGGCCGACCTGATCGGCCTGGACACGGTCGCCTCCATCGCGGCATCTCTCTACGCAGAGTTCAAGGAACCCCTCTACGCCCCGCCACCGCTGCTCCTGCGCATGGTCGAAGCGGGGCTGCTCGGCCGCAAGAGCGGGCGCGGGTTCCACCTCTACGACCGGGGCTGAGGGGCCCGGGTCCGCCGCCGGGCCGAGGGGCCCGCGGCTGCTGTGAGCGGGGCGCGGAACAGAGTGGTGATCTGTTCCGCGCCCCTTCGCGCGTCCCACGCCGGTATGGGTCCGTGTCTCAGCTCACGGTCCGGAATGTGATCAGTACTGCCCAAGAGGCCACCTACCCTCTAGCCTGATCCGTGCAGCTGGTTCGCCCTGTCCGCCAGGCAGAGGCGTCGCAAGAGGGAACCCGGTGGGAATCCGGGACTGCCCCGCAGCGGTGAGTGGGAACGACCGCCGTCATACGCACTGGGTCCGAGCGCGGGCCCGGGAAGCGACGGCCAGTAGGTGTCTGCCCCGGCAGATGTGCCCGCGAGTCCGAAGACCTGCCCGTTGCCCGCATGTGATCCCTCATGTGCGGACATCCCGGTGACCTCGTGGGCGGGTCGGCGTACAGATCAGGTGGAGCACCGCGCGATCGGCGCGTACGTCCGCCCGGTCCGTCATCCCTTCGCGTCCGTGTCCCGTCCCCGGGATGCTCAGGAGTCATCTCGCGAAGGAGATTTCCGTGACAGCGAAGTCCGCAGCCGCGGCAGCACGGGCCACCGTGTACGGCTACCCCCGCCAGGGCCCCGACCGGGAACTGAAGAAGGCCGTCGAAGGCTATTGGAAGGGCCGCGTCGGCGCCGACGCCCTGCGGGAGACCGCGGCACGGCTGCGCCGGTCCACCTGGCAGCATCTGGCCGGCGCCGGCATCCACGAAGTGCCGACCGGCGACTTCTCGTACTACGACCATGTCCTGGACACCAGCGTCATGGTCGGCGCCGTCCCGCGGCGGCACCGCGAGGCCGTCGACACCGACCCCCTCGACGGCTACTTCGCGATGGCCCGCGGCACCCAGGACGTGGCGCCCCTTGAGATGACCAAGTGGTTCGACACCAACTACCACTACCTCGTACCGGAGCTGGGCCCCGACACCGTCTTCACCGCCGACTCCGCCAAGCAGGTGACCGAGCTCAAGGAGGCCGTCGCGCTCGGCCTCGCCGCACGCCCTGTCCTTGTCGGCCCGGTGACGTATCTCCTGCTCGCCAAGCCCGCGCCCGGCGTGGCCGCCGACTTCGAGCCGCTCACGCTCCTCGACCGCCTGCTGCCCGTCTACGCGGAAGTCCTCGCCGACCTGCGCGCCGCGGGCGCCGAATGGGTGCAGCTCGACGAGCCCGCCCTGGTCCAGGACCGCACCCCGGCCGAGCTCAACGCCGCCGCCCGCGCCTACCGTGACCTGGGCGCCCTCACCGATCGCCCGCAGCTCCTCGTCGCCTCCTACTTCGGCAGGCTCGGCGATGCCCTGCCCGTGCTGGCCAAGGCACCCGTCGAGGGGCTCGCCCTGGACTTCACGGAGGCCGCCGCCGGCCAGTTGCAGGACCTCGCCGCCGTCGGCGGGCTGCCCGGCAAGCGCCTGATCGCGGGGGTCGTCAACGGCCGCAACATCTGGATCAACGACCTGGAGAAGTCCCTCTCCACCCTGGGCACGCTCCTGGGCCTCGCCGACCGGGTCGACGTCTCCGCGTCCTGCTCCCTGCTGCACGTCCCGCTGGACGCCGACGCGGAACGGGACATCGACCCGCAGGTGGCCCGCTGGCTTGCCTTCGCCCACCAGAAGGCCACCGAGATCGCCACACTGGCGCGCGCCCTGGCCCAGGGAACGGACACCATCACGGCCGAACTGGCCGCCAACCGCGCCGATCTGGCGTCCCGCTCGGGCTCGGCCCTCACCCACGACCCGGCGGTACGCTCCCGTGTCGCCGCCGTCACGGACGCCGACGCCCGCCGCGTCCACGCCTATCCGGTGCGCGCGGCGGCCCAGCGCTCGCGCCTGGGCCTGCCACAACTGCCCACGACCACCATCGGATCGTTCCCACAGACCACCGAACTGCGCACCGCGCGCGCGGACTTGCGGGCGGGCCGCATCGACACGGACGGCTACGAGGAACGCATCCGCTCGGAGATCCGCGAGGTCCTCGCCTTCCAGGAGAAGGCGGGCATCGACGTCCTGGTGCACGGCGAGCCCGAACGCAACGACATGGTGCAGTACTTCGCCGAACAGCTCACCGGCTATCTCGCCACGCAACACGGCTGGGTCCAGTCGTACGGCACCCGCTACGTACGCCCGCCGGTCCTCGCGGGCGACATCTCACGGCCCGAGCCGATGACGGTGCGCTGGACGTCGTACGCCAACTCCCTCACGGACCGCCCCGTGAAGGGCATGCTCACGGGCCCCGTCACCATGCTCGCCTGGTCCTTCGTCCGCGACGACCAGCCCCTGGGCGACACCGCGCGTCAGGTCGCCCTGGCCCTGCGCGACGAGGTCGACGACCTGGAGGCCGCGGGCACGTCGGTCATTCAGGTCGACGAGCCCGCGCTGCGCGAGACGTTGCCGCTGCGCACCGCCGAGCACGCCGCGTACCTGGAGTGGGCCACGGAATCCTTCCGCCTCACCACCAGCGGCGTGCGACCGGACACGCAGATCCACACGCACATGTGCTACGCCGAGTTCGGTGACATCGTCCAGGCCATCGACGACCTCGACGCCGACGTCATCAGCCTGGAGGCGGCCCGCTCCCACATGCAGGTGGCACGCGAACTGGCCGAGCACGGCTACCCGCGTGAGGCGGGCCCCGGCGTCTACGACATCCACTCCCCGCGCGTGCCGAGCACCGAGGAGGCGGCAGCCCTGCTGCGCAAGGGACTTGAGGCCATCCCCGCCGACCGACTGTGGGTGAACCCGGACTGCGGCCTCAAGACCCGAGGCTGGCCCGAGACCAAGGCGTCCCTGGAGAACCTGGTCGCGGCGGCACGGGAGGTGAGGGCGGAACTTCCCTCGGGTTCCTGACCGCGCGGTGCGGGCCGGGGCGGCCATTTCCGGATGAATGACCGCCCCGCTCCGCCATGATGGAAACGCTGGCCGTTCCGACACGGATCCGGGAGGCGACCGGTGGCGTACGTTCAGCAGGGCGATCGACCTGGAGCGCACCTGGCTCGGGGAGCGGAAGGACGTACGCCTCACCTTGGCGGACATCGAGTCCGGCGCCCCTCCCGCCACCCCGGCGGTCGACCCGTACTGGACCTACGGCATGGCGCCCGGCGACGACCAGCGTGGGCACCTCTCCTGGATGAGGGGAGGCGACGAACCATGGCGTCGGGAGAACCGCCTGCTGTGTGACATGGACCGGGACATCATGCAGCACGCGTTGGAGCCCCTGTGTCAGGCGCATCTCGGCATGGCCGTGACCGACTTCGCCGGTTACTGGGAGGACCACAGCGTCTCGGCGGCCCATGTGCTGCTCAAGCTCTGGGCCGCCCGGCACGAGGAATCCGCCGCCCCTCCATCGGAACTGCACCGCACGGCACTGCACATGGCGCTGCACAGCCTGCCCGGTGCTCAGCCCGAGTTCCAGGACTTCATCGAGCGCTACCTGCGCACCGTGCTCCACGAGTGGCGGGCCATCGGCCGTCATCCGGGCGAGGCGTGGGTGGAACAGACGATGGCCATCGTGCGCAGCAACCACTCCGGCAACACCGCCGGCCGGGAGCTCGACCGCCAGGAAGACGCTCTGCTGGACGATCCGGACTGACCTCCGCCCGAGGCCCCTCAGCCCCCCTCCACATGAGCCACCCGGGACAACAGCCCATGCAACATCTCCCGCTCCTCCGCACCGAGCGGAGCCAGAAGCTCGTCGGTGACCCCCCGCGCCACCTCGTCCGAGTCCCGCAGGAAGTCGTGGCCTGCGGGTGCGAGGGCCACGATGCGGCGGCGGCGGTCGTCGGGGGCGGGGCGGCGTTCGACGAAGCCGAGGCGTTCCAGGTCGTCGACCAGGCCGACGATCGCGCTGGGGTCGTACCCCAGCTCCTGGCTCAGTTCGCGCTGGGCCGCGCCCTCCACGGTGGCCAGGTAGCGCAGCAGCGCGTAGTGGCGCAGGCGTAGCCCGGATCTCTGGAGCGCCGCGTTGAAGAGCTGACCCGAGCGCAGGCCCAGGCGGTAGAGCAGGTAGCCCGCGTCGGCGTGCAGGCCCCGCATCCAGGGCGCGCTCTCGTCCACGGACCCTTCCTCCACGGGCTCGGCGGTGGTCTTCCGGCTGGTCATGTGGGGTGCTCTCCCTGATCGGTGGTTCGCGGGCGTACAGCGGTACCGGCGGCGGTCGTGCTGACAGTGTCCAGCATGCCGCATTATCGATGTTGGAAACAATCATTGACGACAACAATGGTTTGACTTAGCTTCCTTTCTGCGGGCCGAGGCCCACCGCCTCCGCCCGCCAACCCATGTGTATTCGCTGCGCGTTGAAGGGGTTTCCCAGTGCTGGACTCATACACCGTGGACCTGAGCGGCAAGGTCGCCGTCGTCACGGGATCAGGGCGCGGCCTCGGCCTCGCCTACGCCGCCGCCCTCGCTCGCGCCGGAGCCGCCGTGGTGGTGAACGACGTCGACGAGGAGGCGGCCGAGCAGGCCGTCAAGACCATCACCGAAGCGGGCGGGCGCGCCGTCGCGGAGGTGGCGGCGGTCGGCAGCAGTGAGGCCGCGGAGCGCCTGGTCGCCCGCGCCGTCGCGGAGTTCGGGCGGCTCGACGTGATGGTGACCAACGCCGGGATCCTGCGCGACCGGGTGCTGTGGAAGATGACCGACGACGACTTCGACGCGGTCCTCACCACCCACCTGCGGGGCACCTTCACCTGCGCCCGCGCCGCCGCCGTACGCATGCGGGAGCAGGGCGAGGGCGGCAGTCTGATCCTGGTCGGCTCCCCCGCCGGGCAGCGCGGCAACTTCGGGCAGACCAACTACGCCGCCGCCAAGGCCGGCATCGCGGCCCTGGTCCGTACGTGGTCGATGGAGCTGGCCAGGGCCGACGTCACCGTCAACGCGATCGTGCCGGTGGCCGCCACCGCCATGACCGAGACCATCCCCGCCTTCGCCCCGTACATCGAGGCCATGAAGGAGGGGCAGCCGTTGCCGGACTTCCTCCGCAAGGGCGAGGGGTTTGGGACGGCCGACGACTGCGCCGCGCTCGTCCCGTTCCTGGCCTCCGGCTTCGCCCGTGACGTGACCGGGCAGTGCGTCGGCATCGGCGGCGACCGGCTCACCCTGTGGTCGCATCCGCGCGAGTCCTCCGTGGCGTACGCGGACGGCGGCTGGACCCCGGAGTCCATCGCCGCCGCCTGGCACACCTCGGTGGGCAGCACCCCGGAGCCGGTCGGCATCCCCGCGCCCAAGATCCCCGGCGCGTGAGGGAGTTGGACGAGTTGAATCCCTCCGAGCTCACCGCGATCGACGTCCATACACACGCCGAGGTCTCTTCCCGGGGGCACGCCTCGCTCGACGAGGATCTCGACGCCGCCTCCAGCGCGTACTTCAAGGTCGAGGGGCGCAACCGCAAGCCGACCCTCGAGGAGATGGCCGCCTACTACCGCGAGCGCCGGATGGCCGCCGTCGTCTTCACCGTGGACGCCGAGTCCGCCACCGGCACCGCGCCCGTCCCGAACGAGGAGGTCGCCGAGGCCGCGGCCGCCCACCCTGACGTGCTGATCCCCTTCGCGTCCGTCGACCCGTTCCGAGGGAAGGCGGGCGTGCGGCAGGCCCGCCGGCTCGTGGAGGAGTACGGGGTGAAGGGCTTCAAGTTCCACCCCAGCATCCAGGGCTTCTTCCCCAACGACCGTGCTCTCGCCTATGCGTTGTACGAGGTCATCGAGGAGACCGGCTGCGTCGCCCTCTTCCACACCGGGCAGACCGGCATCGGCGCGGGCGTGCCCGGAGGCGGCGGGATCCGGCTGAAGTACTCGAACCCGATGCACGTCGACGACGTCGCCGCCGACTTCCCGCACTTGAAGATCATCCTCGCGCACCCGTCCTTCCCCTGGCAGGACGAGGCCCTCGCCGTCGCCACCCACAAACCGGGGGTGCACATCGACCTCTCGGGGTGGTCGCCGAAGTACTTCCCGCCGCAACTCGTGCACTACGCCAACTCCTTGCTGCAGGACAAGGTGCTCTTCGGCTCCGACTTCCCCGTCCTGACACCCGACCGCTGGCTCGCCGACTTCGCGAAGCTGGCGATCAAGGACGAGGTCCGCCCCAAGATCCTCAAGGAGAACGCCGCCCGTCTGCTCGGGCTCAAATAGAGGGGGCGCCATGCGCAACGAAGGACTCGGCTCCTGGCCCGCACGCCGGGCCCGCAAGACCCCGCACCGCACCGCCCTCACCCACCAGGGCCGCCCCATCAGCTACGGCGTACTGCACTCCCGCGTCCTGCGGCTCGCCCACGCCCTGCGCGCCCACGGCGTCCGGCGCGGGGACCGGGTCGCCTACCTCGGGCCCAACCATCCCGCCTTCCTGGAGACCTTCTTCGCGGCAGGCGCGCTCGGCGCGGTCTTCGTGCCGCTCAACACCCGCCTGGCCGCGCCCGAGATCGCGTACCAACTCGCCGACGCGGGCGCCCGAACGCTCGTCCACTCCCCCGCGCACACCCCTGTCGTGGCGGACCTTCGGCAGACTGCGGGTCAGGTGGAACTCGCCGTCGAAGTGGGCCCCGACTACGAGGCGTTGCTCGGCGGCTCGGTAGAGGATCCCCTCGACGAGGCGGTCGGCGGGGACGACGTGTGCCTCCTGATGTACACCTCCGGCACCACGGGCCGCCCCAAGGGCGCCATGCTCACCCACGCCAACCTCACCTGGAACGCGGTGAACGTCCTGGTCGACGCCGACCTCACCGCCGACACCGTAGCCCTGGTCTCCGCCCCGCTCTTCCACGCCGCGGCACTCGGCATGCTCACCCTGCCCGTGCTCCTCAAGGGCGGCCACTGCGTGCTCGTCGAGTCCTTCGACCCGGCCGAGACCCTGGACCTCGTCGAAGAGCACCGCGTCGGCGCGCTGTTCGGGGTGCCCACGATGTACGAGCGCCTCACCCGCCAGCCGCGCTGGCGGACGGCCGACCTGTCCTCGCTGCGCATCCTGATGTGCGGCGGGGCGCCCGTGCCCGCGCCGCTCATCGAGGCGTACGCGGAGCGCGGGCTCGCCTTCCAGCAGGGGTACGGGATGACGGAGGCCGCGCCCGGCGCCCTCTATCTCGACGCCGAGCACGCGCGGCCCAAGGCGGGCTCGGCCGGCGTGCCGCACTTCTTCACCGACGTACGCGTCGTACGTCCCGATCTCAGCCCGGCGGACACGGGGGAGACCGGCGAGGTGCTGGTGCGCGGGCCCCATGTGACGCCCGGATACTGGCAGTTGCCCGACGAGACCGCCGCAGCCTTCGCCGACGGATGGTTCCGCACCGGCGACGCCGCCCGGGTGGACGCCGACGGCTTCGTCACCATCGCCGACCGCCTCAAGGACATGATCATCTCCGGCGGCGAGAACATCTACCCCGCCGAGGTCGAGAGCGCGCTGCTCGCCCACCCCGACGTGCTGGAGTGCGCCGTCATCGGCGTACCCGACGCGCGCTGGGGCGAAGTGCCGCGCGCCGTCGTCGTGCCCCGCGAGGGCGCGGCCCCCGACCCGGCGGACGTACTCGGCTTCCTCGCTGGCCGGCTCGCCACGTACAAGATCCCCAAGTCGGTGGTGTGCGTGGACGAACTGCCGCGCACCGCCTCCGGAAAGCTCCACAAGCCCAGCCTGCGCCGTGACCACGGCGGCGACACACCGACACCCACCCCCTGAAGGAGCACCTCAATGACCGTCACCGCCAACGGACTTGACGAACTGCACGCGCTCGCGGGCAGCGAGCTCGGCGTCACCGACTGGCTCGAGGTCGGCCAGGACCGCATCGACACCTTCGCCGACGCGACCGACGACCACCAGTGGATCCACACCGACCCGGAGAAGGCCGCACAGGGCCCCTTCGGGGCACCCATCGCGCACGGCCACCTGACGCTCTCCCTCTTCATCCCGCTCTTCACGGATCTCCTCGACGTCCGGGGCGTCACCACGAAGGTCAACTACGGCCTGGACAAGGTGCGTTTCCCCTCCCCCGTGAAGGCCGGCTCCCGGATACGTCTGCGCGCTACGCTCGCCTCCGTCGACGAGGTGCGCGGCGGGGTGCAGATCGCGGTCGACGGCACGGTCGAGATCGAGGGCGGCGACAAGCCCGCCTGCGTCCTGCGGAGCCTGTCCCGCTTCTACGCCTGAGAGGCCCGACACCATGCCGCACCCACCCGCCGAGACACCCGCCGGGATGCCCGCCGGGATGCCCGCCGACACGACGAGCCCCGAGGCCGGCCCCGAGGAGAGATCCGGGCAACTGCGCCGCGTCGCCCTGTCCGGCCTGCTCGGCACCGCGATCGAGTTCTACGACTTCCTCGTGTACGGCACCGTCGCCGCGCTCGTCTTCGGCGACCTCTTCTTCCCCGAGGCCGACCCGGCGGTGGGCACGGTGGCCGCCTTCGGCACGTTCGCCGCGGGCTATCTCGCCCGGCCCCTCGGCGGCATCGTCTTCGGCCACTTCGGCGACCGGCTCGGCCGCAAGTCGATGATGCTCCTCACCATGATCCTGATGGGCGCGGGCAGCTTCCTCATCGGCCTGCTGCCCACGTACGACGTGATCGGCGTCTGGGCGCCCGTACTGCTCGTCCTGCTCCGCGTCGTGCAGGGCATCGCGATCGGCGGCGAGTGGGGCGGCGCCACGCTCATGGTCGCCGAGCACGCGGGCGACCGGCCACGCGGCCTGTGGACCAGCTTCACGCAGCTCGGAGCCCCGCTCGGCACGGTGCTCTCCACCGGGGTGGTCGCGCTGGTGAGCACCCTGCCCGACGACGACTTCCGGGCCTGGGGCTGGCGCGTGCCGTTCCTGCTCTCTTTCCTGCTGCTCGGCGCGGGCCTCTACATCCGCCTCAAGGTCACCGAGAGCCCGCTCTTCGCCTCGCTCTCGCAGCGGCGGGAACGCGCGCGGATGCCGCTGCTCGAAGTCCTGCGCGCGCCGCGCCCCGTCCTGCTCGCCTCGGCGGTCGGCATCGGTCCGTTCACCGCGCAGGCGCTGATGACGAGCTTCATGATCTCGTACGCCGTCGACGAGGGCTACACGCGCCCGCAGGTGCTGACCGGGGTCACGGTGGCCTCCTGCGTGGCCCTCGTGGTGCTGCCCTGCGCCAACCTGCTCTCCGACCGATACGGGCGCCGCCCCCTCGTCCTGGCCGGGGCCCTCCTCTCGGCGGCCACGGCCTTCCCGGTCTTCGCCCTCGTGGACAGCCACCGGCCCGGTCTGCTGATCCTCGCCTGCGTGATCGGCCACGGGATCGCCCAGTCCGTGATGTACGGGCCACTGGGCGCGCTGTTCAGCGAGATGTTCTCGACCCGGGTGCGCTATACGGGCGCCTCGCTCGGCTATCAGACGGCGACGCTGCTCGGCGCCGGCTTCTCCCCGCTGATCGCCAGTGGGCTGCTCGCCGCCCATGACTCCAGCGACGCGGTCGCGCTGCTGCTCACGGCCGGTGCCGCGATCACCGCGATCGCCGTCTGGCGGGTCGGGGAGACGGGCGCCAAGAGCCTTGACGGACAACTGGACGGGAAGGCCGGGCAACTCGACACGCACGGCGGAGGACGCGACGCACAGGCCGGACAACGCGACGTACAGGGAGAACGCTCATGAGACACCGACCCCTCGCCGGACTCGCCGCCGCCCTGCTGCTCCTCGTGGCGGCGCCCCAGGTCTCCGCCACCGCCGCACCGCCCACCGCCCGCCATCTGGAGGGCACCCTGCCCTCAGGCGCCGCGTACGTGATCGACACCCCGGACGGCTGGAACGGCACCGTCCTGCTCTTCAGCCACGGATACCGCCCCGAGGGCGCCCCGAACCCGGCCGCGAACGCACCCGGCGAGGCGGCCAAAAGGCTTCTCCTGGCGGAGGGTTACGCACTGGTCGGCTCCTCGTACGCGACGACGGGCTGGTCCGTGGAGCAGGCGGTACCCGACCAGCTGGCCGCCCTCGACGCCTTCACCGGCGAAGTCGGCGAAGCCAGGCGGACGCTCGCCTGGGGCCAGTCACTGGGCGGTCTGATCACCACGACGATCGCCGAGCGCCACCCGGGGCGCATCGACGGCTCCCTGTCCATGTGCGGCCTGGTCCACGGCGGGGTCGCCAACTGGAACTCGACGCTGGACGCCACCTTCGCGCTGCGCACGCTCCTGGCCCCGCGGTCCGGTGACTCCGCAATCCGCCTGACAGGCTTCAAGGACGCCTCCGACGCGGCGGCGTCGGCCAGGCGCCTCGGCGAGACCCTGGGCACGGCGCAGAAGACGGCGGACGGCCGGGCCCGCATAGCCCTCGCCGCCGCACTGCACAACATCCCCGGCTGGAACGACCCGGCCACGCCCCGCCCGGCCCCGGACGACCACGCCGCGCGACAGGCGAACCAGTACACCGCCGTGCGCGGCCTGGTGGCGCAGCCCGGCTTCGTCTGGCGGGAGGAGGCCGAACGCCGCGCGGGCGGCAACATGTCCTGGAACACGGGCGTCGACTACACGGCGATGCTGGCACGCTCCGACGACCACAAGGAGGTCAAGGCCCTCTACAAGGCGGCGGGCCTCTCGCTCAAGGACGACCTCCGCGACCTGGCCCGCGCACCCCGCGTCGGCGCCGAGCCGCGGGCGGTGCGCTACATGACCGAGCACGCCGCACCCTCGGGCCGCTTGAGCAAGCCCCAGTTCACCGTCCACACCACCGGCGACGCGCTCGTCCCCGTACAGGTGGAGAACGCCTACCACCAGGCGGTCACCCGGGCGGGCCGCCTCCCGCTGCTGCGCCAGGCGTACACATCGAACGCCGGCCACTGCACCTTCAGCCCCGCCGAACAGCTCGCCGCCGTCCACACGCTCGACCACCGGATCACGACGGGCCACTGGGGCGACACCTCACCGGAGACCCTCAACTCCCGCGCCCAGAAGGCCGACCCGACCACGCCTGCCCGCTATGCGGCGTACCGACCGGGCCCTTATCCCCGCCCCGACGTCGTACGCTGAAAAGGACGATGACGTGCAGTCAGCCGGGGCGGGCCCGATGCGGGTGCCGGACAGGGGGCCAGCGGTGGAGATCGGTCTCGCGGAAGCACTGAGGGCCCTCAGGGACGAGCTGGCGGCAGCCGCGCTGGAGGCGGCGGGGCAGCCCGTCAGACTGCATGTCGAGACGATCAACCTCGATCTGCAAGTGGCCGTGACCCACTCCCAGGAGGCCGGGGGCGGCGCCAGGTTCTGGGTCCTGTCCGCGGACGGCAAGGCCACCAGGAACTCCGCGCTGACCCACACGGTGTCACTGCAGTTGAAGGCCGAGACGGCCGCCGGGGGCCGCGTGCACACCTCGACGGACGACGCCGAGCGGCTCCCCCTCACGGACGACTAGTCGTGTGGCCCCCACAGGGTGGCCCCGACGGCCGCTCGGTGAGCCACCTCGATCGCGTGGTGCAGATCGTCCGACGCGAGCCGGGTGGCCGGTCCTACTTCCGGGCGTCGGGGTTCCTCCTCGTCGGTGACGTGGCGATCACCACCGCACACGCGGTGCGGGAGCGCACCCTGGCCTACGAAGTGCGGCCATTGCGCCAGGCCTTGCTCGCCTCCCGCCTCATGGTGCGACGCGTGGTGATACATGCTGAGCGCGACCTCGCCCTGCTGATACTGGACGCGGATCAGGAAGCATTGCCGCCCCTGCGATTCGGGGAGCTGCCGCACGACCTCGGTCAGACAGAAGTGCACGCGGTCGGGTTCCCCGGGTTCGCCGTCGAGGACGCGGTGCGCCGGGCCCACCAGATCGACGGGACCGTCCAGCTCGGCTCGGACCGCACGGACCACCAGCTCCAACTGTCCGTGCGCAGCAGCGATCCTCCACGTGGCGAAGTCGGCGGTTCACCGTGGGCCGGTTACTCCGGCGCGGGGATCCTCACCAAGCGCGAAGGTCTTCTGGTCGGGATCGCCGCCAGCCATCGTCCGGACGGAGACCGCAAGAACACCACGGGTACTGACCTGGCAGGCCTCCGGGACCCGGCTTTCATCGGGACCCTGACCGCACACGGCATCGACACCACCCCGATTCCCGTACTGCCCGAAGGCGGCCGGTCCGCCGTCGGGCCGCCGCACTGGCTGCCCCCGCCCGTGCGGGCGGCGCTTGCCCTCCAGAGGGAAGAGGCCGACGAACTACCGCACCACTTCCGGCAGGACAGGCAGCCCCGCACCCTGACAGCCGTGTACGTCCGGCAGAAGCTGAGCCAGGACGACCCGCGCGAGGACGAGGCCGCAACCGCCAGGGCCGATGGTCTTGAGTCCCCCGCCGAACGCCGAGCGGGCCGAGGGCCCGGGCCCGTCGGCGGCCCGGGCAGCGCGGGGCCCGGCACACACCCCACCCAGCACATCGGCCCGCCCAGACTGCTGGATGACGTCCTGCGTGACGCCTCGGCCGGCACGCATCTGCTCGTCCAGGCGGAGCCCGGCGCGGGAAAGTCCACCCTGCTGCACCACAGCGCCCTGCGTCTGGGCGAGGAAGCACTGGCGGCCGCCGCCGGGTCCGGAAAGCTCGTACCGCTGCTGGTCACCGCCAATCAACTTGTCGGCGAGGGCCGATCGTTGGAGGGCGCGGTGGCCTCGGCCACCCACCTCGACGCCGGTACGGGGACGCTCCCCCGCCTCCCGTACGGCGCGATCTGGCTCGTGCTCGTCGACGCCTTGGACGAAGTCCACCAGGACCACCGCAGCCTGCTCATCCACCGCTTGGCAGCGCACGCGCGGCTCGGCGCGCGCTCGGCCCTGCGGGTGCTGCTCACTTCCCGTTTCGACGATGAGGCCATGAGGGAGCTGACGAGAGCGGGATTCACGAATTACGTCCTCCAGCCCTTCGACGGGAAGGCGTTGGAAACATTCGCCCATGCGTGGTTCCGGGACTCCGGGCGCCCTGACCTGGCACCGGATTTCCTGGCCCAGGCCAAAGAATCCGAACTGGGCGACCTGCTGCGCTTCCCGCTGTTCGCCACCATCACGGCCTTTGTCTTCCTGAGCGCTCCACATCAGCCGCTGCCGGAGAGCCGGTGGGCCCTTTACCAGGAATTCCGTGTCCATCTCCGCGCAGCAAGGCAGGAGTATCTCGAGGCCTTCTGGAGGAAGTTGGAGAGCCGCGCAGAGGCCACGGCGCAGGCCCGCCGTGCGGTGGCCTACCTCAGGAATCACGGCGAGGCGCTGCTGACTCATCTCGCGCACGCGCAGGTCACCGCGGGGGCCGACGATCTGCCGGAGGTGGCCCGGCAGTGGTGGGAGAACCATGCCGTCGATCCTCAGGGCCGGCATTTCGGCGCCGATCCGCCGCTGGACGGCTGGTTCAGCGCCGTCACCGACACCGTCCTCGCCAGCGGTCTTGTCATACGGCGCCGAGGCCGCTGGGAATTCCTGCACGCGACGTTCGCCGAACACCTGGCGGCGGAGCAGCTGGTCGGCACTCTGCCGGAGAACTTCGACCCGCAAGCCGAGATCTGGCGCAGAGCGGTCGTGGCCGCCTCGGGAATCACCGACCACCCGCACACGCAGTTGTACCGCGCGGCCCTCGTCCACTTCTGCAACCGTCGCAGAGAGAGCGGGCGTGTGCTGCTGGACTGGCTCCAGACGGGGCTCCACAGCCGTCACGTCCTGGCCGGAGCGCTGTTGGCGGAGGGGTGCCCCGCCGAGGACCACCACTACGAGCGCCTGCTCGAAGCCGTCGAGACCTACCGGTGTCTGGGGAGCGGCAGCGCGCTGTGGAACCACCTGGGCGGAATCCGCCAGGACCTGGTGAGGGCGTACCTACGAAACACGGCGAGCCGTCCCGGTGACCCTGGCCAGGTGTTGGCGGCGACGGCGTTGATCCCGCACGACCCGACGGCTGCCGCGGATGTGCTCGCCGGGCTCGCGAACGACGCCCGTGTGGACTTCTACGATCTCGACTACGCAGTCGACTTGTTGACTGAATCGACCCGCGGCGACACGGCTGCGGCGGCCAGGGCACGCGTGGCCCTTACCGGTCGGCGTCTGGCGGACAGTTACCAACGGCTTTCCTCCGCTGAGTCCCTCGCCGCCCTCGGCGAAAAACACAGGGACTCGGCCGGTCGGGCGCTGACGGCGCTGGCCGAGGACACAGGAACCCCGTGGTCAGAGAGAGAAATGGCGGTCGAGCAGCTGGCCGAGCTGGGCGGAGCTCACAGAGAGCGCGCCGCACAGCTCTACGCCCGCGCGGCCGCCGAACCGGGGAACGGCATCGACCGCCAGCTGGATGCGGCGAGCGCCCTGAGCAGCTTGGACGCCACGTTCCACCCCGATGCGGCCCGCGCCTACCGTGCCGTCGCGGACGCGCCGTTCACGAACGGGTGGGGCCGGTTGAGAGCGCTGACGGCTCTGGCCGACCTCGGCGGGTCCTACCTCACGGAGGCGACGCTCAGGACGCGCGTCCTGTTCGGGCCCGGCGCTGTAGGCCCGCACGAGTGGTGGAGCTACATGCGGGGACGGGCCTACCCCGGGAGCGTGCTTGCGGAGCAACGAGCAGCCATCCTGCGAGCGCTGGTCGAGTCGGACGACGAGCCGTTCCCCACCAGGTTGACGGCGGCCCGTGGCCTCCTTCGCCTCGGCTGGGAGTACGCGGAGGAAGCCGTACAGCGCGTCGAGAACTCCCTGGTCAACTCTCCGGCACCGCTCGGAGACCGGCTGGTCGCCCAGGACTTCGTGGCCGCCGGGCCGCACCAAGCCGCAGACGACATGCTCGACCTCCTGCGCGACATGATCAAGAGTCAACGAGCTCCGTGGCATCGGTCGTACGCCATCCACGAATTGGCACCCTGCCGTGCCGTCCGCGTCGAGGAGATGGCGGAAACCATCACTGCGTCCTTGCTCGGTGATCGCTCTTGGAACCACTGGCTGAATCGCGACTTGTCAGCACTCCGCGAACTCGGGGACCCGCACCTCGCCCAGGTCACGGAGAGGCTGCACGAGCGCCTCACGGCGGAAGACACCCCGGTCAAGGCCCGCCGGACTGTCACCCACCTCCTGTTGGCTCTCGGTGCTTCGTCGTCCCTGGCCCCCGCGCACCTGCACGACGTGATCGTCGATCTGTCCGTCGGAGACGAGGACGGCCGGCGACGCGCCGCAGCAGCCCTGCGCGACCGAGGCGCCGGTTGCATGCGCGAAGCAGTCCGGGAGTTCCAGGGCGTCCTGACCGACCGGCGTACCGGCCCGTTCGTGCGCCAGAGTGTCTCTCGGGCATTGCGCGAACTCGGCGAAGAGAGCGTCCGGTTCGCGGCCGAGGGCTTGGCCTCGGAGCTCTCCCGTCCGGACGCGGCACCGCGGACGCATCGGAGGGCTGTTCGGGCGCTTCTGACGCTCGAGGGGCCCTACGTGCCGCTCGCCGACGACACACTCCGCGACATCATCGGTGCCCGCGGGACGGCGTTCCCCGAACGGCTCCTCGCCCTGCGCATCTTGCTCTGTCTGAGCCCGCAACACATCGACGAAGCAGCCCGCGACCTATGCTCCCCGTTCCGGCACTACAGGCTCAACTCAGTCAAACGCCACCGAGCGGCAATCGCTCTGCTCGAACCTGGGACAGGGCAACAGCGCAGGGCGACGCGCCTCCTCAAGGCGGCACTCAGGAGCAGGTTGATCAGAGTGGACGCCGCTCCGATCCTGGACCGCCTCGGGCACACCGCGGCAGCAGCCAGAGCCCTGCGCCGGACAGCACACAACCCTCGACTCGACGTGTACGACCTCTGCAAGATCGCCGACCGTCTGATCGCCTTCGGCGACGCCTACGCCCCCTACGCGGCCCGCATCCTGTGCGGCACTCTGCGCAGCCGCCGCGCCGATGGCTACGACCGAGTGGAGTTGATGGCAAGGCTCATCCGCCTCGGCGACCAGTACCACCATGCGGCAGCCCGCGCCGCGACAAGGGCTTCTCGGCGCTGGCAGGGGTACGGCAGCGAGGAACAGGAACTCGTCGATCTCATGCTGTCCGGAGGCGAGGAGTACAGACCACTGGCCGCCGAGGCCCTCCTCGGCTTCATCGTCAGACGGGGCGTGAGCGCCGATGACCGCGACCGAGCCGTCGTCGCCGTACTCTCCCTGGGGCCTGAGTTCCGGGACCGCACCGTCCTGGCTTTGTGGCGCGTCGCTCGCCGACGCAAGCGGCCACGGAAGCGGCCGTACGACCAGGAGCGGGCGAAGAACACACTCGTACGCCTGGCGGTCGAGGAAGCGGTACGCGGGTCTGTGGGTGTTCGCTGATCCCGTTGGTTCCCCTGTCGGCCGGGGCCCTGGGCGTTGGGCCGGGTGGGTCGCCGGTGTGGTCCGTTGTGCCGAACTGGGCTTCTCGAGGGATTTTCTGAGTGGGTGTCGGCAAGGGCTAGGTCCTGGGGTTTTTCCGCCTCCAGCCCGTCGTACCGGATCTTCCGAGGATGAGGAATCACTCATGGCTGACCGACACGCCGACCGACCCGGCCGTCCTGCCCGTCCTGCCGGCCCCGGCCGCCCTGCCCGACTCGCCGGCTTCGCCGTGACCGTGCTGGGCGCCTTCGCCTTGACGGGGTTGCCGGTGGCCGCGGCCGTCGCGCCGCCCGCGCCGCCGCCTCCGCCGGTGCCCGCGCCGCAGTCCTCCGCGGGGCCGGCGCTCCCCTCGGCCGCGCAGACGCTGGCTGCCGACAAGCCGTCGGCGGCCTTGCTGCAGTCGCTTCAGCGTGATCTGGGGCTGTCGCGTGAGCAGGCGCGCACGCGGTTGGTGAACGAGGCGGAGGCCGGCACGCGGGCGGGGCGGCTGCAGACCGCGCTGGGCAAGGACTTCGCGGGTGCCTGGGTGCAGGGGGCGACCTCCGCCCGGCTGGTGGTGGCGACCACGGATGCCGCGGATGTGGCGGCCATCAAGGCGGAGGGGGCGCAGGCCAAGGTCGTCACGCACGGTCTGGGAGAGCTGGAGGCGCTCACGAAGAAGCTGAATGCCGCCGCCGTGGCGGGCGCGGGTGCGGGTGGTCTGGAGACGCCCGTGCGTTACGTCGACGTGCGGGCCAACAAGGCGGCGGTCCAGGCGACGAGCACCGCGGCCGCCGACAAGCTGATCGCGGCCGCCGGAGTCGACCGGCGGCTCCTGGACGTCAAGGTGTCGGCCGACCGTCCGCGCGCGCTGCACGACGTCCGCGGGGGCGACGCGTACTACATCGACGAGAAGGCCCGCTGTTCGGTGGGCTTCTCGGTGACGAAGGGCGCCCAGCAGGGGTTCGCCAGCGCCGGGCACTGCGGCAAGGCGGGCGCCAAGACCACCGGCTTCAACAAGGTCGCCCAAGGTGCCTTCGAGGCGTCGGTCTTTCCGGCCAAGGACATGTCCTGGGTCGCCGTGAACGACCAGTGGACCGCCACACCCCGGGTGAAGGGCGAGAAGGAGACGGACGTGCAGGTCGCCGGGTCGGTGCAGGCTCTGGTGGGCGCTGCCGTCTGCCGGTCGGGTTCCACCACCGGCTGGCACTGCGGGACCATCGAGCAGCACGGCACCAGCGTGAGCTACTCGGAGGGCGTCATCGAAGGGGTCACCCGCACCACGGTATGTGCGGAGCCGGGTGACTCCGGCGGCTCCTACCTCTCCGGCACCCAGGCCCAGGGAGTGACCTCCGGGGGCAGCGGCGACTGCAAGAGCGGCGGGATCACGTTCCATCAGCCGGTGAACCCACTGCTCGACGAGTTCGGGCTCACGTTGAAGACGGCCGCCGCCCAGCGCGAGCCGAGTACGCAGGAAGCCACGGGCAATTGGGGCACGGGCAAGGTCTACGAGACCGGGACCCGGGTGACCTACAACGGCATCACCTACGTGTGCCTGCAGTCGCATCAGGCGCAGGGCGTGTGGCAGCCTGCCCGCACGCCGGCCCTGTGGCAGCGCGTCTGACGGGCCGTCCGATCAGTGCAACCACCTAAGGCCCAGGCTCAGGTCTGTGCCAGCAGCGCGTACGCCGTTGCCACGAACGTCTCGCGTGCGTGGTAGCGGCGGGTGCAGACGGCGGCCAGGGCCGTCGCGGTGTCGGGCCGGTAGCCCAGGAACGCCTGTTGCCCGAGGGTGGCTCCGCAGTGGAAGTAGAGCGGGCCGTGCTCGGCGGGGTGCTGGAACCAGCCGATGGTGTGCGTGTTCCGGTGCCCCCAGCCGCGCCGGATGACCGGGCGGGCCGTTGCTCGCAGGGCCGCGGCCAGGGGACTGCCCGTCGGGTCGACGTGGGCTTCGAGGAAGGTCAGCAGGTCGTGCGGGGTGGCACGGATCGCGCCGGCCGCCTCGAAGCCGCCGATGGTCAGCGGGGGCGTCGGCGTGGTGCCGTCCTTGCGGTGGCCGGTGGCGTCGGTGTCCGGACCGGTGGGGTGCAGGGCCGTGCCGTCGAGGCGTAGGGGGCTGAGCACCTGGCAGGTGAGCAAATCGTCCCAGGAGGTGGCGGTGGCGGCGGCCAGGGCGTGACCGAGCACGGCGACACCGAAGTTGGAGTAGTGCCAGCGTGATCCGGGCCGCCGTGGTGGACGGCGGCGTACGAAGGCGTCGATGACGTGGCGGTCCTGGAAACCGGCGTAGGGGTTGGTGCGCCAGGTGGGCAGGGCCCGGGGGTAGAAGTCGGCGGGCAGGGCGGGCAGTCCGGAGGTGTGGGTGATCAGGTGGGCGAGGGTGACGGGGTCGGCGCCGGTACGCCGTGCCGGGGCGAGGAGGGAAAGGGCCGGCTCGCCCGCCGAGAGGATGCCGGATTGCGTCAGGTGGGCAAGGAGCAGCGCGGTGAACGTCTTGGAGGCCGAGCCGATCTCGTAACGCAGCTGGTCACGGGGTACGGACGGCGGCGGTCCCGTGCCGCCGCAACGCACCGTGCGGCGGCCGCCGCGGGACAGGGCGAAGACGACGTCGGGGGCCCGGACCGCTTCGATGGCGTCGTCCAGCCGTCGGCACACCGCTTCGTCGTCGTCCTCCGGCAGGGCGTCCGCCGGAGGCGAGCCTTCGGTGGCGTTGCGCGACTCACCGGGCCAGGGCGCGTGGGGAGCCGTCATCCGGATGTGGTGTGGGTGAGTTGCGTCAGGGCGCGGGAGGTGGCCATGACGGAGGCGAAGGCGGCGACGAGTGTGGGGTGGTAGATGAGGTCGAAGAGTTCTTCGGGCTCGCCCTGCGGGATGGTGCGCACGGCCGGCATGGCACCGTCGGGCTGTTGGGCGGCGGCGAACCCTTCCCAGGCGCGCTCGTCAAGGGTGGGACGGGGCAGGCAGGCGTCGACGACGAGGAGTTCGCCCAGCAGGTCCCAGCGCTCCAGGTCGAGCCAGTCGTCCAGCCAGGCGGGCAGCCAGTGGCTCAGGTAGTCGGCGATCGGGGGCGGGATGTTCTCCGGGCTTTTTCCCCAGTCGGTGAGATGGAAGACGGTGTGGGTGATGTCGTAGGCCGTGTGTCCTTCCACGGTCCAGGGTTCGGGGGTGCGCCCCAGCCATGTCCTGCCGATGACCTCGGATTCCGGCGGCCGGGGCTCAAGCCCGCCGCGGCGTTGGAACGCGGAGAGCCCGAGGCGGCGCACGGGTGACATCTCGTGGGCGGCGAAGCTCTCCAGGCTTTGGTTGAGCCGGACCATCTGCTCGAAGGCGGGGTGGCTGTAGCCCAACTCCTTGAAGGGGAGGTAGACCTCGAAGGGGATGGGCGAGAGCAGCTCGATGCGCTGGGCGCGCACCAGCATCTGGCCGCCGTCCAGGGTGTCGCGCCAGGCGTGGTCGAGCAGTTGCCGTGCCAGTTGCGCCTGCCGGGAGCCCGCGACCCCTTCGCGGAACAGCACCGCGCAGATGAGGGCCAGTTCGCCGACCGGCTTGAAGCGCTCCAGAAAGCCCACTTCCGGGTCGACGTCCGGTTCCAGGCGGAACCCGTCGCGGTGGGCGTGCAGCCATTCCAGGGCGCGGCTGCCGACGGTGTGCATGAGGCGGGTGCTGGTCATCTCGACACTCCTCGTCCCCGCTGTCCGCCCGCTCCCTGATGCGCGGGCCGCTGGTGTTCCGGCTGCGCGTGCGGGTGTGGCTTCCCGTTCGCAGTGACGCAGACACCGCTGTCCTCGTGCAATGCGTCAGCGGTCAGTACGGCGGCGAAGGCCGTCATCAGGGTCGAGTGATAGCAGCCGATGAAGTCGTCCGGAGGCCCGCCCGCAGGCGCGTCCACGGGCGCCCGCTCGCCCCGCCCGGAGCCAACCTCCGGAACGGCGCCGGACGCGGACTGTGCCCGCGCGAGCCGCGTCCAGGAGTCCCGCAGCATCGTGCGGTCGGGCGGGCCGGGGAGGCTGCCCGCGACGGCAAGGAGCTCGCAGCTCAGGTCCCACCGCTCGTCCTCCAGGCAGGTGTCGAGCCACGGGGGAAGCCACTGCGACAGGTAGGCGGCGACCTGCGGGGGTACGTGGTGCGGGGTCGCGCCCCAGTCGGTCAGGTGGAAGATCACATGGGTGAGCGTGTAGCCGGCGTCCCCTTCGAACATCCAGGGTTCCGGCAGGCCGCCGAGCCAGGTGCGGTCCAGCGCGCGTTCCATGCCCTGGTGCGGGCGCATGCCCAAATGGCGTTCGGAGTTGAGGATGCCGAGGCGCCGGTTGGGCTGCTGCTCGGTCACCTGCCAGGAGCGGGTGCGGGCCACTGTCGCGGCCGCCTTCTCGAAGGCTTCGTGGCGCAGCCCTGCCGAGGCGAACGCGGCGTAGATCTCCAGCGGATACGTCGCGAACGGCTCCAGGCGCTGCAGTTGGCACAGGAGGTCGCCCTGCCCGGTCTGTCGCCAGGCGAAGTCCAGCAGGTCGTGTGCTTGTTCGTGCAGCGGCGTGGACGCCTCGCTGTGCCGGCGCACGGTGACGCACACATGCGCCAGCTCCCCCAGCGGCTTCCAGGTGAAGTTCACGTTGCCGCTCTCGGCCAGCGCGTCATCGCCGAGCGCGAAGTCGTCGCGGTGCTCGGACACCCAGGCCAGCGCCGATTCGGCGACCCCCCGGACGTCGCGCGCCCTCACCCGGGCACTCCGGTCCGCAGCAGTTGCGCCGCCTCCACCTGCAGCACCACGCGGGGGTCCGTGGAGCCCATGTGGGCCACGAACTCCAGCCCGGACTCCAGGCCGAGCGTCTGCGGTACACCGTCGAGCAGGACCAGCCAGCGGCCCGCTCCGGCGGCCTGCAGCCAGTCGCGGCGGCGGACCGCTCGGACGAAGCCGCGCGCGACGTCCACGGGCCGCGTGCGGGCCACCTGGGCCACCTCGCAGTCCGTCCCGGGCACCGCGAGGGGGGCCAGCACGGCGAGTTGATGGGTCAGCACCTGCCACGGGGCGTCCTCCAGCCAGGCTGCCCGGGGCTGGGTCGCATGCTCGGGCGCCCCGTCGAAGGAGGCGTCGAATCCCGCCAGTGTGCGCCGCATCGCCCAGTGGCTCCACAGGGACGTGGGCGAGGCATCGGCGGGGGGCGGGTAGGCCTGCACGGCCTTGCCGAACAGGGCGAGATCGTCGGGTTCGAGCGGTGTGCGGCGCAGGACGCCCGGCAGGACGGCATCGGCCCCCACCACACGTACGGCGGCGAGAGCGAGGCCGTCGGCGGCCGCTCCGTCGGGCCCGGCAACACTGCCGGTCAGCCGGAACCGGCCCCCGCTCCGAAGAGCGGAGACCAGTTCCGATGTGAGGCCCTGCACCGCGCCCGCCAGAGGCGTCGTAGTGCCTGAGTCCTCCATACCGGGGCCCGTCAAGCCTTCTTGGGCCGCGGTGTCGGAGGCGACAACAGCAGGGAGATCGTCCCGCCCGTCAGGGCCAGCGCCGCGCATTCGCGGCTGTCGCGGTAGGAGCCGTCGGCCTCGACCGGGTCGAGAGCCGCCTCAACGTCCAGCGTCTCGGCTACGTCCTGATCTGTGAATTCGGTGGAAGCCATGCTTCTACCTCTTTCATCATAGAACGCCGGGTCGACCACGTAATGCCAGCGCGTTTCCTGCACGTACTGCCAGCCGTGGAAACTCAGCGCATGGATTACCTTTACCTCACGTGCATTGGGGAAATGCGCGAACAGGCAAGGCCTTGCATGCTGCACGCCTCTGAACTGTGTTCTTGGAGGCGCCTCTATAAGCCTAGACGAACAAACACGGAGCAGCATCCGCAGGCAATATTTGGCTTATCAACTATCGCGACGTGTACGGGCATTGACCGCGCGGCATATCGCTACAGGGGCTCGATGAATTACCCCGTGCGAGCGGCACGAATATGCCAGGGTCACGCGACTTCCTGCTTCAGCGCACGCGGCCGCGCGGCTTCAAAGGCACCGCCGGGAGTTCCGGAGCGGGCAGCGGTCCCCCGTCGTACCCCTTCACCTCGCCGAAGCGATGGCCGGCCATCCAGTCCGAACGCGCCTGTGAGATCTCCTCGTTGGACCGCCCGATGAAGTTCCACCACATGATCAGTTCCTCGTCGAACGGCTCGCCGCCGAGGAGCATCAGGTCCGCGTCCGACTCGGCGTGCAGCGGCAGTTCGGTGCGGCCGCAGCCCAAGTACAGCATCGAGCCGGGCAGCACGGGCACGCCGTCCACCCGGGTCTCGCCGGACATGCACAGAACGGCGTACTCGAAGTCGGGGTTCAGCGGCAGGCGTACGTCCGCGTCGCGGGTCAGGGCGAGGTCGGCGCCGACGATCGGGGTGTACGTCGTGCCGGGGGACGTGGTGCCGTCGACCGTGCCGAGGATGAGGGTCGCCGTCAGGCCGGGGGCCGTGACCAGGGGCAGGTCCGCGTGGTGCTCGAAGCGCGGGTCGGTGTTGCGGTGGGCGTCGGGCAGGGCCACCCAGAGCTGGGCGCCGTGCAGGAAGCGGGCGTGCGACCTGGGGCTCTCCTCGGAGTGCGAGATCGCCCGGCCCGACGTCATCAGGCCCAGCTCGCGGGGGCGGATCGTCTGGAGGCTGCCGGTGGAGTCGCGGTGCAGGACCTCGCCCTCGTGCAGCCAGCTGACCGTCTGCAGGCCCATGTGCGGGTGAGGGCCCACCTGCATGCCGGGCTCCTCGGCGATGTCGTCGGGGCCGTAGTGGTCCACGAAGCACCAGGCGCCGACCATGCGGCGGCCCAGGTTCGGCAGCAGGCGGCGGACCTCGGTGGACTCGCCGAGCTTGACCTGTCGGGGGCTGAGGAGTTCGCGGACCGGTTCGGCGACGACGAACCCGCGCCCCCCGCACAGGGACGGGACCGCCTCGCGATCAAGATTGCTCATGTCGCACAACCTAGACCCGTGGGGCACCGGGCGTCAGGCACGCACGTCGGTCATTCCGCCGGAACCCCGCCCGCGCCACCGTCCCGGCCGGATTACTTAGTGGAATTTTTAACCAACCCTGACCGTTGGAGCGCTCGAAGGAGGCAACAGTGGACACGATGTACTACGACCACGGGACCGCGGCGGAGCGCTGGGAGCGCGCGCGGCAGTTCTTCGACGCCAAGGAGTACGCCACGGCGGCGCGCATCCTCGGCCCCCTGACCGACGAGGTGCCCGAGCAGGTCGCCCCGCGTCTGCTGCTGGCCCGCGCCTACTACCACTCGGCGCAACTGCTGCGCGCGGAGACCGAGTTGCGTACGGTCATCGAGCTCGACCCCGTCGAGCAGTACGCCAGGCTGCTCCTCGGCCGCACGCTGGAGCGGCAGGGACGGGACGCGGACGCGGCCCCGCACCTGCGCATGGCGGCGGCCCTCTCCGGGGACTTCGCCGAGGTCTGAGGTCTGAGGTCTGAGGTCTGATCCCGAAGGCAAAAGCCTGATCCCGGGAGCGAGAGGTCAGTTCCGGTTCTGGGCGTGACGCGAGCTCACGCCCAGAACGCCTCCGCCAGCGCGACGCCCACGTAGACCGCGCCGAGCGCCGCGACCACGCCTGCCACGACATTGGCCACCGCGTAGAACGTGGCGCCGCCCTCGGTGAGCCGCAGCGTCTCGTACGAGAAGGTCGAGTACGTCGTCAAAGCGCCGCACAGGCCGGTGCCGAGGAAGAGCTGGGTGTGGGAGGAGGCGGCGCCCGCGACCGTCGCACCGGTGAGCACACCGAGGATCAGGCTGCCCGCCACGTTGACGGTGAGTGTTCCCCACGGGAAGACCGTGACGTGCCTGGCCTGCACGGCTCGGTCGGTGAGGAACCGCAGCGGGGCGCCGATCATCGCCCCGGCCACCACACAGAGCCAGTTCACCGGACCACCCCGGTCATGCCCGCCTCCGGACGACCATCGGTACGACCACGCGGCGGGTCGCCCACGCCGCGCCCCACACCGCCGCGAGGGCCGCGAGCAGCGTCAGTCCGAGATAGGCGAGGCCCGTGCCGGCGTGGCCGCCCGCCACCAGGCGCTCGAAGTCCACGGCGTAGGTGGAGAAGGTGGTGAAGCCGCCGAGCACGCCGGTGCCGAAGAAGGGCCGCAGCAGCCGGTGCGGGGCCCGCACCTCGGTGAGGATCGCCATGAAGGCGCCCATGACCGCGCATCCGACGACGTTCACCAGGAGCGTCGTCGTGGGGAAGGTGCCGGGGGCGGTCGGCCAGATCAGGGACGCGCCGTAGCGAGCCGACGCGCCGATCGCGCCGCCGGCGGCCACGACCGCCACCACGGGCCACACGCCGTGTCTCACCTGTCTCACCTGCGCGGAATCGAGAGAGCGCCACTGAAGATCGCCCTCAGGCTAGCCGCCGGGCGGGGTGTCCCGCAGACCGAGGCGCAGGTGCTCGACGTGGAAGAGCGCCTGGTCGAGGAGTTCGGCCACGTGGTGGTCGTAGAGGGCGTAGATGACGGACCGGCCGCGCCGTTCGCCGGTGATGAGGCCGAGGTTGCGCAGCAGGCGCAGCTGGTGGGAGCAGGCCGACTGCTCCATGCCGACCGCTTCGGCCAGGTCGCCGGCGGCGCAGGGGCCCTCCTGCAGACGGGCGAGGATCAGCAGCCGCGAAGGCGTCGCCAGGGCCTGGAGCGTGGCGGCGACGTCGGCGGCCCCCACGGTGTCCAGGCGTTCGCGCGTGGTGGCGTTGCTCTTGTCGTCGACTCCGTGGCCCATGGCGCCATCCTAGCGATGACACATGTACGCATGAAAAGCTGTTCATTCATTCCTGTACGGTGTGGGTGTTGCCGTCCTCCAGCCCGCGAAGGGTTACCTCGCCATGCCCACTGCCCTGCTCCCCCGCCCCGACCAGGGAACCCCCGCCGGTCCAGCGGCACCCCCACGCCGCCGCACCCGCGTCCTCGCGCTGGCCGAGGCCCGCTGGGCGGCCGCGGCGACGGCCGCGTTCCTGATCGCGCTGCCGCTCCAACTGGCCGGAACGCCCTCCTGGCTGTGGGGCGCGCTGTACGCCGTCGCGTACGTGACCGGGGGCTGGGATCCCGCGCTCGCGGGCCTGCGGGCGCTGCGCGAGAAGACCCTGGACGTGGACCTGCTGATGATCGTCGCGGCCCTCGGCGCCGCCTCGATCGGGCAGGTGATGGACGGGGCGCTGCTCATCGTCATCTTCGCCACGTCGGGCGCCCTGGAGGCCCTTGCCACCGCTCGTACCGCCGATTCGGTGCGCAGCCTGCTCGACCTCGCGCCGGCCACGGCCACGCGGGTGAGCGACGGGGGCACCGAAGAGAGCGTCGACACGGCCGAGTTGAAGGTCGGCGACATCGTCCTCGTACGGCCCGGCGAGCGGGTCGGCGCGGACGGTGAGGTGCTCGAAGGAGCCAGTGACGTCGATCAGGCGACGATCACCGGGGAGCCGCTGCCGGTCGCCAAGGGTGCAGGGGACGAGGTGTTCGCGGGCACGCTGAACGGGGCCGGGGCGTTGCGGGTGCGGGTCGGGCGTGACGCGTCGGACTCGGTGATCGCGCGGATCGTGGCGATGGTCGAGGAGGCGTCGGAGACCAAGGCGCCGACGCAGCTGTTCATCGAGAAGGTCGAGCAGCGGTACTCGCTGGGCATGGTCGTCGCCACGCTCGCCGTCTTCGCCGTGCCGCTGGCCTTCGGCGACGACCTGACCGGGGCGCTGCTGCGGGCCATGACGTTCATGATCGTGGCATCGCCGTGCGCGGTGGTCCTCGCCACGATGCCGCCGCTGCTCTCGGCGATCGCGAACGCGGGGCGGCACGGCGTCCTGGTGAAGTCGGCCGTCGTGATGGAGCGGCTGGGACAGGTCGACGCGGTCGCCCTCGACAAGACGGGCACCCTGACCGAGGGCACGCCCCGGGTGACCGCCGTCCACGCGCTCCCCGGCAGCGGCCTGACCGACGCCACCCTCCTCGCGCTCGCGGCGGCGGCCGAGCACCGCAGCGAACACCCCCTGGCCCGCGCCGTGGTGGCCGCCGCGCGGGCTCGCGGCCTGGACCTTCCGCCGGTGTCGGACTTCGCGTCGACGCCGGGGGTCGGGGTCAGCGCCACGGTCGGGGGTACGGAGGTCCAGGTGGGCGCTCCGGCACGGCTGCTCGGAGCCGGGCCGGGCGGCGGGCCCGCGGACGCGGCCAGCGGCGAAGTACGCGCCCTCGCCATGCAGTTGGGCGAGGGTGGCCAGACGGCCGTCCTGGTGATGCGCGACGGAATCCCCGCGGGTGTGCTCGGCATCGCCGACCGCCTGCGCCCCGACGCCGCGACCACCGTCACCGCCCTGAAGTCCTTCACCGGTACGACGCCCATGCTGCTTACCGGAGACAACGCGCAGGCAGCGGCCCGGGTCGCGGCCGAGGTCGGCATCGAGGACGTACGGGCCGGACTGCTCCCGCAGGACAAGGTTTCGGCGGTACGCGGGGTGGAGGGTGAGGGACACAAGGTCCTCGTCATCGGAGACGGCGTCAACGACGCGCCCGCCCTCGCCGCCGCCCATACCGGCATCGCGATGGGCCGGGCCGGTTCCGACCTCGCCCTGGAGACCGCCGACGCGGTCATCGTGCGGGACGAACTCGCCACCGTGCCGCGGGTGATCGCCCTGTCCCGGCGGGCTCGCGGCCTCGTGGTGCAGAACCTGGTGATCGCCGGCACGTTCATCGCCGTCCTGGTCACGTGGGACCTGGTCGGCGACCTGCCGCTCCCTCTCGGCGTGCTCGGCCACGAGGGCTCCACGGTGATCGTGGGCCTCAACGGGCTGCGACTGCTGCGGGAGACGGCGTGGCGGGACGCGGAGGACTGACGGGGCCCGAGGGGGTGCGGAAGCCGCGGGAGGTCGATCTCCTCGTACGACCGCGCCGGGACGGGGACGCTCTCAGCGCGAGAGCCGGTCGAGCCACTCGCTGAGGAGAGCCGTCTCGGCGGAGGTGAGCGCCTGCGGGGGTTCCGCTGCCAGCGTCGCGCTCAACCTGGCCGCGGCGGCAGGCAGTTGCACCTCACCCTGCCCGGCCTCCCGCGGCGCACCGCCACGGCTCTCGGCGGCTTCCGGGGTGAAAATGGCGGCGTGCACCGCGTCCCGTACGCGCCGCGACACGTCGGGGTCAACGAACGTGGCCGGACGGGCGACGAGCATGAGCGCCACGCCCACGTTGGCCGACATCACCATCTGGGCGGCCAGTTCGGGAGCCAGCCGCAACTTGCCCTGTGCCGCGGCCCGTTCCAGGTCGCGCGTGAGGATCTGGTGGGACTCCAGGGCCGCGGCGGGCGGGGTCCGCATCGCGGGTGAGTTCATGAGCCGGTAGAGGTTCGGGTTGCGCAGCGCGAAGTCCACATGGCTGTCCCAGCCGTCGCGCAGGTCGTCGACCGGGTCCGCGGTGGTCTCGCGCCGCCGCTTGGTCGCCAGGTACTGGTCGAAGCCGTGGTCGACCACGGCCGCGAGCAGCCCCTGCTTGTCCCCGAAGTACCGGTACAGCGCCGGGGCGCCCACCTGCGCGGCCTCGCACACGGCCCGCGTGGAGACGTCTCCGTCGTCCGACTCCGCGACCAGGCGTGCCGCCACTTCCAGGATGCGTTCGCGCGTACTCACCCGGGGGACGCTAGCAGGGCCGCCGTAGCGCTGATACGCGGGCGTGCTGCGGTCAGTGGACATCACTCAAAACCCCTGCGGTCAGACGATGCCGCCGTTGGCGCGCAGGACCTGGCCGTTGACCCAGCGGGCGGGTCCCGCAAGGAAGGAGACGACCTCGCTGATGTCCTGGGGGGTGCCGAGCCGCTCCAGCGGCGGCTGGGCGGCCATCCTGGCGACGGTCTCCTCGTCCTTGCCGTCCAGGAACAGGGCGGTGGCCGTGGGCCCGGGGGCGACCGCGTTCACCGTGATGTCGCGGCCGCGCAGCTCCCTGGCCAGGATCAGCGTCATGGCCTCGACGGCACCCTTGGTGGCGGCGTAGGCGCTGTAGCCGGGGATGGCGAGACCCACGACGGAGCTGGAGAAGTTGATGATCGCGCCACCGGCCCGCAGCCGGCGCGCGGCCTGCTGGTCGACGACGAACGTGCCGCGGATGTTGGTGCGGTGCATGCGGTCGAGGGCGTCCAGATCGGTCTCGGCCAGCGGGGCGAGGGTCATGACACCCGCCGCGTGGACGACCACGTCGATGCCGCCGAAGGTTTCCTCGGCGGCGTCGAAGAGGGCGGACACCGCGTTCTCGTCGGCCACGTCGGCGCGGTGCGCGATCGCCGCACCCCCGGCGTCGGTGATCGCGGCCACCGCCGCGTCGGCCTCGGTCTTGTTGCCCGCGTAGTTGACGACGACGGCGAACCCGTCGGCGGCCAGACGCTCGGCACTCTCCCGGCCGATGCCGCGCGAACCGCCGGTGACCAGGGCCACCCGGCGGGACGCGCTCGACTGCTGCTCACTCATGGCGTTGCTCCCTGTTCCGAGTTCGGAGGGGCGGGTGGCGCTCTCCACCACCCGAGGAGAGCAACGCTAACACCTAGACGTTAACAGCGCTACCACCGCTGGTAGCGCTGTTACGCCGACCGCGCGCTGCCTGCCCGCGGGACTAGCCGCGATATGTCTCGAGCAGACGCAGCCACACCTCACTGACCGTGGGATACGCCGGAACCGCGTGCCACAGCCGGTCGATCGGCACCTCCCCCGCGATCGCCACCGTCGCCGAGTGGATGAGTTCGCCGACGCCGGGGCCCACGAAGGTCACGCCGAGCAGGACCTCCCGGTCGAGGTCGACGACCATGCGGGCACGGCCCTCGTAGCCGTCCGCGTAGAGGCCGGCCCCCGCCACGCCCGCCATGTCGTAGTCCACGGCGCGCACGCGGTGCCCCGCGGATTCCGCCTCCGCGAGGGTCAGGCCCGCCGAGGCCGCCTCGGGGTCGGTGAAGACCACCTGGGGTACGGCGGCGTGGTCGGCGGTGGCCGAGTGCGCGCCCCAGGCGTCGGTCTCCAGGAGGGGCACGCCCTGGGCGCGGGCGGTGATCGCGGCCCCGGCGATGCGGGCCTGGTACTTGCCCTGGTGGGTGAGGAGCGCGCGGTGGTTGGCGTCGCCCACCGCGTAGAGCCAGTCGCTGCCCTGCACCCGCAGGCTCTCGTCGACCGGCAGCCAGGAGCCCGGTTCCATGCCGATCGTCTCCAGGCCGAGGTCGTCGGTGCGCGGGGCACGGCCCGTGGCGAAGAGGATCTCGTCGGCCTCGAGGGTGCCGCCGTCGCTCAGGGTCGCGGTGACCGTGCCGTTCTCCCGCCGCACGCCGGTCACGGAGACGCCCGTACGGACCTCTGCGCCCGCCTCCGTCAGCGCCTTGGTGACCAGTTCCCCGGCGAACGGCTCCATGCGCGGGAGCAGGCCGTCATCGCCGCGGACGAGCAGGGTGACCTGTGAGCCGAGCGCCTGCCAGGCCGTGGCCATCTCCACGGCGACCACACCGCCGCCGACCACCGCGAGGCGTCCCGGCACGTGGTCCGCGCTGGTGGCCTCGCGGCTCGTCCACGGCTTCACGTCGGCCAGGCCCGGCAGGTCGGGCAGGGCGGCCCGGGTGCCGGTGCACACCGCCACCGCGTGGCGGGCCGTGAGGGTCTGCTCGGTGTGGTCGGAGCCCGTGACGGTCACCTGGCGGGTGCCCGCGATGCGGCCGTGGCCGCGGTAGAGGTCGATGCCGATCGACTCCAGCCAGCCGACCTGGCCGTCGTCCTTCCAGTGGGAGGTGTAGTAGTCCCGGTGCGCCAGGACCGCCGACGCGTCCAGGGGCCCCTGCACCGACTGGCGCAGTCCGGGCACCCTGCGGGCGTCCGCGCGGGCGATCACCGGGCGCAGCAGCGCCTTGCTCGGCATGCACGCCCAGTACGAGCATTCACCCCCGACGAGTTCGCTCTCCACGATCGCCACGCTCAGGCCGCCCGCACGGGCCCGGTCCGCGACGTTCTCCCCCACCGGACCAGCACCAAGGACCACTACGTCGTATGTCTTCGAATCCGTCATGGAAGCCAGTGTGGTCGCAGGTGTGCGCCGTGGCCACATGGGTACGCGCGCGACAGCGGGCACGGGTGAGCGCGCGGAATATGTCTGCCGCCCGGCCCGTTGTGCACTACGGCTTCGACTGACAGCAGGAAGAGGGAAACACCATGAGCACGACTGTGGAGCTCACCAAGGAGAACTTCGACCAGACGGTCACGGACAACGAATTCGTCCTGATCGACTTCTGGGCCGACTGGTGCGGCCCGTGCAAGTCGTTCGCGCCCGTCTACGACAAGGCCGCCGAAGCCAACCCCGACATGGTCTTCGGCAAGGTGGACACGGAGTCGCAGCCCGAGCTCGCTCAGGCCTTCGGCATCCAGTCGATCCCGACGCTGATGATCGTCCGCGATCAGGTGGCCGTGTTCGCGCAGCCCGGCGCCCTGCCGGAGGCCGCCCTCCAGGACGTCATCGGACAGGCCAGGCAGCTGGACATGGACGAGGTCCGCAAGTCCGTCGCCGAGGAGCAGGCCAAGGCCGAGGCGCAGGAGCAGTAAGCGGGACCAGCAAGACCCGTCAGCACAGGGGTCAGCTTGACTCGCGGTGCACTGCCGTCGCACCGAGCACGTCGTGCACCTCGGGCTCCATGCCCGGGTCGCGCACGACCCGGTCGACGAGCTCCGCGAGCTTCTGACCCGACGGCAGCTCGATGCGGACCGTGCTGAGCCGCGGCCGCAGGAGCCTGCCGAGCATCAAGTCGTCGGCGCCGATCATCGCCGTCTCCTCGGGGACGGCGATGCCTTCGTCCTGCAGCGCCCGCATCAGCAGCATCGCGAACTCGTCGTTGTACGTGAACACCCCGTCGACGCCGAGGGTGCGCCAGCCCGCCGCGAGCCGCGCCGCGGACTCCTCGTCGTAGGCCAGGGGCAGCTCGGTCATCGTGACCTCCGTGCCGTGCTGCGCCACGGTGCGGCGGATGCCGTCGGAGCGCGGGCGCGCGAAGGCTTCCAGGCCCCTCTCCTCGGGGATCACGACGCCGATGTGCCGGCTGCCGCGCTCCAGAAGATGGGTGGCGGCGCACTCTCCGACCAGACGCTGGTCCATGAGCAGGGCGTGGGCGCCCTCCGCCCGCTGCGGGCCGATCGTGAAGACGGCCTTGGCGCCCGAGCGCTTCAGGACGTTCACACCGCGCGCGCCGAGCCCCGACGCGTCGGGGGCGAGGACCGCCACCGGACGCAGCTCGGCCCAGGCGCGGGCCGCCTCCTCGCCGGTCAGGCCGAGGCTGCCGTACTGCACGACCGTGTAGTCGAAGCGGCTCAGCGCCCACTGCAGCTCGTTGAAGAACTCGCTGAAGAGCGGGCCCACCGGGATCTGCGGCGTGGGCATCAGGACCACACGGCTGTGTCCGGCGCGCAGGCTGCGGGCCGCGGCGTGCGGGACGTAGCCCAGTTCCTTCGCGGCCTCGTGGACACGGCGGCGGGTGGGCTCGCTGATGCGGACGGCGCTCGTGTTGTTCAGGACGTACGAGACCGTCGCGCGCGAGACCCCCGCCAGGCGCGCCACGTCGGCGCTCGTCGGCACGGAGTACTGCGCCGGCTCGCGCGCGGACTTCTGTGCGGTCTTGTTCGGTATCTGCACCATGACGGGGCTCATCCTTCCAGACGGCGCGCGAGCGCTCCCAAGCGGGCGCCGTGGCGCCCCCGGCCCGCTTCGTCGCGCCCCCGGCCGCCGTGCGCGGCGTGAACTTCCCTGCCCACGTACCGCGTTACGGACCGGCCGGTTAGCGTGCCTGCACCTGCCCGTCGATCAAAGGTGCCCCCACATGACTGTCGACCGTGCCGATGGACTCGCGCGCACCGCTCGCGCGTTGGCAGACGGAGAAGTGTCCGCACGTGAGCTGACGGAACGGACGCTGGCGCGGATCGAGGCCTCCCAGCCCACGCTCAACGCGTTCAAGCTGATGCGGGCCGAGGCCGCGCTCGCCGAAGCGGACGCCGCCGACCGGGAGTTGGCGTCCGGCGGGACGGGGCGGCCGCTGCTCGGCGTGCCACTCGCCGTCAAGGACGACACCGATATGGCCGGAGAGCCGACCGCGTTCGGATGCCGGGGCGACTTTCCGCCGAAGAAGGAGGACGCCGAGTCGGTGCGCCGGCTGCGGGCGGCCGGAGCGGTGATCGTCGGCAAGACCAACACGTGCGAGCTCGGGCAGTGGCCCTTCACGGAGGGGCCCGGCTTCGGGGACACCCGCAACCCCTGGCACACCGGCCACACTCCCGGCGGTTCGTCGGGCGGCTCGGCGGCCGCGGTCGCCGCGGGCCTGGTGCCCGCCGCGCTCGGCTCGGACGGCGCGGGCTCGGTGCGCATACCCGCCGCCTGGACCCATCTCGTCGGCATCAAACCGCAGCGCGGCCGCATCTCGACCTGGCCCTGGCCCGAGGCCTTCAACGGCATCACCGTCAACGGCCCCCTCGCGAGGACCGTCGCCGACGCGGCCCTGCTGCTCGACGCGGCGAGCGGCAACCACAGCGGTGACCTGCACAAGCCGCCGACCATCAGTGCCACGGACGCGGCGACCCGCGAGCCGGGCCGGCTGCGCATCGCCCTCTCCCTGCGCATGCCGTTCACCGCGACGCCCAAGCGGCTGCATCCCGTGGTGCGGCGCAAGGTCATGGTCCTCGCCGACCGCCTTGCCGCCCTCGGACACGACGTCGTGGAGGACGACCCGCGCTACGGCCAGATCGGCCTCGGCTTCGTGCCCCGCGGCACGGCGGGCATCGCGGACTGGGCCCGCGCGGTGCCGGACCCCAGCCTCCTCGACCCACGGACCAAGGAGGCGGCTCGCCTGGGCCGGTTGCTCGGCGGCGCCCCGCTGCGCCTGGCCCGCCGCGCCGAGGGCGCCCTGCAGCGCAGCGTCGGCGCGATCTTCTCGACGTACGACGTCGTCCTCACGCCCACCACCGCCACTCCCCCGCCGCGGATAGGCACCATGGCGGCCCTCAGCGGCTGGCGCACCGACCAGGCCATGATCGCCGCCTGCCCCTACGCGTGGCCGTGGAACGTCCTTGGCTGGCCCGGCGTCAACGTGCCCGCGGGCAGGGTCGGCGACGGCCTTCCGGTCGGCGCGCAACTGCTCGGGCCCGCGGACAGCGAGCCGCTCCTGATCTCGCTCGCCGCACAACTGGAGGCCGATCAGCGCTGGTACGAGCAGTGGCCCGGGATCTACGGTGGCCCGCGTGACAGCCAACACCGATGACCCGCAGATGACCGCGCACCCGGGCCGTACCGGACGCACCGCGACCACCGAGGCCCAGCCGCGCGAGGTCGGCCGGGTGCAGACGACATACGCGCCCGCGCACGACGGCGATCCCGACCCCGGCGAGATCGTCTGGACGTGGGTGCCCTACGAGGAGAACGACGGGCGCGGCAAGGACCGCCCCGTCCTGGTCGTCGCCCGCGAGGCGCGCGGCACGCTGCTCGCGGTGCAGCTCTCCAGCAAGCAGCACGCGAATGACCGTGAGTGGGTGCCGATCGGCAGCGGGCCCTGGGACCGCGAGGGACGCGAGTCCTGGGTCGACATCGACCGGGTGCTCCGGGTGCACGACGCGGGCATGCGGCGCGAGGCGTGCGCGCTCGACCGGATGAGGTTCAACCTCGTCGTGCGGCGGCTCCAAGAGCGCTACGGCTGGCGCTGAACGCTTCCTCGAAGGCGGCCCGCGTCACCGCGCCGCGCGTACGGTCGAGCACCCCGAACACGATGTGCCCGAAGTACCCGTGGAACCGACCACCTTCGTCGAGCAGCACCCGGAACGCGTCCGCGACCTGGGCGGGGTCGTTCTGGAAGACCCCGCAGCCCCACGCGCCGAGCACGAGCCGCCGGTAGCCGCAGGCCGCGGCGGTCTCCAGGACCCGCTCCGCGCGCCGGGCCAGGGCGGCCGGAAGATCCTGCGCGCGCTCGGGGGCCTGGCGCAGCACGACGCCCGCGTTCGGCGCCGCCGAGGTCAGGAAGCCGACCTCGTACGCGTGGTCGAGCAGCCGCCCCTTGTCGTCGCGGAAGACCGGCACGCCCGGCGAGTGGATCACGCGGTCGGTGTAGAAGGGGTCGCGGTGGGCGCGGTGGTGGTCGTAGAACTCCCGGGCCGAGCGCACGCACGTGTAGAGCGCCGAGGCCCGGCAGAGTGCCTCCTCCTGCGCCTGGGCGCCGTTCAGGTAGCCGCCGCCGGGATTGCGCGCGGAGGAGAAGTTCAGGACGGCCACCGGGCCCTCGTCCGCGGCCGTCAGGCGCCGCGCGGCCTCCAAGCTGCTCTCCCCGGTGACCTCGACTACCGTGGGGATCAGCTCGGGCGGCATCACGGGCGTCACGGGAGTCACCGCAGTCACATCCAGGGCCGCCGGACCGAACATCCGCGTACCGGAGCGCGCGGCGTCCACGGCAGCAGCGATCACCACCTCCCGGCCACCCGGAGCGACGTACCGCCCTGCTGCCACGATCTCCTCGGTCTGCTGCGCGATTCCGCGCAGTCGCGCACTCATGCCCGCTCCCCCGAACCGGACGCGCCTGCGTCCCCCGTCTCACACATGAACGCATCGTGAGCTTCCGCCGACGTCCGCCGCAACAGAATTCCCTGGCACCGGCACGGCCCCAGGGGCACTCTTGTGCGAACGGCCGACAGGGTCTTGGGTGGTGTGAGCGCTGCCGACCCCGACCGGCCCGGGCCACCCCGACCGAGTCGGCCGGGTGGTCCACAACCGTGGGACCAGGCAGGACCTGAACAGGAGGACCTCAGCATGCCCGAGGGTGACTGTACGACGTACCGCGCGAAGTACGGCACCGCGGTATCCGAGTCCGAGGCAGAGGCGCTGGTCGCCGGCATCTGCTTCAAGACCGGGCCACCGCGCATCACCGGTGTCGAACTGGAATGGCTGATCCACGAGCCGCACCGGCTCCATCTGCCCGTCTCCCCCGCCCGCCTCGAAGCGGCCTACGCCGCACTGCGGGCCCTGCCCCTGCACTCCCTGATCACCGTCGAACCAGGCGGCCAGCTGGAGCTCAGCTCGCTCCCCGCCGCCTCGCTCATGGAGTGCGTGACCGCCGTATCGGCGGACCTCTCCCTCGTACGTGACCGCCTCGCCGCCCTGGATCTGACGCTCACCGGACTCGGTGCCGATCCCTGGCGCCCGCCGTCCCGCATCCTGCACCGGCCGCGCTACGACGCGATGGAGTGCTACCTCGACCGCACGGGTCCCGCGGGCCGCCGCATGATGTGCTCCACGGCGTCCGTGCAGATCTGCCTGGACGCGGGGCACGAGGAGCCGGGCCCGCTCGGCTACGGACGCCGCTGGCGGCTCGCGCATCTGCTGGGCCCCGTGCTGGTCGCCGCGTTCGCCAACTCACCGTTCCAGAACGGGCGTTACACCGGCTGGCGTTCCACGCGGCAGGCCGTGTGGGCGTCCGTCGCGCCGGGCACGTCGGGCGCGCCGCCGCTGGACGCGGAGCCGCGGGCGGCCTGGGCCCGGCACGCCCTGGACGCGCCGGTGATGTTCGTCAGATCGCAGGACGGTGACGACGACGCGCCCTGGGCCGTCCCGGAGGGGCTGACCTTCCGTGACTGGGCCCGCAAGGGGGCGCCACGCCCGCCCACCCGCGACGACCTCGACTACCACCTGACCACGCTCTTCCCGCCGGTACGCCCGCGCGGCCACCTGGAGCTGCGGATGGTCGACGCCCAGCCGGGACAGTACGGCTGGATCGTGCCGCTCGCCGTGACGAGTGCGCTGTTCGACGACCCGCAGGCCGCCGAGACCGCGTACCGCACCGTGAAGCCGCTGGCCGAGCGCGCGTGCCCGCCGGGTGCGCCCGCGGCGCCGCGCAGCCCGCTGTGGCTGGACGCGGCGCGGGACGGACTCACCGACCCGGAGCTGCGCGAGGCCGCGGCCGTGTGTTTCGCGGCCGCCCTCGACGCGTTGCCCCGCCTCGGTGCGGGCGCCGAGGTGTGCGAAGCCGTCGCCGCGTACGCCGAGCGGTATGTCGCGCGGGGCCGCTGCCCCGCGGACGACCTGCTCGACGGGAACCGGCACGGCCACCCCCACTACCACGAACACGAGCACGAGAAGGACATCCTCCGATGACCGGAACCGTCAGCGATCCCGATGCGCTTCGCCGACGCGCCCAGGCGGCTCTGCTGGCCGCCAGGGACCGCACCTCGCTCCTCACCACGTGCGTCGAGGAGCCCGAACTGACCGCACAGCACTCGCCGTTGATGTCGCCCCTGGTCTGGGACCTCGCCCACATCGGCAACCAGGAGGAGCTGTGGCTGCTGCGGGCGGTGGCGGGCCGTGACGCCATGCGGCCCGAGATCGACGGCCTGTACGACGCCTTCGAGCACCCCCGCTCCGAGCGGCCGAGCCTGCCGCTCCTCGCGCCCGCCGAGGCCCGCCGCTACGCGGCCGACGTACGCGGGCGTGCCCTCGACGTCCTGGAGAGCACGCCCTTCCGCGGTTCGCCGCTGACGGATGCGGGCTTCGCGTTCGGCATGATCGCGCAGCATGAACAGCAGCACGACGAGACGATGCTGATCACCCATCAGCTCCGCTCGGGCCCCACGGCGCTCACGGCGCCCGACCCCGCGCCCGCGCCGCCGTTCAGCGGCCCCGCCGAAGTCCTGGTGCCGGGCGGCCCGTTCACCATGGGCACCTCCACCGAGCCATGGGCGCTGGACAACGAACGCCCGGCGCACCACCGTCTGGTCCCGCCGTTCTTCATCGACACGACGCCGGTGACCAACGCCGCGTTCCAGCGCTTCATCGCCGAGGGCGGCTATGAGGAGCAGCGGTGGTGGGCCCCGGCGGGCTGGGACATGGTGCGCGGGAACAGTCTCTCGGCGCCGTTGTTCTGGCGTCGCGAGGGCGGCCAGTGGCTGCGCCGCCACTTCGGGACCGTCGAGGCCGTGCCGCCGGACGAGCCGGTGCTGCACGTCAGCTGGTACGAGGCGGACGCCTACGCCCGCTGGGCGGGCCGGCGTCTGCCCAGCGAGGAGGAGTGGGAGAAGGCCGCCCGGCACGACCCGGCGACCGACCGCTCGATGCGCTACCCGTGGGGCGACGCGGACCCCACGCCCGAGCGCGCGAACCTGGGCCAGCGCCACCTTCGCCCGGCCCCGGCCGGCAGCTATCCGGCCGGTGAATCGCCTCTCGGCGTACGCCAGTTGATCGGCGACGTGTGGGAGTGGACCTCCAGCGACTTCCTGCCCTATCCGGGGTTCGCGCCCTTCCCCTACCGCGAGTACTCGGACGTCTTCTTCGGCGGCGACTACAAGGTGCTGCGCGGCGGGGCGTTCTCCGTGGACGAGGTCGCCTGCCGGGGTACGTTCCGCAACTGGGACCATCCGGTCCGGCGGCAGATCTTCTCCGGGTTCCGCACCGCGCGCGACGCGAGTCCGACGGAGGCCCGCTGATGTGCCGACACCTGGCCTTCCTCGGGCCGGATGAACCGCTGGGCAAGCTCCTCGTGGACCCCGCGCACAGCCTGCTGCGCCAGTCGTGGGCGCCGCGCCACCAGCGCCACGGCACGGTCAACGCCGACGGCTTCGGGGTGGGATGGTACGCCGAAGGTGACCCGGTGCCCGCCCGTTACCGCCGCTCCGGACCCATCTGGGGCGACCAGTCCTTCGCCGACCTCGCCCGGGTGGTCCGGTCCGGGGCCGTGCTCGCCGCGGTGCGCGACGCGACCGAGGCGGGCGCGGACGGTGAGGCCGCTGCGGCGCCCTTCGCCGCCGGGACCTGGCTGTTCAGCCACAACGGCGCGGTCACGGGCTGGCCCGACTCGCTGGCCCGGGTGTCCCGCCTCCTGCCGCCCGCGGACCTGCTCTCCATGGAGGCACGCTGCGATTCCGCGCTGGTGTGGGCCATGGTCCTGCGCCGGCTGCGCAGCGGTGACGACGAGGGCCAGGCCCTCGCGGACACCGTGACCGAGGTCGCGGAGGCGGCCCCCGGCTCACGCCTCAACCTGCTGCTCACCAACGGCGAGACGATCGCCGCGACCGCCTGGGGCGACAGCCTCTGGTACCTCGCCGAACCGGGCCGCCGCACCGTCGTGGCCTCCGAGCCCTACGACGACGATCCGCACTGGCGTCAGGTCCCCGACCGCACCCTGCTCGCCGCAAGCCGTACCGATGTCCTGCTGACCCCGCTCAAGGAGCCCACCGCGTGAGCCCGTTCCAGCTGACCCGCACCCTGCCCGTGGACGCCACGGACGCCGCTCTGCGCGCCGACGTCCTGCAGGGCCTCACACACTCCCCCAAGACGCTGCCGCCCAAGTGGTTCTACGACGCGCGGGGCAGCGCCCTCTTCGACGAGATCACCACGCTGCCCGAGTACTACCCGACGCGTGCCGAGCGCGAGATCCTGCAGACCCGTGCCGCGGAGATCGCCGCGGCGACGGGCGCGCGCACGCTCATCGAGCTGGGCTCGGGCTCCTCGGAGAAGACCCGGCATCTGATCGACGCGCTCGCGGACCTGCACACCTACGTACCCGTGGACGTGAGCGAGAGCGCCCTCACCGGCGCCGCGAACGCCCTGATCGCCTCGCGGCCCTCCCTGAACGTGCACGCCCTCATCGCCGACTTCACCGGCGGTCTCGCCCTGCCGGGCACGCCGGGACCGCGGCTCGTCGCCTTCCTCGGCGGCACGATCGGCAACCTGCTGCCCGCGGAGCGCTCGGCGTTCCTGTCGTCGGTGCGCACCCTGCTCTCCCCCGGTGACGCGCTGCTGCTCGGCACGGACCTGGTGAAGGACGAGTCGGTGCTCGTCTCGGCGTACGACGACGGGGCGGGCGTCACCGCGTCCTTCAACAAGAACGTCCTGACCGTGATCAACCGCGAGCTCGGCGCGGACTTCGACCCCGACGCGTTCTCGCACGTGGCCGTCTGGGACCGCGAGCACGAGTGGATCGAGATGCGCCTGCGTTCCCTGGCCGCCCAGACGGTGAAGATCCCGGCACTCGATCTCGCGGTCGACTTCGAACGCCACGAGGAGATGCGCACCGAGATCTCGGCCAAGTTCGGCGAGGAGAAGGTACGGTCCGAGCTGTCCGCCGCCGACCTGAAGCTGACCCACTGGTGGACGGACGAGAGGGCACGCTTCGCGCTCTCGCTCAGCGTGGCGCGCTAGACCACGTGACCGGGCGGGCGTGCCTCACGGCCCGCTGACGTCCAGCTCCCGGGTGATCCGGCGCGAGGCGGCCTTCGCCTCCGTCGCCGGGTCACCCCCGGCGAGGACCTTGGACATGTACGCCTTGATGGGGTTGTCCGCCTCCACCGCGGCCCATTTCGGAGTGGTCGGTGTCGCCCGGCCCCGGGCGGCGCCCGCGGCCATCGCGGCGACCCCTTCCTCGCCCGAGACGGCGGAGGCGAGCGTCGTCTTGTTCGGCACGTAGTTCATCGTCCTGGCCAGGTCGGTCTGCCACTTCTTGCCCGCGAGCGCCTTGATCACGGCGACCGCGCCCGCGCGGTCCTCGGTCTTCCCGCGCACCACGAGGTCGGATCCGCCGGTGAAGACGGCACCGGGCTTCGCCGCCGTCTTGCCGGGGATCGGGAAGTAGCCGAGTTTTCCCTTCAGCTTCGGGTTCGCCTCCTCGATGGCGCGCGCCGTCCCGGGCACGGCGACGATCTGCGCCACGTCCCCCTTGGCGAACACCCCGGCCTGCGGCGGATGCTCCTCGTCCGCGTCGCGCGGGCCCTCGCCCAGCGCCTGCAGCTGCCGGTAGAAGTCCATGCCCCGCAGCGCCGCGGGCGTGTGCAGGCTGCCCTCCCACACGCCGCGCGATCCCTTGGCCTCCGTGGCGAGCTCGCCGCCCTCGTCCCAGATGAACCCGGCCAGCGTGTACCAGTCCTGGCCCGCCAGGTAGATTCCCTGGTCGCCGCCGGAGTTGAGGCGCTCCGTGTCGGCGATCCACTGGGCGCGCGTCTTCGGCGGCTGCTCGATCCCGGCCCGCTCGAAGAGGTCCTTGTTGTAGATGACCACGCGGTTCGCGGCGTACCAGGGGATGCCGTACTGGCTGCCGTTGTAGCGCCCTGGCTCGGCGAGACCCGGCAGCCAGTCCTTCATGCCGAGGTCGCGCGCGGACTCCAGGGTGAGGTCGTAGAGCCCGCCCTCGTCGACGTACTGGGCGACCTGGGTGTTGCCGACCTCGATGACGTCGGGCCCCTCCTCGGCCTTGAGCGCGGCCTTGACCTTGCCGCCGATGCCGGTCCACTCCTGGAGCCGTATCTCCAGGTCGACGTCGCCGTTGCGCTTCTCGAAGTCCGTGGTGAACCGCTTGATGAACTCCGCCGACGCGCTGCCCCGCATGAGCCACACGGTGACGGTCCGCCTGTCCTCTCCGCCGCCCGGCAGGACACCGCAGCCGGGGAGCAGCGTGGTGGCGGCGAGGACGAGGGTCAGGGACATGGCGACGCGGCGGTGCGGTTTCACGTGGGTCACTTTCTGCCTGCGGACAGGGAGGGGCGGGCCCGACGCGGGGGGTGAGCTGATGGCTCGAACGGGTATGGCTGGAGTTTGGTCTGTACCAATGGGTCGGTCAAGGGGCAACGGCACCGAAATCCCGGATTCCGGTGCCGTTCTCGGCCCGCGGCTCGAACTGGAGGGTGGCGCCGGGTGCCCGGCGCCCACCGCCTCGCGCACCGCCGCGTGGTGGGGCACGGTGGAGTGACGTCACCGCACAGCTGTGACGTCATCACACGGCGGAGAGGAACTGCCTCATGTCCGACCACACCTACCGGGTCACCGAGATCGTCGGCACCTCGCACGAGGGCGTCGATCAGGCCATCCGCAACGGCATCGCCCGCGCCTCGCAGACGCTGCGCTCGCTGGACTGGTTCGAGGTCACCCAGGTGCGCGGCCACATCGAGAACGGCGAGATCGAGCACTACCAGGTGGGCCTGAAGGTCGGGTTCCGCCTCGAGGACGGCGACAGCGCCTGACCCTCACCGAGGTCCGGCGCCTGATCGGTCACGTCCGCCCTTCGCGCTCCTGAGCGTCCTTCAACGCGGCTGATGTGCTCGCCCAGCGCGCCCGTACGACCGTGAAGCCCGCCCGTTCGGCCTCGTCGCACACCAGCTCGTCGTCGTCCACCAGCATCCGGACCTCACGGGACCTGGAGATCCTCCGCAGGATCTCCAGCTTGGTCCGGCGGGCGGGCCGCCGGTCGTCGTTGCGGCGCATCCAGATGCGCCCCTCCGGGAGCCCCTGTGCCGCAAGCCACGCCACGGTGTCCGCGCGGCACCGCTCGGGCCTGCCCGTGAGGTAGACGACCTCGCACTCGCGCGCGGACTCCAGGGCGAGCTCCACCCCCTGGGCCAGCGGCGGGTCGTCCGGAGCCGCCGCGAAGAACGCCACCCAGTCCCGCGGCCTGCGCTCCAGGAACCGCTGGCGGTGCGCGGTGTCCGCGAGGGTGTTGTCCAGGTCGAATACGGCCAGCGGCCTGCTGTCGTCGCTCACGCGCCCAGCCTAGGCAGTTCCCGCGACGGCCTGGCCCGGCCCCATCCCCGGGGCCGGGAATCCTGGCGCCGCTCAGGCGTTGAACCTGGCGTGACCTCAGTGATCGGATCAACCCGCTTCTCCGTCCTCGACCGCTCCCGCACCCGCGAGGGGCACGCGGGGCCCGAGGCCCTGCGCGACACCGTGCGCCTGGCGCAGGAGCTCGAAGAGCTCGGGTATCACCGCCTCTGGGTGTCGGAGCACCACGCGGTGCCGGGCGTCGCCGGCTCCGCGCCGACGGTCCTGGCCGCCGCGGTGGCCGCCGCGACGCGCACCATCCGGGTCGGCACGGGCGGCGTGATGCTGCCCAACCATCAACCCCTGGTCGTCGCCGAGCAGTTCGGGGTCCTCGAAGCACTCTTCCCCGGGCGCGTCGACATGGGGCTCGGCCGCTCGGTGGGGTTCACCGACGGGGTGCGCAAGGCCCTGGGCCGGGACAAGCACGACGCCGAGGACTTCGCCGCGCAGCTCACCGAGCTCCTGGGCTGGTTCCGCGGCACGTCGGACACCGGAGCGCACGCGCGTCCCAGCGAGGGCATGACCGTCCCGCCGTTCGTCCTGGCCATCGGCGAGGGAGCCACCGTCGCGGCCCGCGCCGGGCTTCCGATGGTCATCGGCGACATCAGGAGCCGCGAGAAGATGCTCCGCGGCATCGATCACTACCGCGCCACCTTCCGCCCGTCGGAGTGGTCGAGCGAGCCGTACGTGGTCATCTCGGGCACGGTCGCGGTCGCCGCGACCCCCGAGGAGGCCCGCCGCCTGCTCATACCGGAAGCGTGGTCCATGGCGTACTCACGCACCCACGGCACCTTCCCGCCCCTGCCCCCGGCCGAGCGCGTCGAGTCGCCGGAGATGACGATGACCGAGAAGGAGCGCGGCTTCTACGAGTCCGGTCTCGTCGGCCACATCCACGGCACCGAGGAACAGGTGGCCGACGAGCTCGAGATCCTGATCAAGGAGAGCGGGGCCCAGGAAGTGCTGGTCACGACCAGTACGTACGACCGCGAGGCTCTCCTCGACTCCTTCCGGCGCCTGGCCCGGGTCGCGGGTCTGGCCGGGACCTAGAATCGTGGGGTTTGCCCCCTAGCCGCCACGGAGTCCCCATGCACAGCCCCCACGATCCGTTCGTACGTGTCCGGGGTGCCCGCGAGCACAACCTCCGCGACGTCGACGTGGACATCCCCCGTGACGTCCTCGCGGTCTTCACGGGGGTCTCCGGCTCGGGCAAGTCGTCGCTCGCCTTCGGGACGGTCTACGCGGAGGCCCAGCGCCGCTACTTCGAGTCCGTGGCCCCGTACGCCAGGCGGCTGATCCATCAGGTGGGGGCGCCGAAGGTCGGGGAGATCACCGGGCTTCCGCCGGCGGTCTCGCTCCAGCAGCGCCGCTCCGCGCCGACCTCCCGCTCCTCGGTGGGCACGGTCACGAACCTCTCTAACTCGCTGCGCATGCTGTTCTCCCGCGCCGGCACCTATCCCGAGGGCGCCGAGCGCCTGGATTCGGACGCCTTCTCGCCGAACACGGCTGCCGGGGCCTGCCCGGAGTGCCACGGTCTTGGCCGGGTGCACGGCACGACCGAGGAGCTCCTGGTCCCCGACCCGTCGCTCTCCATCCGCGAGGGCGCCATCGCGGCCTGGCCCGGCGCCTGGCAGGGCAAGAACCTCCGCGACGTCCTGGACGCCCTGGGGTACGACGTCGACCGCCCCTGGCGCGAGCTGCCGCAAGCCGACCGGGACTGGATCCTGTTCACGGACGAGCAGCCCGTGGTCACGGTGCACCCCGTGCGGGACGCGGACCGCATTCAACGCCCGTACCAGGGCACGTACATGAGCGCCCGCCGCTATGTGATGAAGACGTTCTCGGACTCCAAGAGCCAGACGCTGCGCGCCAAGGCCGAGGGGTTCCTGGCGAGCTCCGACTGCCCCGCGTGCGGCGGCAGCAGACTGCGCCCGGAAGCGATGGCGGTCACCTTCGCGGGGCGCACGATCGCCGACCTCGGGGCGCTCCCCCTGTCGGAGCTCGCCAAGTCCCTGCAGGGCGCGGCGCGTTCGGAGGCGGCCCGGGTCCTGGCCGCGGACCTCCTCGCCCGCATCGACACGATCACCGAGCTGGGCCTCGGCTATCTGAGCCCGGACCGCGCCACCCCCACCCTCTCCGCCGGCGAACTGCAACGGCTGCGCCTGGCCACCCAGTTGCGCTCCGGGCTCTTCGGTGTCGTGTACGTCCTGGACGAGCCGTCGGCCGGTCTGCACCCGGCGGACACGGAGTCCCTGCTCACCGTCCTCGACCGGCTCAAGGCCGCGGGGAACTCGGTCTTCGTCGTGGAGCACCACCTCGATGTCATGCGCCACGCGGACTGGCTCGTCGACGTGGGCCCCGCCGCGGGTGAGCACGGCGGGCGGGTGCTGCACAGCGGCCCGGTGGCGGACCTGGAGGGCGTCACGGAGTCCGCGACGGCCCGTTTCCTCTTCGGACGTGAGTCCGCGCCGCCGCGCGAGGTGCGCGAGCCGCGCGGCTGGCTGAAGGTCGGCCCCGTCAGCCGGCACAACCTGCGCGACGTGACGGCCGCGTTCCCGCTCGGCGCCTTCACCGCGGTCACCGGAGTCTCCGGCTCGGGCAAGTCCACCCTCATCGGCGAGGTCACCGAGGACCTCGACGGCGTGGAGCGCCTGGTGTGCGTCGACCAGAAGCCGATCGGCCGCACGCCCCGCTCCAACCTGGCCACCTACACGGGTCTCTTCGACGTGGCGCGCAAGGCTTTCGCGGCCACGGACGCGGCACGCGCGCGGGGTTACGGAGTCGGCCGCTTCTCCTTCAACGTGGCGGGCGGACGTTGCGAGACCTGCCAGGGCGAGGGGTTCGTGAGCGTGGAGCTGCTCTTCCTGCCCAGCACGTACGCGCCCTGCCCGGACTGCGGGGGCGCTCGCTACAACCCCGAGACCCTCGAAGTGACGTACCAGGGACGGAACATCGCGGAGGTGCTCGACCTGACGGTGGAGGCGGCCGCGGAGTTCTTCGCGGACACCCCGGCCGTGGCGCGCAGTCTGCGCACCCTCCTCGACGTGGGGCTCGGCTATCTGCGCCTCGGGCAGCCCGCGACGGAGCTGTCGGGCGGCGAGGCCCAGCGGATCAAGCTGGCGAGCGAGCTGCAGCGGGTCAGACGCGGTCACACGCTCTACCTCCTGGACGAGCCGACGACGGGGCTCCACCCGGCCGATGTCGAGGTCCTGATGCGCCAGTTGCACGGCCTGGTCGACGCGGGCCACTCGGTGGTGGTCGTCGAGCACGACATGGCGGTGGTGGCCGGCGCGGACTGGGTGATCGACCTGGGTCCCGGCGGCGGGGACGAGGGCGGACGCGTGGTCGCCTCGGGGCCGCCCGCGGCGGTGGCGCAGGCCGTGGGGAGCCGGACGGCGCCGTATCTGGCGCGGGCGGCGGGCGGGGGCCGCTGAGGTTGGTACGCACCAAGTCCTTGACGGCGCACCGGAGTCTGCCTTAAATCAAGTACTGAACAAAGCGGCGGGGTTGATCGCTCGCCGCGTTCAGTTCTCGACATCGGGTTGTCATGCGCACGCCTTGATGACGTGCTCGTACGCCTCAGCACTACGCACCCCCCACTCTCTCGCCACCCCCACGTGAAGCGATGTGATGACAGTGCATACCTCTTGGCGCCGCCGTGCGGCGCTCACCACAGCCGCCCTGGCCTGCTGCGCCACCGCCCTGACCGGTCTCCCCTCCGGAGCGTCGGCGGCCCCCTCCCCCACCCCCGCCGCAGCGGCCGCCACCTTCACCGACGACTTCAACGGGCCCGCGGGCTCGGCGGTCGACGGCGGCAAGTGGCAGATCGAGACCGGCGACAACGTCAACAACCACGAGCGGCAGTTCTACACATCGGGCAACAAGAACGCGGCCCTCGACGGCCAGGGCAACCTGGTCATCACCGCCCGCAAGGAAAACCCCGCGAACTACCAGTGCTGGTACGGCCGTTGCGAGTACACCTCGGCCCGCCTCAACACCTCCGGCAAGTTCACGCAGACGTACGGCCATGTCGAGGCCCGCATGAAGGTGCCGCGCGGGCAGGGCATGTGGCCCGCGTTCTGGATGCTCGGCGCCGACATCGGCAGCGTGGGCTGGCCCCAGAGCGGCGAGATCGACGTGATGGAGAACGTCGGCTTCGAGCCGAGCACCGTCCACGGCACCCTGCACGGCCCCGGCTACTCGGGCTCCGGCGGCATCGGCGCGGGCTACACCCTGCCCGGCGGCGAGGCGTTCGCGGACAAGTTCCACACCTTCGCGGTGGACTGGTCACCGAACAAGGTCACGTGGTCCGTGGACGGCAACGTCTACCAGACCCGCACCCCCGCCGACCTCGGCGGCAAGCAGTGGGTCTTCGACAAGCCTTTCTTCCTGATCCTCAACCTCGCGGTCGGCGGCTACTGGCCCGGCGACCCCGACGGCAACACCAGCTTCCCGCAGCAACTGGTCGTCGACTACGTCCGTGTGACCACCAACAACTAGGCGCCACGGGCAGACGGGGTGAGGCGGCTCCGCTACGGGACGATCGCGTCCACGTAGCCGCCGTCCACCCTCAGTGCGCCGCCCGTCGTGGCCGAGGCCAGGGGTGAGCTGAGGTAGACCACCATGTGGGCGATCTCCTCCGGCTCGATGAGCCGCTGGATCAGGGACTGCGGGCGGTGCTTGGCCATGAACTCCCGCTGGGCCTCGTCCCAGGGCAGGGCGGGGTCGACCAACTCGTACACGAAGTCCTCCACACCGCCGGTGTGCGTGGGGCCCGCGATCACGGAGTTGACGGTCACGCCCGATCCCGCGGCCTCCTTCGCGAAGCCCCGGGAGACCGCGAGGAGCGCCGTCTTCGACGTGCCGTAGTGGATCATCTCGGCGGGGGTGACGAGCGCCGAGTCGCTGGCGATGTTCTGGATCCGCCCCCAGGCGCGGTCCTTCATGCCCGGCAGATAGTGGCGGATCATGCGGACGGCGGTCAGCACGTTGACCTCGAAGTAGCGGCGCCATTCGTCGTCGCTGATGTCGAGGGCGGGCTCCGCGCCGAAGATGCCCAGGTTGTTGATGAGGATGTCCGCCCGGGGAACGGCCGCGAAGACCTGCGCGGCGCCTTCGTCGGTGGAGATGTCTCCGGGGGCCGGGAAGAACTCGGCGGCGCCGTGCTCCCCCTTCAACCGGTCGACGGCCTTGTCCACGGAGGCCGCGGAGCGGCCGTTGACGGCCACCCGGGCTCCCGCCCTGGCCAGGCCGGCCGCGATGGCCGCCCCGATCCCCTGGGTCGATCCGGTGACGAGGGCGGTCTTGCCGGAGAGATCGACGAGCATGCTGTGTTACCTCCTGCTGCGTGCGGTGCGACGGGCGGCCCCAAGCGTGGCCTCCGTCTTGTCCCCGATGTCCAGTAGATCATTCGGGCGGCTTCACTGGCTTTTCGTGGAGCTTTCTGTAGGCGGTGGGGGTTACTCCCACCTCCCTTCGGAAGATCGTCCGGAAATTGGCGGCCGACCCGAATCCCGCCGCCCCTGCGATCCTCTCCACGGACAAGGCCGAGGTCTCCAGAAGCCGGCGCGCGTCGAGAATCCGCTGGAGGGTGACCCACTGCATGGGTGGCAGCCCCGTCTCGCGCACGAAACGCCGGACGAGGGTCCGCCGCGACAGCAGGCTGTGGTCGGCTAGCCGCTGCACGGTGATCGCGGCCCCCAGGTTGTCGAGCACCCACTCACGCGTCGCCCGCAGGCTGTCGCGCGGTGGGGCGGGCGCGTCCCTGTACTGCGGTTCGTTCGCGCCACGGGTGGAGGAGAAAACGAGGTCCTTCGCCACGCCGTCCGAGGCGGCCGTACCGAAGTCGCGGTCGACGACATGGAGGCACGCGTCGATGCCGGCCCCGCCGCCCGCGCACGTGAGAACGGCGCCGTCCTCGGTGAACACCCGGTTCTCGACGACGTTAACGCGCGGATACGCCAGACGGAGTTCTTCGGTATGACGCCAATGCGTCGTGGCCGACTTGCCGTCCAGGATTCCGCAGGCCGCGAGCGCGAACACCCCCGTGCAGATGGCCACGACACGGGCACCCCGTTCGACGGCGATCCGCAGCGCTTTCAGGTAGGCGTCCGGGACCGGGACGTGCGGGTCCTCATAGCCGGGCACGACGACGATGTCGGCGGATTCGACGTCGGCGAGCGACGCCCCGCCGCTCACCTCTCCGCTCACGTTCCCGCGCACGAGGACCCGATAGCCCGGATGCCGCCCGAAGACATGCTCGGGGATGCTGACGTCGAGCGCGAACACCCGCGGCATCACCAGGATCGCGACCACCGTCCGGCCTTCTTCAGAACCCAACTGCTCCCCCTTGCACCGTCGCGAACCTCATGCCGGCACTGGCACGATCCTTGCCGTAAGTGGCACAGCCGATCCTGGTCCGACCCTGAACCGCCTCATACCGTCGACCTCATGAGCAGCGCACAGCAAGTCGAGAGTTTCGGCGTCCCGTGGGAGAAGACCTACGGGTACGCACAGGCGGTCAGACGCGGCGACACCATCTATCTGTCCGGCCAGGTGTCCCACAGCGGTACGGAAGTGATCGCCCCCGCCACCGTCGATGATGCCGGACGGGTCACCGACTTCTCCCGCACGGGCGAGCAATTGCGCCAGTGCTACGCCAACGCGGCGGAGTTGCTCGGGCGCTTCGGCGCCTCGCTCGACGACGTCGTCGAGGAAGTCATCTACGCGCTCGACGTCGAGGCGGCCGACGCCGCGGCGGGGCCGGTGCGCAAGGAGGCCTACGGGCGGCCGGACCCGCAGGTGGCAAGCACCATGGTCGGCACTCCGCGGCTGGCTTTCCCGGAGCTCCTTGTCGAGGTCAAGTTCACCGCCCGCCTCTGACGGGCGGCCGCTTCCCCGGGCGGCGAGGGTCCGGCTCAAGGGTCAGGCGGTGGGCACCGGCGCGTCCTCGGCGATCAGCTTCTCCGCGCGCAGGTCCGTCCAGAACGCGGCGGGGATCTTCTCGCCGAGCGCGGCGACGTCCTCGGCGATGCGGCTGGGCCTGGTGGCTCCGGGGATCGCCGCCACCGTCGCCGGGTGGGCGAGGGAGAACTGCAGGGCGGCGGACTTGATGCCGACACCGTGCCGCTCGACGAGTGCCTTGATGCGCTCGACCTTGGCGACGATCTCCGCGGGCGCCTTCTGGTACTCGAAGTGCTGTCCACCCGCCAGGATGCCCGAGGAGTAGGGCCCGCCCACGACGACGTCGACGTTCCTCGCGGCGGCGGCCGGCAACAGCCGCTGGAGGGCGCGGTCGTGGTCGAGGAGGGTGTAGCGGCCCGCGAGGAGGAAGGCGTCGGGCTGCGGCTCGTCCAGGTCCAGGGTGAGTTCGAGCGGCTCCACGCGGTTGACGCCAAGGCCCCAGGCCTCGATGACACCCTCGTCGCGCAGCCGGTCCAGGGTGCGGAAGGCTCCCGTACGGGCCTGCTCGTAGGCGGCCAGCCACGCGTCGCCGTAGAAGTCCTGCGCGACGTCGTGCACCCACACGATGTCGAGCCGGTCCGTCCTCAGCCGCTTCAGGCTGTCCTCGATGGAGCGCAGGGTGGCGTCGGCCGTGTAGTCGTTGACCATCTTGTTCGGGCGGCCGTGCTCGAAGAGGCCGCCCTTCTCGCCGAGGTCGCGGGCGGCGGGGTCCTCGGCCTCGTCCAGGATGACGCGGCCGACCTTCGTGCTCAGCACGTAGTCGTCGCGGGGGTGGCCCGCGAGGACGTCGCCGAGCCGGATCTCGGAGAGGCCCGCGCCGTAGAAGGGGGCGGTGTCGAAGTAGCGGATGCCCTGGTCCCAGGCGGCCTCGACGGTGGCCGCGGCCTCCGCGTCGGGGATGGCGCGGAACATGTTGCCGAGCGGGGCGGTGCCGAAGCCGAGCGCTCCGGGGAGGAGGTGCTTGATGCTCATGGGGGTGTTTCCTCGCGGTGGTGGATTTCCGACGTTTCCGTGGGGTTGGTGAGGGTTCGGGGGATCCGTCGGCCTGGCGAGTTCGAGGTTAGGATCGACGCTTGAGACTGTCCAAGACTCGCTTGGACACACTTGAGTCCTCCGAGGTCTTACATGCTTGACCTGCGACAACTGCGCTACTTCGTGGCCGTGGCCGAGACGGAACACGTCGGCCGCGCGGCGGAGGCGCTCCATATCTCCCAGTCACCCCTCAGCCGCCAGATCGCCCAGCTGGAGAAGCAGCTCGGCCTCGTCCTGTTCGAGCGCAGCCAGCAGCGCATCCGCCTCACCGCCGACGGCCGGGTCTTCCTGAGCGAAACGCGCGCCCTGCTCCGGCACGCGGACCGCCTGGAGAACCTCGGCCGCAGGCTCGGCCGCGGCGAGGAGGGCGGCCTGTGCATCGGATACGTGGGCGACGCCATGCACACCGGCGTCCTGCCGGGCGCGCTGCGCACCCTCCAGGAGGAACGCCCCGGCATCCACGTCGCCCTCTACAGCCTCTCCGCGGCGGAACAGTTCGAGGGCCTGCGCCAGCGCAGCCTGGACATCGCCCTCGTCCAGGAGCCGCCGGAGAAGGACGACCCGGATCTCCTGGCCGCGCCCCTCCTCGAGGATCCGCTGCTGCTCGCGCTGCCCGCGGCCCATCCGCTGGCCACACAGGCCGAGTTGACGCCGGACGACCTGGACGGGCAGGCGTGGATCGCGGTCGAGAACTCCCGGGATCCGGCCTGGCGTGACGTCTTCCTCGCCTCGTGCGTGGCGTCCGGCTTCACCCCGGACATCCGCCTGGACGCCGCCGAGCCGCTCACCGCGCTCGGCCTGGTCGCCTCGGGCCTGGGTCTCGCGCTCATCCAGAAGAGCATGGTGCGTGGCACGACGGACGATGTCGCCGTACGCGAACTCCCCTGGCACAAGGCGTCCGTTCACTTGTGGGCGGCCTGGCACGCCGTCGATCTGCGGCCGGTGGTGGCGTCCTTCCGCGAGACGGTCCTGGCCGGCCGCTCCCTCGGCTGACGCGGCGGCTCATTCCACCCGGCCTACTCCCAATAGGACTGGCGCAGCGAGGACTTGGCCAGCTTGCCGGTGGGGGTGCGGGGCAGCGTGTCCGTGAAGTCCACGGAGCGCGGCGCCTTGTAGTGGGCGAGGCGCTCGCGCACGAACGCGATCAGCTCACGTTCCAGTGCGGGCCCGGCGCTCACTCCGTCGGCCGGGCACACCACCGCCTTGACGGCCTCCCCCATCTCCGCGTCCGGCACCCCGATCACCGCGACGTCCGCGACCGCCGGATGCAGCACGAGACAGTCCTCGGCCTCCTGCGGATAGACGTTCACACCACCCGAGATGATCATGAATGCCTTGCGGTCGGTGAGGAACAGATAACCGTCCTCGTCCACGTGCCCGATGTCTCCCGTGGTGGTCCAGTTCGGGTGCGTGGGGTGCTGGGCACCGCGCGTGCGGTCCTCGTCGCCGTGGTACCGAAAGGGCAGTTCCTCGCGCTCGAAGTAGACGATGCCGGTCTCGCCGCTCGGCAGAAGCCCGCCCGCCTCGTCGCAGATCCGCAGCTCGCCGAGGAACCCGTCCTTGCCCACCGAGCCGGGCTTGCGCAGCCATTCGTCGGGCGAGATGAACGTGATGCCGTTGCCCTCCGTCGACGAGTAGTACTCGTACAGGAGGGGCCCCCACCACTCCAGCATCCGCTGCTTCACCTCGACGGCACAGGGCGCGGCGGCGTGGATGGCGACCTTCATCGACGACAGGTCGTACCGCTCGCGCACCTGTGCGGGCAGCTTCAGCATCCGTACGAACATGGTCGGCACCCACTGGCTGTGCGTGACCCGGTGCTGCTCGATGGCCCGCAGGGCGCCTTCCGCGTCGAAGGCGTCCATGAGGACGACCGTGCCGCCGAGCGACGTGACGACTCCGCAGAACCGCAGCGGCGCCGCGTGGTAGATCGGGGCCGGCGAGAGGTAGACGGTGTCCTCGCCGAAGCCGTACATGGCCTGGAAGATCAGCACATAGGTGCTCGGCTCGTCGCGCACGTCGCCCTCGGGCAGGGCGGGCTTGATGCCCTTGGGGCGGCCCGTCGTGCCGGAGGAGTAGAGCATGTCGGTGCCGCGCGGCTGGTGGGCGGGCGGCTCGGCGGACGCGGCCTCCAGGGCCTTCTCGTACGTCCCGTCGTCGAGACCGAGCAGCATCGGCGGACCGCCCGCCAACTCCACGACGGCGGCGCCCAGTTCGGCGAGCGATCCGGAGATGATCAGCACCTTCGCCCCGCAGTCGCGCACGATGTACGCGGCTTCCTCCGTGCTGAGGTGATGGTTGACGGCGGTGAGATAGAGGCCCGAGCGCAGCGCCGCCCAGTAGACCTCCAGGGCGCGCGGGTCGTTGTCGCACAGGAGGGCGAAGTGATCGCCCCGACGCAGTCCTGCGGCCCGCAGATGATCCGCGAGCCGCAGGGAGCGTTCTTCGAGCTGTCCGTAGGTGAGGGTCCGTGTGCCGTCGGCGGTGACGACGGCCGGCCTGGCGGGGTCGTACGCTCCCGGGTGCATGCGGTGACGGTACAGGAGCGCCTTGACGGTGCGTCAGACCTCGTACGGAGCCTGATGGTTCGGCTAGCGGCTGACCTTCCGGGTGGCCCGCAGCCACTCCTTGTTCATGGCCGAGATAGAGGGCAACGGGATGCCCTTCGGGCAGGCGGTGGCGCACTCGCCGGTCAACGTACAGCCGCCGAAGCCCTCCTCGTCCATCTGCGCGACCATGTCCAGGACACGCGTCTCACGCTCCGGAGCACCCTGCGGCAGGACGCCCAGGTGGTTGACCTTGGCCGAGGTGAACAGCATCGCCGAGCCGTTGGGGCAGGCGGCGACGCACGCACCGCAGCCGATGCACTCCGCGTGCTCGAACGCGAAGTCCGCGTCGGGCTTCGGCACGGGCGCCGCGTGGGCCTCGGGGGCGGCGCCGGTCGGGGCGCTGATGTACCCGCCGGACTGGATGATCCGGTCGAAGGACGAGCGGTCCACGACCAGGTCCTTGACGACCGGGAAGGCGGCGGCCCGCCACGGCTCGACGTCGATCGTGTCGCCGTCCTTGAAGGACCGCATGTGCAGCTGACAGGTGGTGGTGCGCTCGGGCCCGTGCGCGTCGCCGTTGATGACGAGCGAGCACGCGCCGCAGATGCCCTCGCGGCAGTCGTGGTCGAAGGCGACGGGATCGTCGCCCTTGACGATGAGTTCTTCGTTGAGGGTGTCCAGCATCTCCAGGAAGGACATGTCGGACGAGATGCCGTCGACCTCGTAGGTGGACATGGCGCCGTCGGCGTCGGCGTTCTGCTGGCGCCAGACGCGCAGGGTGAGCTTCATGCGTAGCTCCGCTGGGTGGGGTGGACGTACTCGAAGACGAGGTCTTCCTTGTGAAGGACGGGGGCGGCACCGGTGGCGGTGAACTCCCAGGCGGCGGCGTACGAGAACTCCTCGTCCACGCGGGCCGCCTCGCCGTCCGGTGTCTGTGACTCCTCGCGGAAGTGACCGCCGCAGGACTCGGCGCGGTGCAGGGCGTCGAGGCACATCAGCTCGGCGAGCTCCAGGTAGTCGACGATGCGGTTCGCCTTCTCCAGGGACTGGTTGAACTCCTCGCCGGTGCCGGGCACCTTGATCCGGCGCCAGAACTCCTCGCGGATCTGCGGGATGCGCTCCAGGGCCTTGCGCAGCCCCGTCTCCGTACGGGCCATGCCGCAGAACTCCCACATCAGCTCGCCGAGTTCACGGTGGAAGGAGTCGGGGGTGCGGTCTCCGTCGACGGCGAGGAGCCGGGTGATGCGCTCGGTGGTCTCGTCCAGCACCTCACGTACGACGGGGTGTTCGTCGGAGACCTCGTCGTGGTGCGGGTTGCGCGCGAGGTAGTCGTTGATCGTGGACGGCAGCACGAAGTAGCCGTCGGCGAGACCCTGCATCAGGGCCGAGGCGCCGAGCCGGTTCGCGCCGTGGTCGGAGAAGTTGGCCTCACCGACCGCGAAGAGGCCGGGGACGGTGGTCTGCAGGTCGTAGTCGACCCACAGCCCGCCCATCGTGTAGTGCACGGCCGGGTAGATCCGCATCGGCGTCTTGTACGGGTCCTCGTCGGTGATCCGCGCGTACATGTCGAAGAGGTTGCCGTACTTGGCCTCGACCGCCTTCTTGCCCATGCGCTTGATGGCGTCGGCGAAGTCGAGGTAGACGCCCTGGCCGCCGGGGCCCACTCCCCTGCCCTCGTCGCACACGTTCTTCGCCGCGCGCGAGGCGATGTCACGGGGCACGAGGTTGCCGAAGGAGGGGTAGATGCGCTCCAGGTAGTAGTCGCGCTCCTCCTCGGGGATCTTGTTGGCCGGGCGGTCGTCGCCCTGGGCCTTGGGGACCCAGATGCGGCCGTCGTTGCGCAGCGACTCGCTCATCAGCGTCAGCTTCGACTGGTGGTCGCCGGTGCGCGGGATGCACGTCGGGTGGATCTGCGTGAAGCAGGGGTTGGCGAAGTAGGCGCCGCGCCGGTGGGCGCGCCAGACGGCCGTGGCGTTGGAGTTCATGGCGTTCGTCGACAGGTAGAAGACGTTGCCGTAGCCGCCGGATGCCAGGACCACGGCGTCGGCGAAGTACGTCTCGATCTTCCCGGTGATCAGGTCGCGGGCGACGATGCCGCGGGCGCGCCCGTCGACGACGATCACGTCGAGCATCTCGGTGCGCGCGTGCATCTCCACGTTGCCCGCGGCGATCTGCCTGCTGAGTGCCTGGTAGGCGCCGAGCAGGAGCTGCTGCCCTGTCTGGCCGCGTGCGTAGAACGTCCGGGAGACCTGTACGCCGCCGAAGGAGCGGGTGTCGAGGAGGCCGCCGTACTCGCGCGCGAAGGGGACGCCCTGGGCGACGCACTGGTCGATGATCTCCACCGAGATCTGCGCGAGGCGGTGGACGTTGGACTCGCGGGCGCGGAAGTCGCCGCCCTTGACGGTGTCGTAGAAGAGCCGGTGGACCGAGTCGCCGTCGTTGCGGTAGTTCTTCGCGGCGTTGATGCCGCCCTGCGCGGCGATCGAGTGGGCGCGGCGCGGCGAGTCCTGGTAGCAGAACTGGACGACGTGGTAACCCTGTTCGGCGAGCGTGGCGCCGGCGGAGCCGCCCGCGAGGCCGGTGCCGACGACGATCACGGTGTGCTTGCGGCGGTTGGCGGGGTTGACCAGCTTGGCCTCGAAGCGGCGGGTGTCCCACCTCTCGGCGACGGGGCCTGCCGGCGCCTTGGTGTCGACGACCGGCTCCCCGGTCACATACTCGGCGTACTCACGAGAGGAATTCATCGGCTAGCTCACCACTCCGGTCATGACGGCCACGGGGACGACGACGAAGCCCGCCGTCAGGACCAGCGCGAGGCCATTGGCGACGATCTTGAGGGCGCGGTCGCGGGTCGCCCTGCCCGCGCCCAGGGTCTGCGCGGCGCTCCACAGCCCGTGGCGCACGTGGAAGCCGAGGGCGGTGACGGCGACGATGTAGATGACGTTGCCGTACCACGTGGAGAACGTGTCGATGATGTTCTGGTACGGGTGCAGGTGCTCGTAGGCGCCCGGGTGCACGGTGCCGGTCGTCAGGTCCAGGATGTGCCAGACGATGAACAGGGCGAGGATGATGCCGCCCCAGCGCATCGTGCGCGTGGCGAAGCTCTTGCCCGCCTTCTTGTTGACGTACTTGGCGGGGCGCGCCCTGATGTCACGGCGGCTCAGCTGGTACGCGGAGACGGCGTGCGCGACCACGGCGACGACGAGCACGACGCGGATCAGCCAGAGCGTCCACTCGTAATGCATGAAGGGCTCGCCGACCGTGCGCAGCCAGTGGGCGTAGTGGTTGAGCTCCGCGGGCCCGAAGAAGATCTTCAGGTTTCCGATCATGTGGGCGATCAGGTAGAGCAGCATGATCAGGCCACTCACCGCCATCACTGTCTTCTTGCCGACGGACGAGTCCCAGATCGTGCGCGTCATCGACGGCCGTTTTCGGTCCGTCCGCGTTGCCAGAGCCATGGGACCGACGCTAAGGCCGAAAGTCCCGATCGGTCCAAGAGATGGATCAGCTCATCTCGATAGCGAGTGGCTATCATCGGCCGTACCCTGCCGTATATGCAGTTCCAACAGCTCCTCTACTTTGTCGCGGTGGCCGAGACCAGGCACTTCACGCGCGCCGCCGAGCAGGTCCACGTCTCCCAGCCCTCGCTCTCCCAGCAGGTCCGCGCCCTGGAGAAGGAGCTGGGCGCCGAACTGTTCAGCAGGGCCCGCGGCAACATCGCGCTGACCGACGCGGGCGAGGCGCTGCTTCCGCTGGCCCGCCGCATCCTCGCGGACGCCGACACCGCGCGCATCGAGGTCCAGGAGCTGGCCCAGCTGCGCCGCGGCCGCATCCGCCTGGGGGCGACCCCCAGCGTCTGCACCGGCCTGCTGCCGGACGTGCTGCGCGCCTTCCACGACCGCCACCCCGGCATCCAGCTCCTGCTCGAGGAGAGCGGCTCCCACGACCTCGTGCGCGAACTGGCGCGCGGCGCCCTGGACCTGGCCGTCGTCGTGCTCCCCCTCCCCACCCCTTCTCCGGCCCTGACCACGGTGGAGCTGCTCCGCGAGGACCTGGTCGTGGTGTCGTCCCCGGACGCGCGGAAGTTCGGCGGCACGTCGGTACGGGTGGCCGATCTGCAACGGGAGCGCCTCGTGATGTTCCGGCACGGCTACGACCTGCGGGAGCTGACGGTCGCCGCCTGCCGGGCCGAGGGGTTCGAGCCGGAGTTCGCGGTCGAGGGCGGCGAGATGGACGCGGTGCTCGGCTTCGTGCAGGCCGGGCTCGGGGTCGCGGTCGTGCCGCGCATGGTGGCCGAACGCGCCGGGCGCGGGTTGCGGATGACTCCGCTGGCCCAGCCGTCCCTGCAGCGCACGATCGCGCTGGCGCACCGCAGCGATGTGGCTCCGCCGCGGGCCGCGCGGGAGCTGCAGCGGATGCTGCTTGAGCGGTGAGTTTCCGCTTCGCGGTGAGGCCGGTACGTGGACTGCGGGTGGGACGTGGCTGATCGCGCAGTTCCCCGCGCCCCTGAGGGGCGCCCCCCCATGCCGTCACGGGGTTCCCGGCGCCGTCTGAGGGGCGCGGGGAACTGCGCGGCAAGCCCCCACCGGCCCGCAGGTTCCAGCGAAGCTAACGCGCGTCGGGCAAGCCGCCGGTCTCGGGGTTCCTGATCGTCAGGCAGTACGTGCCGCCCGCCGGGTCCCGCATCACGATCCAGTGCGGCCCGCGCCACACGGTCTCGGCGCCGAGCCGCTCATGCCGGACGCGGTCCGCGTCGAGGTCGGAGCAGGAGAAGTCCGGGTGTGCTCCGGCCGGTCCTTCCGTGTCGAGGCGCTGGAGCAGAATGCGGACCGGCAGCCGTGGGTCAGGCTCGACGAGGTGGAACTCCGGGCGTGACCCCGGGCGGTCGGACCACCCCGTGAAGGCGGGCCAGAACGCCTTCTCCGCCTCGAACACCGAAGGCGGCACGTCCAGGCACACCTGGTCGAGGCGGCTCGTGGTCCCGTCCGGCGCGAGAAGCGGCCCGGGGCGGATCTTCTCGCCTTCCCAGCGCACCACGCAGAACAGCTGCCCTCCCGGAGAGCGCAGGACCTCGATGCCCTCCTCCGCGAAGACCGGAGTGGCCCCGAGCGCGCGGGCCTCGCGCGCCTTGGCCGGTACGTCCTCCACCGAGAAGTCGAGATGCGCGCCGCCGGGTCCTCCGACCGCCTGCGCCTTCAGGAAGGCGTCGGCCCCCTCAGGAAGGAGCGTCACGAACTGGCCGTCGTCGCCCCGGAAGGCGGAGAGCCGCGTGCCGGTGACCGCCGCCCAGAAGTCATGGGCCTTCGCGAACCCGTCCTTGGGCCGGTCCACGAAGGCGTACACCCACTGGATCACTCCGTCGGACATCCTCGTACTCCTCAGCTCACCGCGTCGGCCAGCGCCAGCTCGTGCAGCTGGTCCGGCGGGCCGGGCCTGGCGTAGTACCAGCCCTGTGCCGTGTCGCAGCCCAACTCTCGCAGCTGATCCGCCTGGGCGCCCGTCTCCACGCCCTCGACCGTGACCGCGAGGTCCAGGCTGTGGGCGAGCGCGACGATGCCCTCGACGATCTTCAGGTCGACGGGGTCGGCCGGGAAGTGCTGCATGCCCTGGGTGAAGGAGCGGTCGAGCTTGAGGATGCTCACCGGCAGGCGGCGCAGGTTGGCGAGGTTTGAATAGCCCGTGCCGAAGTCGTCGAGCGCTATGTCCACGCCCATCTCGGCGAGCCGCCGCAGCGGCTTGAGCAGGTCGTCGTCGGCGCCGATCAGCGCGGACTCGGTCACCTCCAGGCACAGCGCGCCCGGTTCGAGCCCGGCGCGCTCCAGGATCTCCACGGTGTCCGAGACCAGGCCGGGGTGGTTCAGCTGCATGGGCGAGAGGTTCACGTTCACGCGCAGCGGCCCGGCGTCCTTGTGCCGCGCCTCCCAGGTGCGGGCCTGGCGGACGGACTCCTCGAGGACCCAGCGGCCGAGCGGCACGATCAGGCCGGTGTGCTCGGCGAGCGGGATGAACCGGTCGGGGCCGATGATGCCGTGCTGCGGATGCAGCCACCGCACCAGCGCCTCCGCCCCGCGCACGCTGCCGTCGCCCAGGTGCACCAGGGGCTGGTACTCGATGAAGAACTCGCCGCGCTCCAGGGCGGCGGGCAGCGCGGTGGTCAGGCCGTGCCGGGTGATGGCGCGGGCGTCGGCCTCGGGGTCGGCCAGCTCGAAGCGGTTGCCGCCCGCGGACTTCGCGCGGTACATCGTGATGTCGGCGCTGCGCAGCACCTCCGCCGCACCTCGCTCACCGGCCGGGCCCTCGACGATGCCGATGCTGCCGCGCACGGTCAGCTCGCGGCCCTCGACGCGGATCGGCGTGGAGAGCGCGTGCATGATGCGCCCGGCGAGCTCGTCCACCTCGGCCTCGGTGTCGCGGCCCGTGGTCAGCGCCACGAACTCGTCGCCGCCGAGCCGCGCGACCATCTCGCCGGGGGCCGTGGCGCACGACTGGAGCCGGTCGGCGACCTCGACGAGGAGCCGGTCGCCCGCCGCGTGCCCGAGGCTGTCGTTGACCGTCTTGAAGCCGTCGAGGTCGAGATAGCAGAGCCCGAAGCGTGCGCCGTCGCCCGCGGCGAGGGCCTTCTCCAGGCGCTCGAAGAACAGGGTGCGGTTGGGCAGGCCGGTGAGCGCGTCGTGCGTGGCCTCGTAGCGAAGGCGCAGATTGAGCAGCCGGCGTTCGGTGGTGTCCTCCATCAACGCCAGTTGGTACTGCGGCACTCCGTCCGCGTCACGCAGCAGCGAGACGGTCAGGTTGGTCCACAGGGCGGTGCCGTCGGGGCGGTAGAAGGCCTTCTCCACGCGGTAGTGCTCGCGCTCCCCGCGCACCAGCTCCTCGTAGAGCTTCCATACGTGGGGGGAGTCCTCCGGGTGGGTCCACTCGGCGACGTTGCGCCCGCGCAGCTGGCTCTCCAGACCGCCGAACATGCGGATCAGCGCGTCGTTCGCCTCCAGGACCGTGCCCGTGAGGTCGGCGATGCCGATGCCGATCGCCGCGCCGTGGAAGACGGCACGGAAGCGTGCCTCGCTCGCGTGCAGGGCTTCGGCGACCGCGCTGCGGGCGTTCAGGGCGGCGCGGGATATCGCCTCCTGCTCGGCGAGGGTCCGCTCGCGCAGGGCTGCCGCGAAACCCGCGGCCACCGCGTGCTGCAGGCGCGCGGACCGGGCCCGCAGCTCCTCCTGGGGTCCGTCGTCGCCGCAGTACAGGACGAGATAGGCGTCCACGCAGTCGAGCGTGCGGCTCAGCGCCTCGGGGTCGGTGCAGTGGGTGCCGACGAGCGCCGCGCCGATCGCCTGGCCCTCGGCCGCGTCGAAGATCCGCTCGTGCAGGGCGGCACGCAACCTCCGTGCCAGCGGCACCAGTTGCAGCTCGAACTCGGGACGGGTCAGCGACGTCGCCGTCACGGGGAAGATGGCGCGGCTCCAGATGGTGGCGAACCTGCGCACTCTGTCCTCGGGGCCGTCCGGTTCCCCGCTCATGCCCTGCGCCCCACGCCGGCGAACCCGGAGAAGGCATAGGGATCCTCCTCCTCGGGCGCGGTGTCGGGCCGCCAGCGCGGCATCGGCACGAGGCCGGGTTCCACCATGTCGTATCCCTCGAAGAACCGCGCGATCTCTTCGCGCGAGCGCATGATCAGTGGATTGCGGATGTCCTTGTAGACGCCGACGGCCTGACCGGCCTGCTCGGCGGGGATCGGCATCCCTTCGTACGAGGCGTGCGTGAGGGCGATCACGCTGCCGGGCGCAGTTGCGTCCCGCAGTTCGGCGACCGCTGTGTAGGGATCGTACGCGTCCTCCACGAAATGCAGGACGGCGACGAGAAGAAGGGCGACGGGACGGTCCAGGTCGAGCAGCCCCTTGACCTCCGAACTGCCCAGAATGTCCTGCGGTTTGCGCAGATCCGCGGCGACGACGGCCGTCTTCTCGTCGCCGTCGAGGACGGCACGGCTGTGTGCCACGGCGACCGCGTCGTGGTCGACGTACACCACGCGGGATTCGGGGTCGGCCCGCCGCGCGACCTCATGCACATTGCCGAAGGTGGGGATGCCCGAACCGATGTCGAGGAACTGGGTGATGCCCTGGTCCACGGCGTAACGCACCGCTCGGCGCATGAAGGCACGATTCGCCTGCATGATCTTGGGCAGCCCCGGCAGGTACTCCATGGCCCGGCGGGCTGCGTCCCGGTCGACCTCGAAGTTGTGCGAACCGCCCAGGTAGTAGTCGTAGATGCGGGACACGCTGGGCATCGTGATGTCGATGCCCTGCGGGGCCCAGGCGGGACGCTCCATCAAGACTCCAAGGCGTAGGCGAGACGAGCCGGTGTTCGAAGGTGAGGCTACTGATCGTCCGCCAAGGGAGCGAGTCAAAACGGAAATTGGGCGTCCGTTCTCGGTCACTGCCTGTGGCAAGTGCCGAATTTCAACCCAAAGAACCGGTCCGTTCCTCCCCGGGAGGGGGAAAGGAACGGACCGGTAGACCGTACGCGAGGTACTTCTGACTGACCCCCCTTCTTGGCCGACTTCTTCTTCGGACTTGCCCTTCGACGCCGACTGCTTCTGTACCTCTATTTCCTGTACGTCTATTTCCCGTACGGCTGCTTCCCGTACGCCTGCTTCCTGTACGCCTACTTCGGGGCGCCGACAGGCTTTCCGTCAGGGCCGGCGGCGTACCAAGTGCCGCCCACGCCCTGGCCATTGGTGTCGCCGGGCTTCTTGTCACCGGCGAAGGTGTACATCGGCCAGCAGTCGATCGTCTGCTGGCGCACTCCGTCGGGGCGGTCGAAGACGACGAAGCCCTTCTTCAGGATCCCCTTGGTGTCGTTCTTGGCCACGGGCGGCACCACCGGCCACTTCTCCAGGCAGGCACCGGTGCACGCGGTCTTCATCGGCCAGGCGGAGTCCTTGGTGAAGCGGTAGACGGTCATGCCGTTCTTGTCGACGACGATCTCCCCGAGCTTGGGGTCCTTGCGGGTGGAGAGCCCTGCCGGGTCGACGGGCGCCGTCTCGGCGGGGGGCTCGGCCTCGTCGGCCGCGGGCGCGGCCTTCTTGCCGTCAGGGGCGGCGGCGTACCAAGTGCCGCCCACGCCCTGGCCCTTGGCGTCACCGGCCTTGGTGTCCTTGGCGTACCGGTACATCGGCCAGCCGTCGATGGTCAGCTGCTTGCTGCCGTCGGAGCGGGTCACCTCGCCGAGCAGGGACTTGTCGACCCCGGCCGGGGCTTCCGCGCCCTCGGGGGACGCGACGGGCCAGGTGGAGGCGCAGGCGCCGTCACAGTTCGACTTGGGGGGCTGGGCCGTGTCCTTGTCGAAGCGGTAGAGCGTGCGGCCCTCGCTGTCGGTGACGACCTTGCCGAGCTTCTTGCTGTCCCAGACGGCGAGCTGACCGGCGGCCTTCGCCTTCCCCGCGCCTTCCTTCGCGTCGCCCGTGTCGGCGCCGTACCCGTCCCCGGCCCCGTACCCGTCCTTCGCCGGGGCCTGGTTGCCGACGTTCTGCCCGTTCGGCGACTGGTCCCCCTTCTCCTGACCACACGCCGTCGTCAGCGCCAGCATGGCCGCAGCTGTCGCTACGAGTGAGGCGCTTCGCCAGGTCTTCATCGGTAACTCCCGCTGTCTGCTTGGGTGTCGCGCCGCGGAGTGCGTCACGCATGGCCCTAGGTACGGGTGGGGACGGCTGATGCGTTCAACCGGCGTTCAAGATTCTTTTCTGCGTCGGGCTCACGCCCGCCCGTTCGCCGGGCCCGCACGCGCCGGACCGTCAAGCCCGCGTCCGCCTGTTCGTCAAGCCCGCGCCCGGCGTCTCCTCCCTTCGGGTCACAAGGGGACCGCATCGGCGTGGCAGGGCGACGCGCTGCCCATGATCCCTGACGTGCATGGATCCACTAGGGCCTCGTCCCGCCTGGTCACACGCTTACTGGCGCTGCTGGTGCTGGCCTGGCTGCTCGGCGCGCCGGCGGCCGCCGCGGCGCCTGCCACCGCGCCCGCCGACAACTGCGCCTACGCCTCGATCGGCGACGGACCCGGCGGTGACGCCGTGGCGGTCTCGGGGGACGGGGTGGTCTGCAGGGCGGGCCCCACGCGTCGCCCGAAGCCGCCGCCTCCACCCCCGCCGCCACCGCCGCCACCACCCGCTCCGGCCCCGCCGCCACGCCCGGAGCCCCCCGCGCCGGAGCCACCGCCTCCGCCGCCACCCCCGCCGCCACCGCCCGCGCGGCCGACCCCTCCTGAGCCCGCGCCGCCTCCGCCCCCGCGACCGGGTCCGAGCCCGAAGCCGACCCCGTCCGCCCCGGCCAAGGCCACGCCGAAGCCGGTGAGTTACCCCTCGTACCGCATCGCGCACCGCAAGGCACCGCCCCGCGGCGGCCCGTCCCTGGTCTCGCTCACCCTGCTCCTCACCGCGCCCGCGGTGCTCGCCGTCGCCGCGCTGCGGCCGCGCTGACCCGTCGGAGGTCCCATGTCGGAATGGCTTGTTCTCACCCTCGCGATGGCGGCCGCGTGCGGCGTCGTCCTGGTCGTCACCTTCCTGCGGCACCGCAGGACGAGCCCGGATTACGACGCCTCGGAGACCCCGGACGTCATCGAGTACATGACGATGATGATCGGTGTCGTGTACGCCATCGTCCTGGGCCTGGCCATCGCCGGTGTCTGGGAGGCCCGCAGCGTCGCCGAGGACCATGTGCACACCGAGGCCCAGGCGTTGCACGAGGTGTCGGAGCGTGCACGGGTCTATCCGGCCGACATCCGTGAGCGCATCCGCACGGATGTACACGCTTATGTCAGCCATGTCGTGACCACCGAGTGGGACGTGATGACCGACCGCGGCGAACTCACCGACCGCGGCACCCAACTCCTGGACCGCGTGCGCCACGACGTCACGGACTACGAGCCCAAGTCCGACTTCGAGGCCCAGGCCTACCAGCCGCTGGTCGACCAGGTCGCGATCGCCGACGACGCGCGCAACTCCCGCGGCGACAGCGCCGGAGCCACCATGCCCGGCGTGGTCTGGTTCGGCCTCATCACGGGCGGTCTCGTCACCGTCGGCATGATCTTCGCCCTGCAGATCCGCCGCACTCCACGCGAACTCATGCTCGCGGGGCTGTTCTCGGCCTTGATCGCCTTCCTGCTCTTCCTCATCTGGGACTTCGACGCCCCCTACAGCCGCGGCGTCGCGGCCACCCCGGATCCGTTCCGCGCCCTCTTCGACAACCTCGGGGGATGAGGGACCCGCTGCCCCGCCCTCAATTCCCGGGCGGGGCAGTGGTCCTGACGGGTTGACGGGTACTCACTCCGCGATGACCGACGCGACCTGGGTGAGGGAGTCGATCCGCCAGTCAGCGGCCTCGACGACGGACTGGTCGTCGGCCCACCAGTGCCCCCAGGGACCGCGCCGGATGTGCGCGACCCGCAGCCCGGCGGCCTTCGCGGGGAAGATGTCGTTCGCGGGGTGGTCTCCGACGTACAGCGTCTGCTCCGGGGCGGCCTGGGCCGCCTCGATCACCCTGGCGAAGAAGGCGGGGTCAGGCTTCGCCACACCCCACTCCCCCGAGGTTGCGACGAGATCGGCGGGCAGGTCGAGACCCCGCAGCAACTCGGCCACGCGTGCGGTGCGGTTGCCCGCGACGACGACCCGCAGCCCCTGGTCACGCAGTCCGCCGAGAGCAGGGCGCACATCGGGGTAGAGATCGGTCTCGGCCAGGTGCTCACCGCGCCCCGCCGCCTCGCGGGCCTGATGGGCGGCGGCGACGTCTATGTCCGGGCTGAGCAGCCGCAACGCCTCGGTGTGGTCGCGGCCCCGCGTGACGACACCTCCCACGAGCGCGGAGACGGTGTGACGGGGCACGCCGAGCCAGTCGGCCCAGGACGCCCAGTAGCGGTCATCTTTGGTGAGGGTCTCCCCCACGTCGAACACGACGGTCTCAATCATCGAGGTCAGCCTATGGCGCGACCACCCCCGACCGGCCGTCTGACCCGCGCCCCGAAAGGGGGTGGCGCACCCTGGTCGCCATGGAGCCCATACTTGTGGCCATGGAGCCCACCGAACCCACGCGGGTCGCGCGGCAGTTGGTCCAGTACGGCACCCCGACGCGGTGGCGGCGCTTCTCGGCGGCAGCGCGGTGACGTGATGGTTGCCGGTGAGCGGGAACCGTCCCGGAGGGATACCGGCGCAGCGGTTACCCCGGCCTCCCGGGACCGGCTTCGCACACGGGTCCGTAAACCATGCTGCGCGGCGGCCCCGTACGGCGCACTCTGGTGGCATGACCTGGCAGACACCCATCATCGTCCACCCGCCCGCTACCGACGGCGGACGGCGGGTCACCGTGCGCGGGCGGGCCGTCGGTGTCGCACGCGACGATCACGACCTGGTGGAGTTTCTGCGCCGCGCGGGCCTCGGCGACGCGGACATGGCCCTGGACGACCCCCACCTCGTGGAGTGGAGAGGCGGCGCGGCGCATGTGTGGGGGCCTGGTTCCTGACGACCCGCCCCGCTACACCCCTCGTCCCCCGAACCCCGCCACCACGCCCGCGACACCCCGTCCGTTCCCCTGTCCGGCCCACACCGTTGCCCCGTTCGCGCGACGTGGATCGCGGCCGCCCGGGTCCCTGCTTAGCGTGTGCGGCATCGAGGTGCATATCAGGTGAAAGCGGAAGAAGGTCCGCGGCTGCTCCTCGGGGACCCGGAGGAATCATCATGCGCGCGATACGCGTCGCCTCGGCCGCTCTGCTCGCCGCCACGACCCTGACCCTCGGCGCCACCACCGCCTCTACGGCCGTCGCCGACGAGGGGGACAACCCCAACAACATCACCTCGTTCGGCTTCCGCGTCACCCCCTCCACGATAGCCGCGGGCGGCCAGGTCCAGCTCAGCGTGGACGGCTGCGAGGGCGACACGAAGGTCACCTCCGGCGTCTTCGACGACGCGCACATCCCCAAGGGGCAGAATTCCGTCGCCGCGATGGTCTTCCCCGACGCCAAGCCCGGCGCGATGTACGAGGTGACCTTCGACTGCAAGGGCGAGACCGGCACCACGGACCTCACCATCGCCACCGGCCGCCCCACCCATCACCCCACCTCGCACCCCACGGGACCGGTCCACCACGGGGTCAAGGCCGGCGTGGGCGGCAGCTTCGGCGGGTTCGACCTGCACGAGATCGCCCTCGGCGGCGTCCTGATCGTGGGCACGCTCGGCACCGCGTACCACTGGACGCGCCGCCGCACCGGGGACGGCAACAAGTCCTGACCCGCCCGCCGCCCGACCGGCGCGGAAGGGGGGACGCGCCGGTCAGGGAGGCGGAACAGTTCACGCCCGGCATACGAGCGCCCGACGTGCGAGGGGCGGGCGCACCGGTGCCGGGCCCGTGGTCAGATGCCGCGCCCCGCGTTCTCCGAGCGGCGGCGCATCCAGAACACCCCGCCGCCGACCAGGGCGACCGTCACGAGCGCCCCGCCGATCGCCATGTCGGTGCCGGTCGCCCCGGAGCTGCTGCTGCCGCCGAGACCACCGCGGACGCCGCCGTGGATGACGGTGAACGCGTCCGGCTTGGTGAGGGTCTTCCTGGCACCGCCGCTGCCGCAGTGCACGGTGATGCTGTGGGCGCCGGGGCTCGCGTGGTGGTAGACCCTGGGGTTCGCGCTGGCGGTGCCGCCGTTCATGGAGTGCAGAGGCGTGTCGGGAAAGGCGTTCGACGTGACCTTGCTGCCCGGGGCCGCGCACGCGGTGCCGTCGACCGTGACCGTCAGCTGTCCCCCGCGGGGGATCACGCTCGGCATGGCGACGATGTTGGACGGGTCGGCCCAGGCCGATGCCGTCGGGGCGGCGAGGCCGACGACGGCACCCGCGGTGACGGCGACCGCGAGGGCATGAGTGGTGCGCATACGAGAAGTACGCATGTGAATCCTCCGCGGAAAGCGCCCCGGGGTAACCGTTCCCCGGTCGATCGGCGAGAGCGCCTCCCAGACTGACCCTCAGTTGCCCTGCTCAGACCCGCATTTCGGCGATCGGCCGTCCTGGTGAGGCGACACGCCGAAGCGTGAACGCACAAGCCGATATTGCCGCAGGTCACGGACCGTCAGAAATTTCCTGCCGACCGCGACTCGGATGGCGCATGCCCGGTATGGGCGCCACCCGTTCGCTCCCGCTCTGTCGCCCGGCACGCGCGCCGCGCTTAGCGTTCTTGTACGCGCAACGGACGCGGTGCGAATGCCGCGTTGAGAGGGGATCAGAGAATGCCTTCGTCCCAGCCGGCCGATGAAGAGGAATCGCAGCGGAAGCGCGCGCCGTGGGGCGTGATGGCGCTCGTTCTGCTGACCGGCCTCGCGCTGATCCGGAATGGTTCAGGGGAATTCGACGTGGGCCCGCCGCAGCCCGCTTCGGCCGCCGCGGCGGACCCGGCGCCCGACGGAGCGGGGAAGACGGTCGCGCCGCTGACGTTCTCCCCCGCCGAGCGTGTGGGGATCAAGGGCATCCAGGTGGAGGCGCCGGTCATGCCGGTCGGGCTCGACGAGGACGGCTGGGTGGACGCGCCCCCGGCGGAGGACCCGAACCTCGCGGGCTGGTTCACCGGAGCCGTGTCACCGGGCGAGAAGGGCACGTCCGTGATCGTCGGCCATGTCGACAATCAGCAGGGCCCCGCGGTTTTCTACGGCCTGGGTTCGCTGAAGAAGGGAAATCGCGTCGAGGTGCTGCGCAGGGACCGCAAGACCGCGGTTTTCGAGATCTATGGAATCGAAGTCTTCGAGAAGGACAATTTCCCGGGCAGTCGCGTCTACAGCGACAAGGGCGCTCCGGAATTGCGCGTCATCACCTGCGGCGGCGGATTCTCCAAGCGGTCCGGTTACGACGGGAACGTCGTCGCTTTCGCCCGCCTGGTGGATGTGCGCTGACGGCACCGGGCGGGCGAAATTCTTCCTACATCTCGTGGCGGCTCGGCACCGTGATCCGGTAACCCGAGTCGATCAGCTCCGGCAGATAGGTCCGCAGCGCCGCGACGCTCTGGGAACGGTCGCCACCCGCGTCGTGCGAGAGCACCACCACTCCGGGCCCCGCACCGGCCCGTACGCGCCGGATGATGGTGTCGGCGCCCGGCTCGGTCCAGTCCAGGGTGTCCACGGTCCAGGCGAGCGGCTCCATGCCGAGGTCGGCGCCCAGTTGGAAGGCGTTGCGGTTCCAGGCGCCGTAGGGGGCGCGGAACCAGGCGGGGGGTTCGCCGACCGCTTCCTCCACGACGTCACAGGTGCGCTCGATCTCCTCGCGCATCGCGCTCCGGCTCATCTTCGGAAGGAGCGGGTGCGTCCAGGTGTGGTTGCCGATCAGATGCCCGTCGTCGGCCATCTGGCGCAGCAGGTCCTTGTTGTCGACGGCCATCTCACCGCAGACGAAGAACGTGGCGCGCACGTCGTACTTGCGCAGGGTGCTCAGGATGCCCGGCGTGTAGCGCGGGTCGGGGCCGTCGTCGAACGTCAGGAACATGCTGCGGCCCTGCCCATCCATGCGCAGGATCGGCGCCTTGCGGACGCGGGGCAGGGCGCGCGGTGCGCGCGGGGGGCCGTTGCCCGCCATGGGCTGGAGGCGGTACGCGGAGGGCTTGAGGGCGCGCGCGGCGGGCGGGCCGCCGGCCGCCGAACCACCGGAAGCCGTGGGCCCTGGCGGGGCCTTGGGCTCCGAGCCCGCGCATCCGGCGGTCGCGACCAGACCGAAGACAGCGGCGCCGCGCAGAAGTGCGCGACGCCCAGGAGTCATGTGATCCTTTTTCATTACTAATCCGTCGCATGGCGGAAGGCGGACGCCGGACAGCAACACCACGGCGGGCCGCGAAAGCACCCGATGGGACCAGCGGAAACACGCGGGAAGAAGGGGAATCAGCGGCGCCGGACGAGCGGGAAGGGCAGCGTCTCGCGGATCGTCAGGCCGGTGAGGAACATGACGAGGCGGTCGACGCCGATGCCGAGCCCGCCGGTGGGCGGCATCGCGTACTCCAGGGCGTCCAGGAAGTCCTCGTCGAGTTCCATGGCCTCCGGGTCGCCGCCGGCGGCGAGCAGCGACTGTGCGGTGAGGCGGCGGCGCTGTTCGACGGGGTCGGTCAACTCCGAGTAGGCGGTGCCCAGTTCGGTGCCGAAGGCGACCAGGTCCCAGCGTTCGGCGAGGCGCGGGTCGGTGCGGTGCTGGCGGGTCAGCGGGGAGACGTCGGTGGGGAAGTCCTTGTAGAAGGTGGGCAGCGTCGTCTTCTCCTCGACGAGGCGCTCGTACATCTCCAGGACGACGTCGCCGCGGCCGTCGTCGGGCTGGTACGGGACGTGTGCGCGGTCGCAGAGCTGGTGCAGCCGCGGCAGCTCGGTGTCGGCGTCCACCTCGTCGCCGAGTGCCTCGGAGATCGCGCCGTAGACCGTCTTGACCGGCCAGGGCCCTGAGATGTCGTGCTCGGTGAGCCGGCCGTCCGCGTCGGCCTTGCGGGCGAGGGGTGCGCCGAAGGCGGCGGTGGCGGCGCCCTGGATGAGCTCGCGGGTGAGGTCGAGCATCACGTCGTAGTCGGCGTACGCCTGGTAGGCCTCCAGCATGGTGAACTCGGGGTTGTGTTTGTAGGAGACGCCTTCGTTGCGGAAGGTGCGGCCCATCTCGAAGACCTTCTCCATGCCGCCGACGCAGAGCCGCTTGAGAAAGAGCTCGGGTGCGATGCGCAGGTAGAGGTCGAGGTCGTAGGCGTTGATGTGGGTGGTGAAGGGGCGGGCGTTGGCGCCGCCATGGATCTGCTGGAGCATCGGGGTCTCGACCTCCAGGTAGCCGCGGTCCAACAGCCCTTGGCGCAGCGCCTGTACCGCGGTGGAGCGGGCCCGGACGACGTCGCGGGCGCCGGGGCTCGCCACCAGGTCGAGGTAGCGGCGGCGGACCTTGGCCTCGGGGTCGGCCAGGCCGCGGCGCTTGTCGGGAAGGGGGCGCAGGCACTTGCCGGTGAGCTGCCAGCCGGTGACGAAGACGGTGAGTTCGCCCTTGTCGGAGGCGCCGACCGTGCCGGTGGCGGTGATGTGGTCGCCGATGTCGGTGCCGGAGGTGAAGCGGTCAAGGACGTCCTGGCCCGACCCGTCGCGGGTCAGGGCGAGTTGGCGGTCCCCGGACCAGTCGCGCAGGACGGCGAAGACGACCCCGCCGAAGTCGCGTACGAGCATGAGGCGCCCCGCGACCGTGACGTCCTGCCCGGCCAGGGCGGGCGTCACAGCGGCGAGGGTGTGGGTGCGCGGCGGGAGGCCCACGGGGTAGGCGTCGATGCCGTCGGCGCGCAGCCGGTCGAGTTTGCGGTGGCGGATGCGGACCTGGTCGGGGAGCGCGGCCATGGGGTCGGCGTCCGCGCCGTCGCCGTGGCCCGCGAGGCCCAGGGCGGAGATCGGCGGGAGGTGTTCCGTGCTCGTCGGCTTGGTGACCCCCTTGTGTCCCCGGCCCTTGCCCCAGAGCTTGCGCAGCGAGGGCACGGACACGAACCCTTCGGCGATGCCCGAGGCGAGGCTGATCCGGGCGAGCGCCCCGGCGTCGCCGTAACAGATGAAGCGGGGGTACCACTCGGGGTGGTACTTGGCGTTGGAGCGGTAGAGCGCTTCGAGCTGCCACCACTTGGAGAAGAAGAGCAGCAGCTTGCGCCACAGCCGCAGCACGGGCCCGGCGCCGATGCGGGCCCCCTCCTCGAAGACCGAGCGGAACACGGCGAAGTTCAGGGAGATGCGCCGTACCCCTGACCTGCCCGCGTCCGCGCAGAGTTCGGCGACCATGAACTCCATGACGCCGTTGGGCGCGGTCGCCCGGTCGCGGCGCATCAGGTCCAGGGAGATGCCGTCCCTGCCCCAGGGGACGAGGGAGAGCAGGGCGATGAGCCGGCCGTCGGCGTCCAGCGCCTCGACGAGGAGACAGTCGCCGTCCTCGGGGTCGCCGAGGCGGTCGAGCGCCATCGAGAAGCCGCGCTCGGTCTCGGTGTCCCGCCAGGCGTCCGCCTTGTCGACGATCTCCTCCATCTCCTCGTCGGTGAGGGCGGAGTGGCGGCGGATGCGGGTGGTGGCACCGGTGCGGCGTACCCGGTTCACGGCCTGGCGGGTGACCCGCATGTCCCGGCCGTCCAGGTCGAAGTCCGCGACGTGCAGGATCGCCTCGTCGCCGAGCTGAAGCGCGCCGAGTCCGGAGCGCGCGTAGGCGGTGGCGCCCTCCTCGGAGGCTCCCATCACGGCGGGCGCCCAGGCGTACCGCCGGGCCACCTCCAGCCAGGCGCCGATCGCGTGCGGCCAGGCCTCACGGTCGCCGACGGGATCGCCGCTGGCCAGGCAGACGCCTGCCTCGACCCGGTAGGTGACGGCGGCCTTGCCGCTGGGCGAGAAGACGACGGCCTTGTCGCGCCGGGTGGCGAAGTAACCGAGGGAGTCCTGGGCGCCGTACGTCCCCAGGAGCGCGCGGATGCGGGGTTCCTCGTCGCCGTGCAGGGCGGCTTCCATGCGCTGGGAGCGGAAGAGCGCCGCGGCGGCGTTCAGGAGGGCGAGGGCGCCGAAGAGGCCGAGCCAGAAGTGCAGGGCGCGCGGAGGCCGGCCGTCGAAGTAGTCGTGGCCGGTGAAGAGCCCGCCGCAGACACGGTTCGCCGCCCAGAGCAGGGCCTGGCCGCGCGGCAGCGTCCCCGGGAAGAGCGCGACGAGCCCCCAGCCGGCCAGGATCGCCACGGCCAGGCCCGCGACGAGCACCAGGAGGGCGCGCCGGACCGCCCCACGGCGGGAGTCGGCGGAGAACTCCTTGCGGGCCAGGACCAGGAGGACGAAGGCGATACCGCAGACGATCAACGAAGGGAGCGAGTCGGCCCAGTAGCCGAGGACGATACCGAGCACGTCGAAGGCGAGGAGGAGCCCCAGGTAGACGATGACGAGCCACCAGGCGACCTTCTTGCGGGCCGCTGTCGCCGCCGCGAGGAGGAAAAGGAAGACCGCGTACGCCAGGTTGGGGCTCACCGGGACCGTGAGGAGGTCGAGGAAGCGGACCACCGGGCGCAGCAGGTGGCGCAGCGGGGCGACGACCGCGAGGATCGCGCAGAACAGGCCCAGGGTGCCGAAGAAGGTGGCGAACCCTTCCGGCACCCGTCCGAGCAAGCGGTCTCGCGCGCCCTGCGGTGGCGCGGTCCTCGGGCTCTCCACGCTGGTGCTCATGGACCGACCCTAGGAAGGGTCGGCCGGTGCCGCCCGTCGAGGCGGTGCGCAGGCAGGACCGCGGGCGCCCTCAACAGGAACGGCGCTCTCCGTTAACCTCTCGGCTGTGACTGAAGACCACTCCCACCAGTTCGAACGCGGCACCGACGGCCCGAAGGTGATCGTCGTCGGGGTCGACGGATCGGACTCCTCGCTCCGGGCCGCCGCCTACGCCGGAGGCCTCGCGCGACGGCAGCGGGCCCTGCTCGCCGTCGTCTACATCCAGCCGGTGATGGCCGCGGGCGCCGCGCTCGGCGCCCCGGTGGCCGAGACGACCGACGAGATCGCCGAGGGACTGATCGCCGAGATCAGGGAGTCGGCCGAGCGGGTGAAGGACATATTCGACGTGCGCTGGGAGTTCCACACCTTCCGCGGCGACCCCTACAGCGGTCTGGTCACCGCGGCGGACGACCTCAAGGCCGACGCCGTGATCGTCGGCGCCTCCGAGCAGGCGGGCCACCGGATCGTCGGCTCGGTCGCCGTACGCCTCGTCAAGGCGGGCCGCTGGCCCGTCACCGTGGTGCCGTAACCCCGGGCCCCCAGACTGCTGAACCCTCACACGTACGAGGGGTGTGGCGTCTTCCGTCACGCACGGGCCTGCGCCATCATGATCCGCCATCAGCCGACTGCCGTCCGCGAAAAGGTGGAGCTCATGGCGGGACTCCGGATGGGGCACGGCGTTCTGCGCCGCAAGCCCATCGAACACATCGACGAGACCGAAGAGGGAGCGGGTGGCGGGCTCTCCCGCTCGCTCGGCCTCTGGCAACTCACCGCGATCGGCGTCGGCGGCATCATCGGCGCCGGCATCTTCACCCTCGCCGGGACGGTGGCCAACGGCACGGCCGGGCCGGCCGTCCTCATCTCCTTCCTCATCGCCGGCATCGCGAGCGCGGCGGCGGCCTTCTCGTACGCAGAGTTCGCGGGTCTGATCCCGAAGGCGGGATCGGCCTACACCTACGGCTATGTGGTGCTCGGCGAGCTCACGGGCTGGTTCATCGGCTGGGACCTGCTCCTGGAGTACACGGCGATCGTGGCGGTGGTCGCGATCGGCATCTCGGGCTACTTCAACTTCCTGATCGAGGACATGGGCGCCTCGTTGCCCCACTGGATGCTGGGCGCCCCCGGCACGGGCGACGGCCACAAGGTGGACCTCTTCGCCGCGGTGCTGTGCCTGCTCATCGCCTATCTGCTGACGCTCGGCATCAAGAACGCCGCGCGCTTCGAGATGGTCGTGGTCGTCCTCAAGGTCCTGGTCGTCCTCGTGGTGATCGCGGTCGGGTTCTTCCACATCAACACGGGCAACTACAAGCCGTTCTTCCCCTTCGGCGTCAGCGGCGCGTTCACGGGCGCGGCCACGGTCTTCTTCGCCGTGTTCGGCTACGACGCCATGAGCACCGCCGCCGAGGAGTCCAAGGACGCCCAGCGGCACATGCCGAAGGCGATCCTCTACTCCCTGGCGATCTCGATGGTCCTGTACGTCCTGGCCTGTCTCGTCCTCACGGGCATGCAGAGCTACAAGGACATCGACCCGGAGAGCGGATTCTCCACCGCCTTCAAGTCGGTGGGGCTCGGCGGTCTCGCCGACGTCATCGCGGTCGGCGCGATCATCGGCATCCTCACCGTGATGTTCACCTTCATGCTGGGCGTCACCCGCGTCTGGTTCAGCATGTCCCGTGACGGGCTGCTGCCGAAGTGGTTCGCCAAGACGCACAAGACCCGCCACGTGCCGACGCGGGTGACGTGGATCGTCGGATTCGCCTCGGCCGCCATCGCCGGGTTCCTGCCGATCGGTGAGGCGGCCGAACTGACCAACATCGGCATCCTGCTGGCCTTCGTCGTGGTGTGCGTCGCGGTGATCGTGCTGCGCTACAAGCAGCCCGATCTGCCGCGGACGTTCCGCTGCCCCGGAATGCCGGTGGTGCCCGCGATCGGGGTCGTCTTCTCCATCTGGCTGATCACGTTCCTCCAGTGGCAGACGTGGGCGCGGTTCGCGGTGTGGTTCGCGGTCGGCCTCATCGTGTACTTCGGGTACTCGTACCGGAAGTCGGAGCTGGCGAAGACCGACCGCGTTCCCTAGGTTGTGTAACATCCGCATCCTCTTATCAGTCGTTACTCGGAGGGGTGGCCGGATGTGGGAGCTCGCACGCTCGTGGGTCGAGGGGTGGACCGTCTCACGGAGGGTGCCGCAACCGGTGGACGCACCGTGGGGGCTGAGCATCCAGGTCGGACAGCGGGCCCAGAGGGTCCGTCACGTCCTGCTCGACGCCGATGCCGAGACGGCCCGCGGGCTCATCGGCTCGGTCACCGGACCGGCCACCTGCGTCAAGGGCTTCCTGGCACCGGACGTCATGACGCCGTGGTTCTCGCCCGCGTGGGAGCCGACCGATCCCGGCTTCCTGATGGCGGTCGACCTGCGTCCGTCCGCCGTGCGCGCGCCACGGGGTTACTCGGCCACGACCGAGACCGCCGACGGCGTCATCGGCGTGCGGATCCTGACCGCCGACGGGGAGCTCGCCGCGCGGGGTCAGGTCGGCCTGACGGGCGCGGCGGGCGTCTTCGACCAGATCGTCACCGAGGAGGCTCACCGGCGCCTCGGCCTCGGCACGGTCGTGATGGGCGCCCTCACCGACGCGGCCATCGAGAGCGGTGCGACCACCGGCCTCCTGGGCGCGACCGTGCAGGGCCGGGCGCTCTACGAAACGCTCGACTGGAAGGTCCTCGCACCGCTGACCGGCTTCATCCACCAGCCCGTCGCCCCCTGAACCGCACCCGCGCCCTCCCGAACGGCGGTGCGCCGATGGCGCGGGGTGCGGCGGGGCGGGACTCAGACGCTCTCGATGGACTTCTGGAACTCCCGGGCCATCTGCTCCAGACCCTTGTTCTTCCACTCCGCCCAGAAGGGCTTCCACTCACTCAGCTTCTTGCGGCCGCTGACGATGTCGTTGACCAGGTCGGTCGCCTCCGTCGACATGCGGCCGTAGTGCTGGGTGTACGCGTCGGAGTAGTGGCCGACGACCGGGTTCTGCACGGCGGTCCCGATGAGCTTCTGCTCGGCGGCGTAGACGTCCTTGACGTCCTGGGCGCGGTCGGTGCCCGGGAACGCCGACGCGACCAGCGCGAACGGTGAGGTGGTCGCCGTGGTCAGTCCGCTGAACAGACCCTCGACCTGCTGCTTGCCCTTCTTGGAACGCTCCGGGAAGCCGTTCTTGTCGTACGTGAAGTCCTCGCCCTCGGTGCCGAACTCGAGGAACTCGCGCTCGGTGGTGCCGAACGGCGCGGCCAGGTAGTTGAGCACGCCGAGCAGCATGCGCACGCGCTTCTCGTCGCCCTTCTTGATGGCGGTGTAGCCGATCGTGCCCAGGTGATAGTGGTGCTTCGGCTTCTTGCCGCCCACGCCGAACGGGATCAGGATCTCGGCGGCCAGGGCGGGGTCCTGGACGCGGATGTCACGGCGCGCGTTGAAGGGGTTGGCGTGGACGGTGGCGCCGATCGAGCCCTGCGCCAGCTTGGTGTTCGCGTCCGCCATCTTGGGGTTGCCGGGGTAGAAGACCCCGGCCTTCTTCAGCTTCAGGACGAAGTTGAGGGCCTCGGTGTACTCGTCCGTCTCCTGCCACCAGGTGAGCGAACCGTCCTTGTTCTGGCGCCACTTGTTGGGGGCGCCGAAGCACTGGCTCATCACGCCGGCGGCGTTGACGTAGATCGGCTCGAGGGCCCAGACCTTGCCGCCCGTGACCTCCTTGCACTTGGCGAGAAACTCCTCGGGGCCGCTCGCCGAGAAACCGTCCGCCTTCTCCCAGATCCTCGGATTGCCGCCGTAGACCTGCCCGAAGGCGGGGTACGGGCTGGGAGCGCCCCAGATCTTGCCGTTGACGACGGCGGTCTTCCAGTGCGCGGGGGTCATCGCGGCGAGGTGGGGATAGTCCTTCACCGCGTCCCCGCTGACGTACTGCGTGATGTCCGCGCACTTGGCCTCGAGCAGTTCGGCGATGTGCTGGATGCCCTGGTTCGGCGGTATCCACAGGAGGTCGGGCAGGTCGCCGCCCGCGATGACGGCGGAGAACTTCTCCTCGTATCCGGGGTCGGTTCCCAGGATCGCTCCCAGGTCGACGCCCAGTGCCTTGTTCACCTTCTGCCAGTGCGCGTTGGAGCCCGCGGGGGCCGGCGGCTGGGTCCAGATCTCGGTGAGCACCGTGATCTTCGAACCGTCGCCGGGGGTCTTGGGGACGCTGCGCACCAGGTCCTTGGGGTACGAGAGGAACCCCGCCGACAGGCCCTTCGCGTTCGGCGGCAGATCGGGCTCGACCTTGCCGAAGGGGACGTACGAAGGCAGCTTGACCTTGGCCGATGCCGCCTCACCCGTCTTCTTCGCACCCGAGCCGCAGCCCGTGAGCGAGGTGGCGGCCGCGCCCGCGGCGACGGCGGTGGAGAGGCTCAGGAACGTGCGTCGGGACATGCCTGTCATGGGAATCTCCGCAAAGGGGGTCGTGGGTAGGGGAGGGTCAGCCCTTGATGGCGCCGGTGAGCACGCCCTTGGTGAAGTACTTCTGCAGGAACGGGAAGAGCAGCAGGATCGGGATGAGCGCGATCATGACCACGGCCATGGAGATCGACTGCTGGGGCGGCATGTGGCTGACGCCGAGCTGGTCGCCCGAGATGGACTTGCCCTGGACGACGTAGGTGCGCAGGACCAGCTGGATGGGCCACTTGCCCGAGTCGTTGAGGTAGAGCATGGCGTTGAAGAACGCGTTCCAGTACGTCACGGCGTAGAAGAGGCCGACGACGGCGACGACGCCCTTGGAGAGCGGAAGCACGATGCGGGTCAGGATGCGCCAGTCCCCCGCGCCGTCGATCCGCGCGGCCTGGTAGAGCTCCTCGGGGATGTTCATGAAGAACGCCCGCAGGACGACGAGGTTGAAGGCGTTGATCATGACGGGGAGGATCAACGACCAGTAGGAGTCGAGGAGTCCGAGCTCCTTGACCACCACGTACATCGGCACCATGCCCGGCACGAAGAGCAGCGTGAAGAGCACCATCAGGAGGATCGGCTTGCTGCCGGGGACGCCGCGCTTGCTGAGGCCGTAGGCGAGCGCGATCGTCGTCAGGAGCGAGAGTGCTGTGCCGACGAGGGTGATCAGGACGCTGACGACGACGGCTCGGGAGACGATGCCGCCGGAGAGGATCGTGCGGTACGCGTCCAGGGTCGGGTCCGTGGGGAAGAGGACGAAGCCGCCCGCCTCGGTGATCTCCTCGCGGGAGGCGAGGCTGGTGGAGAGGACGGTGAGGAAGGGCAGGATCATCACGGCACAGATGACGGTGATGACGACGGCCTTGGCGGTCGAGCCGATCTTCGTCGGCGGTTCCTCCCAGGCGGGCCGTTCCTCGCGGGTCCGCGGCGCGCGCAGGGGAAATCCGAAGCTGCTCATTTGCTGTACACCCCGTGCTCTCCGAAGGCGTGGGCGACCTTGTTGGCGCCGTAGATCATCAGGGCCCCGACGACGCCCTTGACCAGGCCCGCCGCGGCGCCGACGCCCCAGTCGCCGTAGACGACGCCGTGGTAGTAGATGTACGTGTCCAGGACTTCCGACGCGCGGGCCCCGACGGCGTCGCGCTGGAGGAGGAACTGCTCGAAGCCGACGGACAGGACGTCACCGAGGCGCAGCACGAGCAGCATGATCGTGACGCCGCGTACGGCGGGCAGGGTGACGTGCCACATGCGGCGCCAGCGTCCTGCGCCGTCGACCGCCGCCGACTCGTACAGGCTCTGGTCGACGCTCGCGAGCGCGGCCAGGTAGATGATCATGCCCCAGCCGATGTCCTTCCAGATCACCTGGCCGGTGATGAGGAGGGAGAAGGTGCTGGGGTCGGTCATCACGTCCAGGGCGGACATGCCGTGGTCGCGCAGGTAGTTGCTGAAGAGGCCCGCGCCGCCGAGCACCTGCTGGAAGAGCGCGACGACCAGGACCCAGGAGATGAAGTGCGGCAGATAGACGACGCTCTGCACGAACTTCTTGATGCGCGGGCTGACCAGGCTGTTGATGAGCAGGGCGAGGGCCAGCGGCGCGGGGAAGAAGAAGATCAGCTGGAGCGCGGCGAAGGCGAGGGTGTTGCGGACCGCCTCCCAGAACGCCGGGTCGGCGAAGAGCTCCTGGAAGTTGGCCAGACCCACCATGGGGCTGTCCTTGAAGCCGATGAAGGGCTGGTAGTCCTGGAAGGCGATGACGTTGCCGAGCATCGGCACATAGAAGAAGAGCAGGAAGAAGAGCAGGCCAGGGGCCATGAGGGCGAGCATCACCCAGTTGTTCCGCAGTCGGACGCGGAGCGGCACGCGGCGGTGGCGCGGCGGCCCGGCGGACTTCGGATCCGCTTTCGGACCTGACCCGGACGGTGGCGGCGACGCGGCTCGTGGCCTGCGTCGCGTTGCTGGGGATGTCACACGTACTCCCTGGCCTGGCGGCACGACGGAACAGAAAAGTGGCAGCCGACAGCCGGGACGGCCGTCGAGAGCCGGCCAATTAAGAAGCCAACTTGCCGAAAGAGAGCCACATCATCGAAGCGTGGCTCCCGCCCGTCAACCACCTTCCGGTCCTAGAGAGTTGGACTTTTCTGCTCGGCGTGCTCGATGTGTTCCAGTGCGAGGCGAGCTGCCCCGATTGCGGTGGATTCCTCGCCGAGTACGGAGGTTTGGACCGTCGGCCGGTAGGGGCAGAGCGCGCCGAGCCGCGCCGCGAACGGCTCGCTGAGCAGGGCGCCCGCGCGGGAGATGCCGCCGCCGAGCACGACGGACTGCGGGTCGAGCACGGCGACATGGCGGGCCAGGCTGTCGGCCAGGGCCTCGGCGAAGGCCCGCAGCGTGTACTTCGCCCCGCCGTCGCCCGCGGCCGCCGCGGTCACCACCGCGCGGGCGGCGTTCTCCCGGGTGGGCCTGTCCGCGCCCTGGTGCCCCGCGAACCAGTCGAGAAGCCGCTGGTAGCAGCGCTCCCAGCCGTCCCCCGCGACCATCTCCCCCGCCGCGCCACGGTGTCCGCGGTGCAGCTGACCGCGCAGCCACAGGCCGATGCCGAGCCGGTTGCCGACGTACAGGTACACGCAGTCGCCGGCGCCCACCGACACTCCCCCGGTGCACTCGGCGAGGGTCGCGAGCTGGATGTCGTTGCCCACGACGACGGGGCCGTGGGCCGAGTCGGCGAGTTCGCGGGTGAGGTCGAGGCCCGTCCACTGGGGCAGCGAGTCGCTCTCCACCACCCGGCCCGCGGCGTCCACCATGCCGCTGGTGCCGACGCCGGTCGCCAGCGGACGCACCTGCGCGGCGGCCGGCTGGGCCAGGCAGCCCGCGATCGCCTCACGGACGGCGTCCAGGCGCTCGGGTGCCGGGAGTTCGGGCGTGACGGCGACACGCTGGGTGGCCACGGTACGGCCGAGCAGGTCGGCGGCGTGCACCAGGATCTTGTGCGCGCCGATGTCCACGCCCAGGACGTGGGCGGCCTCCGCCCGGAAGCGGAACCTGCGGGCCGGTCTGCCCACGCTGCCGCTGCCCGGCGTCAGCTCCACCAGGCGGCCCTCGCGCAGGAGCTGGGCCGTGAGGTCCTGGGCCGTGGGCCGCGACACACCGATGAGCCCCGCCAGTTCGGGCACGGTGATCTCGTCGCGCTCGCGCAGCACGCGCAGGGCGGCGGCCGCGTTGAGGCGGCGCAGCAGCGACGGGTCCCCGCTCATGTCTTGCCGATTCAAGGCGTCCCCCTTGACAGCGCGATCGGTTGATCTCCAGTGTGACCCGGAGCGATTGAGAAACTTACCTAATAAATAGCGCCCTTGGGGGAGCACAGATGGGTGAGACTGGTCATCCGGAGCTTGCGTGCGGCATCGGCTCCTGGGACAGCGACGTCTACGGTAACCACCGGCTTCTCGTGCGCGCCGACGCCACCGACACCGCGGCGCCCGCCGTCGCGGCCGAGCTGCCGTGGCGGCGCCAGGACCCGGACCCCGGCGCGGTGGACGTGATCGTGATCGGGCCGTCCGGGGAACGCGTGCGCAACACCGTCACGGTCGACGCCACGGCCGAGAGGGGGCGCATCGCCTTCGAGCCGGTGGACGGCCCCGGCACGTACGCCGTGCACTACCTCCCGTACGCGCACACGGGCAAGCCCTACTATCCGCAGGCCGCCTACCGGCCCCCGACGCGGACCGCTGACCCCGGCTGGGTGCACCGCTGCGGCCTGCACGACGCCGACGGATGGGGGAAACTGCCCCGTGCGCACGCCTTCGCCTACGAGGCGGCGAGCGCGGTCGACTCCTTCGCCCCGCTCGGCTTCGCGGCGACGCAGGACGAATGCGTCCGGGTCCAACAGACGCACGGCGACGCCCAGTTGCTTCTCTACGGCGAGGACCGCACCCACCCCCTCGGCCGCTACGAACGGCTGCCCGCGCGCTGGGCACTGGCCACGCCCTTCACGCCGCTCGACGTCACCGCGGACCGAGGGGAGTTCCACGCGGTGCAGGTCGGCGTGTACGCACTCCAAGAGCTCGCGGACGTACGCGGCGAGATCCGCGGGCTCCCCTTCTCGACACGATGCCTCAGCACGGGCGGCATCGACGCGCGCGGCCAGGCCTTCGGGCGACGCGTCGCGATCGGTCAGGGACGCGCGGGCGCGCTGTGGTTCGGCGTGGAGGTGCCCGAGGAGGCTCAACCCGGCCTGTACGAGGGGGAGATCGCCGTCCGCGCGCCCGGTGTGCCGGAGCGCGTGCTGCCGCTGCGCATCACCGTCGGCCGGGACGTCGTCCCCGACGGTGGCGCAGGTGAACCGTGGCGGCTCGCCCGGCTGGGCTGGCTGGACTCGACGCTCGCGCAGGACGACGAGCCCGTGGCGCCGTTCACCCCGGTCGAAGTGGCCGCCACGGACGACGGACAGCGCCTTACGCTGCTCGGCCGCACCGTCGAGCTCGGCCCGGAAGGGCTCCCCCGGCGGCTTGTCTCCACCTTCACGCCGAGCGTCACGCGCGCCGACGGTCCGCCTCGCGACCTGCTCGCCGCACCCGTCACCCTGGACCTCGGCCGCCCTCTGGCCCATGGGCCGCTCAGCCTGGACCGGCCGGGCCCCGCGCGGGTCCGCTGGTCCTCGCGGGCCGCAGGACAGGACGTACTCCTGCGCACCGAGGGCGAGTTGGAGGCCGACGGCTTCCTCGTCGTGCGCGCCACCGTCGAGGCCACGGCCGACACCGAACTCGACGTGACGCTGGACGTGCCGGTGCGCGAAGAGGTCGCGCGGTACGCGATGGGGCTGGACCTGACGGGCCGGGCGTGTCCCGCCGCATACGACTGGGCATGGGACACGCCCACCCGCAACCAGGACTCCTTCTGGCTCGGCGATCCGGCCGCGGGGCTCCAGCTGAGCCTGCGTGATGAGCACTACGCACGGCCGCTCAACACCAACTACTACCGCGAGAAGCCGCTGCGCACCCCGCGCTCCTGGGCGGGCGACGGGACGGGCGGGGTGCGGCTGCGCACGAGCGAGGGCGTGCGCTGCCTCTCCGCCTTCAGCGGTCCGCTCACACTGCGCGCGGGCGAGACCCGCTGCTTCGAGTTCCGGCTCCTCCTGACCCCGTTCAAGCCGCTCGACCCGGCGCGGCAGTTTTCCGAGCGCTACTTCCACGCATACGCGCCGCCCTCGGAGATCGCCGGGTACGGCGCCAACGTCGCCAATCTGCACCACGCCACGCCGCCCAACCCGTACATCAACGACCCGCTCCTGGGCGCGGACGCCCTGCGCTCCTACACCGAGGAGGCGCACCGGCTCGGGATCCAGGTCAAGGTGTACGACACGGTGCGCGAACTGACGCGTCACACACCGGAGTTGCCGGTGCTCGCCTCGCTGGGCGACGAGATCTTCGCACCCGGGCCGGGGGGCGGGCACGCGTGGCTGCGGGAGCATCTGGGCGGGAACTACGTGCCCGGGTGGGTGGCGCCCGATGTGGGGGACGTCGCGGTCGTCACCTCCGGCGACTCGCGATGGCACAACTCCTATGTGAGCGGGATCGAGCGGTTGCGGCGGGTGGTCGGCGTCGACGGGCTCTACCTCGACGACGTGGCGTACGACCGGACGACCATGAAGCGGGTCCGCAAGGTGCTGTCCGCTTCCGGCGAGCGGCCACCGCTGGTCGACCTGCACTCCTGCAACCAGTACCGCGAGCCGGACGGGTTCGCCTCCAGCGCCAATCTGTACGCGGAGCTGCTGCCCTACGTCGACCGGCTCTGGCTGGGAGAACTCTTCGACTACGAGGGCGAGGACGGAGCCGCCGGGGGCGATCCCGCGTACTGGCTCGTCGAGATCTCGGGCATTTGCTTCGGCCTGATGGGCGAGATGCTGGAGGGCGGCGGCAATCCCTGGCGCGGCCTGGTCTTCGGGATGACCGCGCGGGCGCCCATGACGGACGTACGGCCGCTGTGGCGGGCCTTCGATCAACTCCGGCTGCCCGAGGCGGAGATGACGGGTTGGTGGGCCGGCGATGCGCCGCCGGTCCGGACCGGACGGGACGATGTCCTCGCCACCACCTGGGAGGGCCCGGGAGGAACCGTGACGGCCCTTGCCTCCTGGGCCGCGGAACCCGTGGACATCACCCTCGCCACCGCCACGGGCCCCACCACCGCATACGCCCCGGAGATCGAGAACTTCCAGCCGGAGCGGAAGTTCGCCGCGGGCGAGGCGATACGGGTGGAGCCGGGGCGGGGGTGGCTGGTGCGGCTCGGGTGAGATGCCGCCCGGAGCCGTGCACGTGCACGGCTCCGGCACGGGCTCACCAAACGCCCCCTCCCGCTACTTGCCCATCAGCAGGCCCGCCTTGCCCGCGCCCCGGCTCAGGACGATCGCGCGGATGCGGTCGCGGATGGCCGCCACGTCGGCGCCGCCTTCCAGCGCCGTGTTCAGGTTGGTCACGCGGCCCGTGGCCGTGTTGAACCACTGGGGGATGAACTCGGCCTTCTTGACCTCCCAGCGGCCGCCGGAGGCCGCGGGCGGGACGAACGTGAAGCGGCCGAGGGTGCCCTGGTTGCCCCGGGGGTCGTTCGCACCCTCGTGGTTGATCATGTCGCCGGCGATCTGGTCGCCCATGCCGTACAGGACCCAGGTGCCGTTGACCTTCTCGTAGGCCTGCGGGACATGCGCGTGGGTGCCCAGGATCAGGTCGATGTCCGGGCGGCCGCCGGTCCTCGACGCCGTGAGCTCCTTGCCGAGGCTCAGCTGGCGGCGGTCGGGGGCGTCCTGCCACTCCGTGCCCCAGTGCACCGAGACGACGACCACGTCCGCGCCCGCCTTCCGCGCGGCCCGCGCGTCCGCGATGATCCGCTCGCGCTCCATGAGGTTGACCGTCCAGGGCTCGCCCGGGGGCATGGGGGCGTCGTTCGTGCCGTACGTGTACGCGAGCTGCGCCACCTTCGCGCCGCCCGCCCGCAGCCAGGCGGGCGATCTGCCCTCGGCGGCCGTGCGGCCCGAACCCGCGTGCTTGACGCCTGCCTTGTCGAGCGCGGCGAGGGTCCGGCTCACTCCCGCCGAGCCGTCGTCGAGCGTGTGGTTGGAGGCGGTGGAGCAGGAGTCGTACCCGGTGGCCGCCAGGGCTTGGGCGATCTGGGGCGGGGACTTGAAGCTGGGATAGCCGGTGTAGTCGCCGTTCTCGCCGTAGATCGTCTCCATGTGACAGATCGCCAGGTCCGCCTTGGAGACGACAGGCTTGACGTCCTGGAACATCGGCACGAAGTCGTAGCCGTGGCCGCCCGCGTCGGCGCTGGCCCTGTCGATGATCGAGGAGTGCGGGAGCACGTCCCCGGAGGCGACGAGGGTGAAGGCGCGCGGGGCGCCCTGGCCGCCGCCGGCCGCCGACGGGGCGGGGGGCGGAGCGTCCCGATTACCGCCTTGGGTGTCTTCCCGCGGTCTTTCGCTGCGCTGCTCCGTATTCCGCTCCTGGGTGGGCTCCGTATTCGCCGTGCAGCCGGCTGTTCCGGCGAGAGTGGCTCCGATCATTGCCGCGGTCAGAAGGGCTGTTCCCTGGGGTGTGCGCTGCGTCATCGGCCAGGCTCCATGAATGGGGGTTATTCGGCGAAATGAATCCACATTCGGACACAATGCCGAGTCAAGCAGCAATGCCGTCATAGTCCCCGAAACGGACTTAAATCATCCGGCCATGTGACACGAAGAACAGAGGGGGCCCTACCTGCGACGAAACCGAGGGCTTGGTCAAGCCTCCGTAAAGCGCCTTGCTCGGAGCCCCCTTCGGGTAATCGGCTGTCCTCATCCGTGTTCCGGATTGGGGGCCAGAGGCCGGCGACGCGCACGGATCGGAGGAAGGCGAGACGGGATGCTGCACGAGAGCCGAGGAAACACGGAGGGCCCGAGTGATGGCGAACTGGCCGTGCCGATGGCGTGGTTGTACGCCGAGTACATCGCGGACGAATTGCTGCGCACCGGCGATTTGATGCCGCCGACATCTTTCGAATACCGCGCGGGGCGTGATGCTCTGGCCCTGACTATTTTCCTTTCCGACACAAATGGCGAACTGTCGGGCATTCGTGTGGTCTCCCAGCTGGAGACCTGGCTGTCCCTGACGGCGTACGACCAGCCGTGGCTCGACTGGGTCGGCGAGCGGATGGCCCTGCTCACGGCGGACGCGGTCGCCTCCGGCGAACCCGCACCCGACCTGCAGCTGGCCGACCTGGCGTGGCGCTGGCTCGAGGAGACGGAGCTGCTCGCGCCCGACCTGGACGCGGTGCCGGGCGGCGGGTCGCCGTGCGGTGAGGACGACGGACCTAAGGTGTGGACGGCGGCCTGGCGCCTGGGGCTGCCGCTCGGACACCTGGCGATCCATCTGTTCTGACGCCCCGGCAGAGACGTTCCGACACCGCCACGGAGTCGCCCTGACACCCCGTGCGAGTGTTCGCGTCCCGTGTCTTGAGTGATTCGGCGGTCCGCTGCGTACGGGAGGGCAGGAAGCACCCCCCTGCCCGACTCGTCACGCAAGGAACGCCATGAGGCCCCTGGAGCGGCACCGCGACGCCGGCGCCTACGCGCTCGGCGTCCTCGACGCTGCCGACACCTTCCGCTTTGACGACCACCTCATGGACTGCCCCGAGTGTCGCGTCCTGCTGGCGGAACTCGGCCCGACGGCCCAGCAGTTGGCCGCCTACGAACGACTCACGCCGCCGCACGTCGAGCCACATGCCGTGCCCGGTCCCGGCCTCGGGGAGCGGCTGCTCGCCGAGGCCGTGCGGCTGCGCAGGGCCGGGCGCCGACGATGGCTGTGCGCGGTCGCGGCGAGCGTCGTCCTGGCCCTCGCGGCTCCCGTGGCCGCGGTGCTGCGGGCCGACGGGCCCGGCCCGGAGCAGATCACCGCCCGCGACGGCCGCACCGGAGTCTCGGCGACCTTGACCGCGCGGGGCCGCGACTGGGGCACGGACATCGGACTCCGGGTCCGCGACCCCGACGGCCCCCACGTCTGCGAGCTCATCGCCGTCGGCACCGACGGCTCCGAGCAGACGGTGACGACGTGGATGGCGCCCGCCGGCGAGCCGTCGGAAGAACTGGCGACGCAGGGAGGCGCGGCCCTGCTCCGCGAGGACATCGCCCGCTATGAGGTGCGCACCACCGGCGGACTGCGCCTGCTGACCTTACGGAGCCGCTGAACTCGCATGCTTGCAGGGCTACTTCAGGAGGCGGGACATCCTGCGGTCCGCCAGCAGCTTCCCGCCCGTCTGGCAGGTGGGGCAGTACTGCAGCGAGGAGTCGCTGAAGGAGACCTCGCGGATGGTGTCGCCGCACACGGGACACGTCTCACCGGCGCGGCCGTGCACGCGCAGGCCGCTCTTCTTCTCCGCCTTGAGGCGGCCCGCGGCAACCCCGTGCGAGCGCTCCACCGCCTCGGTCAGCGTGCTGCGCAGCGCCGCGTACAGCCCGTGGATCTCGTCCTTCGTGAGGCTCGACGTGAGCTTGAACGGAGACATGCGGGCCGCGTGCAGGATCTCGTCGCTGTACGCGTTCCCGACGCCCGCGAGCAGGGTCTGGTCCCGCAGCGCGCCCTTGATCTGCCGGCGCTCGCCCGACAGGAGCCCGGCGAAGCGGTCCTCGTCGAAGTCCGGGGCCAGCGGGTCGGGGCCGAGGCGGGCGATGCCCGGGATGGCCGCCGGATCGTCGGTCACGTACACCGCGAGGCGCTTTTGCGTGCCCGCCTCCGTCAGGTCGAAGCCCTCCCCCGTCTCCAGGGCGACCCGCAGCGCCAGCGGGCCCTTGCCGGGGCGTGGCGTGCCGTCCGGGAGGCGGTCCTTCCAGTGCAGCCAGCCCGCGCGGGCGAGGTGGGTGACCAGATGCAGGCCGTCCGCGTCCAGGTCGAGGAACTTGCCGTGGCGCGCCACGGCCGTGACGGTGCGCCCTTCGAGAGCGGTGAGCGGCGGGTCGTACGTCTTGAGGACACTGATCGCCACGGGCATCACCCGCACGATCTCGTGGCCGACGAGGTGGTCGGTGAGGAAGGCGCGCAGCGCCTCTACCTCGGGAAGCTCCGGCATCCGCTCACTCCTGTCCCAGTTCCAGCTCCGACAGCGCCATCCGCCCGCCCCTACCCCTCGGTTTCCCGGGCGGGCACGAGGAACTCGCACCACACGCACTTGCCGGTGCCTCGCGACTCGACGCCCCACTCGTCCGCGAGCATGTCCACAAGCAGCAACCCCCGCCCCGACACCCCCGACTCCCCCGCCTCCCGGCGGCGCGGCAGCGCGCTGGAGGAGTCCTCGACCTCGACGCGCAGGCGCCGTTCGCTGCCGCTGACCACCCGCAGGGTGACGATCGCCGCGCCGTCGGTGTGCATCAGCGCGTTGGTGATCAGCTCGTCCGCCACCAGCTCGATCTCGTCGGCGCCGTCCCCGGCGCCCCAGGCGCGCACCGCGGCCCGGATCATGTGCCGGGCCTCGGCCAGCGCCTCCGGGTCACCGGGGCCCACGTGCTGCTGGAGGCGGCCGCCGGTCCGCGGGGCGTCGGCCGTGCGGCGGCGCAGGAGAAGCAGCGCCGCGTCGTCCTCGCCGCCCCGCTCGTCCACGGTCTCGCAGAGCCGGTCCGCCAGGTGCTGGAGGTCACGCGGCCCCGAGCAGGCCAGCTCGCCCAGGGCCCGCAGACCGTCGTCGAGGTCGGCGCCCGGCTCCTCGATGAGGCCGTCGGTGAAGAGCAACAGGGTCTGCTCCGCGTCGAGTTCGAAGGTGGTGACCGGATATTCGAGACGGCCGAACTCGGCCGAGAGCCCCAGCGGCAGACCACCCTCGACCGGCACCCTGCGGCAGGTGCCGTCGGTCCGCTGGACCAGCGGGTCGATGTGTCCTGCCCGCACCAGCTGGACCACGCCCGACGACAGATCGGCCTCCGCGTAGAGGCAGGTGGCGAAGCGTTCGGTGTCGAGCTCGTGCAGGAAGCCGGAGGCGCGGGCCATGACGGTGGCCGGCGGGTGCCCCTCGGCGGCGTAGGCGCGCAGCACGATGCGCAGCTGGCCCATGACGGCCGCCGCGTGGGTGTCATGGCCCTGTACGTCGCCGATGACCGCCCCGACGCGCCCGCCGGGCAGCGGGATCACGTCGTACCAGTCGCCGCCGATGTCCCGGCCGAGCGCCGCCGAGCGGTAGCGGACGGCGATGTCGGCGCCGGGCACGCCGGGGATGGTGCGCGGCAGCATCGCCTGCTGAAGCCCCTGGGCCAGGTCCTTCTCCTGCTCGTAGAACATGGCGCGCTGGAGGCTCTGGGCGATGCCGCTGCCGAGGGCGACCAGGACGTTGCGCTCCTCCTCGGTGAAGCCGGTCTTGTCCTGGTAGAGCAGGCCGAGCACGCCGATCGGCTTGGCCTGCGCGATGAGCGGCAGATACGCGGCCGACGTGATGCCCAGCTTGTCTATGTGCGGCCACAGGTCCGGGTAGGAGGCGGCGAACTCCGCCGCCGTCTCGATGAAGCGCGGCGAGAGCGTGCGCACGGCGTCGCTCATCGGATACCGCGCGTCGATCCGCGTGAACTTGGTGCCCGGCACGAAGCTGCCCACGGGCCCCTCCGCGACCAGCCGGATCCGCCCGGCCTCGACCAGGCCCATGACGAGGTTCGAGGCGCCCAGGTGCGCGAGGCCGTGGGTGTCCTTGAGCACGTCGATGACGTCCCGGACGGTACGGGCGTGCGCGAGGGCCGCCGTGGTGCCCTGCACGATGCTCGTACGGCGACGGCGGTCCTCCTCCTCGTCGGCGCGCTGATGCCGGGCCGTGCTGTCGCCCAGCTCCTGCGTGGCGTCGCGGATGATGCCGACGATGCGGTGCGGCCGGCCCATCTCGTCACGGTGGATGAACCCCTGGGTATGGGTCCAGCGGAGCCCGCCTTCCCGCAGCCGGATGCGGAAGTAGATGCCGTAGGTGCGGCTGCCGTCCTTGAGGGCGTGCGAGACGTAGGCGTCAAGGCGGTGTGCCTCGACCGGTGGGACGCGTACGCCGAGGCTCGTCGGATGGCCGTCGTATTCGTCGGCCCGTACGTCGAAGACCTCGTGGCCCGCGGCATCGAGATGCATCAGGCCGCTGTCGAGGTCCCAGTCGAAGCAGCCTGTGCGGTTGGACGCCAGGATCGACCGGGGATCCGCTGGCCAGTCGTCCGGCAGGGGCGTGGGCGTCATGACACTTCAAGATTCTTCGCTGTCGGGACCGAGTGCGCACGCTCAGCCGCCGGGTGTGGGCGTCGGGCAGCCCGACGGGATCCCGGACGGCGTGCCGGTGGGCGGCTCCGTGCCCGTGGTGGGCGGGAGCGTGGGGCAGTCCGTGGAGGTGGTGCCCCGGTCACTGGGCGAGTCGCTGTCGCTGGGGGTGTCACTGTCGCTGGGCGAGTCGCTGTCACTGGGGCTGTCGCTGTCACTCGGCGTATCGCTGTCGCTGGGCGAGTCGCTGTCGCTGGGGGTGTCGCTGTCGCTGGGGCTGTCACTGTCGCTGGGCGAGTCGCTGTCGTCCGGGTCGGTCGGGGTCGGCGTGGTGGGGGTGGGCGTCGGGGTCGGGTGCGGCGGCGGCACGGTGTGGTCGTGGCCGCCGTCCTCGTCGCCGGTCCTCCGCTCGATCCAGGTGTTGTCGACGATGTTCACGATCGTGATGTTCACGATGATCTTCGGCGCCGGGGTCACCACCACGACCTGCGCCGGGCGGTAGCCGGACCACTGCTCGCCCTGGTGTCTGGGCGTGCCCTTGAGCGCGACCGGCGGCTTCAGCGGGTTCCCGCAGGCACACCGCACGCGGGGCAGCCCCCGGTTGTCGACGAGGACGGCGGTGCCCGTCTGCAGCACGGACTGGAAGCTGGTGGCACCGCCGTCGCGGTAGCCGTGGTTGGTCACGCGGGTGTCGGCCCGCAGCACGACCGGCGTCAGGCCGCGCAGGAAGCTCGGGATGTCCGCCTGGGAGATGCCCGACGCCTGGGCGAAGGCGCGGCTCTTGCCCTGGTCGGCGGTGAGGAAGCGGACCTGGGCGCCGACGTCGCAGCTGCCCAGGGAGTGCGTGCCGCCGTACAGACCGGGTGTGCCGCCCGAGAGGGAGCGCACGCCCTGGGCCGTCGGCGAGGAAGTACCCGTCGGTGACGGCTGCGGCGAACGGGTGACGGGCGAGGGGGTCGCCGTGCTCGTCGCGGTGGAGTCGGTGAACGGATCGGGGCCCTGGGCGGCGACCGGCTGCATGAACAGCTCGCCGCTGCCGTCGGTGGACTTCTTCTCGCCTCCACCCGAGCCCGAGCATCCCGCGAGGGCGAGGGCCGCGGATATCGCGAAGACCGTCGCGTAGCTCCTGATGGGCTTGGTGGGCTTGGTGGGGCTGGTGGGCCTGGTGGGCACACGCACCGTGCTCTCCCGCCTGTTATCGGGCACTTTGCCCCATTCTCTGAGGAAGTCGGAGGCGGTGCGCAAGCCGAGGAGGGACCCACGGCCGGTCAGGGCGCAAGATGGCCTCGTGGAGTGGTTCACAGCGGATCAGTACTGGCTCGGCCGCCTCGTCTTCCAGCGGGCTCTCGCCGCGCTCTACCTCGTCGCGTTCCTCGGCGCGGCCCTGCAGTTCCGTGCGCTGATCGGTGAGCGCGGCATGCTGCCCGTACCGCGTCACGTCGAGCGCGTGCCCTTCCGCAAGGCGCCGAGCCTCTTCCACCTGCACTACTCGGACCGCTTCTTCGCCCTCGTCGCGTGGACGGGCTGCGCCTGCGCCCTCGCGCTGCTCGCGGGCGCCGACGGACTGCTCCCCCTGTGGGGCGGCATGCTGCTGTGGCTCGTGCCGTGGGCCCTGTATCTCTCGATCGTGAACGTGGGACAGACCTGGTACGGCTTCGGCTGGGAGTCGCTGCTCCTGGAGGTCGGTTTCCTCGCCGTGTTCCTCGGCAACGACGAGACGGCGCCGCCGGTCCTGATCCTCTTCCTGCTGCGCTGGGTGCTGTTCCGCGTGGAGTTCGGGGCCGGGCTGATCAAGATGCGCGGCGACGCGTGCTGGCGCCAGCTCACCTGCCTGTACTTCCACCACGAGACACAGCCGATGCCGGGGCCGCTGAGCTGGTTCTTCCACCGTCTGCCGAAGCCGGTCCACCGGATGGAGGTCGCGGCGAACCACTTCACCCAACTCGTCGTGCCCGTCCTGCTGTTCACGCCGCAGCCGGTCGCCACAGCCGCGGCCTGCCTGATGATCGCCACCCAGCTGTGGCTGGTCCTCTCGGGCAACTTCTCCTGGCTGAACTGGCTGACGATCGTGCTCGCCGCCTCCGTCGTCGACTTCGGCGGCGCGGGCGCTCCGTCGAGCTCGTCCGCTCCTCCGCTCTGGTACGAGGTGGTCGTGATCGCGGCGACGGCCCTGATCCTGGGTCTGAGTTACCGGCCGGCGCGCAATCTGTTCTCGCGCCGGCAGATCATGAACTTCTCCTTCGACCCGCTCCATCTCGTCAACACGTACGGCGCGTTCGGCAGCGTCAGCCGCGTCCGCCAGGAGGTGGTCATCGAGGGCACGGCGGACACCACACCCCGGCAGGAGTCGGAGTGGCGGGAGTATGAGTTCAAGGGCAAGCCGGGCGACGTGCGCCGCTGGCCGCGGCAGTTCGCGCCGTACCATCTGCGGCTCGACTGGATGATGTGGTTCGCCGCGCTCTCCCCCGCCTACGCGCGCTCGTGGTTCGGCCCGCTGGTGGAACGCCTCCTGGACGGCGACCGGGACACGCTGCGGCTGCTGCGCCACATCCCCTTCCCGCCGGACGAGCCGCCCGCGTACATCCGCGCCCGCCTCTACCGCTACCGCTACACGACCTGGCGCGAGCTGCGCGAGACCGGCGCCTGCTGGGAGCGGACGTACGTGCGGGAGTTCCTGCCGCCTACGCGGATCAGCTCGCCTCGCTGAGTCGGAGACGGTAGACGCGGGCCGCGGTCCCCGCGAAGAGGTCGGCGCGTTCGCTTTCCGTGAGCGAGTCGGTCAACTTCCTTGCCGCGTCGACGACTTCCGCATAGCTGGCGGCCAGAGTGCAGACGGGCCAGTCCGAGCCGAACATCAGCCGGTCGGGCCCGAAGGCGTCCAGGACGGTGTCCGCGTACGGGCGCAGGTCGTCGACCGTCCACGTCCTCGGGTCGGCTTCGGTCACCAGGCCGGAGAGTTTGCAGACGGTGTTGGGGAGCGCGGCGAGCGAGCGGACGGCCGTGGCCCAGGGTTCGAGCGCGCCGGAGGCGATGGGCGGCTTGCCCAAGTGGTCCAGGACGAAGGTGAGTTCGGGATGCCCCCGCGCCGCCTCGACGCAAGCCACCAGTTGGTGGGGCAGGACCACGAGGTCGTAGGCGAGGCCCGCGGCGCCGACCGCGGCCAGGCCCCGACGCACGTCGGGCCGCAACAGCCACTGCGGGTCGGGCTCACCCTGCACCTGGTGCCGGATGCCCACGAGGTGCTGCCCGCCCGGGAGTTCACGCGTTTCAGCGAGGGCGTCGGCGACGTCCGGGCTGGTGAGGTCGGTCCACCCGACGACGCCCGCGACCAGGTCGCTGCCGGCCGCCAGGGCGAGGAACTCGGGGGTCTCCTCGGCGACGGTGACCGTCTGCACGAGCACGGTCGCGGTGACGCCCGCGGCGCGGGCCTCGGGCAGCAGATCGGCGAGGGAGAAGTTCCGGCGGATCGGGGCGAGCGCGTCGCCGGTGATCCACTCCTGGTCGCGTACGGAGAGGTCCCACACGTGGTGGTGGGCGTCGACGAGGCCGGGCGCCACGGCAGGTTCCGCCGTCACGGCAGCTCCCATACGACGGGCAGGCCCGCGTCCGCGCCCTCGGCCGAGTAGTCGTGGACGACGTCGAGCAGGTCGGCCATGCGCGCCTGCCAGGCGACGTTGACCGGCAGCGTGTCCAGCTCGGCGAGGAGACGGGCGTAGTCCGCGCACTCCAGGACGTGGAAGAGGTCGGTGCCGCTGCGCCAGATCGTCCAGGAGGTGGCACCGGCCGCGCGGATGGCGGCGACCAGCTCGGCGGGCACCTCCCGGTGTGCGGCGTCGTACGCGGCGACGCGGTCGGCGCGGACCTTGGTGTGCAGCGCGATTCTCACGCGGGGTCCTCTCGTGGGTCTGGGACGGGGGACGGGCGTCGCGAACTCAACGGCGTCGGCCAACCCAAGGCGGGCGGCCCGGCCGCGACCGGCGTCGCACACGCCGCACCCGCCCACGCCGTGGGGGCGTAGCCAAGCTTGAGGTCGATGACCGTGCCGCCGAGCCGGGGGCCGCCGGTGTTGCCCGGCAGCGCGCCTTCTCGTGCATGGGGTGATCGTCACGCGGACTCCGCCCCTGACACCGGCACCGGGGCCGGCACCGGGGCATCGGCGGGCAGCAGGCCCGCGGTTCGCGCCTCCCCCCAGAAGTCCTCGGGGACCGCCCTCACGAACTGCGCCGCCGCGTCGCGGACTTCGTACGGGGAGCGGGCGCCGACGAGGACGGTGGTCACCGCCGGGTGGGCCAGGGGGAAGGTCAAGGCGGCCGCGCGCAGTGTGGTGCCGTGGCGCTCCGCGATCGTCTGCAGACGGCGGGCGTGGTCCACCAGGTCCTGTGGCGCGGTCGTGTAGTCGTACGTCGCGCCGGGTCTGGGGTCGGCGAGCAGGCCCGAGTTGAACACGCCGCCGATCACGACCGCCTTGCCTCGCTCGTGCGCGGCCGGGAGGAGTTCGGTCAGAGCGCTCTGGTCCAGGAGCGTGTAGCGACCCGCGCACAGCACGGCGTCGACGTCCGTGTCCCGGACGAAGCGGGTGAGCATCGCCGTCTGGTTCATGCCCGCGCCGATCGCGCCCACGACGCCTTCGGAGCGCAGCCGCTCCAGGGCCGGATAGCCCTCGCGGAAGGCCTGCTCGGCGTGGTCGTCCGGGTCGTGGAGGTAGACGATGTCGACGCGGTCGGTGCCGAGGCGGGTGAGGCTCGCCTCCAGGGAGCGGCGGATGCCGTCCGCGCTGAAGTCCCAGACCCGGCGGTGCGTGGCCGGGACGGCGAAGCCGTGGTCCAGGTCGTCACCCCCGGGCCTCTCCAGCGCTTCGAGGAGGCGGCCTACCTTGGTCGAGAGCGTGTACGTCCCGCGGGGGCGTGCCCGCAGTGCCTCGCCGAGCCTGCGCTCGGACAGGCCGATGCCGTAGTGCGGGGCGGTGTCGAAGTAGCGGATGCCCGCCTCCCAGGCGGCGTCGATCGCCGCGCGGGCCTCCTCGTCGGTGATCGGCGTGTAGAGGTTGCCGAGGCCGGCGGCGCCGAAGGACAGCTCGGTCACCTCGACGCCGCCGGGTCCGATGGCGCGCCGGGCCATGCCGCTCACCGGCTCGCGGGCCGCAGCCGCAGGCCCTGCATGCCGCCGTCGACGGCGAGCGCGGTGCCGGTGGTCGCGCCGGACAGAGGGCTCGCCAAGTAAGCGATGGCGCCCGCGACTTCGTCGGCCGAGACGAGGCGCCCGGTGGGCTGGCGGGCCGCGAGCGCGGCACGCTCGGCCGCCGGGTCGGGCGCGGCGTCCAGGAGGCGGCCGACCCACGGGGTGTCCACGGTGCCGGGGTTGACGCAGTTGACGCGCACCCCTTCGCGTACGTGGTCGGCGGCCATCGCGAGCGTCAGGGAGAGCACGGCGCCCTTGGACGCCGAGTAGAGGGCGCGCTGCGGCAGACCGGCCGTGGCGGCGATCGAGCAGGTGTTGACGATCGCCGCGTGGGTGGAGACGCGCAGGTGCGGCAGGGCGGCGCGGGTGGTGCGCACGATCCCGAGGACGTTCACGTCGAGCACCTTGTGCCACTGGTCGTCGTCGTTGTCCTCGACGGTGCCCTGCGCGCCGATGCCCGCGTTGTTGATCAGTACGTCGAGTCCGCCGAGCTCGTCCACGGCGGCGGCCACGGCCTCGCGCACCGACGCGTCGTCGGAGACGTCGGCGCGGTGGCCGGTGAGCGGCTTCTCCACGCTTCCTGGGTCCAGGTCGAGCACGGCGACGCGGGCGCCTCGTGCGGCGAGCAGTTCGGCGGTGGCCCGTCCGATCCCGGAGGCTCCGCCGGTGACCAGGGCCTTGAGCCCCTCGAAGTCCTGGGCGTCGGTCATGCGGCTGCTCCTTTGCCGTGTGCGAGTTTGCCGTGCGCGAGGTCGGCCGCCCAGAAGGCGCCGTCCGGATAGGTGAATTCGGCGAGGGACTCGGCCCGCATGGTGGCCGAGAAGCCCGGCGCGGTGGGCGCCATGTAGTGGCCGTCGCGCACCACGACCGGGTCGACGAAGTGGTCGTGGAGGTGGTCGACGTACTCGATGACGCGGTTCTCGGTGGTCCCCGAGAGCGCCACGAAGTCGAACATCGAGAGGTGCTGGACGAGTTCGCACAGGCCGACGCCACCAGCGTGCGGGCAGACCGGGACGCCGAACTTGGCGGCGAGCAGCAGGATCGCGAGGTTCTCGTTGACTCCGCCGACGCGGGCCGCGTCGATCTGCAGCACGTCGATCGCTCCCGCCTGGAGGAGCTGTTTGAAGATGATGCGGTTCTGCACGTGTTCGCCGGTGGCGACCTTGACCGGGGCGACGGCCTTCCGGATCGCGGCGTGTCCGAGGACGTCGTCGGGGCTGGTGGGCTCCTCCACCCAGTACGGGTCGAACTCCGCCAGGGCGCGCGTCCATTCGACGGCCTCACCGACGTTCCAGCGCTGGTTGGCGTCGATCGCCATGCGGATGCCGGGCCCGATCGCCTCGCGGGCGGTACGGCAGCGGCGTACGTCGTCCGCCAGGTCCGCACCGACCTTCAGCTTGATCTGGGTGAAGCCGTCGGCGACGGCCTGCCGGGCGAGGCGGGTCAGCTTCTCGTCGCTGTAGCCGAGCCAGCCGGGCGACGTCGTGTATCCGGGGAAGCCGCGCTCCCGCAGCAGGGCCGCACGCTCGGCGGCTCCATGGCGGCCCGACCGGAGCATGTCCAGGGCCTCTTGCGGGGCGAGGGCGTCGGCGATGTAGCGGAAGTCGATCTGGGAGACGAGCCACTGGGGATCGGCGTCGGCCAGAAACCGCCACAGCGGCTTGCCCGCACGCTTGGCCGCCAGATCCCACGCCGCGTTGACCACGGCACCGATGGCCATGTGCATCACGCCCTTCTCGGGCCCGAGCCACCGCAGTTGGCTGTCCCCGACCAGGTCGCGGTTCAACGTCCCCGGATCGGCGCAGAGTTCCTCGACCGGCCGGCCGAGCACGTGATGACGCAGCGACTCGATCGCGGCGACCTGGACGTCGTTGCCGCGCCCGATGGTGAAGGTGAAGCCGTGCCCCTCCAGACCGTCGTCGGCGTCGGTGCGCAGGACCACATAGGCGGCGGAGTAGTCGGGGTCCGGGTTCATCGCGTCGGATCCGTCGAGGTCCCGTGAGGTCGGGAACCGTACGTCATAGGTGTCGACCGCGGTGATGCGGGCGGGAGTCGGGGACACAGGAGGCCTTTCCGGAAAGGGGCAAGGAGACGGGGGAACCCGGAGCGGGGTCAGTCCTGTGCGCGGCCGGTGGTGACGCGCGCGATCATCAGGGCGACCAGGATGATTCCGCCGTAGATGGCCTGGATCCAGAAGGAAGGCACCTGGGCGAGAGTGAGCAGGTTCTGTACGACGCCGAGCAGCAGCACGCCGGTGAGGGCGCCGAACATGGTGCCCTTGCCGCCGTCGAGACTGATGCCGCCGATGACGGCGGCCGCGAACACGGTGAAAATCATGTTCTGGCCCTGGTTGGCGTTGATCGCGCCGACGTAGCCGGTCTGCATGAGCCCGCCGACGGCGGCGAGGCAGCCGGCGACGACGAACACGCCGAGCATCACGCGCTCGACGCGGATGCCCGCGGCGCGTGCCGCGTCCGCGTTGCCGCCGATCGCGTACAGGGCGCGCCCCACGCGGTGGTACTTGAGGACGAAGCCGGCGACGCCGAAGGAGACGGCTGCCAGCCACACCGAGAGCGGGATGGTCAGGAACGTCGAGGTGGCGAGGGTGTAGAAGGCGTCGGGCATCCCGAAGAGCGTCTTGCCCTTGGTCGCGCCGACCAGCAGTCCGCGCAGCACGATCAGCATGGCGAGCGTGACGATGAACGCGTTGAGCTTGAGCTTCACCACGAGGATGCCGTTGAAGGCGCCGATGGCTCCGCCGACGAGCAGGATCGCGAGAAGCCCGACAGCCACGGGCATGTCCGTGCCGAACCCGGCCTGGGCGGCGGGCAGGACGAGGAGCGCACCGACGGCCGGCGCGATGCCGACGACAGACTCCAGGGACAGGTCGAACTTGCCCGTGATCAGAACGAGCGACTCGGCGAGGACGACCATCGCCAGGGCGGCGGAGGCGCCGAGGATCGAGATGAGGTTGCGTTCCGTGAGGAACGAGTCGTTCACCAGGGTGCCGAGCAGCATGAGCAGCAGCAAGGCCGGCACCAGGGCGAGTTCCCTGGCCCGGCGCAGCAGCACCGAGCGCGCCTGGGCTCGGGCGTTGTCGGTCTTCGCCGTCAGGTCGGGTGCGGTCGCGGCCGGGGCCTTGAGGTCAGCCATGGTGGTCTCCTTGATTTTCGGCTGCGGGCCCGTTGTGGCTGGTCGCGCAGTTCCCCGCGCCCCTTTCGGGGCCCGTGGCTCCCACCCCCTCGATCGACGCGATCAGGTCGTGGTCGGTGAAACCCGCCTCGTGCTCGGCGACGACGCGGCCGTGGAAGAGGACCAGGACGCGGTCGCAGCGCCGCAGGTCGTCCAGTTCGTCGGAGACGACGAGGACGGCGGTGCCGTCCTCGCGGGCGTTGTCCATCCGGGCGAGCAGGGACTCCTTGGACTTCACGTCCACGCCCGCGGTGGGGTTGATGAGGACGAGGAGGCGCGGGTCCGAGGCGAGGGCGCGTGCCATGACGACCTTCTGGGCATTGCCGCCGGAGAGGTCCGACACGGGCTGGTCGGGTCCCTCGGCATGGATGTCGAGGCGGTCGATGAGCTCCTCGGCGAAGCCGCGCTTGCGTTCGGTGCCGACGAAGCCGTACTTCCCGAGCCGGTCGAGCACGGTCATCGTGGCGTTGTCGCCGATCGTCATCCCGAAGACCAGGCCCTGGTCGTGCCGGTCGCGCGGCACGCAGCCCACTCCGGCGCGCAGCGAAGCGGTGACGTCCCCGAACGGCAGCTTCTCGCCGTCGAGCCGTGCGCTGCCGGCGGTCGGCGTGTGCAGACCCGCGACGGTCTCCGCGAGGTTGATCTTGCCGCTACCGCTGGACCCGGCCAGGCCCACGACCTCACCCTTGCGGACGGTCAGGTCGACGTCCGCGTACGAGTCGCTGGTGAGGCCCCTGACGTCGAGCATCACCGGGGCGTCGGCGGGGACCTCGGTCCGGGCCACGGACTCCTCGGCGGCCTCCTTCTCCCGCAGGGCCTCGCCCGCCATGGCTTCGACCAGGGCGGCGCGGGGCAGGTCGGCGACGGGCTCCGTGGTGATCCAGCGGGCGTCGCGCAGGACCGTGACGGTCTGGCACACCTCGTACACCTCCTGAAGGTGGTGCGAGATGAAGAGAAAGGTGACCCCCGACTCCTGGAGCGCCCGCATGCGCGTGAAGAGCCGTTCGATCTCCCGGTTGTCGAGCTGCGCGGTGGGCTCGTCGAGGACGATGAACCGCGCCCCGAAGCTCAGCGCCCGCGCGATCTCGACCATCTGCCGGTCCTCGACCTTGAGGTCGGCGGTGCGGGCGTCCGGGTCGACGCGTACGTCCCAGGTGTCGAGCACCTCCGCGGCCTGGGCGCGCAGCTTGCGCCAGCTGATGAAGCCGCCGCGGCCTGCGGGCTGCCGGTTGATGAAGAGGTTCTCGGCGACGGTCAAGTCAGGCACGACCGTCGGTTTCTGGTAGACGCAGGCCACCTTGCGGCGCCAGGCGTCGCGGTCGGTGAGCGGGGGCGCGGGCTCCCCGTCGAAGTGGACGGTGCCCGCGTCCGGCGCCTGGAGTCCGGTGAGGATGGTGACGAGGGTGGACTTGCCCGCGCCGTTGCGGCCGACGAGGGCGTGGGACTCACCGGGCAGGACGGTCAGCTGCCCGTCCTGGAGGGCGACGGTGGGCCCGTACCGCTTGGTGATGCCGGCCGCTTCGACGAGCGGGGTCGTCGCCGGGCCGGTGGGGGGCTCGGTCATCGGTGTCCTCATTTGACCGTGTTGCCCCACAGCTCGGAGTCGTCCACGTTCTCCTTGGTGACCAGCGGCGCGGGCAGCTGGTCCTCGAGGATGCCGCCGGGCAGCTTCACGATGGTCGAACCGTGGTCGGTCCTGCCGGGCTTGAACTTCTTCCCGTTCATCGCGGCCTTGATGTAGTACATGCCGTACTTGGCGTACGCGTCGGCCGGCTGCGAGACCGTGGCGTCGATCTGGCCCTTGCGGATGGCGTCGAACTCCTGCGGGATGCCGTCGTTCGAGATGACGGTGATGTGGCCCTTCTCGCCGGTCTTCTTGAGCATCTTCTTGGACTTCAGGGTCTGCAGGGTGGGCGCGAGATAGACGCCGCCCGCCTGCATGTAGATGCCCTTGATGTCGGGGTTGGAGTTGAGCAGCGTGTCCAGCTTGGAGGCGGCGGTGTCGGACTCCCACTTGGCGGGGATCTCCAGGACCTTGAGCTTGGGGTACTTCTTCTTCACGCAGGTGCGGAACGCCTCGGAGCGCTCACGGCCGTTGACGGAGGCGAGGTCGCCCATGATCTGGACGACCTTGCCGGTCTTGACCTGCTCGCCGAGGTAGTCGCAGGCCTTCTCGCCGTACGCGACGTTGTTGGCCCGCACCACCATCGCGACCTTGCCCTTCTCGGGGGCGACGTCGACGGCGACCACGGGCACGCCTTTGCGCTCGGCCTGGTCGAGTCCCGCGGAGATGGCCGCGCTGTCGAGCGGCGCGACGACGAGCCCCTTGACGCCCTGATTGAGCTGGTTGTTGATGTCGGTGATCTGCTGCGAGGGGTCACTGTTGGAGTTGACGGTCTTCATCGCGTCGACGTCCTCGGACTTCGCCATCTTCGGCACGTAGTCGTTGTACGACTGCCAGAACGGCGAGGTCAGCAGGGGCAGGATCACCCCGACCTTGCCCTCCCCGCCGCCTCCGCCGCCCGCGGGCGCCGCGCTGTCCTTCGTACTGCCGCATGCCGTGAGCACGAGGGACGCGCAGGCCGCGGCGGCGGCGATCCGCGCCACACGCGAGGTCCCCGCCTTGCTGGTCCTGTTGCGCACTGTTCTGCCGGCCATCTGACGGCTCCTCATCGAGCGTGGATCGGAAGTACTGGCGACTGATGGGCGAATATTTATCAGACCACTTGGCGCTCACAACACCCCTCGACGCCAAGTTTTCCCGCTTTCAGGCCGTAGTGGTCGGACCACATCTCTGACTAGACTGCGGCGCACTCGGCTAGTGGAGGAGCGTTACGTGGACCAGACCGCCCCGCAGAAGGCCACCGTGACGCAGCGGGCCATCGAGCAGATCAAGGCGATGATCGGCGAGGGCCGTCTCCAACCGGGCCAACGCCTGCCCACGGAACGTGACTTGGCCACCCAGCTGGGGATCTCGCGGAGCTCCATGCGGGAGGCGATCCGCGCGCTCACGGTGATGGGGGTGCTTGAGGCCCGACACGGCTCGGGCATCTATGTCACCCAGCTGGAGGCCGGGGATCTCCTGGAGACCTTCGGCGTCGTGGCCGACCTGTCACGCGGGCCGCGCCTCGTGGAACTCCTGGAAGTACGCCGGGTCCTCGAGTCCACGGCGACGGCGCTGGCGGCGGCGCGCATCTCCGCCGACCAACTGGCGGACGTGGAGAAGCACTTGGAGGCGATGAACGCCACGGAGGACCCAGAGGAGATCCTCTCCCACGACCTGGCCTTCCACCGCACGATCGCCCTCGCGGCAGGCAACGACACGATGGCGGCCATCCTGGAGGGCCTGTCGTCCCGCACGTTCCGCGCGAGGGTCTGGCGCGGCTACCAGGAAGAGGGCGCCTTCGAACGAACCCGCCGAGAACACGCCCGCATCCACCGCGCGCTGGCGTCCCGCGACCCGGAGGCAGCGAGGGCCGCGGCGGCGGCACACGTGGGAGAGGTGGAGGAATGGATGCGGGCCCAGGTGGACGGCTGACGCGCAGCCCCCGCCCTACCCGATGAGGGTCTGCTTCGGGCGGACCACGCAGAACTCGTTTCCCTCCGGATCGGCCAGGACCGTCCAGGATTCCTCGCCGGTCTGTCCGACCTCCGCCCTTCGCGCCCCGAGTGCGAGCAGGCGGTCGATCTCCGACTCCCGGTCCTCCGCGTCGGACGTCAGGTCGAGATGCAGACGGTTCTTGACGACCTTGCGGTCCGTGACCGGCATGAAACAGATGCCCACCGGAGCGGTTGCGTCGGGGCCAATGACCACCTCCCGCTCCCGCTCGGACAGAATCCGCCAGCGCAGCGCCTCGGCCCAGAAGCGGGCCAGGGCGGGCAGATCATGGGCGTCGATGACGATGTGATGCAACGCGACAGGCATGGGGGCCAGTGTGCGCCGGGATGTCCGGGCAGGCGAAGACGCCGGGCGGGACTGGCCGTATGTCCCCCCGGCGTCTTCCCGGCGCCTGTCTCGCTCAGCTCAGCTCAGCGCAACGTCACGCCCGCGTCAGACGCAGCGTCATCAGTTCGAACGGGCGCAGCGTCAGCGTGATCTCGTCGTCCGAGCGCTCGGGGATCGCGGCGTCTGCGAGGGGGCGCTCCAAGAGGTCCGTTACCTCTACCGTGCCGACCGGGAAGCCCGTCGTCAGCATTGCCTTCGCGCGGCCGCCCCGTGATTCGTGGAAGCGGACGATCACGTCGCCGCTGCCGTCGTCGGCGAGCTTGACCGCGGTGACGACGACGGCGTCGTTGTCGAGGGTCACCAGCGGGGCCACCTCGGCGCTGCCCGGGATCTGCCGCTCGGGCAGGTTGATCCGGTAGCCCTCACGCACCGCGTCTCCGATCCCGGCCCCCGGCACCAGCGCGTGCCGGAAGCGGTGGACGCCCTGGTCCGTCTCGGGGTCGGGGAAGCGCGGGGCGCGCAGGAGCGAGGCGCGGACCGTCGTGGTCGTGCCGGAGTCCGCGGCGCGTACCGTACGGGTCACGTCGTGGCCGTACGTCGAGTCCGTGACCAGGGCGACGCCCCAGCCCGGCTCTTCCACGTGCACGAAGCGGTGGTTGCACGCCTCGAACTTGGCGGCCTCCCAACTCGTGTTGGTGTGCGTGGCCCGGTAGAAGTGGCCGAACTGCGTCTCCGACGCGTACCGCTCCGCGTGGATGTCCAGCGGGAACGCCAGCTTCAGGAACTTCTCCGTCTCGTGCCAGTCGACCTCCGTCTCGATGTCCAGGCGCATGGAGCCGGGCGCCAGGGACAGCGTCTGGGTGAGCCGCGACGCACCGAAGCTGCGTACGACACGGACCGAGACGTCGTTGTCGACGGGCTCGACCGAGTCCGCCTGCGTCAGATCCGTGACCGTGTTCCGGTAGAACTCGTCGACGTCCCACGCGTCCCACATGTTCGGGAAGTCGGCGTGTATCTGCGGCAGGTTCGCGGCCTGGCCGGGCGCGACGCTCTCCCGGTCGGCCACGATGTCGTACGCCGAGACGATCAGACCGCGCGCGTCGATCTCGACCCGCAGCAGACCGTTGTCCAACACGTAGCCGCCGTCGGCGCGCGAGGCGATCGCCGACTGGCCGTCGATCGAGGCGGGGCGCGCGCCACCCGCCGGGACGCCGTCGCGGGTGTGCGGGGTGGAGTTGAAGACGAGGGTGGTGTCCGTGCCGCCGGCCTCCCCGGCGAGCGCCCGCTGGGCCGCGTCGATGATGGCGTTCAGCTCTTCGGCGACCTTCGCGTACGTCGCGCGCGCCTCGCGGTGCACCCAGGCGATGGACGAGCCGGGCAGGATGTCGTGGAACTGGTGGAGCAGCACCGTCTTCCAGATACGGTCCAACTCCTCGTAAGGGTAAGCGAAGTCGGGTGCGCGGACCGCCGCCGTCGCCGCCCACAGTTCCGCCTCCCGCAGCAGGTGCTCGCTGCGGCGGTTGCCCTGCTTGGTACCCGCCTGGCTGGTGAGCGTGGCGCGGTGCAGCTCCAGGTACAGCTCACCCACCCAGACGGGGGCGTTCGGGTACTCCGCCTCGGCCTTCTCGAAGAAGGCCGCCGGGGTCTCCCACTTGACCGTTGCGGAGCCCTCCAGGTCACGCAGGCGCCCCGCCTTCGCGATCATCTCGCGGGTGGTGCCGCCGCCTCCGTCGCCCCAGCCGGTCGGGGCGAGGGAGTGCCGGGCGACTCCCTTGTCCTTGAAGTTCTTCGCCGCGTGGGCGATCTCGCTGCCCTTCATCGAGCAGTTGTAGGTGTCGACGGGCGGGAAGTGCGTGAAGATCCGGGTGCCGTCGATGCCCTCCCAGTTGAAGGTGTGGTGCGGGAAGCGGTTCGTCTGCGACCAGGAGATCTTCTGGGTCAGCAGCCACTTGGAGCCAGCCGCCTTGATGATCTGCGGAAGACCGGCCGCGAACCCGAAGGTGTCGGGCAGCCACGCCTCGTCGTTCTCGACACCGAACTCGTCGAGGAAGAACCGCTTGCCGTGCACGAACTGCCGGGCCATCGCCTCCGACCCCGGCATGTTCGTGTCCGACTCGACCCACATGCCGCCCGCGGGCACGAACCGCCCGTCGGCGACCGCCTTCTTCACCTTCGCCCACACCTCGGGCCGGTGCTCCTTGACCCACGCCCACTGCTGCGCCTGCGACATGGCGAAGACGAAGTCCGGCTCGTCCTCGATGAGCGCGGTCATGTTCGACGTCGTACGCGCGACCTTGCGCACCGTCTCGCGCAGCGGCCACAGCCACGCGGAGTCGATGTGCGCGTGGCCGACGGCGCTGATGCGGTGGGCCGACGGTTCGGCGGGGGTGGTGAGGACGCCTTCGAGCTCGGCGCGGGCCGCGGGCGCGGAGCCGTTCACGTCCTGGAGGTCGACCGCGTCCAGGGCGCGGCCGATGGCCCGCACGATCGCGTACCGCCGCCCGGAATCCTCCGGAAGCTCCTGCATCAGCTCACCGAGCACTTCGAGATCGATGACGAGCTGCCACACGGTCTCGTCGAAGACGGCGAGGTCCATGCGGGCGAGCTTGTACTGGGGCTCGCTGCCTGCCGTCTCCTTGTCGCCGAGCTGGGTGGGCAGGAAGGGGTGGTAGTCGAGGATGACGGGGTTGGACGCGGCCTCGATGTGCAGGTGGACGTCTTCGCCGCCGGTGGCCGGGGTGGCGATCCGCACCCACTGGTTACGGGGGTTGAGGCCCTTCACCGGGGTGCCGTCGGGGCGGTAGACCAGGCCCTCGCACTGGAAGCCGGGCATGTTCTCGTCGAAGCCGAGGTCGAGGATGGCCTCGACGGTCTTCCCCGCCCATTCCGTGGGGACGGTGCCGGTCACCTGGAACCAGCTGGTGGCCCAGGGGGCGCCCCATCGCGCGCCGACCTCTGTGGGTTCGGGGTGCGCTGCCAGGCCTTCGGCTACTGGGACCGGCTCGCCCGGTGCGTTCCACACCGCTACGTCCAGAGGTACGGACTCGGGGTATACGGCGGGGCGGATGCGTTCGTCGAGGACGCGCTTGAGGCGGGCTTCGATGAGGGTGCGGTCGTCATGCATGTTCTCTCCGAGGGTTGGAACGGGTGGACTCTGCCGGGAGCTTTGCGTGCCGTCATCACCGGCTCCGCCGAGTTCGTCCTCAAACGCCGGACGGGCTGATTTCTCAGCCCCTCCGGCGTTTGAGGAGGCCCTCGCGCAGCGAGTTTCGGGAAGGGGCGGGGTGGGGGATGGTTCTTAGCCCTGGCCCACCTCCCCCGGCCGCACGACCTCTGTAATGCCCCGCGCAGCCAAGTGCGCCGAGTCCTCCACCCGGCTCGCGAGCACCGTCGTAGGCCGGACCCCGTCCGCGACAAGCCCCATGAAGGCGTCGAACACCGCACCCCCCGGCGCACACGCGGACCGCTCCGAGGTGGAGTCCTCGACCACCACAGCAGTGCCCCGCACCGCAGGCGCGTACTCCCGCCCCCGCCACTCCTTCGCCAGCCGCGCCAGCACCTCACCCCCCGGCTTGACCTGCCCCTCGTTGGTCAGCAGGCCCAGGCTGTACTCGAGTTCGGGGAAATCGGACAGCCCTCGCGACACATCGTGCGAGCACCACCACGTCACCCCCCACACATCCGCACAGTCCAGCGCCGCCTCCACCGTCGCCTCGGTGAAGCCAGCCGCGTGTTCCGCGGGGATGAGGGGAGCCGGCGCGCCCACCTCCTGGAGCCACACAGGGCGGTGCGGATCGTCCGCCCACGCCTTCGACAGCTCGATCATGTACGCCGCGTGGTGAGCGGTGGCGACCCCGCCCCGACCGTGCCGCTGGGCCGTGCCGTTGAACACCCAGGAGTGCACGGCGGTCGCGCCGCCGAGGCGCGCGGCCTGGGCCGGGGTGAAGGGCTGGTCGTCCTGGTACCAGGCGGCGTCGTACTCGGCGTGCAGGTGCAGCTTCCCCGGGGCGCCCTCCTCGCACGCGGCGAGCACCCGCCGCAGCCACTCCCCCGCCTGGTCCTGAGTGATGCGGTCGGGGTCGGGGTGGGGGCCCGCCGAGAACTGGTTGACCTCGTTGCCGATGGTCATGCCGATGAAGTTCGGGCGGTCGGCGAGGGCCGCGGCGAGCGTACGCAGGTAGGCGACCTCGCCCGCCACGACATCCGGGTCGGTGAAGATGTTCCGCCGGTGCCACGTCTGCGTCCACGCGGGCAGGAAGTCGAAGCTGGACAGGTGCCCCTGCAGTCCGTCGACGTTGACGTCGAGCCCGCGCTCGGCCGCGGCGTCCGCGAGGGCGACGAGCTGTTCCACGGCGCGCGGCCGGATCAGGGTGCGGTTGGGCTGGAAGTACGGCCAGATCGGGAAGACCCGGATGTGGTCGAGGCCCAGCGCGGCGATCGCGTCGAGATCGGCGCGTACGGCGTCGATGTCGAAGTCGAGCCAGTGGTGGAACCACCCCTGACTGGGGGTGTAGTTCGCGCCGAAGCGCGGCGCGGCGGAGGGCACACGGGTCGTACGAGACATGCGAGTCCTGGTTCTCGGGGGTGCGGGGGGCCGGTGCGGGACCGGGGTGCGGGGGGATGCGGCGGCGGCTCAGCCCTTGACCGCTCCCTCGCCGACCCCGCGGAAGAAGTACCGCTGGAGGCAGGCGAAGAGCACGATCAGCGGGAGCACGGCGATGACCGTGCCCGCGGCGACGAGCCGTTCGTCGTTGGCGAAGGTGCCGTGGAGGTAGTTCAGGCCGATGGTCAGGGTGAACTTGTCCGGGTCGCTCAGCACGATCAGCGGCCAGAGGAAGTCGTCCCAGGCGCCCATGAAGGCGAAGATCGCCACCACGGCGAGCGTGCCCTTGACCGCGGGCAGGGCGATCCGCAGGAACCGCTGCCAGACGTTGGCGCCGTCGACGTACGCGGCTTCCTCGATCTCGTACGGCAGGTTCAGGAAGGCGTTGCGCATCAGCAGGACGTTGAGCGCGGAGACGCAGCCGGGCAGCAGCACACCGATGAGGGTGTTGTTCAGGCCCAGCTCCCGCATGGTCGTGAACTGGGCGATGATGATGCCCTCCACGGGCACCAGCATGGCGAGCACGAACACGATCGTGGCCGCGCGGCGGCCCCGGTAGCGCAGGCGGGCGAGCGCGTAGCCGGCGAGGGTGGCGCCCACGCAGTTGGTCACCACGTTGGCGGCGGCCACCTTCAGGGAGTTGAGCGCGTAGTCCCAGACGGGGATGGTGTCGGCGACGCGTTCGTAGTTGTGGAAGGTCGGGCTGCTCGGCAGGAACTTGGGCGGGGAGCTGAAGATGTTCTCGTGCGGGCCCTTGAGGGAGGTGGACAACTGCCAGAGGAAGGGGCCGATCATCAGGGCCAGTACGGCGAGCAGGAGGCCGTAGCGCAGGATGATCTCCCACACGGGCATCCGGCGGCCGTTCTCGTCGGTGATCCGCCCGCGCCTGCGGGCGCCGCCCTTCCCGGCCTTGCCGCCCTCCGTCTTCGGCGCCGCCTGCTCGGTCTCGCGCGTGTCCGTCGCGGTGCTCACGCGTCCTCCTTCCGGTCCGCGCGCAGCACGAGCAGCATCAGCGCGACGGTGACGACGAAGACGACGACCGAGATGGCCGACGCGTACCCGACGCGGCCGGTCAGGCCGGTGCCGACGCGTTGCACCAGCATCACGAGCGTGGTGTCCTCGCCGGCCGGGCCGCCGTTGGGCCCGGCCATCAGATAGACCTCGGAGAACACCTTGAAGGCGGCGACCGAGGACAGCGCGGCGACCAGGACCATCGTGGAGCGAACGGCGGGGACGGTGACCGTGAAGAACCGGCGCACCGCGCCCGCGCCGTCCACCGATGCGGCCTCGTGGAGTTCACGTGGCACGTTGGCGAGCGCCGCCAAGTAAATGATCATGTAGTAGCCGAGGCCCTTCCAGACCGTGACGGCCATGGCGCTCATCAGGAGCAGCCACTGGTCGCTGAGGAAGCCGACCGAGCCGACGCCCACGGCCTCGAGGACCGCGTTGACCAGGCCCCGTTCATCCAGCATCCACACCCAGATCAGGCCCACCACGACGATGGACGCGACCACCGGCGTGTAGAAGGCGGACCGGAAGAAGGTGATGCCGGGAATGTGCTTCTGGACGAGCATCGCGAGCAGCAGCGGCAGCAGGACGAGCGCGGGGACGACCCCCACGATGTAGAGCGTCGAGTTGCGGAGCCCGATCCAGAACATGTCGTCGTGCAGCAGCTCCCGGAAGTTGTCCAGGCCGACGTACTCCCCCGGGATCAGGGTGCGCTTGTCGGTGAAGGAGTTGATGAGCGTGCTGACGAACGGATAGAGGATGAAGATGCCGACGACCAGCAGACCCGGCGCCGCGAACAGCCAAGGGCTGGACGGCAGTTGACGCCTGATGCGGCGGAAGGGCGGGCTTTGGTCGGCCGCGGCGCTTGAGGTTTTCATGGTGGTGGTCCGTGTCGTCCTGTCAGCTCTGCTTCAGCAGCCGGTCGCAGTTCTTGACAGCGTTGTCAAGCGCTTCCTTGGGACTCTGCTTGCCCTGCAGCGCCCTGGCGACGCCGTTGCGCAGCTCGATCTTCATCTGCTCGCTGAACAGCACGGGCGTGTAGTTCACCGCGGTCTTGATGGACTCGGCGGCGGCGACCCGCACCCGCGTGTCGTCGGTGCCGTCCTGCTTGGTGAAGTACGGGTCGTCGAGCGACCCCTTCGTGCTGGGGAAGATCGCCACCTTCTTGGCGAAGGACATCTGGCGCTGCGCGTCCGTCACGTAGTGGGCGAAGGCCACGGCGGCGGGCGTCTGCTTGGTGCGGGTGTTCACCATGACACCCATCACGTACATGTTGTCCTTGCCGGTGTCGGTGATCTGCGGCGTGATCCCGATGTTCTTGTAGAGGCCGGGCGCTTCCTTCTTGAACTTGCCGAGGTCCAGGGCGCTTCCGGGGTTCATGGCGACAGCCTCGGTGAGGAACTTCTTGCCCGTCGACTCGGGCGTCGCGGTGAGCGCCTGGCCGTCCAGGGCCTTCGCGTCGTACAACTCCTTGTACTTGGTGAGGAGTTCGACGCCCTTGGGGCCATTGAAGGTGAACCTGGTCCCTTCCTTGTCCATCAGCGGCACGCCGTAGCGCCCGAAGTCCTCGATGGTGGGGACGTTGGCGAGGGTGGCGGTCTTGCCCTTGGTCTTCTTCGACAGCTTCAGCGCGTCGGCGAAGAGTTCGTCGTACGTCTTCGGGGGCTTGTCGGCGTCGAGGCCCGCCTCCTTGAAGATCCGCTTGTTGTAGAAGAGGGGCCCGGTGTTCAGGTACCAGGGGAAGGCGTACGTCCCCTCCGTGCCCGGTATCTGGTGGCTCTTCCACGCCCCCGGCAGGTACTCCTTCTCGTACTTGCCCGCGGCCTTGTCGAGGTCGAGCGCCAGACCGGCCTTGGCGAGCGGGGCCACCAGGTCGGGCGAGACGTTGACGACGTCGGGCAGGGTGCCGGCCGCGGCGTCGGCGCTGATCTTGTCGGCGTAGCCCTCGCCGGGCTGGTCGACCCAGTTCACCTTCGTGCCGGGGTACTTCTTCTCGAAGCCGTCGACGACGCCCTCGAAGTACGACTTGAAGTTCGCCTTCAGGTTCCAGGTCTGGAAGGTGATCTCGCCCTCGATCTTGCCGGACGCGTCGGTCGAACCGCCGCCGTCGCCTCCGTCGCCACAGGCGCTCAGCGGCAGGAGCACGGCGAGGACGGCGGCAGCGGCGGCTGCCCTTCTGGGGATGCGGGGGTGGTGGGAGATGCGCACGGTGAAACGGCTCCTTTGCTCGGCCCAGCGTGAGGCAGACCCTGCATGGAACTCCGGTAAAAAGTCAATGGATTCGTGGAACAATCCCGCGAATCTCTTCAACTGTGCAGGTCAGAGCCGTGCGTTGAACTTCTTGCGGGGATCGACTAAAGCGCTTTAGAGTGTGCTGGCTCAAGCGCATTAGTATGCGTGCCACAGGAAAGGGGCAACACCGGTGCAAGGCAAGCGGTCCCCGGCACGCCGGCCGACCATGAAGGACATCGCGCGCCGCGCCGGCGTCTCCGAGAGCGCCGTGTCCTTCGCGCTCAACGACCGGCCCGGTGTCTCCGAGGTCACCCGCGACCGCGTCCGCAGGGTCGCCGAGCAGTTGGGCTGGCACCCGAGCACGGCGGCGCGCGCGCTGTCCGGCGAGGGTTCGGCGACGGTGGGGCTCGTGGTGGCCCGGCCCGCCGGGACGCTGGGCGTCGACTCGTTCTTCCTGCAGCTGATCTCGGGCATCCAGGAAGTCCTGGCGGAGCGTCAACTGGGCCTGCTCTTCCAGGTGGTGGAGGACGTGAGCGCCGAGTGCGCGGTCTACCAGCGCTGGTGGGCCGAGCACCGGGTGGACGGCGTCCTCGTCGTGGACCCGCGCACGCGGGACCCGCGCCCGGCGCTTCTCGACGACCTCGGACTGCCCGCGGTGGTGACGGGCGGCGTGCCGGACCCGGAGGCGCACCACCCCGGCCTCTCCACCGTCTGGGCCGACGACGCGGGCGCGATGGCCTCGGTCGTGGACCATCTGCACGCCCTCGGCCACCGCCGCATCGTGCACATCGCGGGTCTGCCCGGCCTGGCCCACACCGAGCGGCGGATCCGCACGCTGCGGGCCGAGGCCGAGCGGCGCGACCTGTCGGAGGTCCGCTCGGTGACCACGGACTACTCGGACGCGGAGGGCGCCGCGGTGACCCGGCGTGTGCTGTCCGCCGCGTCACCGCCGACGGCCCTGGTCTACGACAACGACGTGATGGCCGTCGCGGGGATCGCCGCGGCGGCCTCGCTGGGCTTCTCCGTGCCGGGGGACGTGTCGGTGATCGCGTGGGAGGACTCGGCCCTGTGCCGGATGGTGCACCCGTGGCTCACGGCCCTGTCACGCGACACGGTGTCCTTCGGGCGTACGGCGGCGCGCGAACTCCTCTCCCTCCTGGACGACGGCCCCGCGGCCACGGTCCAGGTGCCGCTGCCCACGCTCATCGAACGGGAGAGCACGGGGCGGGTGGCCGGGGGCTGAACGGTGCCGCGGGCCCGGCGCGAGCCTGTCGTACCCCACCCGTACAGTGCCGGGCATGGCAGACATCTACGAGCTCTCGGTGGCCCTTGACCTGTCCGCGGACGTCTCCGACGAGGAGATCGCCGAACTCCGGTGGCATCTCGGCCTGGGCCCCCGGCCGGAGACCCTGACGATCGTGCGCGCGTTCCCGGTCGTGGTGGAGGACGACGAGGGCGAGCCGGTGATCGAGGACGACCCTGTGCCGCTCCTGGGGTGCCACGACGCGGCCTCGAAGGTGGGCGGGGCCCTCACCTCCGCGTTGCTGTCGCGCGAGGGAGGCTGGGCGTTGACCGCGCGCCAGGAGATCCACCCGGACGACTTCGACCGCGTCGGCGAGCTGCTCGTCTGGCTGGCGGGCAGGGCAGCCGACCGCCACGAGCGGTCCGGCGGCTCTGTCCATGTCGGCTGGATCAGGTTCCACGAGGAGGACGGGCCGGTCCCTCTGATGGTGCGGGGCGTCGTCGTGTGGCCCTAGGCCTTGTCGTACCAGGAGAACGCCGTGATCCGCCAGCCCTCCGGGGTGCGGACGAACTGGATGGTCTTGGTCCCGCTCCCCTCGAAGGGCTCGCCGTCCAGCGTCCCGGACTTGCGGTACGTGCCGAACCGCGAGGCGATGTCGCCCTCGATCTCGGTCCGTTCGGATGTCTCCCACTCGGAGAAGTCGACCAACCGGCCATCCGAAAGGAGCCGTTCGCGCGGCTCGATGAACTCCTCCACCGTGTAGACCGTGAACTTCGGTCCGGTCGAGACGATCACACCCCCGGGGAGGACCAGGCGGCGGATCCGGGCCACGTCGGCGGCCCGGCCGCCACGGTTGTCGAAGGCGCCGAAGAACTCGGCGGTCACGGCGTCGATCTCGTTCTTGGACATGGCCGCGACGGTAACACCGCCGCGGCCAGGCTCACTTGGGACTCGTGCCGACGCCCGCTACACCCGCGACCGGTACAGGCCGAACTCAGCCAGGCGTACCGCCCCGCGCGACCCCGTCACCCGAAGCCGCCACTCCCGTGCCCGTACCGGCGTGGCAAGGGTCAGGACCCGGCTCGCCCCCACCGTGTCCACCTCGCTCACGAAGGTCCACCCGGAGCCGCCGGAGACCCGCGCCTCGATCACCGCGTGCTCCAGCTGCTGCCCCTGCCGGATCTCCTCCCCCAACCTGATCCGGTCGACCTCGCGCGCCTCGCCCAGGTCGACGGTGAGCGTCCCCCTGGAGGGCGCGGGGCACGCCCATGCCGTGTCCGGGTCGCCGTCGATCGCTTGTGACGGGCGGCGGCCGTCGCCCCGGGCCCGTGCGTCCCGCGCGAAGTCCTCGGGCAGCTCGCGCTCGATCCGTTCGCGGAACTCCCGCAGCCGCGCCACGTCCGCCTCGGGGAGCAGGCCTCGCTTGTCCGGCGGGATGTTGAGGAGCAGCACGGAGTTGCGTCCCACGGAACGGAACCAGATGTCCGTCAACTGCTCTACAGGCTTGGGCTGTTCATCCTCGTGGTAGAACCACCCCGGCCTGATCGAGACGTCACACTCCGCCGGCCACCACTGGACGTACTGGGCGACCTCCCTCGCCTCGGCGAGTGCCTCCCTGCTTCCCTGGTCGGGCGCGTCGTACTTCAGGGCGTAGTCGATGCTGCCGTTCCCCGAGTCCTTGACGGGGACGACGCTCCACTCGTTCTCGCGCGCAAGGCCGCCTTCGTTGCCGACCCACCGGACGTCGGGGCCGCGTACGGCGACCGTCGCGTCCGGGGCCAGGGCACGGACGACCGCGTACCAGCTGTCCCAGTCGTACGTCTCGACCTTCTCCGGCGGGATGCGCCCCTGCGCGCCGTCGAACCACACCTCGTCGATGGGCCCGTACTCGGTGAGGACCTCGTACAGCTGGTTGAGCATGTGCGCGCCGTAGTCGGTCGCGTCGAGCGTGAACGAACGTACGGCGGCGGCGTCCGCCCGGTCGTCGCCGTCGACCGGCGTGGGAATGGTGCGCCGTGAGCGGGCGCTGCCGTTGGCGTACACGCCGTGCAGGTACTGGTTCTCGTCGGCGGGCGAGATGTAGACACCCACCTTGATCCCGTGCCGTCGCAGCGAGTCGGCGAACGCGCGCAGCACATCACCTTTGCCGTCCCGCCAACTACTGCTCACCACACTGTGCTTGGTGTAGCGCGAGGGATAGAGCACGAAGCCGTCGTGGTGCTTGACGGTGAGGATGGCGAGCTTGAATCCGCCGTCGCGCAGGGCCCGCGCCCACTGGTCGGTGTTGAGGCCGGTCGGCTTGAAGACGTCGGGGTCCTCGTCGCCCGTGCCCCATTCGAGGCCGGTGAAGGTGTTGACCCCGAAGTGCAGGAACGCGGTCTGTTCGAGGCGCTGCCAGGCGATCTGCCGTTCCGTCGGCCTGACGTGGGAGGCCTTGGTGACGACTTCGTCCGGGGAGTCCTCGGGGCTGATCGGGATGCGGTAGGGCGCTTCCGGGACGGCTGGGGCGCCGGTGCGGCCAGGCGCCGCGAGGGCGAGGGATGTGCTGGACGCGGCGACCGCCGTGGTGACGGCGGCGGTCACGAAGAGACGTCTGCTGACAGTCATGGGCGTGCGGTCTCCCTGTCGGATGTCGGGGTACGGGGGTCAGCGCGCGGTCAAGGTCCAGGTGCTCGGGGCCTGTTGATCCACCGGGTACTGCTGGAGCCGTCCGTCCTCGGTGACGTGCACGGACATCTGGGTGATCGCGTTCGTCAGCCGGTGACCGCCCGCCGCCTTCGTGAGCTGCCAGCGCTGCAAGGTGTTCGCCGTGTCGCAGGACTCCCGGGTGACCGAGCTGCCGGGCTCGAGCGGCGCATTGAGGGTGAGTTTCCCGCTCCGGGTCTCCAGGCAGGTGCCGTCCGCCGTGGACTTCAGCGTGACGTAGCCGTCGGCGGTGCGCTTGATCTCGTAGGCGGCGGGCTCCGCATCCCCCTTGGTGTCCCGCAGGGTGTACGTTCCGTCCGCCACCGAGACCTTCGTCAGGTCACGCCAACCGGGCGCGTGGCCCACGGCCTTGGCGCGCGCGGTGAAGTCGGCGTAGGTCGGGTCGGGGTGCGCGGAGCCCCAGGTGACCTGGGCGACATGGCTGAGCGGCATGGCCATGGAGGCCGCGACCTCGTTCTCGGTCTCGCCCCGGCCGTTGTCCGGCCACAGGCTGATCTTCGCCCCGGTGATGCCGTCGCTCGACGCGAGCTTCTCGCCCTCGAAGCTGCGCGGGTCCCACGCCTGCTCGTAGAGCGCCTTGGTGTCGGTGTGGAAGCCGCCGCGCACGAGGTAGAGCGCGTAGGCGGCATTCTGCAACGGGTATCCCTGGGCGATGAGTTGGCTCGGCTTGGTCTGCACGTCGAGCCAGTGCTCCACGCTCGTCCCCGCCGCGACCGGCACCGTGTGCGCGCCGGTCAGGCCGTCGTTCCAGATGCGCAGCTGCTTGCCCTTGCTCTTCGCGTACGCGTGCACCCGGTTGATGAAGTCGACGAAGGCGTCCTGCGGGGTCGCCTTCTCGCCGTACTTCTTCTTCGCGTATTCGAGGATGTGGGGGTACTTGGCGAAGTCGGAGCCGAGCATGTACTCGTCGGCGCCCATGTGCCAGGACTTCGCGGGGAACACCTCGGCGTACTCGTCGATGAGGCTCGTGTAGTACGCGAAGGCCTCGTCCTTGGTGACGTCCAGGCGCGAGGGCTGCGGCTTGCCGTCGGAGTCGGTGAGCTGGAGGTCGGTGCGCTTCTCCAGCCAAGGGTCCATGTGGCCGGGTGAGTTGATCTCCGGGATGATCGTGACGTGGTACTTCTCGCCGAGGGCGACGATGCGGCGTATCTCGCTCTTGGTGTAGTAGCCCCAGCTGTTGGCCTCGGGGTGCTTGGCGCTCTTCACCTTGAGTTCGAGGAGCAGCTGGTTCTGCTTGTGGTACGCCATGTCGCGTACGAGGTTCTCCAGCCAGGGCGTCGAGATGTGGATGTAGCAGGCGCAGACGCCCACGCCGCGTTCCTTGTACCGCGGCACGTCCACGGTGCGTCCGGCCGGTACGCGGTCGCTCTGGGCCAGGAGTTGCAGGAGGGTGCGGGTGCCGTAGAAGGCACCGGTCTCTGTCGCGCCGGTGATCTCCAGGCGTTTGCCCGCGCGGAGTTCGTACCCTTCGGCGCCGAGCGCCGTGCGCGCGGGAGCGACGTCGATCACGATGTCGCCGTCGCGCGGGGCGCCGCCGGTGACCGGCACCCGGCCCTCGCCCGCGGCGCGCAGATCGTCGGCGAGGGTACGGGCGACTTCGCGTGCCGCCCGCCCGTGCGCGACGAGCCGGGTGTCGCGGCCGTAGGCGTAACTCCCCTTGCCCGGCGTCCAGTCGGCCAGGGCGGGGACGGTGCGGGGCAGGTCCGCGGCGGGCCGCGAGGTCCCGGCGGCCTGAGCCGCCGGGACCGGCGCCGCAAGCAGCAGCAAGGCCACCGCGGCGCCTCGCAGTCTGCGGAGCCGCGCGCGGCTCGGCGCACGGCGTGGCGCGAAGATCATGCGCATGTCAGTCATGACATCCGATGATTCAAGCGCCCCCGAAGGGTGTCAATGCATTGCCCGCGGCGGGGACTTGGACATTTACGCTGCCCTGCACTGATCCATCGGATGAATGCCGACCCACCGACCCTCGTCAGCCGGGCCAGGCACCCGTCAGCCGACGCGTCGCGACCGCGCCACCGCGGTCGACAGCCGCCTTGACCATGGCGAAGATCGCGCCCTGCAGCGTCGCCGCGAGCAGGATCTCGCCCCAGTCCCGGTCCTCGTCGGTGGCGTCGGGCGCGTCCTCGTCGTGGCCGATCACCTTCCACGCCTGTTTGAACAGGCCGCCCGCGGCCACACCGGCCAGCGCGCCGAGCGCCATCCCGACCGGCTTGTACGCGATCTTCGAGGCCTTCACCGCGCGCTCCCGTGCTTCCGCTTGCGCCGCATCAGCACATACGCGATCACCAGCGACGCGCCACCCGCGAGGAAGGCGGTACGGCGGTTGCGGACCTGCTCGGGCGCCTTGTCCTGCCAGACCTCGTTGGCCTGCCCGGCCACGGCCTTCACCTGCCCGGTGGCGGCGACGGCCTTGTCCTTGACCTGGTCGGGCACCTTCTCCTGCAGCACATGGGCGGCCTCGGATGCCTTGGCCTTGGCCTGCTCGCCCAGCTCCGTAGCCTTGGTGGCGGTCTGCCCCTTGATCGCGACCGCCTTCTCCTGCGCGCGGGCCTTGACATCGGTCTTGGCCGCCAGTGCCTCGACCGTCTCGCCCAGGTCCTGCCGGGTCTGCTCGACCTTGGCGCGCAGCTCCCCGGGGTCCGCGGTGTGCTTGTCGTCGGGCTGGTTCATCGCTGTGCACTCTCCTTGATCTCTGCGACATCGGCCTTCACGCCGTCGATCGCCTGCTCGGGGATCGGCGGGGCGGCCCGGCCGACCTCCTTCTTGCCGGTCAGTGCCAGTACCGCGGCGATCAGACCGAGGACGGCGGTGACGATCAGCGCCGCGGCCCACACCGGAAGCGGCACGGCGAGCCCCGCGATCGCGGTGGCGACAAGCGCCTGCAGGGTCAGGAAGCCGACGAGACCTGCTCCGCCGAACAACCCGCTGCCCTTGCCGTAGCGCTTGGTCTTCTCCTTCATCTCCGCCTGTGCCACGCGCATCTCGCCGCGCACCAGCTCCGTCAGCTGCTGTGAGGCGCGCTGCACGAGGTCGCCCACCGGCTCGTTGTGGGGGGCGGTCTGTCCGGCGCCGTCACGGCCGGTGGTGTGCGGGCCTGTCTGGGCCATCGTCATCAACCTCCTGTCTGTTCAGCGGCCGAGTACCCCGATCTTCGGCATCGGCACATGGTCAGGGGCCGCGGTCATCACGGACGGCGTCCCCCTGTCGTCGCCCGTCGTCACTCGTCCACGCGGCGGCGGTCCTGTTCGTCCCACGCGCGGGTGTCGCGTGGCGGTACGTAGGGCTCCTCCTCGGGAGGCAGCCCACCGGCTATGGCGCGCTGCCGGGACAGCTCCGCGTCGAACTCCAGGCCCAGCAGGATCGCGATGTTGCTGATCCACAGCCACACCAGAAAAATGATCACTCCGGCCAGTGCGCCGTAGGTCTTGTTGTAGGAGCTGAAGTTCCCGACGTAGAAGGCGAATCCCGCCGAGGCGATCAGCCAGATCACCAGGGCGACCACGCTGCCGGGGGTGATCCACCTGAAACCGCGGCCCTTCACGTTCGGCGTCGCCCAGAACAGGAGCGCGATCATGGAGGTCACCAGCACGACGAGCACCGGCCACTTCGCGATGGACCACACCGTCAGGGCCGCGTCCCCGATCCCCAGGGTCGAGCCCACGGTGCGGGCGAGACCGCCGGTGAACACCACGATGACCGCGCTGACGACCGCGAGCAGGAGGAGCACCACCGTCACGCCCACCCTGACCGGGAGCACCTTCCACACGGGCCGGCCCTCGGGCATGTCGTAGACGGCGTTGGCGGTGCGGATGAAGGCGCCCACGTACCCGGACGACGCCCACACGGCCAGCACGATGCCGACCACCGCCATCAGCGAGCCGACGCCGCCCTGGCCCTCCAGCTGTTTCACGGCGTCGCCGATGATGTCCCGCGCCGAACCGGGCGCGAGCTTCTCCAGGTTCTCCAGGAGCCAGTCGATCGCCGACTTGCCGACCACGCCAAGCAGGGAGACCAGCACCAGGAGCGTCGGGAACAGCGACAGCACCCCGTAGTAGGTCAGTGCCGCGGCCCGGTCCGTCAGCTCGTCGTCCTGGAACTCCTTGACGACGCCCTTGAGCACCGCCTTCCAGGACCGCTTGGGCAACTGCGTGGGTTCTTCCGGCGCGCGGTCCACGTCGCGCTCTGCATGCGATGTTCCGTCCATACTCCCGGAGTAACCCGCAACCGCCGGGCCATGCGCGAGCGGACCGACCTGCGTCGACGAGACCGCCGGGACAACGCCGCGCGCCCCCGGCCGGTGGGCGGGGGGCGCGCGGCGAAAGCGGAGGGATCAGTCGATACCGGGGAGGATGTGCGGCTCGGCGAGGTCGTCCTCGTAGCCGGCGAGCCGGATCGGGGCCGCTTTCGCCCACGAGTCCAGGTTGCTCAGTTTGCGTGGTCTGCCGGCCCGCTCACTGCCGTGTTCCGCCGGTCGCTTTTCCTGCTTCGTCAGATCTGGTGTCACCGCGCACTCCTTTGTGTCGCGTAACGGAAGGACAAGAGCTGTTCGGTCGCGGTGGCGCCGTTGTTCAGGCGGGATCGCGGCCACGGTGGCGAGCCTGTCCCGGGGCGGTTGAGGGGTGCTTGTGGATCCCCTGGAGACCGTCCGTTCGCCTCACATTAACCAAATGAGCGCGCCCGCGCTCTATGGGGTCCGCCGAAGGAGTGTATTTCGGACAGTTGATCCCGGTGTGGGGGTGGCCCGCGAGCCGAAAAATTCTCAACGGGTCGAGCCCATGGGCCTTTCCAGGCCTCCATGGGACCGTACGCAGATGATGTCCGCCCAGGCAAGGGACGGCGCGGTGGCCCTGGTGACCGGGGCTTCGCGCGGGATCGGGTTCGCCGTCGCGCGGGCGCTCGCCGAGTCGGGGCACCGCCTCGTCCTGACCGCCCGCGAGCCGGACGCCCTGGAGGCGGCCGTGGCCCGGCTGCGCGCGGACGGCGTCCGGGCCGTGGGGTGCGCGGGCGGCGTGGCTGATTCCGGTCGGGCGCGGGCCTGCGTGGCGCTCGCGGTCCAGGAGTACGGGCGCCTCGACGTCCTGGTGAACAACGCCGCGACGAACGCCCCCTACGGCGCGCTGATGGACGTCGACCTCACCCGGTGGCGCGCGGCGTTCACCGTGAACGTCGAGGCCGCGCTGCGCCTGACCCAGCTCGCCTGGCGTGCCTGGATGAGCGAGCACGGCGGCACGGTGGTGAACATCTGCACGGAGGGCGCGTCCCATGTGGGCCCGAACGTGGGCGCGTACGGCACCAGCAAGGCGGCGCTCCTGCACCTGACCGCTCAACTCGCGGGCGAACTGGCGCCCCTGGTGCGGGTCAACTCCGTGTCCCCCGGCCTCATCCGCACCGAGATGGCCCGCTTCGTGTGGGACGGCGCCGAGGAGGAACTCGCCGCGAGCCTGCCGCTGGGGCGCATCGGCGAACCGGACGACGTGGCGCGTGCCGTGGCATGGCTCGTCTCGGATGCGGCCGAATGGGTGACGGGCGCGGATGTGCTGGTGGACGGTGGTACGCGAGTGCGGGCCGCCGCCGGCGCGACCTCCTCGTACGCCGTGCACGAGCGGCTGCGGGCGGCGACGGGCGGGGCCACGGACCAGGCCTGACGCCGCCCGCGCGCGGCTACCACTTGCCGGGTGCGTAGTCCTTCAGAAAGATGCCGTACAGGTCCTCGCCCGCCTCGCCCCGCACGATCGGGTCGTAGACCCGGGCCGCGCCGTCGATCAGGTCGAGCGGGGCGTGGAAGCCCTCGTCGGCCAGGCGCAGCTTGTCGTAGTGCGGGCGCTCGTCGGTGATCCAGCCGGTGTCGATCGACGTCATGAGGATGCCGTCGGTCTGGAACATCTCCTGGGCGCTGGTGCGCGTCACCATGTTCATGGCGGCCTTCGCGGCGTTGGTGTTCGGGTGGCCCGCGCCCTTGTAACCGCGGCCGAAGACGCCCTCCATCGCCGAGACGTTGACGACGTACGAGCGGCCGCTCGAGGCCTTCTTCGCGGCGTCGGCCATGGCCGAACGCAGCGCGCTGATCAGGATGAACGGCGAGGTGTAGTTGCACAGCTGCGTCTCGAGGAGCTCCACCGGGGAGATCTGCTCGATGGTCTGCACCCAGGTGTTGCTGTCGACGACGTCCGGGACCAGACCGCCCGCGTCGATGGCGGTGCCGTCCAGGTGCCGGGCGACGCTGGCGTTGCCCGCGACGAGGGCGAGATCGGCGACCTGCTGTGCGTCCAGGCCGCTGGTGCCGACGGGCAGCGCGGCCAGGCCGTCCACCGCGCCGGAGTTGAAGGCGCCGATGACGGAGTGGGCGGGCAGCTCCCCGGCGGGCAGCGGCGCGCCCTCGCCGTCGACCAGGGCGGCGTACGCGGAGGGCAGGCGGCGTACGGTCTGCGTCGCGTTGTTGATCAGGATGTCGAGCGGGCCCGCCGCCGCGAGCTGCTCGGCGAGCGCGACGGACTGCGCCGGGTCGCGCAGGTCGATGCCGACGATCTCCAGGCGGTGCAGCCAGTCCGCCGAGTCGTCCATCGCCTTGAAGCGGCGGATGGCGTCCTTGGGGAAGCGCGTGGTGATGGTGGTGTGGGCGCCGTCGCGCAGGAGACGCAGCGCGATGTACATGCCGATCTTGGCGCGGCCGCCGGTGAGCAGGGCGCGCTTGCCGGTGAGGTCGGTGCGGGCGTCGCGCTTGGACCGGTTCAGGCGGGCGCAGTCCGGACACAGCTGGTGGTAGAAGTAGTCGACTTCCACGTACCGGGTCTTGCAGGTGTAGCAGGAGCGGGGGCGCTGGAGTATCCCCGCGATCCGGCCCTCCTCGGTCTGCGAGGAGGGCAGCAGACCCTCGGTCTCGTCGTCGATGCGCTCGGCGGAGCCGGTCGCGGTGGCCTCGGTGACGGCCTTGTCGTGCGCGGTCTTGGCGGCCCTGCGCTCCTGACGGCGGCGCTGCTTCACGGTCCGGTAGATCCCGGCCGTGGCGCGGCGCACCGCGATCGCGTCGGGGTGGTCGACGTCCAGCTTGTCGAGCTCGTCGAGCACGCTGAGGCACGTGGCGAGGCGGTCGGGGTCGATGCCGGGGCCGAAGGAGACCGACCCGGCCTCCTGGGCCTCGGCCGGACCGCCGGCCCCCGGGCTGTCCTCTGTCACCGTCATCGCCGCTGTCCTCGCGTCACTCATGCCGCGGCTCGTCTGGGTGACCGCGGAAGCTCCAAAGAAGAGAACTTTACGTAGCGACGGGCCCCTCTACCAAACGCGGACGGTTTACGCACGCTTCGACGAGCCCCGCGAGTTCCTCCCGCACGCTGCGCGCGAGAACGTCCAGGTCGGGCACGGCGGCCGCGTCCGCGACCAGACCGAAGTGCACCCGGCCCCGGAACGTCGACACCGCGACGGCCAGCGCCTGCCCCTGGGCGAGCGGCGCGAAGGGGTAGACGGCGGTGAGCGGGCAGCCGCCGAGCCGCAGGCCGAGGCTGGGCAGCGGAACGCTGGTCACGAGGATGTCGAAGAGCAGCCGGGCGGCCTGCGCGACGACGGGGCCGCCGATGCGGTGGCCGAGCGGCGGCACATGATCGGCGAGCAGGGCGACGGCACCGGCGCCGCGGCCGGGACCCGCCTCCTTGTTGCGGTCCATGGCGGTCCGCACCGCCCGCAGCCGCGCGACCGGGTCCGGATCACCGACCGGAAGGCGGACCAGATAGCCGGAGAGGCGGTTGCCCGGCGGCTGCGCGGAGCGCGGCCTGCGCCGGGAGACCGGAACGAGGGCGCGCGGCTCCACCCCCTCGCTGCCGTCGCCGCGCTCGTCGAGCCAGCGGCGCAGCGCTCCCGCGACCACGGCGATCAGTACGTCGTTGACGGTGCCGCCCACGGTCTTGCGCACGCGGTGCACGTCGTCCAGGTCAAGGACCACCCCCGCGGTGCGCCGCGTACCGGTGGCCTGTGACGTGAGGGCGGCCGACGAGCGCACGCCCCAGGTGGCGCGGGCGACGGACGAGCCGATGTCCAGGGCCTGCCCCACGTCGCCGACGGTGTCACGGACCAGGCCCGGCAGCTTGCGCGGATCGGGCAGCCAGGACCACGGGGAGGTCTCGGGTTCGGGGGGCGCCGGACGGGCGGCGGGCAGTTCGGTGGGGTCCATGACGGCCGCGGCGAGCATCAGGGCGCGCAGCCCGTCGGCGAGGGCGTGGTGGAACTTGAAGAGGACGGCGAAGGAGGTGCCGTCGCCGCCGGGCAGCACGTGCGCCTCCCACGGCGGCCGCTCGCGCTCCAGGGGGCGCTGCATGAGCGCGCCCGCCGCGGCGTGGAAGTCCTGCGCGGGCTCGGCGAGGCGGACGTGGTCCAGCGGGTCGAAGGCGGGGGCGGTGGCGCGGACGGCCCCGCCGACCGGCAGCCAGACCGGGCGGATCCGCAGCCGCAGTCCGGGCACGGTGGCCGCGCGTTCGGCGAGGAGCCGCGCGGCGCGCTCGGCGGCGTCCGGCGAGTCGGCCTCGAAGACACCGAGCGCTCCCAGGTGCATGGGGTGTTCGGCGGACTCGATGTTCCAGAAGGCGAGGTCGAGAGGTGCGAGCAGGTCGGCGGACTCAGCGGTCTGCGCTTTCAACGGGTTCAACGGTCTGCTCTCGCGTCGAGGACGATGCGGGGGGCGGCATGAGTGTGCAGTCAATCGCCGTTGCGCGACTACGGTCAAGTACGATCAAGCTACGCACAGTTAACAACAGATTAAGGCCCGCCTCTCTGGGAGAGGCGGGCCTGATGGTGCGCAAGTGGCGTATCGGTTACGTCACTTCGGGCAGGGGCGGATACGTCACTTCAGTGCGGGCGGCGCGGCATCCTCCGACGTGCCCCACTGGGAGGGCTTGTCGCCCACCGTGAAGGTGATCTCGCGGGTGTCACGGATGTCGTCGGTCGTCAGGTAGGTCTTGCCGTAGTCGGCGCCGTCCGTGCGCGCCGACTGGATGTACCGCTCGGTGTCCGAGGTGCCCGGCGCCTTCACCGTGAGGCGGCCCTTGGGGTAGTAGCGGCGGTCGAGCTTCAGGTCGACGCGCTCGAAGACGGGCGTCGACAGCCCCCATGTGTCCGTGCCGGGCTGGACCGGGAAGACACCGATCGAGGACAGCACGTTCCAGGCGGACATGGTGCCGAGGTCGTCGTTCCCGGTCATGCCGGTCGGGGTGTCCGTGAAGAGCGTGAGCGCGGCGTGCACCACGTCGGTCGTCTTCCACGGCTGGCCCGTCGACAGGTAGGTGTACGGGGCGATGAGATCGGGCTCGTTCTGCGGGTTGTACTTGTCCGCGTTGTAGTAGTCGTACGGACCGTTGACCCACACCTCGCGCGCGGTCCTCGCCGGGTCCTTCAGGAGCTGCTCGTAGGCGAAGAAGGAGTCCAGGCGGTCGTTGGTGGCCTGCTTGCCGCCGATGAGACCGACCATGCCGGGCAGGTCCTGCGGGACGAGCCACTGGTACTGCCAGGACGTGCCCTCGTGGAAACCCTCGCTCTTGGCCGGGTCCGCAGGGCCGGTGAAGGCGCCCGCGGCGTCCCGCGCCCGGAAGAAGCCGGTCGAGGCGTCGAAGATCTTCCGGTAGTTCTGCGCACGCTCGGCATACCGCTTGGCGTCGGCCTTGTGCCCGAGGTCGCCGGCCATCTGGCCGAGCATCGCGTCCGAGAGCGCGTACTCCAGCGTGGCGGAAGCGCCGTGGTCGTAGTCCGAGTCGCCGGGCTTGGCGTGCGGGCGGCCCTTGATGTACGGCGCGAAGCCCTCGCTCAGGTACTCCTTGTTGGCCTCACGGCCCACGGGCGCCGATTCGGCGGGCGGCACACCGTCCGCGTTCTTCTTCAGCGCGCGGTACGCCTCCTCCTCGTGCCCCTTGAGCAGACCCTGCTGATAGGCGTTGGTGAGGAAGGGGGTGACGGGGTCCCCGGTCATGATGTTCGTCTCGACCGTGCCGTAGCCCCACTTGGGCAGCCAGCCGCTCTCCTCGTCGATCTTCAGGACGGAGAGCGCCATGTCACGGGACTCGTGCGGCGCGAGCAGGGCGAGGAGCTGCGCCTGGGTGCGGTAGGTGTCCCAGAGCGACCAGTTCTGGTAGTACGTGAAGCCCTTGGCCCGGTGGATCTTCTGGTCCCAGCCCGTGTACCGGCCGTCCACGTCGCTGCCGATGTTCGGCGCGAGGAACGAGCGGTAGAGGGACGAGTAGAAGGTGCGGCGCACGGTCTCGCTGCCGCCCTGCGCCTTTACGTCGTCGAGCCGGTCCTCCCACGCGGCCTGCGCGGCCTTGGCGACACGGTCGTACGAACGCCCGCCCTCCGCGCGGAGGTTGAGCGCGGCGCCCTTGGCGTCGACGTACGACAGGGCGGTGGTCGCCTCGACCGTGCGGTCCTTGGAGGTGTCGAAGCGGACGTACGCGCCGTTGCGCTCCTCGCCCGCCGACGACTTCCTGGAGCCCGCGGTGACCGTGTCGCCCTTCCAGGTGCCCGATGTGGTGAAGGGGCGGTCGAACTTGGTGATCGTGTAGACGGTGTACGGCTTGGTGTCCTGGCAGAAGCCGCTGCCGGTGATCGCCGTGCGGACCGTACGGCTGTCGAGGATCTCGACCTTGGTGCTGCCCGTCTTGTGCAGCGACTGACCCGCGTTGAGCAGGACGTTGGCCTTGTCGGTGGCGGGGAAGGTGTAGCGCTGCACTCCGGTGCGCTTGGTGGCCGTCAGCTCGGCCTCGATGCCGGACTTCAGGCCCACCTGGTACGAGCCGGGGCTCGCCTTCTCGTCGTCGTGGCTGAACTCCGCCGCGTACTTCGCGTAGTCCGTCTCCTTGACGTCACCCGTGGTGGGCAGCACCGGCAGATCGCCGCCCAACCCGCAGCCGACGCCCGAGAGATGGACGGTCGAGAAGCCGCGGATGTGGGTGTCGGAGTGGTCGTAGCCGGTGTTGTGCCCGGTGTCGGGCGAGAACTGGACCATGCCGAAGGGCACGGCCGCACCGGGATAGGTGTTGCCCTCGTTCTCGGTGCCGATGAACGGGTTGACCAGGTCGGTGAGCCGGCCGTCCGCCGCCGGGGCGGCCTGCGCCGCCGGTATGGCGAGGGCTCCCCCGAGGAGCGTGGCCGCGGCCACGGCCACCCCCGTACCGCGTAGCCGTCGGTTCCATCTCATGGGTGGGAACGCCTCCTTGGACAACGTTGTCACAGCGCGGAACGCGATCATTCTTCGGTGGTCGCGTCGCGTGCGTCAAGGGGTGGGAGAGGAAGGAGAAGGCGGGCCGCGGCCCTCAGTCGGTGTGCACCCAGATCCGCAGCGGCCCGACCGGGGTGAATCCCTGGCCGACGGCGATGTCCAGGCTCGCGCCGCTCTCGTACCCGACGACGGGCAGGCCGGGCCAGAGCCGGTCGATCTCCGTCAGGCACCCGGCCCAGGCAGCGGCCTCTCCGCGCGTCGCGTCGCCCACCGCGAACAGGTTGGAGACGCCGATCACGGATGCGCTGCGACTGGCCACGGCACCCGCGACGATCACGCCGTCCGTGGAGGTCCCGGCCAGGAACACCGTGTCGCCGGACGTCGTGTCGCCGGCCAGCAACTCGGGCCGGAACAGGCCCAGGCCGCCCTCGCCGTCGTTCCAGGCGCTCTCCCACACGGGCAGCGCATCGGCGCTCTTGAGCGGCTCCCAGCTGACAGCGGGATGCCCCACGGGAGCCGCACCCGCGGGCCGGTGGATCCACTGCGCCTCGAAGAGCACCTCGAAGCCCCACGGCTCCAGGTCCAGGCAGGCGAAGCTGTCCTTGACGGAACAGCCCGGTGACGCCGTGTCGATCCGGGCCAGCAGGTCGTCCGGCGCGATGCCGGGGGTGAGCGAGACGGCGTCCGGATACAGCGGCGGCGTCCGCCGTGCGCTGCTCCACACCCCGGCCCCGAACTCCCCCGGCACCCCGTGCGCGCGGCAGACCGCGTCGCACCACTCGGCGTTGTTGCGGGCCGCGGCCCCTGCCCACTCGCTCGCGATGATCACGGGCTGATCGTGCCAAGCGGGAGGGGCCGCGTCCACGGGTTAAGCCGGTCAGGACGCCGGGCACCCTGCCGGGTCGGGCCGTGACGCGTCGCCGATCAAGGCCTCATGTGCTGCCTTGAGCCGCTTCACGTCTGGCTTGACTACCCTGCGGTCGTACGTCAGCAGACCGTTCAACTCGCCCTCCACATCCGAGATCTGGGTGTAGACGGCGCCGTTGCCACCCTTGCAGGCGAGCGCGCGCACCTCGTTCAGCTTGGTGAGGTAGTCCTCGGTGTACGTCGCCGGGTCCACGTCGACGTAACTCTGCTGGACGGACCAGGCGTGGCCCGGCACCGCGAGTCCGAGACCGCCGTACTCGCCGTTGATCAGCGCCCGTTCACCGTCAGGCTTGGGCGGCAGCGCCGGGCTCGGATACCCGTGCTCGTCCATGATGTCGCCGGTGCCGCCGTCGCGCCCGAGGTTGAGGCCCGACATGCCGTTGATCAGGCGGGTCGGGTCCCAGGACTTGGCCTGGGTGGCGATGCGGCCCTCGTCGTACTGGCCCCAGCCCTCGTTGAAGGTGACCCACATGACGATCGACGGGTGGTTCCAGTGCTCGTCGATCATCTGCTTCATCTCGGACTCGTACTGGGCGCGGGCGGCCGTGCCCGGGTTACGGCCCGCGTCCATGGACGGCATGTCCTGCCAGACCATCAGGCCCAGCTTGTCCGCCCAGTAGAACCAGCGGTCGGGCTCCACCTTGATGTGCTTGCGCACGGAGTTGAAGCCCATCTCCTTGTGCATCTTCAGGTCGTACGCGAGCGCCTCGTCGGTCGGCGCCGTGTGCAGACCGTCCGGCCAGAAGCCCTGGTCGAGGGTGGCCATCAGGAAGGTGGGCTTGCCGTTGAGCAGGGTGCGCGGGGTGCCGTTCACCTTCTCCACCGCGACGGTGCGCATCCCGAAGTAACTCTTGACGCTGTCGCGGCCGACGGTCACCTTCAGGTCGTAGAGGAAGGGCTTGTCCGGCGACCAGAGACGCGGCTCGGCGATCTTCAGCTTGAGCGGGCTGCCCGTGCGTCCGCTCGCCTCCGCGACCTTCTTCTTGCCCTCGTACGCGACCGCCTTGACCGGCACTCCGTCGCGTACGCCCTTGGGCTCGACGGTGACCTGCTTGGTGGCCACGTCGGGCGTGATCTTCAGCGAGTCGGCGTGGTCTGCGGCCACCGGCTCCATCCACACCGTCTGCCAGATGCCGGACGACGGGGTGTACCAGATGCCGCTGGGGTCGAGGCGCTGCTTGCCGACGGGCGGGTTCTCGCCGTCCTTGGAGTCGGTCGGGTCATAGACGCCGACGATCAGCTCCTGCGTCTTGCCCGGCTTCAGCGCGTCCGTGATGTCGGCGCTGAACTTGTCGTAGCCGCCCTTGTGTTCGGCGACCTTCTTGCCGTTCACGAAGACCTCGGACCGCCAGTCGACCGCGCCGAAGTTGAGCTTGAGGCGCTTGCCTTCGCCGACCTTCCAGCTCTGCGGGACGGTGAAGGTCCTGCGGTACCACATGCGGTCCTCGTGCCGTTCCAGGCCGGAGAGCTGGGACTCCACGGGGTAGGGGACGAGGATCTTCTCGCCGAGCTGCTTGCCGAACGGGGGCGCCTCGCCGGCCTTGGCCGCGGCGAACTGCCAGGTCCCGTTGAGGTTGCGCCAGGCGTCGCGGGTCAGCTGGGGGCGCGGGTACTCGGGGAGCACGTTGCCCGGCTTCACGTCGTCGGCGAACTTGGTGCGCAGCTGGTGCTCGGAGTGGTTGGGGCCGCTGCTCCAGAAGGCGGCGACCTCCTTGCCGTCGTCGCCCGCCAGGCCGCCCTTGCCGTCGTAGCGGATGTCGGCGGTGCCCTTGGCGGTGCCCGTCTTGTTGCCGACGACGGGTTCCTCGAGGCCCACGAGGAGCGCGCGCGGGTTCTCGGGGTCGGCCTTGACCGTGCCGATGGGCCACTTGGCGCCGCCGATGACCGCCTCGATGTGGTCCGCGAGGCCGTTCGGGGGCGCGCCGAGCTTCTGGGCGAAGTCCAGCTTCAGGGTGCGGCCGTCCTTGAGGACGGTGGCGGAGGTGGCGCCGTCGTACTCGAAGCCGTCGGGGAGGCGGAAGGCCGACTGCGGGACGGCCTTCTTGGTGCCGCCGGGCTCGGTCCAGCGCAGGTGAAGGTTGGAGCCGCCGTAGTGCTCGAAGTACTCGACCTTGATGTCGTAGGCCTTGCCGGCGGTCAACTCGACGGGCTGGGCGGTCTGTTCCTTGTCCCAGTCGTCGACCCAGTGGTCGATGGCGAGCTTGCCGTCGACCCAGAGCCTGAAGCCGTTGTCGCCGATCATGGAGAAGGTGTGGGAGCCGGTCTTCTCCGGGACCACTTTGCCTGTCCAGCGGACGGTGGCATCGTCGGCCTTGCCGGTGGCGAAGGCCAGGCGCGGGTCGAGGTTGTCGAAGTCGATCTTCTGGTCGAAGCCGGTGGCCTTGAGCTCGTGGAAGTCGAAGGCACCGGGGGCGGACTGGGTGTAGTACTCGCCCTTCAGGCCGTGGATCTCGGGGGGTTCGTCGGCGGCCGTCGCGGCGGGGACCGCGGTGAGACCGGCACAAGCGAGGGCGACGGTGAGCAGCAAAATCAGTCGCTGCCTGACGCGTCCGGGTCGGGTGGGGCGCACAGATCCTCCGTAGCTCGAAGCGGTGCTTGAAGGCTGAGGAAGGGGGTGGCGGCTGACCGCCGCAGTCTGTACAACGAATCTGTACAACGTTGGAAGGAACGGCAGTTGGCATGACAGCACGCTCTCCGGCGCGCTGTCCAGGGCCATGACAAACACCCCAGGACAGGGGTGCACCTCGACGCAGGGAGCTGCACGTGCGGGTAAGCCTCAAGGACGTCGCGGAGCGCGCGGGCGTCTCCATCAAGACCGTCTCGAACGTGGTGAACAAATATCAGCACGTCACCCCGGCGATGCGGGCGCGCGTGCAGGAGGCGATCGACGAGCTGGGCTATCGCCCGAACCTGACGGCCCGGCACCTGCGGAAAGGGCGTACGGGCATCATCGCGCTCGCAGTCCCCGAGCTGGGCAACCCCTACTTCGCCGAGCTGGCGGGCGCGGTCATCGACGCCGCGGCCGAACACGACTTCACCGTCCTGCTCGACCACACCCGCGGCGAACGCGAGCAGGAGGTCCTGGTCAGCCAGGGTTTCCGGGCCCGGGTGATCGACGGCCTGATCATGAGCCCGCTGGAGCTGGAGTCCGCCGACCTGCTCGGCCGCGAGGACGACGTGCCACTGGTGCTGCTCGGTGAGCGGCAGTACGACCTGCCCTACGACCACATCGCGATCGACAACGTCGCCGCGGCCCGCGCCGCGGTACGCCACCTCATCGGCCGCGGCCGCTCCCGCATCGCCTATCTCGGCGCCCGCACGGACTCCGCGAACCGCCCGGCGAACCTGCGCCTCCAGGGCTGGCGCGAGGAGTTGACGCAGGCGGGGATAGCCGCGCCGGACAGCCTGGTGGGCCCGGTCGGCGGCTGGAACCGCTGGGACGGGGCGAAGGCGATGGCGCGGATGCTGGACGCGGGGGTGCGGCCCGACGCGGTGTTCGCGTACAACGACCTGGTGGCGATCGGCGCCATGCGGGTGCTGCACGAGCGCGGTCTGCGCGTGCCGTGGGACGTGGCGGTGGTCGGCTTCGACGACATCGCCGAGGGGCAGTTCGGGGCGGTCACGCTGACCACGGTCTCGCCGGACAAGCAGGCCATCGCCCGGCTCGCGGTGGCCTCGCTGCTGCGCAGTCTGGAGGGCTCGGGAACGCCCGAGGGGCGTGAACTCACCGCCGAATTCCGCCTGGTGGAGCGGGAGAGCACGCTGGGCCGACGCTGAACCGGCGGGTCGTCAGCCGAGGCCTCCCCGTGCGCGGAGGGTTTACAGCCCTCTTTCAACGATGTAAAAAGCTCCCCGTACCGCCGAGTGACCGTAAGAGCCGATCCTCCCGTGTGCGCTCTCAGCGCCGGGGCCGTGCCGTTTTGGGGACTCCATGAAGCCGACCACACGCCTTAGCCGCATCTCAGCCAGGACCCTCCTCGCCGCCGGCCTCGCCGCGAGCCTCGCGCTCGCCACCGGATGCGCCAAGTCCGAGGACGACGGCGACAAGAGCTCCGCGTCGAAGGACCAGGGCGATTCCGGCCAGGTCGTCTCCGAACCGAGCGAGGGCAGCGGCCCGACCTGCGCGATAGACGCATACGGCGGCAAGAAGCTCGACCTCAAGAGCGCCACCGTCGGCTTCTCCCAGTCCGAGAAGGAGGCCAACCCCTTCCGCATCGCGGAGACGGCGTCCATCAAGGCCGAGGCGAAGAAGCGCGGCGTCAAGCTCCTCACCGCGAACGCCCAGTCGCAGTTCTCCAAGCAGATCAGCGACGTCCAGGACCTCATCGCCAAGGGCGCGGACCTGCTGGTCATCGCACCGCTGAACTCCGACGGCTGGGAGCCCGTGCTGCGCTCGGCCTCCGCCAAGCACATCCCGATCGTCACCATCGACCGCAAGATCAACGCCAAGGCCTGCAAGGACTACGTCAGCTTCATCGGCTCCGACTTCGTCGAGCAGGGCAAGCGCGCGGCCGACCAGATGATCAAGGCCACGGGCGGCAAGGGCAAGGTCGCGATCCTGCTCGGCTCCGCGGGCAACAACGTCACCACCGAGCGCACCAAGGGCTTCGAGGACCGCGTCAAAGAGAAGGCCCCCGGCCTGAAGATCGTCTTCAAGCAGACGGGCGAGTTCGCCCGCGAGAAGGGTCAGTCGGTCACCGAGAACCTCATCCAGTCCAAGCCGGACATCAAGGGGATCTACGCCGAGAACGACGAGATGGGCCTCGGCGCGGTCAACGCCCTCAAGGGCGCGGGCAAGAAGGCCGGTGACGTGAAGATCGTGACGGTCGACGGGACCCGCAACGCCGTCCAGGGCATCGTCGACGGCTGGATCGACGGCGTCATCGAGTCGAACCCGCGCTTCGGCCCGCTGGCCTTCCAGACCCTGGACACCTTCACCAAGGGCACGAAGGTCTCGCAGGACATCGTCATCAAGGACAGCGCGTACACGAAGGACAACGCCAAGGCGGACCTCGGCAAGGCGTACTGAGATGTCCGACGTCCTCTCGGTCACCGGCCTCAGCAAGACGTTCCCGGGCGTACGGGCCCTGGACGGGGTCGACTTCACCGCACGCGCCGGTGAGGTGCACGCCCTGATCGGCGAGAACGGCGCGGGCAAGTCCACGCTGATCAAAGTCCTGACGGGCGTGTACGCACCGGACGCCGGCGCACTCACGTACAACAAGCGGCAGGTCACCTTCGGCACGCCCCTCGAGGCACAGCACGCGGGCATCTCCACCATCTACCAGGAGGTCAACCTCGTCCCCCTGATGAGCGTGGCCCGCAATCTCTTCCTCGGCCGCGAGCCGCGCGGCCGGCTCGGCCTCATCGACTTCCGCCGCATGCACCGCGAGGCGGACGAGGCCCTGCGGCGGCTCGGCATCCGCGTGGACGTACGCCGCCCCTTGCGTGAACTGGGCGTCGGCACCCAGCAGATGGTGGCCCTGGCCCGAGCGGTCTCGGTCGACGCGCAGGTCGTCATCATGGACGAACCCACGTCGTCGCTCGAACCCCGCGAGGTCCAGACCCTGTTCGGCGTCATCCGCATGCTGCGGGACCGCGGGATCGCGGTGATCTACGTCAGCCACCGCCTGGAGGAGCTCTACGAGGTGTGCGACACGGTCACTGTGCTGCGCGACGGCAAGCTGGTGCACACGGGCCCCATCGCGGAACTCGACCGGCTCCGCCTCGTCTCGCTGATGCTGGGGCGCGAGGTCGGGGAGGTACGCGAGGAGGGCGTCACCAAGTTCTCCGGGGAACACGCCCCGGAGACCGAACCGGTCCTCCGCGCGGCGGACCTGACGATGCGCCACCACCTGCACGGTGTCTCCGTCGAGATCCGTCCCGGCGAAGTGGTGGGCCTGGGCGGCCTGCTCGGCTCGGGACGCAGCGAGACGGCCAAGGCCATCGCGGGTGCGCTGCCGCCCGACTCCGGACGGGTGGTGGTGGCGGGCGACGCGGTCCGTACCGGCTCGCCGCCCGCCGCCATCCGCGCCGGCATCAGCCTGCTCCCCGAGGACCGCAAGGCCGAGGGAATCGTCCCCGGCCTCTCCGTCCGCGAGAACATCGCACTCGCCGCGCTCCCCCGTCTCTCCCGCCTCGGTCTGGTCAACGAGGCGGCGATCGACTCGATCGTGGACACGTTCATGAAGCGGCTGCGCATCAAGGCCTCGGGTCCGCACCAGAAGGTGGGCGAGCTGTCCGGCGGCAACCAGCAGAAGGTCCTCCTGGCCCGCTGGCTGGCGATGAACCCGAAGGTCCTCCTCCTCGACGAGCCCACCCGCGGCATAGACATCGGCGCGAAGGCCGAAGTCCAGAAACTGATCGACGAACTGGCCAACGACGGCCTCGCGGTGCTCCTCATCTCCTCCGACATGGAGGAACTCATCGAAGGATCCGACCGGGTCATCGTCCTCAAGGACGGCGCGGTGATCGAGGAACTGACGGGCTCCCAGGTCACGGAGGACGCCCTCATGCGCGCGATAGCCACCACTGGAGGCCCCGGAGACCACCATGACTGACCTCGCCACGGACGCCGTCGGCGCGACAACGTACACCGACCGCGACCGCATCCTGGGCCTCCTCCAGAACTACGGCGTCTACCTGGGCGTCGCGGTCCTCCTGATCCTCAACATCGCCCTCACCCCGCACTTCCTCTCCGCCGAGAACTTCCGCACCCAGGCCGTCCAGGTGGCCCCCGTCCTCATCGTCGCCCTGGGCATGGCCCTGGCCATCGGCAGCGAGGGCGTGGACCTCTCCGTCGGTTCGGTGATGGCGCTCTCCACGTCCCTGCTCTCCCTTTATCTGGGCTACGGGACCTGGGTCGCGCTCATCGTCGCGCTCATCGGGGGTGCGGTCATCGGTGTCGCGAACGGCTCCCTCATCGCGTTCATCGGCGTCCAACCCATCGTCGCCACCCTCGCGTTGATGGTCGCGGGGCGCGGACTCGCCCTGGTGCTCCTGCCCCAGCTCAAGGACGTACGCGACCCGACCATGGCCTCGCTCGGCTCCGGCGACGTCCTGGGTATCCCCTACCTCGTCCTGATCGCGGCGGCCCTCGCGCTCGTCGTGGCCTTCGTCGTCCGGCGCACCACGTTCGGGCGCCAGCTCCTCGCCATCGGTGACAGCCGCCCGGCCGCGCGCCTCGCGGGACTGCCCGTACGGCGCGTCCTGATCCTCGTGTACGTCTGCTCCGGCGTGCTCGCCGCCATCGCGGGCGTCCTCGCGACAGCCCGCCTGACCGCGAGCGACCCCACCTCGCTCGGCAACCTGATGGAACTGTCCGCGATCACCGCCGTCGTGGTCGGCGGCACCCCGCTCAGCGGCGGGCGCGTACGGATCGGCGGCACCGTCGCGGGCGCCGTACTGATCCAGCTGCTCACCACCACGCTCATCAAGCACGATCTGCCGCCCTCCTGGACACAGATCGCCCAGGCGGTAGTGATCATTCTCGCCGTCTACGCGGCACGGGAGAGGGGCAAGCGGTGACCGGCACCGTCCTATCCGAGGCCAAGCCCATGAAGAAGCCCGAGGACGAGGAGACCGGCGCAAGCCGCTCCGAGCGCGTCAGCGCACTCGCCCAGCAGCACGGCGCCCTGGTCACCCTGGTGGTCGCCGTCATCGCGGCCTCGCTCAGCTTCGACACGTTCCTGACCGCCGACAACCTGGAGAACATGGCGGTCTCCTCCGCCTTCCTCGCGGTCGTCGCCCTCGGCATGACCTTCGTGATCATCACCGGCGGCATCGATCTCTCCGTCGGCTCCTTGTTCGCCCTCGGCGGGGTCCTTGCGGCCTGGGGATCGCAGTACGGGACGGCGGTGGCGCTGCTCCTGCCGCTGGCCGTGTGCGGACTCATCGGCCTGGTCAACGGCCTCCTCATCGCCCGCTCACGCCTGGCCCCCTTCATCGTGACGCTGGCCGCCATGCTGGGGGCGCGCGGCATCCTGCTGTCCATCACCGACGAGGGCTCCAAGACCTACCTCGTCGACAAGGACTCGTTCTTCGCGACGCTCGGCCAGGGCAAGCTCCTCGGCATCGGGGCACCGGTCTGGATCACCCTCGCCCTCTTCGTCGCCGGCGCCGTGGTCCTGCGCCGCAGCCGTTTCGGCCAGTACGTGTACGCAGTCGGCGGCAACGAGGACGCGGCAGCCCTCATGGGCGCCCCCGTGGCCCGCACCAAGGTCACCGTCTACACCCTCTCCGGCCTGTGCGCGGGCCTCGCGGGCGCGCTCAACGCGGCCTGGCTGGTCTCGGGCGTCACCATCCTCGGCTCGGGCATGGAACTGGAGGCCATCTCCGCGGTCGTCATCGGCGGCACCCTGCTGACCGGCGGTTTCGGCTTCATGAGCGGATCACTGGTCGGCGTGCTGCTCCTGAAGGTCATCCAGAACGTCATCAACCAGATCGGCTCGCTGGACTCCGCCTACCAACAGGTGGTCAGCGGCGCCTTCCTGGCACTCGTGGTGATCGCCCAGACGTGGCTGGGGCGCCGGCGCCGGGTGCTGTAGCGGACACGGGCGCGGGGCGGTTACATGGGAACGACCTGCCCCTTCCCCAGCGCGATCACGCCGCCCTTCGACACCGTGTAGAGCTCCTCGTCCCGCTCGGGATTGACGCCGATCGTCGCCCCGGGCGGGACGTCCACGTTCTTGTCGAGGACGGCTCCCCGCACCACCGCTCCCCTGCCCACACGCACGTTGTCGTGCAGGACCGAACCCTGCACGACCGCTCCGTCCTCGACCGTCACGCCCGGTGAGAGCACGGAGCGTGTGACCTGCCCCCGGATGACGCATCCGGGGCTGACGATGGACTCGCTCGCGATGCCCGCCGCGCAGAACTTGGCGGGCGGCAGGCCGCCGGGATGCGTGTAGATCGGCCAGCGGCGGTTGTCCAGGTTGAAGACCGGCTGGTCGGAGATCAGGTCCATGTGCGCCTCGTAGTACGCGTCGAGCGTGCCGACGTCACGCCAGTAGCCGTGGTCGCGCGCGGTCTCCCCCGGCACGTGGTTGTCGTCGAAGTCGTACACCTGGGCCAGGCCGCGCTCGGTGAGCATCGGCAGGATCGAACCGCCCATGTCGTGCTTGGAGTGGTCGTCCTCGGCGTCCTGCTGGATCGCGTCGACGAGGGTCTTGGTGGTGAAGACGTAGTTGCCCATGGAGGCGAACACCTCGTTGGGCGATCCCGGCAGGCCCGGCGGGTCGGTGGGCTTCTCCAGGAAACGCTCGACGCGGGTGCCGTCCCGCGCGGGCGTGATGATGCCGAAGGACGACGCCTCCGAGCGCGGCACCTTGATCCCCGCGACCGTGACCCCGGCGCCGCTCTCGAAGTGCTGGTTGAGCATCTGACGCGGGTCCATGCGGTAGACGTGGTCGGCCCCGAACACCGCGATGTAGTCCGGCTGTTCGTCGTGGACGAGGTTGAGGGACTGCAGGATCGCGTCGGCACTGCCCAAATACCAGCGCGGGCCCAGGCGTTGCTGGGCCGGCACCGGGGTGACGTAGTTGCCGAGGAGGCTGGACATCCGCCAGGTGGTGGTGACATGCCGGTCCAGGGAGTGCGACTTGTACTGGGTCAGCACACAGATCCGCATGACGTCGCCGTTGACGAGATTGGAGAGCACGAAGTCGACGAGGCGGTAGGTGCCGCCGAACGTGACCGCTGGTTTGGCCCGGTCGGCCGTGAGGGGTTGCAGGCGCTTGCCCTCACCGCCCGCCAGGACGATTCCGAGCACCGAAGGTCCACCGCGCATCGCGCCGCCCCCTTAACTGGGATCACTTGGATCACTTGGACTCGAGTAACTCCTCGTACACGCGGGTCGTGTGTCGCGCGACCGCGTCCCAGCCGAACTCCCTGACGGCCCGGTCCCGTCCGGCGGCGCCCATGCGGGCCGCGGTGCGCGGATCGGAGACCAGTTCGTTCAGCGCCTGTGCGAGCCGCGCCTCGAAGGCTGCCGGCTCCTTCTCCTCGTACGGGACGAGGAGGCCCGTGCTGCCGTCGGCGACGACCTCGGGGATGCCGCCGACGTCCGATGCCACGACCGGGGTGCCACAGGCCATCGCCTCCAGGTTCACGATGCCGAGCGGCTCGTACACCGACGGGCACACGAACAGGCGGGCGTGCGTGAGGAGTTGGATGATCTGCTCGCGCGGCATCATCTCCGGGATCCAGTGGACTCCCCCGCGGGCCCGGCTCAGCTCCTCGAAGAGGGTGCGGAACTCGGCGTCGATCTGCGGGGTGTCGGGCGCTCCGGCACAGAGCACCAGCTGCGCCGCCGGGTCCAACTCCTTGGCGGCGCGCAGCAGATGGGGCACCCCCTTCTGCCGGGTGATGCGTCCGACGAACAGGATGTACGGCCGCAGGGGGTCGATCCCCAGGTGTTCGAGGACGTCCGTGCCGGGAACGGGGCGGTACAGGCCGGTGTCGATGCCGTTGTGGACGACGCGCACCTTCGCCGGGTCGATGCCGGGGTAGCAGTTGAGGATGTCGGCCCGCATGCCGCGCGAGACGGCGATCACGGCGTCCGCGGCCTCCACGGCGGTGCGCTCGGCCCAGCCGGAGAGGGCGTACCCGCCGCCCAGTTGCTCGGCCTTCCACGGGCGCAGCGGCTCCAGGGAGTGCGCGGTCATGACGTGCGGGATGCCGTACAGGAGCTTTCCGATGTGGCCCGCGAGGTTGGCGTACCAGGTGTGGGAGTGGACGAGGTCGCAGCCCGTGAGAGCCGCCGCCATGGACAGGTCCACGGAGAAGGTGCGCAGGGCGTCGTTGGCGCCGTCGAGGGAGTCCCAGGCCTGATGGCGCGTGGGGCCTTCACCGGCTGCGCCGTTGCCCCAGCAGTGCACGTCGACGTCGACGAGGGCCGCTAACTCCCGTGCGAGGAACTCGACATGGACGCCCGCCCCGCCGTAGACATCCGGGGGGTATTCCCGGGTGAGCAGTCCTACTCGCACGCAGAACCTCCGTCCGTCCACCCCAGCCGCCGGTCGTCCGCCCCCTCATGGTCACCCAGAAGCGCCCGGTGGGGAAGAGGCCCGCACCGACCTCCGGGGCGGCCGGTCGAAGCAGCAGTCCCCGCACAGGCCGCCGCTCGGGCACCGGTAGTAGAGACAGCAGCTGCGGCGGCGGAACGCCGTGCCGCGCATCGTTCCGGTGCCGCGCAGGTCGGGGTGGTCGAAGAGCTCGGCGGCCAGCGCCCGCGCCCGCTCCCCTACGTGGGTACGTCCCGTGCGGTGCGCCCAGGTGTCCAGTTCGCGGGCCGCGCCGGCGAGCGCGGAGCCCGCGTTGCCCCACAGCAGGGGTGCGGAGATCCGGTACCGCGTGCGGACCGCGTCGGCCAGGGGCGCCAGATGGGCGTGCTGCACGACGTCCCGGAGGTGCGCGGCGTCGCCCGGCCGCGTCCGCACCTCGGTCAGCCACAGGTCGTCGGGGGAGCTGCCGTCCGCGTCCCAGTGCAGCCGCACCGGATCGAGGTCCGGCACCTCGCCGTGCAGCGCGGCCGAGCCGAGCGCCACCGACCACAACCGCGCCGCGAGCCCCAACTGCGCCACGGACACCGCGACGCGCGCGTCGGGCGCCCCGAGCTTGGCGGCGACCTTGTCGACGCGGAACGCGAGGGGCCCGTCGTCCCCCGCGTACAGCCGTGCCAGGGGCGTCACTTGGGGACCTGCGGGCGGTGCGCCCGTGCGCAGGGCGAAGAATCCGCCGACGGAGCCGACTTCGGTCAGGTCGAGAGGGGCTTTCACGGCAGTAGAGCTTAGGTGTCCCGGCGGAACAGTGCCGTCCACAAGAAGGGCTCGCCGAAGCGCGGGGAATCGGCGGGCTCGTCGCGCATGCGGCGCAGTTCGACCTCCGTGAGCTCGGAGAAGATCCAGCGCAGGGACTCCGGCGTATAGGCGAGGCCGCCCTGAAGTCCGGACGCGCGGTAGAAGTCCGCGTCGGGCAGTTCGGAGCCGGAACCCGCTTCTCCGGCGGCGAAGGCGGTGAGGGCGAGGTGGCCGCCGGGGGCCAGGGCACGATCGAGCAGGGAGAGATAGCTGACGCGGCGGTGGGGCGGCAGGTGATGGAAGCAGCCCGAGTCGTGGATCAGGTCGTAGGGGCCGCGCAGTTCCGTGCCGGTGAGCACGAAGGCGTCGCCGCGGTGGAAGCGGATGTCCGCCCCGGCCTCGCGGGCCCGCTCCTCGGCCCAGTCCACGGCTGCCGGGGAGAGGTCGACGGCGTCCACCTGGAACCCCAGGGAGGCCAGGTAGAGGGAGTTGCGTCCGGGACCGCATCCCAGATCGAGGGCGCGCCCCGGGGTGATGAGGCCACGCTCGACGTACGAGGCCAGGTTCTCGTCGGGCTTCGCCACGAAGAACGGCACCGGCCGGTCGCGGTCGGTGTAGAAGCCGTCCCACCAGCTCGCCGCGTCGGCGGTCCAGCGGTCGGCTTCCGGCGCGAACAGGCCGTCCATGAGCTTCAGGACGTCGTCGACGCTGCGTACGTTCCGGTGCATCCGGGCCCCTCTCCACGAGACCTCAAGGTTAGGACCGCGCACCATGAAAGCCCAGGTCAGCCGGTGCGTCCGAAACGGGCCGGCGGCCGTCCGACGAGGTGGGAGCGGCACGGAGTGGCAGTGTCCCGCAGCCCGCGCGCCGACCCGCTTACGGCGCCCCCTGAGGCCCGTACGGGGGCGTTGCGAGGGGCCCGTACGCAAGAATTTTCGAGATTTCGGATGATCCACCGAACCACCGCGTAACCCACCCGGGGGAGGACATCTCTCTGGTCGTACTCCATCGGCAGTAGGACCCAATGCCTGCTGAGGTACGACGACGTGGAGGGAAATTCGCGAGATCGTGGTGTGTATGGAAGCCGACCGTTCGCCGCGCCGGACGCCCCGGGCCCACCAGGGGGCGCAACGCAAGCCGTGGAGCACCTCATGAGTGCCCTCACGCTCGCCGTGCTGCTCTCCCTCGTCTCCGCCGTGGCGTACGCGGGCGGGGCCATTCTGCAGGAGCGCGTCGCCGTCAGCATGCCGGAGCGGCGGTACGCCCCGCTGCGCCGCGGCGTTTGGTGGGTCGCCATCGCGCTGAACGGCCTGGGTGCGCTGCTGCACGTGGTGGCGCTCGCGTACGGGCCGCTGAGCCTGGTGCAGCCGCTCGGTGCCCTCACCATCGTCTTCGCGCTGCCGATGGCCGCGCTCTTCGTGCGCCGCAAGGCGGGGGCCACCGCGTGGCGCGGGGCGATCATGGCGACGGTGGGTCTGGCCGGGCTGCTGTCGTTGACGCAGTCGGCGGACGTGCAGTCCCTGGATGGTGCCGAGCGGGTCATGGTGGCGCTGGTGACCGCGGGCGCCGTGGTGACGCTCATGGTCGTGGCGCACGCGGTGCACCGTCACCCGGTGGTGCGCAGTGTGCTGCTCGCCAGCGCGGCGGGCGTCGCCTTCGGTATCGCCTCGGTGTTCACCAAGACGGTGGCGGTGGACCTGGACGCGGGCATCGCGCTGACGCGGCAGGTGCCGAGCCTCGCCGTGATCGCCGTCCTGGCCGGTGCCGGTGTCCTGATCTCGCAGGCCTCCTACCGCGGCGCGGGCCTCGCGGCCCCGCTGTCGACCGTGACGGTCGTGAACCCCGTCGTGGCGGCCGCGGTGGGCCTCACGCTCTTCGGCGAATCGTTCCGCTACGGCTCCGCGGGCACCGCCGTCGCCCTGGGCTTCGGGGTCGTCGCGGCCGGCGGTCTGATCCTGCTGACCACGGAGCGGATCGGCGCGGCGCAGGGTGCCGCGGCCTCGACGGTCCAGGTGGCCAAGGGCGGCCCCGTGGCGGCGGACGCCGTGGCGCACGACCAGCAGCCCGAGAAGCGGCCCGATGAGCGGGCGCACGAGCTGCCCGCCGTGCCGTCCCAGCCCGCGGCCGGCCCGCACCGGCGGGTGCTGTTCCGCCACGGCCACGGCCGTGAGCGCATCGGCTCCTGAGAGGCGTCAGATCCGGACGCCACCCGCCCGCAGGTACGCCAGTGGATCGACGTCGGAGCCGAAGCCGGGCCCCGTACGGATCTCGAAGTGCAGATGCGGGCCCGTGCTGTTGCCCGTGGACCCCGAGCGCGCGATGCGCTGCCCCGCCCCCACCTTCTGCCCGGCCTTCACGGTGAGCGCCGAGAGGTGGCCGTACTGCGAGTACTTGCCGTCGCCGTGCCGGATCACCACTTCGTAGCCGTACGAGCCGCCCCAGCCGGACGACACGACTGTGCCCGCGGCGACGGCCTTCACGGAGGTTCCGGTGGCCACGGGGAAGTCCACACCCGTGTGGTAGCCCTTCGACCAGGAACCGCCCGCGGCACGGTAGGGGGTGCTGGGCGAGGCGGCCACGGGCGCGGACATGCCCTGCGTGGCCTGGGCGGGCTTCGCCTTCTTCGGCTCGGCCTTCTGGGCCTGGGGCTTCGGCTTCGGCTGGGCCTTGGGCTCGGCCCGCTGCTTGGGCTGCGTACGCGGCTTCGGCGCGGCCTCCGCCTTCTGAGCCTTCTTCTGCCCCTGCATCGCGAGCCGCTGGCCGGGCGTGATCAGGTCGGGGTCGGCGCCGATCGTCGCGCGGTTGGCCTCGTACAACTGCCGCCAGCCGCCGCTGACCCGGCGCTCGTCGGCGATCCCGGAAAGCGTGTCGCCGCGGACGACGGTGTACATCTGGCCGCGGCCCGCGGTGGACTGCGGGGTCACCTCCGGCTTGACGTCCTTGACCTCGCGCTGGGGAGCCTTCGGCGCGGCTTTCTTGGGCGCGCTCATCGGCGTGATGTCGGGCGCGTCACCGCCCCGCGTCAGGCCTGCCCGCTCCGAGCAGACCGGCCAGGCCTGCGGCCCCTGTGCCTTGAGGACCTTCTCGGCGACGGCTATCTGCTGGTGCTTGGTGGCCCGGTCGGCGCGCGGGGCGTAGGCCGTGCCGCCGTACGCCTCCCACGTGGACTGCTTGAACTGCAGGCCGCCGTAGTAGCCGTTGCCGGTGTTGATGCTCCAGTTGTTGGTGGACTCGCAGGCGGCGACCTTGTTCCAGGTGTCGACGTCGGCAGCCTCCGCCGTGCCCGTGCCGATCAGCGGCAGCGCCATCCCGGCGCCGCCCGCCGTGACGGTCAGCGAAGCTCGGTTGATCCGGTTCGGCTGGTACCGGCGGTGCCGACCGCGTACGGCCATGAGAGCTCCCTCAGTCACACACAACACAGTCACGTCGGACACACGACAAGGCGGCAAGTTAGCCGCTCCGACCGAGGCGTGACAAGGGCGCGCGACCGAGGGAACGCACCACCGGTCAGCCCTTCAAGTGCTCCGGGATCCACTGGAGTTGGACACTCTGCTGGTAGGGGCCACCGCCCTCATGATCGTTGAAGGAGTACACCTCCATCGAACGTTCCGCCCCCGCGTAGGAGTTGTGGGCGGCGAAGACGGTGGACGGCGGGCACGTCATGTCCTCAAGGGCCGCCGAGAAGAGCGCGGGCGCCGTGCCCCGCGCCGCGAAATGCACCCCGTCGAAGTAGGACAGCGTTCGGAAGACGCGCTCCTCGACGCCGCGCTTCGCCTTCATGTAGAGCGCGATCTCGCGGTACGGCGGCCGGTCGGTGAGGGTCGTGGCGCGCGGGAAGTCGCACAGGAACGGCACGTCGGCGGCGATCGCCGCCAGATCCGGGACGAGTCCGCCGACGGCGAGGGTGATCCCGCCGCCCTGGCTGCCGCCGACCGCCGCGATCCGCTCGGAGTCCACCAGCGGGTGCGCGCGGGCCGCCTCGACCGCCCGTACGCCGTCGGTGAAGACGCGCCGGTAGTAGTACTCGTGGGGGTCCTCGATGCCGCGCGTCATGTAGCCGGGGTAGGCGGGCCCGCTGCCGACCGGGTCCGGCGTGTCGCCCGCCGAACCACCGCTGCCCTGACCCCGGGTGTCCATCACGAAGTGCGCGAAGCCCGCGGCCGACCACAGCAGTCGCTCGTGCGGGAGACCGCGGCCACCGCCGTATCCGATGTACTCGACGACGGCGGGCAGCGGCTCGGTCGTCCCGGCGGGCAGCATCAGCCAGCCCTTGACCGGGTGACCGCCGAACCCGGCGAACGTCACGTCGAAGACGTCGACCGTGCTCAGATGCGCCTCGACGGGAGTGAAGCGGGCGTCCAGGTCGTGCTCGCGTGCGGCCGAAAGGGTCTTCTCCCAGAACGCGTCGAAGTCCTCGGGCTCGGTCACCTCGGGCCGGTAGCGGCGCAGTTCGTCGAGCGGCATGTCGAAATGGGGCACGGGCGGCTCCTTCGTCGGACACAGTGTCGGAATGTCACGCTACGCCGCGGGGCAATACTGGCGAACACCTCCGGCACTTCCACCTCAGGAGTCACGGCATGAGCAGCACGTCAGCCCAGATCGGTGTCACCGGCCTCGCGGTCATGGGGCGCAATCTGGCCCGCAACTTCGCACGCAACGGCTACACCGTCGCCCTGCACAACCGCACGGCGGCCAAGACACACGCGTTGGTCGAGGAGTTCGGCGGCGAGGGCGAGTTCATCGTCACCGAGACCGCCAAGGAGTTCGTGGCGGCTCTCGAACGCCCGCGCCGCCTCGTGATCATGGTGAAGGCCGGCGACCCGACGGACGCCGTCATCAAGGAGTTCGCGCCGCTCATGGAGCCGGGCGACATGATCATCGACGGGGGCAACGCGCACTTCGCGGACACCCGGCGCCGCGAGCGTGAACTGCGCGAGCAGGACATCCACTTCGTCGGCACGGGCGTCTCCGGCGGCGAGGAGGGCGCGCTGCTCGGCCCGAGCATCATGCCGGGCGGCTCCGCGGAGTCGTACGCCTCGCTGGGCCCGATGCTGGAGAAGATCTCGGCGAAGGCCAAGGACGGGTCGCCGTGCGTCACCCACGTCGGCCCGGACGGCGCGGGGCACTTCGTGAAGATGGTGCACAACGGCATCGAGTACGCGGACATGCAGCTGATCGCCGAGGCGTATCAACTGCTGCGCGATGTGGCGGGCTACTCCCCCGCGCGGATCGCCGACATCTTCCGCACCTGGAACACCGGCCGCCTCGACTCCTACCTGATCGAGATCACGGCGGAGGTCCTCAAGCACGTGGACGCCGCGACGGGTGAGCCGTTCGTGGACGTGGTCCAGGACCAGGCCGAGCAGAAGGGCACCGGCCGCTGGACGGTGCAGATCGCCCTCGATCTGGGCGTCCCGGTGTCGGGGATCGCGGAAGCGGTGTTCGCGCGGTCGCTTTCCGGCCACTCCGCACTGCGGGCGGCGTCCAAGGACTTGGCGGGGCCGACCGCCCGCCCGCTGGACGAGACCGAGGCGGCTGCCTTCGCCGACCAGGTCGAGCAGGCGCTGTACGCCTCGAAGATCGTGTCGTACACGCAGGGCTTCCATGAGGTCGCCGCGGGCAGCGAGGAGTACGGCTGGGACATCGACCTGGGCGCGGTCGCCGCCATCTGGCGCGGCGGCTGCATCATCCGCGCCGCCTTCCTGGACCGCATCCGCGCCGCGTACGACACACGCGCGGATCTGCCGAGCCTGCTCTCGGACAAGACGTTCGCGCAGGAGATCGGCGCTGCTCAGGACGACTGGCGCGCGGTCCTGGTCGCGGCCACCCGGCAGGGTGTCCCCACGCCTGGTTTCTCGGCGGCCCTCGCGTACTACGACGCGCTGCGCGCGGAGCGGCTGCCGGCCGCGCTCACGCAGGGGCAGCGGGACTTCTTCGGGGCGCACACCTACCGGCGCACGGACCGCGAGGGTTCGTTCCACACGCTGTGGGGCGGGGACCGCTCGGAGGTGCAGGCCTAGAACCTGTCACTCCGGCGGCCTCCCTGTCTGCCGCACCTGTCTGCCGTACCTGTCTGCCGTCAGACCGGCTTCGGCTCCGTCTCGGGCTCCGGGCCGGGCGGCGGAAGCGGGGTCGGCGGCGGACCCGGCGTGGGGCGTGGCACGGGGCCGGGCCCCGGGCCGGGTGTGGGCCGTTCGGGGTCCGGAACCGGGTTCGGCCCGTTCGGGTCGGGGATCGGGCTCGGCGGCACAGGGTCCGGGTACGGGACGGTCATGTCTCCTCCATCAGGGTCGGAGATCGGTCGTGTCCACTCTCTCCCGCCTCGCGTGCCCACGCCTGCCGAGTCCACGCGTCCCCACGCCGTCCGACCTCGGTCTCAGGTGCGGCTGAGCCGTACGACGGGGATGTCGCGATCCGTCTTGGCCTGGTAGTCCGCATAGAGGGGGAACAGCTCGACGAGGCTCGGCCAGACCCTGGCCTTGTCCTCGGCCGACAGTGTCTCGGCGCGGGCGTCGAACCGCTCCTCGGTGCCGACGCGGAGGCGTACGTCGGGGGCGTCGACGAGGTTGCGGTACCACAGGGGGTGCTCGTCGGCGCCGCCGTTCGAGGCCACGATGAGGTAGTCGTCGCCGTCGCGGCCGTAGATGAGCACGGTGCGGCGCAACTGGCCCGTGCGCCGTCCGCGGTAGTCGAGCAGGAGGCAGGGGACGCCCTGCACCCCGGTGCCCTTCGTGCCGCCCGACTCCTCGTACAGGCGGGCCTGCTTGCCCACCCAGCCGGTTGGACTGATCACTGCCTCTTCGTCCTGCCGCGCCATGTCCGCTCCCGTGAAGCGTGCGTGTGAAGTGTGGTGTGTCCCGGGGGGGGGTGAGCGATCACCGGGGGTGAGCGATCACCATCTCCCGCCGCCAGCCTACGACTTGGCGCCGACACCACAGCGGAGAACGGCCTCGCGCAGACCGGGGCGCGGGCTGGAAATGACCGGCACAGGGAGAGCGGCGCGGTCCGCCGCGTCCGCCATCGAGGCCTGCGCGAGGACGACGGAGTCGACGCCGCGCAGGCCGTCGACGGCTTCCACGATCAGACGTACGTGACCTTCCCTGTCGCTGGCCTCGAATTTCTCCCAGGCGCCGGCCACCAACACCTCGGTGACGTCGACGGACCGCCCGGCGCGGGCGGCCTCCTCCTCGACCAGGGCGCGGGTCGGCCCCAGGGTGCTCCGCAGGGTGGCGACGACGGCCACGGACCGCCCCGCGGCCACGGCGGCGGCCGCCATCGGCCGGTCGACGCGTACGAGGGGGACGCCGACCGCGGCGGCGCGGGCCTCGGTGACGGCGCCGATCGTCGAGCAGGTGCAGAGCACGAGGTCCGCCCCTTCGGCGACGGCCCGTACAAGGAGTTCCTGGATGTCGTCGGCCACCGCGTCGGGCCCCTCGGCGCGGGCCCGCGCGAGCAGGTCCTCGTGCACGAGGTGGCGCAGCGCGAGCCCCGGGTGGTCCTCGTCCCGCAGCCCCTCGAAGACGGGCACGTGCACGGGCGAGGTGTGCAGCAGGGCGAGCGTGGCGGTCACCACGCGGCCGGGTCCGACTTCACCTTGTCCAGGGCGGCGCTGACCAGCGCCCCCGAGGCGACGGGCGCCTCCTCGGGGTGCCGTTCGGCCCACTTCACGACGTACGGGCACAGGGGCGCGACGGCGACGCCTTCGCGCGCCGCCAGGGCGTACAGCTCCCTGGTCAGCGATCCCGCGATGCCCTCGCCCTCATGGGCGGGCACGACCTCGGTGTGCACCGGCACCAGGGCGGACTCGGGCGAGTCCAGCGTGAAGTACACGATCTGGCCCACGACTTCACCGCCGAGGCGCGCCTCGAGGACGCCGCGCGCCCGGTCGTCGCGGATCTCGATCCCACTGCTGCTCATCGGCTCTCCTGGAGGTCGCGCACCGCCTGCGGGCCGCGCAGGTCAGACCGCCTGCGGGCTGCGCGCCATGTCGTCGGCGCCCGGCACCGGTGCGGCCGCGTCGTCGCCGAGGGCCACGATGCGGTTGTCCTCGCCGTCGACATGCACGACCTTGGGCCGCAGGGTGCGGGCCTCGGCGTCGTCGACCTGCGCGTAACTGATGATGATCACCCTATCGCCGGGGTGCACCAGGTGCGCGGCCGCTCCGTTGATGCCGATGACGCCGCTGCCGCGTTCACCCTCGATGGTGTACGTCTCCAGGCGGGCGCCATTGGTGATGTCGACGATGTGCACGAGCTCACCGGGCAACAGATCGGCGGCGTCGAGAAGATCGGCGTCGATGGTGACGGAGCCGACGTAGTGCAGGTCGGCCTGGGTCACCGTGGCTCGGTGGATCTTGGACTTGAACATGGTGCGCAGCATGAGGCACTCCCGGAAGATGGCTCCCTGCCTGCTTTGTGCGGGTCAAGGGCGTCCTTCACTGTACATCGGCACGCCTTCGGCCCGAAGGCTTTCGCGCCATCGTGCGACCCGCCGAGCAGGCTCCATCTGTGCAGGTCAGCGGCCCTGCGGTGCGCTCAGCGGTCCGCGCGTTTCTCGTGCGGTCCGGTGTCCGGTACCTCGCCCACCTCCGCCGCCGCAGGATCGAGTACGCGCGCCAGGAACGTCCGGGTCCGCTCGTGCTGCGGGTCGCCCACCACACGGTCGGGCGTGCCCTCCTCGACGATCACTCCGTCGTCCATGAAGATCACCCGGTCGGCGACCTCGCGCGCGAAGCTCATCTCGTGGGTGACGACCAGCATCGTCATCCCCTCCTGGGCGAGCGAGCGCATCACCGCGAGCACGTCCCCGACCAGCTCCGGGTCGAGCGCGGAGGTCGGCTCGTCGAAGAGCATCAGCTCGGGGTCCATGGACAGCGCCCGAGCGATCGCGACGCGCTGCTGCTGGCCGCCGGAGAGCTGCGCCGGGTAGGACTGCTCCTTGTCGACGAGGCCCACCCGCGCGAGGTTGGCCCGCGCGATGCGCTCCGCCTCCTCCTTGCCACGCCGCAGCACACGGCGCTGCGCGATGGTCAGGTTCTGCAGCGCCGTGAGGTGCGGGAAGAGATTGAAGGACTGGAAGACCATGCCGATCCGACGGCGTACGCGGTCGATGTCCACATCGGGGTCGGTGACCTCGGTGCCGGCCACCGTCACCGTGCCCGACGAGGGCTCTTCCAGGAGATTGACGCAGCGCAGCAGGGTCGACTTGCCGGACCCCGAGGGGCCGATGACACAGACCACGTCACCGCGCCCGACCGCGAGATCGATGCCCTTGAGCACCTCCAGGTCGCCGAACGACTTGCGGAGTTCACGCACCTCGATCGCCTGGCCCGAAGGTGCGGGCGCGTCGGGTTCCTTGTCCAACTTCATGGTGCTCACCTGGCTTTCGCCGTACGGGCCTCGAGCCGCCGCACCAGATGGCCGAGCGGGAGGGTGATGACGAGATACAGCAGTCCGGCGATCAGGATCGGGGTCAGGCTCTTGTGCTCGTTCAGCGCGTCCCGGCCGAAGTTGGCCAGCTCGAACTGGCCGAGCGAGAGGCCGAGCAGATACACCAGGGAGGAGTCCTTGGTGAGCAGGATCAGCTCGTTGGTCAGCGGCGGCAGCACGATCCGGAACGCCTGCGGCATCACGATCGACACCATCGCGCGCCCCGGTGACATGCCCAGCGAACGGGCCGCCTCCGACTGCCCCTTGGGCACCGCCAGGATGCCCGCGCGGATCGTCTCGGCCATGTAGGCGGCCCCCACCAGGCCCAGGGACAGCATCACCGTGATGTCCATGTCAAGCGCGACCTCGAAGGCCAGCGGCACACCGAAGCCGAGCGCGATGAACACGAGGAGGGAGGGAACGCCACGGAAGAACTCGATGTAGGCGATGGCGATCCAGCGGTACGGAGGCACCGTGGACAGCCGCATCAGCGCGAGGACGATGCCGAGCCCCAGGCCGAAGCCGAAGCCGAGCAGCGTGTAGTAGGCGGTGTTGACCAGCGCGGTGGTGATCACCTCGGGGAACAGCGCCTTGGCGATCTCCACGTCGAAGAACGCCTGGCGCAGTGTCCCCCAGTCGGCCACCAGCGCGAACACGGCTATGGCGATGAACAGCACGGCGTACTGGACGCCGCGGAACAGCCGTGCCCGCCGCCGTCGGGACATGGTCATACGTGCAGAACTCCTCTGGTCAGCCGTGTGAATGCGCGAGGTCAGCTCTGCGGTGTGGTGCCGAACCACTTCTTGTAGATCTTGTCGTAACTGCCGTCGCTGCGCGCTTCCTTGAGGACTTTGTTGACCTTCGTGCGCAGGGAGTCGTTGCCCGTGCGGAAGCCGATTCCGTACTTCTCACCGGTGTCGAACTCCGCGGTCACCTCGGTGTCCGGGTTGTCCTTGATGTATTCGAAGAGCACGCCGTTGTCGTTGATGCCCGCGTCGACCTTGCCGGCCTTGACCGCCGTGAGCAGCAGGCCGACGTCCTCGTACTCCACGAGCTCGACGTCGAGGCCCTTGCTCTCCTTCTTGGCGTAGATGCCGCCGGTGGTGGCCTTCTGGTAGCCGAGCTTCTTGCCCTTGAGGTCCTCGAAGGTCTTGTAGGGCTGCCCTTTCTTGGTGATCAGCGCCTGGGTGGCGTTGAAGTAGGGGTCCGAGAAGTCCATGACCTTGTCGCGCTCGTCGGTGATCGTCATGCCTGCGGCGGCCAGGTCGCACTTGCGGATGTTGAAGTCCTGGCCGGTTTCGATGCCCTCGAAGGGTGTGTTGACGATCTCCTGCTCGACCTTGAGTTCCTTGGCGACCAGGTCGACCAGATCCACGTCGAAGCCGACGATCTTGCCGTCCTTCTTCGACTGGAACGGCGGATAGGGCAGATGCGTGCAGGTCTTGATCTTGCCGGACGAGACGAGCTTGATCCCCGACGCGCCCTTGTCGCCGTCGCTGTCGGACTTGGTACTGGTGCAGCCCGTCATCACGAGGCCGACCACTGCGGTCAGGGCCATGACAGCCACCGGGGAACGAACGGACTTCGGTCGACGAGCGGACACAGGACCTCCAGGGCAGGCTCGAACCAGGGCGCGAGCGAGATCAACAGCGCTGTGTGCTGCGCAAGCTGCGGTGCATCCTGCCACCGACCAGGGTTCTTGTCCCTCCCCCGGGATTGCGTATGGGTAACACACTCGATCTCCACCGCATCAACTTCCCTGCGTGAGCGCCCACTTACTCTGTGTCTGCTCCCCCATCGACGTCGAGGGGCGCGGGCTCACGCGGGTCGTGCGGCGATCTCCCGCAGCAGGTTCATCACCGCTCGGGCCCGGGCGGTCTGGGCCACGCCTCCCATGGAGACGATCTTGACTTCGAGCGGGGGGCCGCCGTCCCGGAGGCGCAGCTCGGCGACCTCGCCGCCGCCGTAGGTCTGGCTGGTCGACGGGCGCTGGTTGAGCACGGAGTAGCCGAGTCCGCGCGCCACCAGTGAGCGTACGGTCTCGTAACTGCGGGTGCGGTAGCGGACGTCGGGCGCGGTGCCGGTGGCGGCCACCAGTGCGTGGAAGTAGTCGCGGCTGTGCGGGAGGTCGAGCAGGACAAGGGGTTCGGCGGACAGCTCGGCCAGCTCCACGCTGCCCTGCCCGGCCAGCGGGTGGTCGGCCGCGACGATGACGTAGGCCGGGGCGCGGGCGATCGTCTCGCTGTGCAGGTCCGGTTCGGACGACAGACCCAGGCCGTAGGTGAGGGCGAAGTCGATGCGTCCCGCTGCCAGGGCCTGGACGAGCTGGTCCGTCTCCTCCTCCACCACGTCGATCTCTATGCCGGGATGACGCCGGGTGAACTCGCTGAACAGAGGCGGCAGGTAGTACGGGGCCAGGGTCACGAAGCAGCCGACGGCCACCGGACCGGAGAGGGTCTCACCGTCGCCCCGGGCTTCCCGGTGGACCTCACGGGCGCGCGCCAGCAGGTCCCGCGCCTGCTGTTGCAGCCGCTCCCCGGCGGGGGTCAGGGTCAGGCCCCGGCCCCGCCGCCGGATGAAGAGCTGCACCTGGAGATCCTGCTCCAGGTTGTGGACCGCGGCGGACACGGCCGACTGGGCGACGTGCAGCTCCGCCGACGCCTCGGTCATGGAGCCACGCTCGGCCGCCACGAGGAAGTAGCGCAGCTGAACGAGGGTGAAACCCAGCGGTGACGTCATACGAGACCCTTGTGCCCGGTGAACCGTGAACGGTGTGCGCAGCGACCCTATGCGGCGGCGACGGTCACACCCGCTCTGCCGCCGGCGCGTGGGACTCCGCGGGCGTACGGGAGACGTCCTCGGGAGAGACGTCCTCGGGGCGCAGCAGCGTGGTGCCGGCGGTCTCCTTCAGGGTCAGGGCGGCGATGAGGCCGCCCACGGCGAACACCATCAGGTACGGGCCGGGCACCAGGGTGCTGCCGGTCGCGGAGATGAGCACGGTCATCAGGTAGGGCACGGTCCCGGCGAACAGCGCCGCGGTGATGTTGTACGCGACGGAAAGACCGCTCTGACGCGTGCGGGTGGGGAAGATCTCCGCCGACCACACCGCGTAGGTGCCGAGGATCGCCGCCAGGATCACGCCGAGCACGAGCCCGGCCGCCCAGGTGCCCGCGAGTCCGGTCCGCATCAGGAGGAAGGCCGGGGTGGAGAGCACCAGCAGGGCCAGCGTCGCCCCGACGAACACCGGCTTGCGACCCACCCGGTCGGACAGCGCGCCGAACAGCGGCACGAGCACCAGGCCCATCAGCGAGATGGCCGTGGACAACAGGGCCGCGTTGCCGTCCGAGTGGCCCAGGTGGTCGGTCTCATAGGTGACGAGGTAGGTCAGCACCGCGTAGAAGGGGACGTGCATGGCCGCCATCAGCCCGGCTGCCTGCAGCAGTTCACGCTTGTGGGAGCGGAGCAGTTCCCTGGCGGGGCTGCTGGGCACGGTGCCGCCCGCTTCGAGGGCCCGGTACTCCGGGGTGTCCTCGATCTTGCTGCGGATGATGAAGCCGATGACGCCGAGGGGTGCGGCGATCAGGAAGGGGATGCGCCAGCCCCAGGCGGTGAGCTGGCTCTCGTCGAGCGTCGAGGACAGGACGAGGAAGACGAACGAACCGGCGAGGAAGCCGAGCAGGGAGCCGACCTCCAGCCAGCTCACGCCGAATCCGCGGCGGCGCCGTGGCGCGCTCTCGGCGAGGAAGCTCGCCGCGCTGCCGAACTCGCCGCCCGCGGCGAAGCCCTGGATCAGGCGAAGCACCACCAGGAGCACCGGGGCGGCGATGCCGATCGAGTCGTAGCCGGGAAGCAGGCCTATGGTCAGGGTCGCGCCCGACATCATGAAGATGACCAGGGACAGGGTGCGCTTGCGGCCGATCCGGTCGCCGAGCGGCCCGAAGACCAGGGCACCGATGGGCCGGATGCCGAACGAGACGGCGAACACGCCGAACACCGCGAGCAGTCCGGTCGTGCTGTCGCCGGCGGGGAAGAACACGGTGGCGACCGTGCCGGCGAGATAGGCGTAGGCGGCCCAGTCGAACCAGTGCACGAACACGCCCACGGCTCCCGCGGCGACGCTCCTGCGCAGTGCGACCGCGTCGGTGGCCGGCTCGGCCTCGGTCGTCGTGGCACTGCTTTCACGGCTTTCACGCGTGGGCATGCGCGCCTCCTGGGGAAAGATGTCGTGTCGTCAGGGTGAGAGCAGGTCGGTCGTCGGCGCGCCGCGGTCCACGCCGGTCCAGGCCAGCGCGACCGCGCCGTCGAGCAGGGCACGCTCGGCCGTCCCGCCCACGCAGAAGGCGGCGAACTCGTGCTGGTGGTTGGTGGCGGGCAGGGAGCCGATGCCGATGTACGGGTGGATGGCCGACACGACCTGCGAGACGTTGCCCATGTCGGTGGAGGCGCGGTTCATGCGCGCCGCCTGGCCGGGCGGCGCGAACTCCCGCCCCAGGGCGACGGCGTTGGCCCGGTAGTGCGCGAGGGCGGTCTCGTCCGTGCGGAACTCCGCGTAGGGCTTGCTCTCCGGCTCGATCACCAGGTCGCAGCCGGTGGCGAGGGCGCCTGCCTCGAAGGCCCGCATGACGCGCGGTTCGAGGTCGGCCAGTTCGGCGAGCGTCTCGGCCCTGACGTACCAGCGTCCGCTCGACCGTTCCGGGATGGCGTTCGGGGCGTCCCCGGCGTGCGTCACCACGCCGTGCACGCGTGCCGACCCCGGCAACTGCTGACGCAGCAGCCCGATGGCGACCTGGGCCACGGTGAAGGCGTCGGCCGCGTTGATCCCGGCCTCCGGGTAGGCGGCGGCGTGCGCGGACTTCCCGGTGTAGGACACCTTGGAATGGCTGACGGCGAACGGGCGCGCCTCGGCGACGTCGACCGGCGCCGGGTGCACCATCATCGCGAGGTCCACGCCGGTGAAGGCTCCCCGGTCGAGCATCTCGATCTTGCCGCCGCCGCCTTCCTCGGCCGGGGTGCCGTAGACCTCGACGGTGAGCCCGGCGTCGTCGGCGACGGCGGCAAGGCCCAGGGCCGCGCCGACCGCGCTCGCCGCGATGAGGTTGTGACCGCACGCGTGGCCCAGGCCGGGCAGCGCGTCGTACTCGGCGCACAGCGCGATCCGGACCGGACCGCTGCCGAACCGGGCGAGGAAGGCGGTGTTCAGGCCGAGGTAGGACGGGGTGACGTCGAATCCTGCGCGGTCCAGGAGTTCGGGCACCGCGGCGGCGGCCCGGTGTTCCTCCCAGGCGGTCTCCGGGTCGGCGTGCAGTCGCTCGGAGAGGCCGATGAGCTGCTCGGCGTGCCGGTCGACCGCGTGCCGCGCCGCCTCCTTCATCGTCCCCGTCGCGGAATTCCCGTTCGTCCCCATCACTCGTCTCCCGGTACGCCGTACGAGGGAGAGCCGGCGGGGTCGAGGCCGCGCCGCACGTAGTCGTCCCGCTGCGGCAGCCAGACGTCGAGCAGGTCACCGAGCCGGTCCAGGGGGTCGTCGGCCCAGTCCACCCGCAGGTCGGTGACCCGCCAGCCGACGTCCGCGACGACCGCCATCCCGGCGGAGTGCACCGGCCCTTCCTCGCCGCCGGCTGCGACGGCGGCCTTCATCGCGGCGAGCAGCCGCTCCTCCAACTCCCCCGTGGCGGCTGCGTACGCGTCGATGAGCACGTCGGGGATGTGGGCGCCGGACAGCATGTTGCCGGCCGCGACCGCGCCGTCCGCGGTGGCCGACGCGAAGGTGCCCAGAGTGTGCGGGCCGCTGAAGGCGACACCGGGGCCCGACCGGCCAAGGACGGTCAACTGCCGGTAGGCGATGGTCTTTTGGTTTTCTGCGGCGCCGGTGACGTCGGCCAGGGCGCGTTCGGCGTCGCCGTGCTCCGTCAGGCCCTCCAGAAGGTCGGTGCCGAGCAGGGGGTCGGTGATGTTCTGCGACGTCGCCGCGCCGACGCCGGGCCGCAGATGGACGACGCGGGCGGCGACGGCCGGACTCGACGAGCTGGCCGCGATGCCGAACCGCTCGCCGTCCCGGACCACCAGAGAGAACGTCATGCCCGCTCCCCCTCGGCCGGTACGGCCACCTCGGGAAGTACGGCGACGGCGTCGATCTCGCACAGCCACTCCGGCCGGGCGAGGGCGGACACCACCAGGCCGGTGGAGATCGGGTGAACGCCCTTGGTCCAGCGGCCCACCGTGCGGTAGACCGCCTCGCGGTAGCGCGGGTCGACCAGGTAGATGGTCAGCTTGACCAGGTGCTCCATCCGGCCGCCGGCCTCTTCGAGCAGCATCTTGATGTTCGCCATGGCCCGCTCGGCCTGCGCCTCTACGTCGCCGATGCCCACGGACTCGCTGGTGTCGAGGTCCTGGCCGATCTGGCCCCGTACGTACACCGTGTTGCCCGCGACGACGGCCTGGCAGAGGTCGTTGTCGAGGTTCTGCTCGGGATAGGTGTCGCGGGTGTTGAACGGACGGATGCGGGTGTGTCCGCCGGCGACGATCGGGGTCGTGGGCCGGGGGCCCTGGTGCGGGGAAGTCATCGTCTGCTCCTCAGGAGTTGGGGGTGGCCGGAGCTGCGGCGGCCCGGTCGGCGCGGGCGTAGGCGAGGTAGCCACGCCGGGTCGCGATGTGGTCGGCGACGTACCGGGCGTCGTGCCAGACACCCCAGATGAAGCTGGAGCCGCGGCGGGAGAGCCAGGGCAGGCCCAGGAAGTAGACGCCGGGCTCGCTGGAGACTCCGCGCCGCTGCTGCGGGCGGCCCTTCTCGTCGAAGGCGTCGACGTCGAGCCAGCCGTAGTCGGTGGCGAAGCCCGTCGCCCAGACGATCGAGGTCACGCCGGCCTCGGCCAGGTCCAGTTCGAGGCGGGGAGCGGTCACGCTCACCGGGTCCGGACCCAGGACGTGGGCCTGCGGCTCCTCGGGGAGGTCGAGACCGTTGCGCTCCACGTACTCGTCGGCCGCCCGGAGCAGGGCGAGGTACTTCTCGTCGCCGAGCGCGATGTTCTCGGCGAGGTCGGGTGCGAAGCGCAGGACGCCGTCCTCGCAGGACGCGGTCACCCCGAGCAGCTCGACACCGTCGGCGGCCAGGGCACGGAAGTCCACGGTGTGTCCGCCGCGCGCGCCGCTGACCGCGATGGTCACGTGCTCGGCGCCCTGCGGGGGCGTCTCGGCGTCCCAGAGTCCGAGCACACCGAGCCACCAGCAGAAGTCACGCCCGCGGTACTCACGCGGAGGGCGGTCGTGCGGGCCGACGGAGAGGAAGGTCCGGCGCCCGGAGCGGCGCAGTTCGTCGGCTATCTGCACCCCCGACGAGCCCGCCCCGACCACCAGGACCGCGCCTTCGGGAAGCTGGTCCGGGTTGCGGTAGCCGCTGGAGTGGATCTGCACGGGGACGGCGTCGTGCGGAACGATGGGCGGGAAGACGGGCCGCTGGAACGCCCCGGTCGCCACCACGACGAAGCGCGCGTCGATGGAACCCCGCGACGTCTCCACCCGGAAGCCCGGCCGGCCGATGTGCCGGCGCACGTCGGTCACCTCGACGCCGCAGCGCACCGGCGCGCCGATCTTCTCGGCGTACGCGGTGAAGTACTCCGCGACCTGCTCCTTCGAGGCGAAGCCGTCGGGGTCGACGTCGGTGAACTCGAGGCCGGGGAAACGGTCGTGCCACGCGGGCCCGTTCGCCACCAGGGAGTCCCATCGCTCCGAGCGCCACCGCTCGGCCACGCGGTGCCGCTCCAGCACGACGTGCGGCACTCCGTGGGCCCCGAGGTGCTCACTGGCCGCCACGCCCGCCTGGCCGGCTCCGACGACGACAACTTCGGTTTCTTCGCTCGGCACTTCATCCTCCGCTCAGACGGCAGTTCATCTCGGTGTCGCGTTGACGGTGCTGCCGTGCGAGACATCCTTGAACGCGCCACGAATCCTGTCCAACAGATGTTTCCGCTGTAGGTCATCGCTTTTTCAGATGCGGGCGCACAGGGGGATGCGAGGACAGAACAATGTCTTTGGACATACCTATGTCTGCAGAGGTACTCTCGCGTCGTGCCCGATTCCAGCGCGTCCGCCCAGGACCTCGACCGTGTGGCCTCCGCCCTCGCGTCGAGCCTGCCCGCGCTGAACCGTGCCCTCGACCGGCACGTCGGCCGCGACTTCGCGCGCCCCAAGCCCCCGGAGGCGCAGCTCGCGCTGCTGCGTCTGGTGGCGCAGGAAGAAGGCGTCACCGTCCGAGAGGCCGCCGACGCCCTGTTGATGCGGCCGAACAACGTCAGCGCCCTGGTCTCCCAGCTCACCGAGCAGGGGCTGCTTGAACGGCGGCAGGACGCGGACGACAAGCGGATCGCGCACCTGCATCTGACCTCCCGCGCCCGGCGCGAGCTGGCCGAGGTCCGGCGCCTCGAGGGCGAACACCTCGCGCGCGCCCTGCAGTTCCTCACCCAGGGCGAGCGCGATGCCCTGGGTTCGGCCCTGGGCGCGCTCAACTCACTGTCGCGTCAGCTGCACGCGGCGCCCTCGGCGGAGTAGACCCACACGCCCCCGGTACGGGGGTGTTCTCGGCCCGCGCCCGACGCCGCCGCCTGTGCGCTCACCCCTTCGTACCTCTCACCACAGCTTCGTACCTCTCACCACAGACAAGGCACCTTCATGCCGTCCACCACCGTGGATTCCTCACCCCTGCCCGTTTGCACTCCACCGGAGGCCGGCAGGCGCGCCAACCCCTGGCTGACGCTCGCCGCCGTGGCCTTCGGTCTCTTCATGGTTCAGCTCGACGCCTCCGTCGTCGCCATCGCGAACCCGGAGATCGGCCGCGCCCTCGACGCCTCCACCGCGGACCTCCAGTGGGTCACCAACGCCTACCTGCTCGCCCTGGCCGCCTCCCTCATCCTGGGCGGCAAGCTCGGCGACCGTTTCGGGCGCCGCACGTTCTACATGGCCGGCGTCGCCGGGTTCACGCTCGCCTCGGTCGCCATCGGCCTCTCCGGCTCCGTCGAGGGCGTCATCGCCTTCCGTGCCGTGCAGGGATTCTTCGGCGGCCTGCTGATGCCCAACACCCTGGGCCTGCTGCGCACCGCCTTCCCGCCGCGCAAGTTCGGTATGGCGGTGGGCATTTGGGCCATGGTCTCGGCGGTGTCGACCGCGCTGGGGCCGATCGTGGGCGGACTGCTCCTGGAGAACGTCTCCTGGGAGTCCGTCTTCTACATCAACGCCCCCATCGGCGTGATCGCCCTGGTGGTCAGCGCCGCCGTACTCCCGCGGAGCAAGAGCGAGGGCATGAACACCGCCGGGTCGCAGCGCTTCGACGTCCTCGGGGTCGTCCTGCTGGCCGTCGCGCTGCTGTGCGTGGTCTTCGGCGTCGTCAAGGGGGAGACCTGGGGCTGGGCGTCGGCGGGGACCCTGGGCTGCGTCGGCGTCGGCGTACTGCTCCTCGGGGCCTTCGGCTGGTACGAGAACCGCGTCTCGCATCCGCTGCTTCCGATGCGGCTCTTCCGCAGCCGGGCGCTGACCACCGGCACGGTCATCACCGCCCTGAACTTCTTCGTCATGCTCGGCGTGATCTTCTTCGTGATGCTGTACCTGCAGAACGTGCGCGGCTTCTCGCCGGTCGAGGCCGGGGTGCGCACCCTCCCGCTCAGCCTGGCCTCCCTGGTGGCCTCCCCGCTGGGTGCCGCGCTCACCGCGCGGTTCGGGCCACGCCTGACGATGCCGCTGGGCATGCTGCTCCAGGCCGGCGCCGCCTTCGGGATGCTGGCCTGGGACACCGGATCGTCGTACGCCACGATGTGGCCGCCGTTCATCGCGCTCGGCCTCGGCGTCGGCATGGTCCTTTCCGCGTCCTCCGACGCCATCGTCGGACAGGCACCCGTCCAGGACGCGGGCGTCGCCGGCGGGCTGCAGGCCACCGCCCTGCAGATCGGCGGCGCGCTCGGCACCTCCGTCCTCGTCTCGCTCATCAGCAGCCGGGTCGGCTCGACGCTGACCGGCGAACTGACGGCGGCGGGTGTCCCGGAGCCCCTGGCGACCGGGCTCCACAAGGCCGAGGACGCGGTGGCGATGGGTGCGGCCCCGGTCTCGCCCGACATGCCCGCGCAGTTGAGGTCGGCGGTCGTGGAGGGCAGCGGTCAGGCGTTCATGAACGGCGTGCACACTGCCGTGACCGTGACCGGGGTGCTGTGTCTGCTGGGCGCCGTGGGTGCGGCGGCCGGTCTGCGGCGCACTTCTGCCGCGCGGCACTAGGACCAGCGGCCCGCGCGAAAGGGCACCGGGCCAGAGGGGCGACTCCCTCTGGCCCGGCGCCCTTTCCGCGCGTTCTACGCCGCCACTTGCACCGGCTTGTGCGCGAACTGGGTGCGGTAGAGCTCCGCGTACCGGCCTTCCGCCGCGAGCAGTTCCTCGTGCGTCCCGCGCTCCACGATCCGCCCGGCCTCGACGACGAGGATCTGGTCGGCGGACCGCACCGTCGAGAGCCGGTGCGCGATGACGATGGCGGTGCGGCCCTCGAGCGCCTCGGCGAGCGCCTCCTGGACCGCGGCCTCCGAGGTGTTGTCCAGGTGCGCCGTGGCCTCGTCGAGGATGACCACCCGCTGCTGGGCGAGGAGCAGCCGGGCGATGGTCATGCGCTGGCGCTCGCCGCCGGAGAGCCGGTAGCCGCGCTCGCCGACCACGGTGTCGAGGCCGTCGGGCAGGGAGCGTACGAGGTCTTCGAGGCGGGCCCTGCGCAGGACGTCCCACAGGTCGTCCTCGGTGGCCTCGGGGCGGGCGAGCAGCAGGTTGGCGCGGACCGACTCGTGGAAGAGGTGGCCGTCCTGCGTGACCATGCCGAGCGTGCGGCGCATCGAGGCCGCGGAGAGGTCGCGGACGTCGACTCCGCCGATGCGCACGGCCCCGCCGTCCGTGTCGTACAGGCGGGGAAGCAGTTGCGCGATGGTCGACTTGCCCGCGCCGGACGAGCCGACGAGTGCGACGGTCTGGCCCGGCTCGGCGCGGAAGGAGAGGCCGTGCAGGACTTCTTCGCCGCCCCGGGTGTCGAGGGACGCGACCTCTTCGAGGGAGGCCAGGGAGACCTTGTCGGCGGACGGGTAGCCGAAGCGGACGTCGTCGAACTCCACCGCCACCGGGCCCGCGGGGACCTCACGGGCGTCCGGCTTCTCGTCGATCAGCGGCTTCAGGTCGAGGACCTCGAAGACCCGCTCGAAGCTGACGAGCGCGCTCATGACCTCGACCCGTGCTCCCGCCAGGGAGGTCAGCGGTGCGTAGAGGCGGGTCAGGAGCAGGGCCAGGGAGACGATCGCGCCTGCCTCCAGGGTGCCGTTCAGGGCGAAGTAGCCGCCGAGGCCGTAGACGAGGGCCAGCGCGAGGGCGGAGACCAGGGTGAGCGCGGTGATGAAGGTGGACTGCGCCATGGCCGTGCGGACACCGATGTCCCGCACCCGCCGGGCCCGCGTCGCGAACTCCTCCGACTCGGCGCCGGGCCGCCCGAAGAGCTTGATGAGGGTGGCGCCCGGGGCGGAGAAGCGCTCGGTCATGCGGGTGCCCATCGCCGCGTTGTGGTGGGCGGCCTCGCGCTGGAGCTTGGCCATCCGGGAGCCCATGCGGCGGGCGGGCACGATGAAGACGGGGAGCAGGACGAGCGCGAGGAGCGTGATCTGCCAGGAGAGCTTGAGCATGACGGCCAGGGTCAGGAGCAGCGTGACCACGTTGCCGACGACTCCGGAGAGCGTGTTGCTGAACGCGCGCTGGGCGCCGATCACGTCGTTGTTCAGGCGGCTGACGAGCGCGCCGGTGCGGGTGCGGGTGAAGAAGGCGACGGGCATGCGCTGGACGTGGTCGAAGACCGCCGTCCGCAGATCGAGGATGAGGCCCTCCCCCAGGTTCGCCGACAGCCAGCGGCCGAGCAGTCCGAAAGCGGCCTCGGCGACGGCGATGGCGGCGATGAGCAGGGCGTACCGGACGACCAGCGAGGAGTCTCCGTCCTTGACGATCACGTCCACGACGCTGCCCGCGAGGACGGGGGTCGCCACCGCGAGCAGTGCGGTGATGATGCTCAGGAGGACGAAGTAGACGATGCGGCGCTTGTGCGGACGGGCGAAGGTCCCGATGCGGCGCAGGGTGGCGCGGGCGAAGGGACGGCGGTCCTGCTCGGCGTGCATGACGCTCTGCAGCTGGGTCCAGGCTGTCGTTTCCATGCTCATGAGAAGAACGTAGAACCTCAAGTTTCCTTGAGGTCAAGCGTTGGGGGTGAGACACCCGAATGAGGCCTCCGGACGAGCGTCCCGCGCGTCCCTGCCGCATCCCTTGACCCGCGTGTAACAGGAACGTACTTTCGCTTCAACTCTTGTGGCCATCACAGAGGTTGTCGACTTCCTGAGGCGAGAAGGCGAACACATGCGTGAGCTACGAAGGCGTACTCTGCTGTCCGCGATCGGCGGCACGGCCGTCGCCGGAGGCGGCATCACCGCCGCCGGTACCGGTATCGCCCAGGCCGCGCCGCGCCGCCCGAGCCCCGCGAGACCTCTCGACCCGAGGATCGAGAAGCTGCTCGACCGTATGACGGTCGAAGAGAAGCTGGGGCAGTTGCAGCAGCTCCCCTGGTCGGTCAGCACGGGCCCCGGCGGCAGCGAGACCAAGGACGTCGAGGACGCCGCGCGCGCCGGACGGCTCGGTTCGGTCCTGAACATCTTCGGCGCCAAGAGCAGCAACGCCCTGCAGCGCATCGCGGTGGAGGAGTCCCGGCTCGGCATCCCGCTGCTCTTCGGCCTCGACGTCATCCATGGCCTGTGGACCACGTTCCCGATCCCCCTCGCCCAGGCGTCGAGCTTCGACCCGGAGGTGACCCGGCGGGATGCCGAGGTGTCGGCGAAGGAGTCGCGCTCGAACGGCGTGCACTGGACGTTCTCGCCGATGATGGACGTCACGCACGAGCCGCGCTGGGGCCGGATCGCCGAGGGCTGCGGCGAGGACCCCTACCTCACGACGGCGTTCGCGGTGGCCAAGGTCGAGGGTTACCAGGGCGCGAAGGGTTCAGGACTCGACGCCAAGGACCGTATCGCCGCCTGCGCCAAGCACTTCGTCGCGTACGGCGGTGCCGAGGGCGGCCGGGACTACAACACGGTCGACGTGTCGGAGTCGCGCCTTCGCAACCACTATCTGCCGCCGTTCAAGGCCGCGTTGGACGCGGGCGTGGCCACGGTGATGGCCTCGTTCAACACCATCAGCGGCGTGCCGGCCCACGGCAACCCCCACACGCTCACCGACATCCTGTACAAGGAGTGGGGCTTCGACGGCTTCGTCGTCAGCGACTGGAACGGCGTCGACGAGCTCGTCGCGCACGGCTTCGCCGAGGACGGCGCCGACGCGGCCCGCCTCGCGCTGAACGCCGGCGTCGACATGGAGATGGCCAGCACGGACCTGGCCAAGCACGGCAAGAAGCTGCTGCGCGGTGGCAGGATCAGTGAGCGGCGCCTCGACGAGGCGGTCACGCGGATCCTGCGCCTGAAGTTCGCGCTCGGCCTCTTCGACCATCCGTACGTCGACGAGGGCGCCGCCATCGACGAGCCGTCCGCGAAAGCCCGCGAGGCCGCCCGCGAGACCGCCGCCCGTTCGATGGTGCTCCTGAAGAACGAGGGCAAGGCCCTGCCGCTCAAGAAGTCCGTCGGGTCGATCGCGGTCGTCGGCCCGTTCGGCGACTCCGACGACCTGCTCGGCACGTGGACGTTCCCCGGCGCGGCGAAGAAGTTCCCCTCGGGCAAGGTTCTCGCCGCGGTGCGGGCCGCGGCTCCGCGGGCGAAGGTGACGTACGCGAAGGGCGGGGACCCCGACGGCGAGGACACCGGCGGCATCCCGGCGGCGGTCGCCGCGGCCAAGAAGGCGGACGTCACCGTGGTCGTGGTCGGCGAGGCTCCGGCGATGAGCGGCGAGGCCGCCGCGCGCGGCGACATCAGCCTGCCGGGCGCGCAGGAGAAGCTGATCGAGGCGATCGCCGGGACGGGCAAGCCGTTCGTGGTGGTCCTGGTCAACGGCCGTCCGCTGACCGTCGGCGGCTGGCTGAAGTCGGCTCCCGCCGTCCTGGAGGCCTGGCACCCGGGACTCGAGGCGGGCAACGCGATCGCCGACGTGCTGTTCGGCGAGGTCAATCCGGGCGGCAAGCTGCCCGTGTCGTTCCCGCGGACGGTCGGCCAGATCCCCGTGCACTACAACCACGAGTCGACGGGCCGCCCGTACGACGCGGACAACAAATACACGTCCAAGTATCTCGATCTGCCCCCGACCCCGCAGTTCGCCTTCGGCCACGGGCTCTCCTACACGTCCTTCGAGCTCGGCGAGCCGCAGCTGAGCCGCGACCGCGTGTCGGCGCGGGCGCTGCGCGGGGGCGACACCCTGGAGGTCGCGGTCACCGTCCGCAACACGGGCGACCGCACGGGCGACGAGGTCGTCCAGCTGTACGTCCACGACATCGCGGCGAGCATCGCGCAGCCGGTGCGCAAGCTGCGCGGCTTTCGCAGGGTGACGCTGAAGGCGGGCAGATCCACGACCGTCCGCTTCCGACTCGGCGCCGAGGACCTCGGGTTCTGGACGAACGCCCTGGACGGCGAGTTCCGTGTCGAGGAGGGTGCGGTGGACCTCTACGTCGGCACCAGCTCGGAGGCCGAGGCGAAGAAGAGGCTGACGATCGCGTAGCGACCGCGGAGGCAGGCCGGACCCAAGGAGGGCCCGGCCCCGCACGGGTCAGCCGAGTCAGGTGAATCAGCCGAGTTCGAGCGTGGTGACGCCGAAGACGCGCTCCGCCGCCATTTCCCGCACCGGCCCCGTGTACATACGGGCGGTCGGGAACGTGGGCTTCATGCCGCGCGCCTCCGCGAGGGCGACGGCGTGCGGCTGGGTCTCGGGGACGTCGATGACCACCGGGGTGTCGTCCACCTCGGCCGTCAGCGCGTCGAAGAGTTCCTCCGCGTCGGCGCGTGTGTCCGCGAACAACGGCCCGACGCGCAGGGCGCCGTGGGCCGGACGCAGCACGCCGTATCCGGTGATGGTGCCGTCGACGATCCGGGCGAGGGCGCGGTGCCCGGGAGCCGTCAGCCAGGACTCAAGGAAGCGCGGGCGGTCCGCGGGGTAACTCGCGGCGTCGTACGCGGTGATCGCCCGCAGACCGGCGGCCTCGACCGGCAGGACCCGTGCGGGGCGCGGACCGCCGCCGGACAGGGAGCCCACATACCGGATGGTGCGGTGGGCGAGCTCGAAGCCCGAGCGGCGGTAGTTGTCCTGCTGGGCGACCACGCCGTCGAGGCCGATGGTGCGCTTGCCCGCGTGGGCGAGCGCCGTCCGCCAGGTGGCCAGGCCGTACCCACGTCCTCGCTGGTCCGGGCGTACGAGGTAGAACCCCAGGAAGGCGTACAGCTCGTCGTAGTTCACGACCGAGATCGCGGAGACCGGCTCACCTGCTCCGTCGGCTTCGTCGCCGAGGCGGCCGATGAAGAATCCCTCGGGGTCCTGCGCGAAGAAGGAGGGGCCGTCCCGCAGGCCCGGATTCCAGCCCTCGTCCGCCGCCCACCCGCTGACGACCTGCCAGTCGTCGAGCGTCGCCCGCGAGACGGTGAGCCGCCCAGGGACCGAATCTGTCATCGCTGCACCCTTCATGAAACGGAGGGGACCACCCCTCGCACCGGAACCATCCTTCCCGACTCCTCACCCCGATACCCGAGTCATAAGCGCTCCTTTCAGGGGTGCTCAGGTCCGGTATCGGGATGATTTGAGCCCGATATCCGCTGTGGCGGGATGGCCCGCTCAAGCCCTGGGATGGTGGTTCAAGAGGTGTGCGCCCCCCTGTCCGGTCATTTCCGGCCTTTTCTCAACTAGCCCCCATAAACGACCACTTGCGGTCATGGAACCGCCCCGAAGACGATCGGCGCCGATGCCATTGCGGCAGCCGCGAAAGACCGTCTTCCAGGAGGTTCCAGTGAACGACCGGCTCGCACTCGGTCCGGATGCCGCACGGCAACTGGCGACGACGACCAAGACCACCCCGCAGATGCGCGGCATCACCCCGCGCTATCTCCTGCGCGCCCTGCCCTGGGTGGACGTCGAGTCGGGCACCTACCGGGTGAACCGCCGCAGGACGTTCGTGCTCGGCGACGACCGCATCACCACGTACGAGGAAGGCGGCTCGCAGCGTGTCGTGCCCGGCGACTTACGCGAGGTGCCCTACCTCCGTGACGCCGACGACGCGGCGCTCGCGGAGCTGGCCGGTGCCTTCACCGAGGTGACCTTCGAGGCGGGGCAGGTGCTCGCCCAGGAGGGCGACCCCGCCGACCGGCTGTGGGTGATCGTGCAGGGCAAGGCCGAGAAGCGGGTGACCGGGCGGTACGGCGACGACGCGCTGCTCGAAGTCATCGGCGACGGCCAGTTCTTCGACCTCGGTGCGTGGACCAGGACCGAGTCGATGCCCTACCGCGTCAAGGCGCTCACCCCTGGCACGGCGCTCTGCGCGGAGCGCAGCGCACTGGCCGCGCTGGCCGACCGGGACGAGGCGTTGGGCGGCGCGATCACCGCGTACTGCGACGGGGGCATGATGACGCCCGGCGCCGAGGTGCCGGTGGATCTGACCGCGGGGCACGTCGGGGAGCCCGACCTGCCGGGGACGTTCGTCGACTACGAGGACGCGCCCCGCGAGTACCACATGACGCTCGCGCAGACGGTGCTCCGCGTGCACACCCGGGTCGCCGACCTCTACAACGGGCCCATCGACCAGACCCGCGCGCAGTCCAACCTGACCATCGCTGCGCTGCGGGAACGGCAGGAGGCCTCGCTCCTGAACCACCCGGAGCACGGCCTGTTCCACAACGTCTCCGCCGGGCAGCGGGTCCAGGCGCGCACCGGCGCCCCCACCCCCGACGACCTGGACGAGCTCCTGACGCGGGTCTGGAAGCAGCCCGGCTTCTTCCTCGCCCACCCCAGGGCGATCGCCGCCTTCGGCCGTGAATGTACGCGGCGTGGCGTGCCCCCGGTGACGGACAACCGTTACGGCAGCCCGCTCCTGACTTGGCGCGGTGTTCCGCTGCTCCCGTCGGACAAGGTGCGCTTCTCGGGCGGCATGGGTCCCGGCCTCGGCACCACCGAGATCCTGCTGATGCGGACGGGCGAGGCCGAGCAGGGCGTGGTGGGTCTGCGGCCTTCGGGCGTCCCCGACGAGGTCGAACCGGGCCTGTCCATGCGGAACATGGGCGTCGACCAGAAGGGCATCACGTCGTATCTGATGACGGCGTACTTCAACACCGCGGTCCTGGTCGAGGACGCCATCGCCGTCCTGCAGAACGTCGAGGTGTCCAACTACCATGACTATTCCTGACCTCACGACGCTCGGGAGGGGCGTCCCGGGGACGACGCTCGGGGCGGGCGTGCCGGGGACGACACTCGGGGCGGGCGTCCCAGGGCTCCCGGGTGCGGCCCCCGCGGACATGCCACGCGCGGACGCGGCCCCCGCAGTCACGACCCCCGCGCCGGCCGCCCTCCCGCAGCCGCAACCCCCGGGGTTCTCGCCCGAGGCGGCCCGCCAGGACGTCCCGATCCTGCACCGCACCGTCAACGGCCACCCCCTCGTCTGGCTCGACAACGGCGCCACCACGCAGAAGCCGCGCCAGGTCATCGAGGCACTCGGCGCCTTCTACGGCGCCGCGAACTCCAACATCCACCGCGGCGCGCACACCATGGCGCGCGAGGCGACGCAGATGTACGAGGCGGGGCGGGCCGCGGTCGCCGGCTTCCTCGGGGCCGGGTCGCCGGACGACATCGTCTTCGTACGCGGCACGACCGAGGCGATCAATCTGGTGGCCCAGAGCTGGGGGCGGGCCAACCTCGGGCCCGGGGACGACATCCTGGTCGCCACCCTGGAACACCACTCCGACATCGTGCCGTGGCAGTTGATCGCGAAGGAGACCAGGGCCCGGGTCGTCCCGATCCCCCTGACCCCCGAGGGCGCGATCGACCAGGACGCCTACGCCGACCTCCTCTCCTCCCGGACCCAACTCGTCGCCGTCAGCCACGCGTCGAACGTCCTCGGCACCGTCCCGCCCGTGAAGGAGATGACCGCCCTCGCACACCGCTACGGCGCCAAGGTCCTGGTGGACGGGGCGCAGGCCGTCGCGCACTTCCCGGTCGACGTGCAAGATCTGGACGCCGACTTCTACGCCTTCTCGGGACACAAGCTCTTCGCCCCGACCGGCATCGGCGCGCTCTACGCCAAGCCGGAGATCCTGCAGGGCATGCGGCCCTGGCAGGGCGGCGGCAACATGATCGATTCGGTCGACTTCACACGGACCACGTTCGCGCCGGTCCCGCACCTCCTGGAAGCGGGCACGGGCCATATCGCAGGCGTCGTCGGCCTCCTCGCCGCACTGAACTGGTTCACGTCCTTCGACCGGGACGCCGTCGCCGCGTACGAGACCGCGCTCATGACGTACGCGCAGCAGGCCCTGGCCACGGTGCCCGGCCTGGAAGTCCTCGGTGCGGCGCCCGAGCGCATCGCGGTCCTCACCTTCACCCTCGCGGGCCACGATCCGGCGGGCGTCGCGGACTGGCTCGACCGCGACGGGATCGCCGTCCGCGCGGGCCACCACTGCGCCCAGCCCGCGCTCGCCCACTACGGCCTGGAGTCGGCCGCCCGCGCCTCGCTCGCGCTCTACAACACGTCCGAGGAGGTGGATCTGCTGGTGGCGTCCTTGCGTCGGCTTCAAGGGGCCTGAGGTCGGAAGGGACCTGGCGTCGGGGTGTCCGGTTTCCGTCGGGGCGTGGTCGGATAGGCGGCGTCCATCGACTGAGCTTCTGGAGGCCAGGATGTTCGTCCCGTTCGGGGCCCTTGATTTTCTGGACCGCGCCACGGCCGTCTACGGGGACCGGGTCGGTATCGTCGACGAACCCGATCAGCCGGCCGAGCCCTGGGGAGGGCTCACCTACCGGCGCGTGGGTGAGCTGGCGCGGGCCCAGGCCGCCGGGCTCGACGCGCTCGGGGTGCCGCACGGCGCTCGGGTGGCGGTGGTCTCGCCCAACAGCGCCCGGCTGCTGACGTCGTTCTTCGGCGTCAGCGGCCACGGCCGGGTTCTCGTGCCGGTCAACTTCCGTCTGTCGGCCGAAGAAGTGGGGTACATCGTCGGCCAGTCGGGCGCGAGCGTCCTGCTGGTCGACCCCGAACTGGAGGACCGCCTCGCTGGGGTGACCTGCAAGCACCGCTACACGCTGGGAGCGGACGCCGACAAGCACCTGTACCGCTTCGACACCGAGCTCGAGCCCTGGCAGCACGACGAGAACGCCACCGCGACCATCAACTTCACCAGCGGAACGACCGCACGCCCCAAGGGCGTTCAGATCACGCACCGCAACATCTGGGTGAACGCCCTGACGTTCGCACTGCACGCCGGGGTCACCGACCGGGACGTCTATCTGCACACCCTGCCGATGTTCCACGCGAACGGCTGGGGCATGCCGTTCGCCATGGCCGGCATGGGCGCGCGCCAGATCGTGCTGCGCAAGGTGGACGGCGCGGAGATCCTGCGCCGGGTGGCCGAGCACGGCGTCACGGTGATGTGCGCGGCGCCCGCCGTGGTCAACGCGGTGCTCGCCGCGGCGCGGACGTGGGAGGGGGAGATCCCTGGGCGGGACCGCGTGCGCATCATCGTCGCGGGGGCGCCGCCGCCCACCAAGACGGTCGAGCAGGTCGAATCGGAGCTCGGCTGGGAGTTCATCCAGATCTACGGCCTCACCGAGACCTCGCCCCTGCTCACCATCAACCGCACCCGCGCCGAATGGGACGACCTCACCTCGCAGCAGCGCGCGGAGAAGCTGGTCCAGGCCGGGGCCCCCGCGCTTGGCGTCACGCTGCGCACCTCGGAGGAGGGCGAAATCCTCGCCCGCTCGAACGTGATCCTGGAGGGCTACTGGGAGCAGCCGGAGGAGACCGCGAAGGCGCTGGAGGGCGGCTGGTTCCACACGGGCGACGGCGGGACCATCGGACCGGACGGCCATCTGACGATCAGCGACCGCAAGAAGGACGTCATCATCACCGGCGGTGAGAACGTCTCGTCGATCGAGGTGGAGGACGTCCTGTTCAGCCATGCCGCGGTCGCCGAGGTCGCGGTCATCGGGGTGCCGGACGAGAAGTGGGGCGAGACCATCAAGGCCCTGGTCGTGCTCGCCCCCGGCACACAGGCCACCGAGGAGGAGCTCATCCGGCACTGCAAGGAGCACCTCGCCGGGTTCAAGGCGCCGACCTCGGTGGAGTTCCGCGGCGAACTGGCCCGCACGGCCACCGGAAAACTGCAGAAGTACAAGCTGCGCGGGCCCTATTGGGAGGGCCGCGAGCGCGGCGTCAACTAAACCCTCGGCACTACCAGTCGGCGCTCGCGTTCGTCTCGCAGAGCTCGAAGACGGCCTCTCCGGTCTCCGGGTCGGACCCGGCCACGGGCCGCACGCGCGCGCCGACCCACACCAGATGCGGCGAGGCACCCACGACACGGCAGCGGAACACGAAGCCCTCGGGAAAGCGGACGAGGGATTCGTTGCGTGCGGTGCCGGTGTAGCGGTTGACCACGCTGGACTGGACGACGACACCCTCGCCGTCGCTCCGCTCGGACTCCAGATCACTGGACGCGCACACCGGACACAGCATGCGCCGGAAGGACGCGGTGCCGCACCATCGGCAGCGCTGGTAGATCATGCCGGTTCGCTCGTGCTCTATGGGCGCGATGCTCAATTCCTGCTGGGACACGTCTCGACCCCCTGCATTGACCTGCACTCGGCTCGGATGCGCCGCGCTCGGCGTCGACGCATCCGCACCATATGGCACTGAGTGCCAATCGGTAAAGGTACTGAGTGCTACTCGCTCGTTCTCATTTCCGCCGCCGAACCGGGGGCTCAGTCCTGGCCGAGGGCAGATTCGACGCGCTGGACCACCCGCCACATGGGGGCACGCTTGGAGACCACCATGACGACGACCTCCTCGTCGGCGCCGTCGGCCGCCTCGCGTCCGCCGTCGGCGCCGCTCCCCCACCCCTCCCGCACGAGTTCGAGCGCGTGGTCCACCGCCGCCTCGGCGTCACCGTCGCCACCCGAACGCAGCCAGGAGCGCAGGGCGTTGTTGTGCGCGGCGACCACGGCGGCGGCGATCACCTCGGCGCGCAGGGAGCCGTCCTCGGCGTCGGCGTAACGGCCGCGGAGATAGCCGGCCATGGTGCGTTCGTAGCGGCGCACCACGGAGAGCTCGTACGTACGAAGACCGGGGACCTCTTGGGTGAGGCGGTAGCGCTGCACGGAGAACTCGGGGTTCGTGGCGTACATCCGCAGCACGATCCGGGCCGCGTCGCACACGGCGTCCACCGGGTCGACGCCGTCGGCCGCCTCGAGGAAGGCCGTCATGTCGGCCAGGCAGCTCTCGTGGTCGGGGAAGACCGCGTCCTCTTTGGACGGGAAGTACCGGAAGAAGGAGCGGCGTCCGACCCCGGCCCGCGCCACGATGTCGTCCACCGTGGTCTGCTCGAAGCCCCTTTCCAGGAACAGCTGGAACGCCGCCTTGGCGAGCACCTCCCGCATGGGGGCCTTCTTCGCTGGTCCGCGCGCCTCAGTCATGCGGGGAACGTAGCATCGTGGAGGCCAGTCTGGCACTACGTACCTTTACAGGGGGTACTGAGTGCCATACCGTCTTCAATAACGAACCACACCCAGGTAGGAGAGCCGGCGTGAGCTTGAGGATCGTTGTCACCGTGAAGTACGTGCCTGACGCCACCGGCGACCGGCACTTCGCCGATGACCTGACCGTCGACCGGGATGACGTGGACGGCCTGCTGTCGGAGCTGGACGAGTATGCGGTCGAGCAGGCGTTGCAGATCGCGGACGAGGCGGACGACGCGGAGATCACCGTGCTGACGGTGGGTCCGGAGGATGCCAAGGACGCGTTGCGCAAGGCGTTGTCGATGGGTGCGGACAAGGCCATCCATGTCGAGGACGATGACCTGCACGGCACGGACGCGCTGGGTACGTCGCTGGTGCTGGCCAAGGCGATCGAGAAGGCCGGCTATGACCTGGTGATCTCGGGCATGGCGTCCACCGACGGGACGATGGGTGTGGTGCCGGCGCTGCTGGCCGAGCGTCTGGGTGTGCCGCAGGTGACCCTGCTGTCCGAGGTGTCGGTCGAGGACGGGCTCGTCAAGGGCCGCCGGGACGGGGATGCAGCCTCCGAGCAGCTGGAGGCTTCGCTGCCGGCGGTGGTGTCGGTGACCGACCAGTCGGGTGAGGCGCGCTACCCGTCCTTCAAGGGGATCATGGCGGCGAAGAAGAAGCCGGTTGAGGCCTGGGACCTCTCGGATCTGGACCTGGAGGCCGATCAGGTGGGCCTGGAGGGTGCCTGGACGAAGGTCGAGTCGGCCACCGAGCGTCCCGCGCGTACCGCGGGCACGATCGTCAAGGACGAGGGCGAGGGCGGCAAGCAGCTGGCTGAGTTCCTCGCGGGCCAGAAGTTCATCTGAGCCCGGCCGTCCCCCTTCCCGCTTCCTCGTCTTCGTAAAGGATTGCAATCCCATGGCTGAAGTTCTCGTCTATGTCGACCACGTGGACGGTGCCGTCCGCAAGCCCACCCTGGAGCTGTTGACGCTGGCCCGCCGCCTCGGTGAGCCCGTCGCCGTCGCGCTGGGCAATGGCGCGGCGGACACCGCGGCCGCGCTGGCCGAGCACGGTGCGGTCAGGGTGCTGACCAACGATGCCGCCGAGCTCGCCGACTACCTGGTGGTGCCGAAGGTGGATGCGCTGCAGGCCGCCTATGAGACGGTGTCCCCGGCTGCGGTGCTGGTGCCCTCCTCGGCGGAGGGCAAGGAGATCGCGGCGCGTCTCGCGCTGCGCATCAAGGGCGGCATCATCACCGACGCCGTCGACCTGGAGGCCTCCGATGAGGGCCCGGTGGCCACGCAGTCGGCGTTCGCCGCCTCCTACAGCACCAAGTCCCGTGTCTCGACCGGCACTCCGGTGATCACGGTCAAGCCCAACAGTGCCGCGGTGGAGGCCGCCCCGGCCGCCGGTGCGGTCGAAGCCCTCTCCGTGTCGTTCTCGGCGCAGGCCACCGGCACCAAGGTGACCGCGCGTACGCCGCGGGAGTCGACCGGGCGTCCGGAGCTGACCGAGGCCGCCATCGTGGTCTCCGGTGGCCGTGGCGTGAACGGCGCCGAGAATTTCCACCTCATCGAGTCGCTCGCCGACTCCCTCGGTGCGGCCGTGGGTGCCTCGCGTGCGGCGGTGGACGCGGGCTGGTATCCGCACTCCAACCAGGTCGGCCAGACCGGCAAGAGCGTCTCGCCGCAGCTGTACATCGCCTCGGGTATCTCGGGTGCGATCCAGCACCGGGCGGGCATGCAGACCTCCAAGACGATCGTGGCGATCAACAAGGACGCCGAGGCCCCGATCTTCGACCTGGTCGACTACGGCGTGGTCGGCGACCTCTTCGACGTCGTCCCCGCCCTCACCGAAGAGGTCAACACCCGCAAGGGCTGAGCCTGTTCGAACTTCAGCCCGGCCGCGCGATGCCCGCGCCGCCGGGCTGAACTCTGTGCGGCCCAAGGTGCCGGGATAACCTCGCGATCATGACTCCGTCGAACAGCGCCACCAGCGGCCCCACCACGGATCAGCAACGCGGAGTACGTGGCCGCGCTGAAGGTGTTGCGCGCGATGGTGGCCAACGTCCAAGGCGCGCAGGGCTCTTGAGTCTCACCCGCGACGTCGACGGAGAGCCGAGGTCAGGTCGTCGAGGTGCCGCGCGACAGGGCCGAGGATGAGCAGACCGCTGCCCGCTCCCGCCAACTCGCCTGCGGCTGGGGCGAGTTCAGCATGTACGCGTTCCATCGCCTCCGTGTCGTCCAGGGCGATCGCCGCTCGCCCCGCCAGGCACCACAGGGCTTCCTGCAGCAGGTCGCGGGGTGGGTCCGGGATGCGGCGCAACGCCTCGGCCGCTTCCGTGCGACGGTCCTGGGACAGCAGCACCAGGGGGCGAGCCCAGGGTTCGTACGGGCCCCAGTCCGTGCCGGCGTCCTGCACCTGGTCCAGGGACAGCAGCGCGAGCGGCAGCAGTCCGCACTCCAGGCCCGGCATGCCGGAGTCGTTCAGTCGCCCGGCAGCTTCCCGGTAGGCGGCCTCGGCAGCCGGGGCCCGGCCTGCCGCGGCGAGCCGCAGCGCCGCGTACCACTGCGTGAACACCCCCGACCAGCGGGAGTTCATGACGGTCCGCCAGGAGGTCCGCGGCCTTCGCGTGGCCGTCGGCGCCCGGGAAGTCCGCGAGCGCGCTGCGGGCCTGGAGCCGGATGAGGTGGCCGAGTACCTCGTAGGTGGCGAGCCCGTGCCGGGTGGACAGGGTGACGAGTTCGGCGCCGATCGCGTCCCGGTCCGCGGCGAGGCCCGTGCGGTGGAAGCTCTGCATGAACAGCCCGTTGAGGGCGAACGCGAGGAGTCCGGGGTCGTCGAGCCGGCGGGCGATCTCCTCGGCCTGCCGGGCGGCCTGGGGCCCGCGCGCCGACCTGGTGCCGCGTGACTCCAGGGCGATCGTGACGAGCAGGCGGGCCCGCGCCGCCGGGTGCGCGTCGGGCCGGAGCGCGGCCAGGGTGCGTTCGGCCGCCGCGACGACCTGCGCGGCCTGGCGCGGGTCGTCGACGCGGGTCCAGATCGCCGGGACGTCGTACGCGCCGATCACGCGGGCGGTGAGTTCCGCGTCGCCCGTTTCCTCCGCCGCCTCGACGGCCGCCATGCGGTGCTCGCGCGCGGCTTCGAGGCCGCCGCCCCCGGTGACCGCCAAATTGCGCAGCAGGCTCACCGTCGAGTCCAGTCGGGCGCGGGCGCCGGACGCCACCGTCCGGTCGTAGGCGGTGGTGGCCCGCGCCCACACCTGTTCGGCCGCGTCACCGGCCCGGGACGGCTCGGGGTCGAGGTGGCGGGCCTGGCCGAGGATGTCCGCCTCCAGGCGGCGCAGCGCGGGGCCCGGGTCCACGCCCAGCTGCTCGACCAGGAGCGCGCGGGCCCGGCGCAGGACGGCGAGGGCGTCGCCCTGGCGGCCGGTGCGGTAGAGCGCGAGGGCGAGGAGCCGCCAGGCGTCCTCACGCCAGGGGTGCTCGGCCACGTGCGCGTCGAGGTCGGGCACCGCGTCGGCGGGGCGTCCCAGGTCGAGCCGCGCCGCGGCCCGGCGCTCCACGGCGTGCAGGCGCAGCTCGCCCAGACGGGAACGCTCGGCGCGGGCCCAGGCTTCGTCGGTGAACTCGGCGTAGGCGGGGCCGCGCCACCACCCGAGCGCCTCGTCCAGGCGGTCGACGGCCTGCTTCGGGGACAGGTTCGCGGCGTCGGTCACCGCCTGCTCGAAGCGCCAGGCGTCCACCGTGGCGGGCTCGGCGCGCAGGGCGTATCCCGGGCCCTCGGTGACGAGGAGCCGGGCGGGCGTGCGGGGCGGGCGCCCGGGTTCCAGGGCCCGGCGCAGCGCGGCGACGAAGGTGCGTACGGTCCCGACCGCGTCCTTGGGCGGGTCCGCCCACAGGTCGTCGACCAGGCGGGCGACCGGGACGACACGGCGACGGGCGACGATCAGCCGGGCGAGCACCGCGCGGTGCCGCGGCCCCTTCAGCGCGACGGCTTCCCCGGCACCGTCCCAGGCCGTCACCGGCCCGAGCACCCCGAACGTGACCTGCACGCCTGACCAGCCTTTCCACCCGTTCCCGTGGGCATCGCCCCTGGTCACGGTAGCGCGCTCATCGGATGCTCATCGGCGCCCGGCAGGCTCGGGAGCACCTGTTCCGCCACCGCGAAGGACCGCGACCATGACCCCTGCCATCGAGAACTTCGACCATCACCGTGTGCCCGTTGCGGAGGGCGTCGGCCTGAACGTGGCCGTCGGCGGATCGGGGCCGCCGCTGGTGCTCCTGCACGGTTTCCCGCAGACCCATCTGATGTGGCGGCACGTCGCCGCCGACCTCGCCGCGGACCACACGGTGATCTGCCCCGACCTGCGCGGCTACGGGGCGAGCGACAAGCCTGCGGAGACCGACGGCACCGTGTACTCCAAGCGCACCATGGCGGCCGACGTCGTCGCCGTGGCCCGTGCCCTCGGGCACGAGCGGTTCGCGCTGGCCGGGCACGACCGGGGCGCCCTGGTCGCCTTCCGCGCCGGTCTCGACCACCCGGGCGCGGTCACGCACCTGGCCTGTCTCGACGTGCTGCCCACCCTGGACATGTGGGACGTGATGCACGGCGTCACCGCCGCCGTCGGCTTCCACCTGTATCTGATGGCCCAACCACCCGGCCTGCCCGAGCAGTTGATCGCCGCCGCCCCGGACGCGTTCTTCGGTCACTTCCTCGACATCTGGGCGAACGACCCGCGGGCGATCCCCGCCGACGTACGCGTCGCCTATCTGGACGCCTGTCGCGCCGCGGTGCCCTCGATCGTGGCCGACTTCCGCGCCAGCGCCGGGATCGACGTCGAGCACGACCGGGCCGACCGGGAAGCCGGCGGCACGCTGCGGATGCCGGTCACCGTGCTCCAGCAGGACTGGGGCGCCGCGCTCGGCTTCGATGCGGCGGCCCTGTGGGGCGCCTGGGCGCCGGACCTGCGCCACACCCCCGTCACCTGCGGCCACTTCATGGCCGAGGAAGCGCCGGACGAGATCGCCGGTGCGCTGCGGGACCTCATGGCGCGCTGAACCCTGGTCCCGCGCCGCCCCGGCCTCATCGTGCGTTCAGCCCATCGAACGGTGCGTGAGCGGCAGATGTCCGGTATGCCGGAGAGAAGGCCATGCGTGCCCTCCTCCGGCCACCGGGTGCGTATGCTCACCGACCCGGCCCGGACATCTGTTCGCGGATTTCTGTTATCTCCGTACGCTCACGCGATCTCCCAGGTGTAAGGCCAAACGTGCCGACGATGAAAGCGAGTGAGGCAGTCCATGATCGGTGAACACGATCCTCTGGTGACGGCGGCGCAGACCGGGGACCAGCAGGCGCAGGACGAGCTGGTGGCCGGGTACCTGCCGCTGGTCTACAACATCGTCGGGCGGGCGCTCGACGGCCATGCCGACGTCGACGACGTCGTGCAGGAGACCATGCTGCGCGCGCTGGCCGGCCTGGCGTCGCTCCGCGATCCGGCGAGCTTCCGGTCCTGGCTCGTGGCCATCGCCATGAACGAGATCCGCAGGCACTGGGCTCAGCGCGCGTCCGGCCAGAAGAGCCCGAGCCCGCTGCACGAGGCGCACGACGTCGCGGACCCCGGCGCCGACTTCGTCGACCTGACGATCATCCGGCTCGGCCTGGTGGGGCAGCGCAAGGAGGTCGCCGAGGCGACCAGGTGGCTGGACACCGACGACCGCGCGCTCCTCTCGCTGTGGTGGCTCGAGGTCTCCGGCGAGCTGACCCGGCCGGAGGTCGCCGCCGCGATGGAGCTGCCCACGCAGCACGCCACGGTGCGCGTGCAGCGGATGAAGACGCAGCTGGAGACCGCGCGGATCGTGGTCCGCGCCCTCGCCGCGGACCCCCGGTGCCCGTACCTCAGCGAAGTGGTGCAGCCGTGGGACGGCACGCCGTCCGCTCTGTGGCGCAAGCGCCTGGCCCGGCACGTCCGTGACTGCCCGGTGTGCTCGGGCCATGGCGCGGGTCTGGTCCTCGCCGAGCGGCTCCTTGTGGGCCTCGCCCTGGTGCCGGTGTCCGCCGCGCTCGCCGCCCCCGGTGCGATACGCGCGGTGAGCGCGGCCGAAGCCCACCACCTGACGGCCGGCTCACCGCACCTGTCGCCCGACACCCACTCCACGGGCGGCAACACGTACGAGATATCCGGCTCCCGGGCCTCGGCGAGACACGCCGCCAAGCGCCACCGGACGCCCCGCAAGGGCCGCACCGTCGCCGCGGGGGTCGCCGTGCTCGTCGTCGCGACCGGGGTCATCTACTCGGCCACACGCCCCTCGGACGACAAGAAGACCGAGGCGCAGCCCCTGACTGCCTCGCAGCCCCCCTCTTCGGCGGCTCCGTCCACCAAGGCCGCCAAGCCGAGCAAGTCCCCCTCCGCCTCCCCAAGCCGCTCGAAGAAGCCGTCCCCCAAGGCCACGCCCTCGAAGAAGACCAAGGCGCCGAAGCCCAGGGCGAGCACCCCGAAGCCCACCCGCACCAGCAGCCCGCCGCAGGCCCCGCAGGCCCCGGCCGGCAACTCGTACGGCGAGCAGGTCACCCGGCTCGCCAACGCCGAGCGCGCCAAGAGCGGCTGCGGCCCGCTGACCCTCAACAGCAAGCTGAACGACGCGGCGCAGGGCCACTCCGACGACATGGCGGAGCGCGACTTCTTCGACCACACGAACCCCGACGGCAAGGACCCCGGCGACCGGGTGACGGCCGCCGGCTACAAGTGGACCACCTATGGCGAGAACATCGCCGCGGGCCAGCGCACCCCGGCCGCCGTGATGGACTCCTGGATGAACAGCTCCGGCCACCGCGCCAACATCCTCAACTGCTCCTTCAAGGAGATCGGCATCGGCTACCGGCAGGGCGGCGGCGGCCCCTGGTGGACGCAGAACTTCGGCGCGCGGTAGCCGTGCCTGCGGGGCCGGGGTTTCGACGGGCGCGGGTGCCTTCACTCGAATAGCGTGAAGACAAAGGAACCGCCGGAACTGGAGGCCTCGCGATGTCGGCGTACCCGGAAGGCACCCCCTGTTGGGCGGACGCGATGTTCCCCGACGTGGCGGCCGCGAAGAGCTTCTACGGCGAGCTGCTCGGCTGGACGTTCGACTCCGCTTCGGAGGAGCACGGCGGCTATACGCAGGCCCGCTCGGACGGCAAGGCCGTGGCGGCCGTCGTCCCGCAGATGCAGGGAGTGGAGGGGCCCGCCGCCTGGAACCTCTACTTCGCCACGCCCGACGCCGCGGCGACGGCCGCCAGGATCCGGGAGAACGGCGGGACCCTCGCCATGGAGCCGACCCAGGTCGGCGAGTTCGGCACCATGGCGATGGCCCAGGAGCCGAGCGGCGCGTACCTGAGCGTCTGGCAGCCGGGCAGCCACCAGGGCTTCGAGAAGACCGGCGAGGCGGGCGCGTACTGCTGGGCGGAGCTCACCACGCGGGACCCGGCGGCGACGGACGCGTTCCTGCCCGCCGTCTTCCCCTTCGGGATGAAGCGGATGGACGTCCGCGACGTCGACTTCAGCGTCTTCGAGGTCGAAGGGCAGGCCGTGCTCGGACGGCTGAGGATGACCGAGGACTTCCCGCCGGACGTGCCGCCGTTCGTCAACGTGCACTTCGCCGTGGACAACTGCGACGCCGCGATCGCCACCGTCACCAAGCTCGGCGGCCGGCTGCTTTTCGGCCCGATGGACAGCCCCTTCGGCCGCTTCGCCACGGTCGCCGACCAGCAGGACGCCATCTTCAGCGTCATCGACCTGACGACCACCGAGGGCGAGATGCCCTCGTTCTCCTAGGGAGATCCGTCAGACTTTCAGAGAGATCCGTCAGAGGCGCTCCGGCGCCCGCGTGAACGCGCGGCGGTAGGACCGCGGGGGCACGCCCCGGCGGCGTACGAACTGCTCGCGCAGGACGGCCGCGCTGCCGTACCCGACCCGGTGGGCGATCTCCTCCACCGGCAGGTCCGTGGTCTCCAGGAGTTCCTCGGCGCTGCTCAGCCGCAGGTTGACCAGCCAGGCGTGCGGCGTGGTGCCGGTGGCCGCCGAGAAGCGGCGGGCGAAGGAACGTCTGCTCATCAGGGCGCGGCGGGCCAACTCGGCGACGGGCAGCGGCTCGTGCAGGTGCGCGCGGGCCCAGTCGAGCACCTCGGCGAGACGGTCGTCCCCGCAGTCCTCGGGGACGGGAGCGGCGAGGTACTGGGCCTGGCCGCCGTCGCGGTGCGAGGGCAGGACGAGGTCCCGGGCGATGGTGTTGGCCGTCGCCGCGCCGTACTCCCGTCGGAGCAGATGCAGGCTGAGGTCGAAGCCCGCGGCCGCTCCCGCGCCCGTGACGATCTGCCCCTCGTCGATGTAGAGGGCCTCGGCCTCCACGGTGACGTGCGGATACCGCCCCGCGAGGAGCTCCGCGAACCGCCAGTGGGTGGTCGCGCGCCGCCCGTCGAGCAGCCCCGCCGCGGCCAGGGCGAACGCCCCGACACAGTGCCCCGCGACCAGGCCGCCCCGCTCGTGGGCGGCGACGAGCGCGTCGAGGACGGCGGGCGCGGGCGGCGTACGGAAGTCGGCCCAGGGCAGGGCGATCACGAGGTCGGCGGTGGCGAGCCTGTCGAGGCCGTGCTCCACCATGATCGGCACTCCGGCGTCGGTGCGGACCTGTCCGGGCCGGTCGGTGCACAGGGCGAAGTCGAAGCGGGGCAGAGCGGGGCCCCGCTCGTCGAACACCTCGGAGACGATGCCGGCGCCGAGGATGCCGACGCCCGTCGGGGCGTAGGCGGCGATGGTCACGAAAGGCGGCATACGGGAGTGTGGCACGTTTCCTGCGATCAGTGGCAGAAGGGCCACTCGTTGCCGGACCTTCTGCCCGGAAGACTCATGGGCATGATGAACACACCGGCAGACGCCCCGCTCGGCCAGAGCGCCACCTACACGATCCTGACCACCGGCTACACGGGCTCCACCGGCCCCGGGGTCGCCGCCACCGTCTCCTACGTACACGACGGCGACCTGCATGTGATCGTCGACCCGGGCATGGTGGCGAGCCGGGACCGGATCCTGGGCCCGCTGGCGGACCTCGGCCTGGGCCCGGACGACATCACCGCCGTGGTGCTCAGCCACCACCACCCGGACAACACCATGAACGTGGGCCTCTTCGGGCGCGCCCGGGTCCATGACCACAAGGCGATCTACGAGAACGACCAGTGGACCGACCGGGACGCCGAGGGCTTCGAACTCGCCCCGTCCCTGCGGCTGATCCGCACCCCGGGCCACAGCCGCGAGGACATCACGCTGCTCGCGGGCACCGCCGAGGGCACCATCGCGTTCGTGGGCGACCTGTGGTGGCGGCCGAACGGCCCGGTGGAAGACCCGGTGTCCCCGGACCTCTCGACGCTGCGGACGTCACGGCTGCGGGTGCTCGCCGCCGCCGACGTGATCGTGCCGGGTCACGGCGGTGCGTTCAAGGCCGATGAGACGGCGCCGATCTAAGCGGCGGTCTCCCCGATCGGCGGTGTTCTCACAGCCGACGCCAGCGTGCGGAGGCGAAGGAGAAGACGCCGTAGAGGACGAGACCGGCCGCGACGGCGGCCAGGAGCCAGGGGCCCGCGGGGGTGTGCGAGAAGCTGCGGAGCGTCGCGTCCACGCCCTTGGCCTCGTCGGGGTCGAACTGGACGGCCGCCGTCACGATGAAGACGCCCGCGGCGGCGAACACGGCGCCGCGCGCCACACCGCCGGTCACGCCCAGGGTCGTGACGATCTGCCGCTTGCGGCCCTTGAGGGAGCCGAGGTCCAGCTGCTTCAGGAAGCTGCGCATCATCGCCCGTACGGCGAGCACCACCCCGACGCCGATCAGGACGAGGCCCGCGCCGCCCACCAGGTAGCGGCCGTAGGGAAGTTCCAGCGCGGTCTTCGTCCAGTCCTGCGACTTGGCGTCGCCGCTGGAACCCTGGCCGCCGCCGGCCGCGTACGAGGCGGTCGCCCAGCAGACGAAGGCGTAGAAGACCGCCCTGCCGGCGTCGAGGGCCCGGGAGGGGGCCTTGCGGTGGGGCCCCCGCCTTCCCACCGCGCGGGCGCCCCGCCACAGAGCCATGCAGCCGAAGCCGACGACCAGCGCCCACAGCATGACCTCGCCGAAGGGCTGCTCGCGCACCTGCGCCAACGCGCCCTGCCGGTCGGCCTCTTCATTGCTGCTGCCGAAGGCGATCTGAAGGGCCAGCGCGCCGATGAGGACATAGACGACACCTCGTGCGACGAAGCCCGCACGGCCCGCCGCCGTCAGCGATTCGTTCTCCGCCGAGCGCCCGGCCAAGGGCTTCTTGTTCCAGCCTCGTATGTGCACTCGAGACAGCGTCATCGTGTCCTCCCAGAACCGTCTGCGCGCGGTACGCGCCCGATCACCGAGTGCCCCCATCAGCCGCCGAGCATTCCTGACAGCCTTCGGCCCCCGGGCGTCAGCGGAGGTCGGAGAGCAGGAAGGCCGCCACCAGCAGACCGAAGCCGACCCCCGCGAACACGAGCAACGACAGCAGGGGAACCCACGCGGTGAGCCCCTCGGGGATGGTGCGTCCCGCCTTGAGGCGGCCGTGCGGGCGGCGCACCTCCGTACGCAGATCGAGGCGTTCGGCGGCCCGGTCGGACACGACGACGCCCGCGCCCGGCGGCCTGCTCAGCAGGGCCTTGCGCACCAGGGCGTCGACCGACTCGTCGCTGCCCGCGAGCTTGTCGAGGACGATGCGCACCCCGTGCGCGTCGGTGAGGATCAGCCGGTCGTCGACCCGCGTCTCGCCCGGTGCCTCCAGGCGCCCGACCTTGGTGAGCCGGGAGAGGTCGACGGTGTGCCGCCCGGTCAGGGTGCGGGCGGACAGCAGGTCGCCGTCGTGCGGGCGCGCATGCCAGCCCATGTGGGCGTAGGCGGCCACCAGGACGCTGATGAGGAGCGAGACCAGGTTGAGGAAAATGAATCCGTCGTCGATCAGCCGGGCCCTGATCAGCAGGACGGGCACCACGAACAGCAGGGGTGGCGTCAGAAGGACGACGAGGTCGGCGACGCGGCGCGCGGTGCGTCCTTGTCCGGCGGTCACCTCCGCGTGCCCGGCGGAGTCGGCGGCGGTCCCCCGCGTGTTGATCGTCACGGCGGTGACGCTATCGCGTGCGGATCCCGGCCCTGCGGGCGCCTCAGCGGGACGTTCCCCTGGCTCTCAGAGGGACGTTCCCCCGAATCTCGACTCCCGTGCGCGGGCGCTGATGTGCGGGCATCCCGCGGCGCCCGGCACGAAGTCCATGCCGGTCTCCTCCGCCATCGCGGCGAAGAACTTGCGGCCGTCCGCGGACTGCCGGGAGGTGGTCCACGCGTAACCCGGCCAGGGGTCCGTGGCGCGGTGGAGGGCCTCGCGCCCCAGGCCGAGGCCCTGCCAAGGGCCCGCGACCGCGATGGTGTCGACGTGGGCGGCGGCGCAGAGGTGGCACACCTGGTGGACGAGGTGGCCGATCTCCCGGCCCCCGGAGTCGAGGAGCGTGACGACCTGGCGGCCCGCCGCCACCGTGGCGGGGGCGCATCGGTAGGTGACCGCCTGCGGGCAGGGAGGAGGCGGTCTTCGGAACTTCACCGCCCGCACACTAGCCACAGGGAGCGACCCCCGTATATCCCCGTACAGGGTGGCTTTTCGTGCAGGGAAGGGCGCTTTGGGCGGACCGGGGTGGGGAGTTGCGGGCGTACCGGGAAGAGGATCATCGGCGGTCTCAGACCGGCTGCCGGGGTTCCATCAGGCGGGCGAGCAGGTCGTCCAGGCTGACCAGGCCGGTGAGGCGGCCCGATTCGTCGCAGAGCACGGCGAGCGAGGCGCGGCGGCGGCGCAGTTCCTCGACGGCGTGGCCGACGGTGTCGTCCGCGGCGAGCTCGGGGACGGGGCGCGCCAGTTCGCGGGCGGTCAGTGCGCGGCTTCGGGCGCGGGCCACCAGGGCGTCGCGGGCGTGCACCGAGCCGATGACGGTGGCGCCGTCCGTGACGAGGAGGCGGGTGCGGTCGCTGGCGGCGGCCGTCTGAAGGACCTCCTCGACGCTCGCGTCGGCCGCTACGGACGTGATCTGCGCCGCCGCGGTCTGGAGGTCGCCCACCGCGGTGAGCGGCGCGGTGAGGGAGGTGGTGATGAGGCCGGAGTCGGCGTCGCTGATCAGGCCGAGCCGCCACGACTCCTCGACCAGGTGGGCGAGTTGCTCGCGGTTGTGCACCGAGGTGAGTTCGTCGCGCGGGGTGACCTTGCAGAGCCGCACGAGCGCGTTGCTGACCTTGTTGAGAACGGTGAGCAGCGGGCGCACGACCTTGACCACGGCCCGGAAGGGCGGGGTGAGCAGCATCGCCGAGCGCTCGGGGTGGGCGATGGCCCAGGACTTGGGGGCCATCTCGCCGACGACCATGTGCAGGAACACGACGACGATCATGGCGAGCGCGAAGGCGATGCCGTAGCTGAGCCCGGCGGGCAGGCCCAGCTTCGCCAGGAGCGGGTCGAGTTCGTGGGAGATGGCGGGCTTGGAGACCGAGCCGAGGCCCAAGGTGCAGACGGTGATGCCCAGTTGGGCCCCGGCGAGCATCAGGGAGAGTTCCCGCATGCCCGCCAGCGCGGACTTGGCTCCCCGCTGCCCGGCGGCGACCGCGCGCTCCATGCGGTGCCGTTTGGCGGCGACGAGGGCGAACTCGGCGGCGACGAAGAAGCCGCTGGCGATCAGCAGCAGGACGGTGACGAAGAGGGCAAGGGGGAAGCTCATGCCGGGGCCTCCTCGGCGGTCGGCGCGTCCGCCGTCGGCAGGCGCTCGATCCGCACGCGCTCGGGGACGTGGCGATCGAGGCCGAGCACGGCGACGGCGACGCGGCTGCCGTCGGGCAGCTCCACGGTCAGACGGTCGCCGATGGCCGGGAAGCGGCCGAGCCGGTCGACGATCAGTCCGGCCACGGTGTCGTAGTCGTCCTCCTCGGGCAGGTCGATGCCGGTCGCGGCGGCCACCTCGTCCAGACGGCGGCCCGCGTCGACGAACCAGCCCGCGCCGTCCGGGACCGCCAGTTCCACGACGGTGTCGGACTCGTCGGCGATGTCCCCGACGAGTTCCTCGGCGATGTCCTCGTACGTCACGATGCCCGCCACTCCCCCGTGCTCGTCCAGGACGACCGCGAACTCGTCGTCGCGCTCGCGCATCTGTGCCACAGCGCCCGGCAACGGCAGGGTGTCGGGCAGCAGCAGGGCGCGGCGGGCCTCGCCGCCCGCGGTGGCGCGGTCGAAGCGGGCGGCGGGCAGGCGCATCAGCTCGCGCACCCCGATGACGCCCGCGACGTCGTCCGGGTGGTCGCCCATGACGGGGTAGTTCGAGTGGCCGTGCAGGGCGATGAGCCGCACGGCCTCGTCCGCTGTGGCGTCCTTGCGCACGAACGTGACGTCTGCCCGCGGCACCATCACCTCGTCCAGTGTGCGCTCGGTGAACTCCAGGGCATGGTCGAGGAGTTCGGCGCTCTCGCGCGGCAGTTGACCGTGCTCGTGGGACTCGCCGATGAGGTGGCTGAGCTCTTCGAGCGTGGCTCCGTGGTGCAGCTCCTCGACGGGCTCGATGCCGATGCGGCGCAGCAGCCGGTTGGCCGCGCCGTCGAAGACGCGGACAAGGGGGCCGACGACCTTCAGATACGCCAGCGTGGAGGCGGCGAGGGATTTCGCGAGCCGTTCGGGCACGGCGAGAGCGAGGTTCTTGGGAGCGAGCTCGCCGAGGACCATCTGGAGCACCGTGGCGAAGACGAAGCCGAGGACCACGGACAGCGCCGAGACGACGCCGTCCGAGAGGCCGGTGCCGTCCAGGGCGGGTCGCAGGAGCCCGGACACGGACGGTTCGGCGAGGAAGCCGACGACCAGACCGGTGACGGTGATGCCCAGCTGGGCGCCCGACAGCATGAACGAGAGGCGCCCGAGGACCTGCACGGCACGGGCGGCCCGCCTGTCGCCCGCTTCCGCCTCGCGGGCGAGAGCGAGGCGGTCCGCGGCCACGTACGCGAACTCCTGCGCCACGAAGTAGCCGGTGCCCGCGGTCAGGACGAGGACGGCGAGCAGGCCGAGGACGGCGGACAGCAACAGTGGCTCCGTTCCGACGAAGGGGCGTGCCGGTCATTCTCGGCGGGACCGGGGCAGCTCGCCACGCCGGCCGTGGCTCCCGTGCCTCCCCGGCACGGGCACGGGCACGCCTTACTTCTACACCCACTGTAAAAGAATCGCAAAGTGCCGGTCAGGCGTCCCTTCGGCGCAGGCGCCACCCGGCGGCCCCCAGGAGCAGCAGGGTGTACGCGGCGACCAGGCCGAGCGAGGGCCAGGCGCCGAGGCTGCCGACGGTCTCCGGGCTCGCGTCCGAGGTCTGCGTGAGCTTTTCGAGGGCGGCGGTGGGTGTCGCGCCCGCGACCCAGCGCTGGAGATCGCCCAGCAGCGGTCCGAACAGGGAAGGCAGGAGCAGCACGCCGACCACCGTGACGACCGCCCCGGCCGAGTGCTTCAGGAGAGTGCCGACCGCGAGGCCGATGAGACCGACGAGCGCGAAGAGCCCCGCGATGCCGAGCAGCGCGGGCATCGGCTCCCCCTGGGCGTACGCGCCGTCCTCCAGGACCGCGCCGCCGAGGAGATAGGCCACCGTGCAGGAGACAAGGCCGGTGGCGTACAGCAGGCAGGCCAGCAGCATCGCCTTCGCGGCGAGCACCCGGCCGCGGCGCGGTACGGCGGTGAGGGTGGCGGCGATGGTGCCGCTCGCGTACTCGCCGCACATGGTCAGCGCCCCCACCGTGCCCGCGACCATCAGCGAGACGACGCTGAGGGTGAGGCTGCCGCCGAGCACCGTGTCGTCGGGCTGCAGGCTGCCGCTCAGGCCGACGAACACCGCGCCGAGGACGGTGAGCGCGCCGGTCACGAGGAGGGTCCAGCGGGTGGAGCGCAGGCTCGCGAACTTGGTCCACTCGAAGGTGAGGGCCGCGGGGAAGCCGGGGGCGGGCGGGGCGGTCTTTTTTGTCGCCGTCGTTGAGGTCGTCATCGGACCGGTTCCTTTCCCTTGGACGCCACGGCTTCGTGCGTGGTCGTCGTCGCCGTGCCCCGGTACTCCACCGAGGTCCGCGTCATGTCGGTGTAGACCTCCTCCAACGAGGAGAAGACGGGGGTGAGTTCATGGATGGCGAGGCCCTGCGTGCGGGCCAGCTCGCCGATCTCGGCGGGCCTCAGGCCGCCCACCCGCCAGCCGCCCCGCGCGTCCAGACGCACGGACGCGCCCGCCGTCTCAAGGAGGGCCCGCATCCGCTGCGCCTCGGAGTCGGGCGTACGCAGCAGGGTGGCGCCCTGGGAGTTGGTCTCGATGAAGTCCCGCATGTCGGTGTCCGCGAGGAGGCGTCCGCGGCCGATCACGATGAGGTGGTCGGCGGTCAGTTCCATCTCGCTCATGAGATGACTGGAGAGGAACACCGTCCTGCCTTCCGCGGCAAGGGACTTGAGCAGGTCGCGGATCCAGCGGATGCCCTCGGTGTCCAGGCCGTTCACCGGCTCGTCGAGGATGAGTACGCCGGGGTCGCCGAGCAGCGCGGCCGCGATGCCCAGGCGCTGGCCCATGCCCAGGGAGAGCCCCTTGGCCCGCCGTCCCGCGACGTCCGTGAGGCCCACCGCCTCGAGTACCTCGTCGACCCGGCTCGCGCCGATGCCGTTGCTGCGGGCCAGGCCGAGGAGGTGCCGGCGCGTGGTGCGCCCGCCGTGCACCGACCTGGCGTCCAGGAGCGAGCCGACCTCGCGCAGGGGCGCGGTGAGGCGGTCGTAGCGCCGCCCGTTGACCGTGACCGTGCCGCCGCTCGGCGCGTCGAGGCCGAGGATCATGCGCATGGTGGTCGACTTCCCGGCGCCGTTCGGGCCGAGGAAGCCGGTCACGCGGCCGGGGCGGACGCTGAAGGTGAGCCGGTCGACCGCCGCCTTGTCGCCGTACCGTTTGGTGAGTTCCCGTGCTTCGATCATGCCGTCGACGCTACGAAGGCCGGGCGCTGCTGACATCTGCCGCGGGGAGTCGGCGGCTACTCCCCACGGAGTACCAGCCGGCGGGTCCTGATACGCCCGGCTCAGGGCTCGCCCGCGCGCACCAGACCCGTCTCGTACGCGAGCACCACCAACTGGGCCCTGTCCCGCGCCCCGAGCTTGGTCATCGACCGGCTGACGTGCGTCTTCGCCGTCAGCGGCGACATGAGGAGCCGGGCGCCGATCTCGTCGTTCGACAGCCCCCGGCCGACCAGCGCGAGCACCTCGCGCTCCCGGTCCGTCAGCGGGTCGAGGAGCCGCAGCGCCTGGGCCTCGGGCGCCTTGAGGCGGGCGAACTCCTCGATCACCCTGCGCGTGACCCCGGGCGCCAGGAGGCTCTGCCCGGCGGCCACGGTGCGGATCGCGGTGCGCAGGTCGTCCGGTTCGATGTCCTTGAGCAGGAACCCGGCGGCGCCCGCGCGCAGCGCCTCGAAGACGTACGCGTCGGTCTCGAAGGTCGTCAGGACCAGGACGCGTACGGCGTCGAGGGCGCGGTCGGCGACGATGCGGCGCGTGGCCTCGAGGCCGTCCACCCGCGGCATGCGGACGTCCATCAGGACGACGTCCGGGCGCGTGGTGCGGGTCAGTTCCACGGCCGCCAGGCCGTCCGCCGCCTCGCCCACCACGGCGAGGTCGTCGGTGAGGTCGAGGAGAGCGCGAAACCCGGCACGGACGACGGTCTGGTCGTCGGCAAGCACCACCCGGATCCGCGCACTCGCCCGCGCACTCACCCGCTCGCTCGTCCGCTCACTCATCGCGCGCCTCCCTCGGCAGGAAGCACCGCCCGCACCCGCCACCCGCCGCCGCGCAGCGGGCCCGCCTCCAGGTCGCCGCCCATCGTCGTGGCCCGTTCGCGCATGCCGATCAGGCCGTACCCCTCCCCCGCGGCCACGGCACGCTCCGGCCCGTCGTCGGTGATCTCCACAGCCAGGCCCTCGCCCACCACCGCGACCGACACCGCCACATGCCGGGCGTCCGCATGCTTGATCACGTTGGTCAGGGCCTCCTGGACGATGCGGTACGCCGCCAACTCCACCAGTTGCGGCAGCTCCCGGCCACCCGTGTCGAGGTGCAGGGACACCCGCAGCCCGGTGCCGCGCACCCCCTCCACCAGTTCGTCCAGTTGCGCGAGGCGGGGAGCCGGATCGGCGGCGGCCGTGCGCCGGCCCGCGCGCAGCACCCCCACCGTGGTCCGCAGCTCGCGCACGGCCTCCTTGCCGGACGTGCGCACCTGCCGCATCGCCATCCGCGCCACCTCGGGTCTGCTGTCGAGGGCGTCCAGGGCGAGGCCCGCCTGCACGGTCATCGCCGACACCGTGTGGGCGATGACGTCGTGCAGCTCGCGCGCGATGCGCACCCTCTCCTGGTCGACCTTGCGCCGCGCCTCGCGCTCCCGGTCGGCCTCGGCCCGCTCGGCCCGTTCGGCGTACTCCTGCAGCAACTCCCGCCGCCCGCGCACCACTTCACCGAGCAGCAGCGGCACCAGGGGCCAGAGCATCTCCAGGAGCGGGGCGCCCTGCGGCTGCGCCACGTCCTTGCCCGCGATCACCGACACCGTCCCCGACACGAGGGCGGCGACCACGGCGGCCCGCAGCGTGCGGCGCCGGTCACCCCGTACGGCGAGGGCGTACAGCGCGACCATCACCGGCAGATTGAGCAGCTCCCCGATGTGCCCGTACAGCGCCCAGCCCGCGCAGGCCGCCCCAGTCACGACGGTGACGGCGACCGGCCACCGGCTGCGCACCAGCAGAGCCGCGACGGACACGGCGAACAGCAACCACGTCAGCCAGTCGGCCTGCCGGTGCCCGGGACCGTTGACCGCCGCGTCCAGCCCCGTGAGAAGCGCGACGACCGCGGCCACGACCAGATCCGTGAGCTGCGGAGACAGGGGCCACGGGAGGCGCCGCTGCCAGGAGCGGAAGGCGATGGTCACGGAACTCACGATAGGAGCCGCGCGCGCAGGGCGCGTACGACACGGGGAGTAGGCCCGGCGGACGCCCCTGAGAAGCGCCCCCGGGACGTCCGCCAGTGGCGCCCCTTGTCTGGCCCCGAGATGTGTCGGGAATCTTCAACAGGCAGCGGGTCCTCCTGTCAGCTGCAACAGCTTCCTGGTGCACCGCGCCAAGGAGGAAGCCGCGCGCCTGGGCCACACACGCGGCGTCCTGGAGGGCCTGGCCAGCACGGGCGGAGTGATCACCTCGGCGGGCATCTTGCTGGCCGCGACGCTCGCGGTCTCCGCCGACCTGCCCCGGCCGGGGCCCGCTCCAGACAACCCCGGCCGCTCGGCATCAATCTCGCTGGATGCGGCCCCGCCGCCGTAGATCCAGGGCCCCGAGCACCGCGCGTTCCACCGCGAGCAGCAGCGCGAGCGCGATGGCGGTGACCGCCCCCCACCCCACGTCGGGCAGCCACAGCAGCGCCATCGGCAGCGTGCCGCCGAGGGTCGAGGGCAGCCACCACAGGAGCGCCGCGATGCCCAGCGCGGTGGTGACCGACGCCAGAGTGGTCGCGATGATCCGCCGCCGGGAGCGGGCGCGGGCCGCGGCGCGTCGTCCCGGCAGCCGTCGTAGGACCGGGGCGGCCACGCCCATCAGCAACGCTCCGGCCAGCGCGGCCATGGCCCAGGGCAGGGCCGCGACCAGCGGATCGGTTGGCGTGGTGCGGGGATCGGCGCCGGACAGCAGCTGCGCCACCCCGATCGCGGCGTCGCCGAACTCCTTGGCCCGCAGCTGGTGGTAGGCGTTCTGCAGGACGATCACCGCGCGGCCGCTGTCGGGCAGCATGACCAGCATCGCGTGATGACCGGGCAGCGCCCCGTCGTGCCAGACCATGCGTTCACTCGTGCCCTTGAGCGTGCCGACCGACCACCCGAGGCCGTAGCGCTCGGCGCTGCTCTCGACCTGGCCGCGCTGGGTGTCGGCGATCCCCTTCGCCGACAGCACCCGCCGCCCGTGCAGCCGGCCTCCGCCCAGCTCGGCGAGGGTGAATCGGGCCACGTCCCCGACGCTGCCGCCCACATAACCGAACGGGACGCCCGAAGTGTCGTAGGGCGCGTCGAACGGGACCGAGGCGCCGAAGACGGAGCGGTGGCCGGGCGCCACCCCCTCCCGAGCGAAGTCACGCTCGGTGGCGACCGCGTGCTCCATGCCGAGCGGGTCGAGGATCTTCTCGTGCAGGTAGGTGCCGAACGGCCGCCCTGACACCTCTTCGACGAGTGCGCCCAGTACGGCGTAACCGGCGCTCGAATAGGCGTAGGAGCCGCCCGGACGATCGGCGGGCTCGATGTGCGCGAGGTCGCGGGCCGCGGCGGCGAGGGCGCCGGGCGCGTTGTCGAAGCGATCCCCGATCTCGCCGGAAGCGGACGTGGGGATGCCGCTGGTGTGGGTGAGCAGATGCCGCACGGTGATGCGGTCGGACAGGGCCGTGTCCGCCAGCCGGAACCACGGAAGATAGGTGCGCGCCGGTTCGTCCAGGTCCACGCGGCGCGCCTCCACCTGCTGCATCACGGCGAGCCCGGTGACCGGCTTGGACAACGAGCCCCACAGGAAAGGAGTGTCGGACGTGACAGCCCGGCCCCGGCTGTCCTCGCCGAAGCCCCGCTGGTGCACGACACGTCCGCCCTCGATCACGGCGAGCGCGGCACCGGGCGTGCCCGTCGCGTCGAGGCAGCCACGGACGAACGCGTCCACCTCCGACCACTCCCCCACGTCGCCGGCCTTCCCGCGCGCCGCCGCACCGGCCTCGGATCTCACGCCCTCGGCTCCCGCGGCGGGTGCCGTCAGACCCACCACCACCCCCGCGACGAGCAGCACGCGTGTCAACTGCCTTAATCGCGACCGCCCTTTGCGCTGCCGCACCTTTGCATCCATTGCCGCCCCCTGTTCCGCGTCCCGGCTTTTTTACCATATGACCATACGGTAAAAACGATCCGCAAGATCCGGTGCCGGATACCCTGAGGGCATGCCGAAGGTCGTCGATCATCAAGCCAGGCGCATCCAGGTCGCCGACGCCGTACAGAAGTTGGTCACCGAGGAGGGGCTCGACCGGGTCACCGTGGCGCGGACCGCCGCGACGGCGGGCTGCTCCGTCGGCCACGTGCAGCACTACTTCCCGACCAAGGACGAGATGCTGCTGTTCACCCACGAGCGCGTCGTCCAGAAGATCCTCGACCGGGTCTCCGACCTGGGGGAACGCGCCACGCGTCAGCGGCTGCCGATCCGTGACGTGGTCGTCGAAGGGCTCGGCGAATGGCTCCCGGCAGACCAGCGGCGCCGCTCGGCGCACCGGGTGATGCTTGCCTTTCTGGGGCGCACCGTCGACAACCCTCGACTGGCCCGCTCCCACGCCGAGACGGGCCGGCTGATCCGCTCGATGCTCGCCACCGCGGTCCACAACGGCAAGGAGTGCGGCGAGGTCCCGGCCGATACCGACCCCGACCTCGCCGCACTCGAACTTCACTGCCTGACCGAGGGTCTTGCCCTGCAGCTCGGGTCCGATTCAGGCGCCGCCGACGCGCAGGACGCCCTCGGCCTGCTCACCGCACGCGTGCGGGCCGTCTTCCCCGGCCGCTGCCGCCAGTACGGCTGACCCTCGGCGCCGTCAGTTCGTCAGGGTGACGCAGGGCAGGCCCACGCTGGCGCCGCCGCGGAAGCCCTCTGCGCAGAGGCGGGTGCCTGCGGGGAAGTGGCGTTGGGGGTAGGCCTGGTCGCGGTAGGTACGGAACTTGGCTACGTCCTCCACCTTGGTGTTGGCGCTCCAGCCGTTGGTCGTCCACACGCGCGCGCTGATGCGGTTCGGCTGGTTGGTGTTGGTGACCGACACCTCGACCCTGCCGAGATAGGTGCCGCTGTCGTACGTCTCGATGCACACCGAGTGGTTGCACCACTTGCCGTCGGCCACCGCCGACGGTCCGGAGACGATGACACAGCCCAGCGCCGCGGCCATGGCCCCGATTCCCGCGGCGATCTTCCTGGTGATGTCCTGCATGATGTGTGACCCTCAAGCCTTCGCGTCATGGCCCGGCAGGACATGCCGAGCCCCGGCTCACCAACGCGACAGCAAGATCGACGGTTACGCGCCGTCCCCTGCGCGGATCAGCTCCTCCCCTCGCCTCAGGGCCTCAGCACGGCCTTCGCCATTCGTCCAGGTTCAGTTTCTTGCGCATGGACGACAGGCCAAGGCGTTTCGACTGGGCGCAGAACTTCTCGTTGGGCACGGCGTATTCGACGTGCAGCACCGCCTTGCCCGCCTTGACGAAGGGGGTGAGTGACGCGCACTCGCCGTACTGAGCGCACTCCTCGTTGACCGCGAAGTCGAAGTCCCGCACGAGCCGCGGGATCTGCGGGAGGTCGTTCTTCAGGCCGACGGACAGGCCGCGCTCGTGCGCGAGGCGGGCGACCATGCGGTTGAAGGCCAGCTGGTGGCGCGCCGTCAGGGGGAATCCGGTGCGGTTGAGGTAGCTGTCGAGCAGATCCGGTTCGATCGCGTCGAAGCCCTTGCGGCGGCACATGTCGAAGCGCTCCGCGAGGAGCGGACGCAGCACGTCGAGGCGTCGGATGTCGAGCCAGCGCTCGCCCTTCCATCCGTTGGCGCGGCCGAGCACGGATGCGGGGTAGTCGTCGCTGTCGGGGCGGAAGGACTCCCACGCACCGGCGTTGATGTAGCAAATGACCCGGCGCCGGTCGCGGTGCAGCCTGGCCACGTCGGACCCGCGGTTCTCGAACCCGTCGATGTCGTAGACGGGCACGTCCACACGCGGGTCGACGCGCCCGTCGAGCTGCCACTGCCAGGCGGTGCCGGGCAGTGGCCGCCACCGGTCCGGGGTGTCCCCCTCCCGCGTCGCCGACGAGCACCCCGCGAGCAGCAGGACGGTGACGAGGAGCGGGCCGAGCCACGAGGAGCGGTGCTTCACGGCACGCCTCACGACGGGCCTCCGGACACCGGCAGGGGCGGCGGCTGCGTCCAGGGGTTGGGTCCCGCGCCCGGCACCGCGCAGTGCACCCCCGCGCCCCGCTGTACGGCGGTGCGCCCGGCGAGGCGGGCCAGCGCGGGCGGCACTCCGTAGACGAGGTGGCAGAACTGCTCAGGGGGGTGTCTGGCCGTCCAGGACGGGGCGTCGAACGAGCGCAGATACGTCGTCCAGTGCCCCTCGAACGTGACGATCAGGTCGGCGGCGCGGGCATACCCGGGCGCCGGATGCACGCCCGTGTTGAGGACCACCGTGCCCGCGCCCCGCTCCCGCGCCGCACGGACCATGCGCCGGCAGTGCCGCAGCTCGCGGCGCCCGGACGCGACCTGGTCCAGGAAGCAGCCGTCGACGCCGTACCAGGCACGGTGCCGTTCCAGGTCGTCGGTGACGGCGGCCAGCGGCCGCTCCCCGTACGCCGTGTCGACGTACCCGAGCACCCGCACCCCCGCCTCGCGCAGGGCCCGCGAGGCGGCGGTGAAGGCGGGGTCGGGTGCCGCGCCCGGACCGTCGGCGGCGTTCAGGACGACGCCGTACAGCTGGGGCGCGGCCGCCACCAGCGCCTGCCAGGCCGCGGGGTCAGCGGCCGGGTGGACGTACAGCGGCACCAGCAGGGTCATCGCGGGTCCCCGCCGGCCTGCGCGAGAGGCGGCGACGCGCCGTCGGCGCCCTGCGGCCACGTCCGTGGCGCACCGTCCGCGGCCCACAACGCGGTCACCGAGTCCCGCAGGGAGTATGCCGGCGTCCACCCCAACTCCCGCTCCGCGGCGCCGATGTCGGCGCACTGCCAGGGCACGGCCACCGACCGGCCCACCTTGCCGAGCGACTCCTCGACGCGCCCGGTGAAGCCCGCGGCACCGACCAGGCCGTGCACCAGATCGCGCACCGGAACGGCACGGCCGCTGCCGATGTTGAGCAGTCGCGGCAGCCGCCCCGGCAGGGTCACGGCGAGCGCGACGGCGCGCGCCACATCGCGTACGTCGACGAAGTCGCGGTACGCGGACAGGTCGCCGAGGTGGACGGGGGCGTGCGGGGTCCTGGCCACCGCGTGGGCGAGCTCGGCGGTGAGCCGCCCCGGCAGCCCGGCACGGGGCGCGCCGGGCCCCACCGGGTTGGTGACCCGCAGCACGAGCGAGTCGAGCCGCGTGTCCAGGACGGACAGGGTTCCGGCCAGCTTCGTCGCTCCGTACGGGGCGACCGGGCGGGCGCAGGCTTCCTCCGCCGTCCGCTCGCCGATGCCGGTCGGCCCGTACTCGGCCGCCGAGCCGAGGTGCACCAGGCGCGCGGCGGGCGCCACCGACCCCATGGCCTCGCACAGGGCCGCCGGACCACGGGAGTTGGCCTCGGCGAGGGTCAGCGTGCTGCCGCCGACCGCGCCCACGCAGTTGACCACGGCGTCGGGCTCGGCCCGGGTCAGCTGCTCGGCCAGCGCGGCGGGCGTCATGTGGGCGAGGTCGATCCGGAGGTCGTCCGAGGGGGCGCGGCCGCCGCGGAGCAGCCGCACGCCCGGCAGGGCGTGCAGCCGCTCGGCGATGTGCCCGCCCAGGTATCCGGTGGAGCCGAGGACGAGAACGCGCACGGCCCCCTCACGCTCCCTTGAGGAGAAGGGAGCGGTGCGAGGTGAACTCCGCGTTGGCGCGGTCGTAGTCGTCGGGGCGTCCGATGTCGAGCCAGTAGCCGTCGAACGCGTAGGCGTGCGGCGGGGTCTCGGTCTTCAGTAGGTCCAGGACCAGCTCGTCGAAGCCGAGCGGCAGGCCCGGCGTGTAGGAGGCGAGCGTGTCGCGCGAGAGGCCGTAGACCCCCATGGAGACGCGGTAGTCCACGCTCGGCTTCTCCGTGAAGGCGACCACGCGCTCCGAGTCGGTGGTCAGCACGCCGAAGTCGATGCGCACCTGACGTGCGTACGTGGCGATGGTCAGCGGCGCCCCGGACGTGCGGTGGCTGTTCAGGACGTCCGCGTAGTCGAGGTCGGTGAGGATGTCGCCGTTCATCACGAGGAAGTGTTCGGGCAGCCGGTCCATCATGGTCAGGAGCGGGCCCATGGTGCCGAGCGGGCTGTCCTCCGTGGAGTAGCCGACGCGCAGGCCCCAGCGGGCGCCGTTGCCGACGTACGCGCGGATGATGTGGCCCAGGTGGCCGATCGCGATGGTGCAGCTGGTGAAGCCGGCGCTCGCCAGCTGGCGCAGGACGATCTCCAGGATGGCGTGCTGGTCGCCGATCGGGACGAGCGGCTTGGGCAGCGCGGTGGTGTACGGCCGAAGCCGGACGCCCTTGCCCCCGGCAAGAATGACTGCGTGCATGGTTGTCTCCCCTGTGAGTGACCCGAAGCGGTCAAGTGGCCAGATGCGCAGGTGTGCTGACGGGTGGTCAGCGACGTGCGGGGGATGGTTCAGATGTTGTAGATGTCCGTCTTGTAGCGGGCCAGGTTGGCCGGGTCGCGGAAGAACTCGACGGTGCGGGCCAGGCCCTGTTCCAGGTCGTGTCCTGGCGCCCAGCCGGTGGCGGCGCGCAGCCGGCTCGCGTCGGCGACCAGGCGCATCACCTCGGATGCCGCGGGGCGGATGCGCTGTTCGTCCTCACGTACGTCGAGGTCGGCCTCCATCACCTTGCCGATGAGCCGTACCAGGTCGCCGACGGAGATCTCGCCGCCCGTGCCCGCGTTGAAGGTGCGGCCCACGACCGCGTCCGCTGGGGCGGTGCCGACGGCGATGAAGGCCTGCGCGGTGTCGGCGACGAAGGTGAAGTCGCGGGTCGGACGCAGGTCGCCGAGGGTGATCTCCCGTGAGCCGGAGGCCACTTGGCCGATGACGGTGGGGATGACGGCCCGCATCGACTGGCGCGGCCCGAAGGTGTTGAAGGGCCGCAGCGTGACCACGGGCGTCTCGAAGCTCGCGTGGTAGCTGTCGGCGAGCCGGTCGCCGCCGGCCTTCGAAGCGGCGTACGGGGACTGGGTGTTGATGGGGTGGTCCTCGGTGATCGGCACGGTCTGCGCGGTGCCGTACGTTTCGCTGGTGGAGGTGTGCACCAGGCGGGGGATCTCCAGGTGGCGCACGGCTTCCAGGACGTTGAGCGTGCCGGTCACGTTCGTGTCCACGTAGCTGTGCGGGGCCTGGTAGGAGTACGGGATCGCGATGAGGGCGGCCAGGTGGTAGACGGTCTCGGCGCCGGTGACCAGGCCGCGGACCGAGCCGGGGTCGCGTACGTCGCCGAGGACGATCTCGACCTCGGCGAGCACCTCGGGCGCGAGGGTCTCCAGCCAGCCGTAGGAGGAGAAGGAGTTGTACTGCGCCATCGCGCGGACCCGGTGGCCCGACGCGACGAGCGCCTCGGTGAGGTGCGAGCCGATGAAGCCTTCGGCCCCGGTGACGGCGACGAGTGGTGCGGATGCCATGAGTGCTCCTGATGCTGGGACGGTGTCGAGGGTGGTGCGACGGGCGGGGCCGGCTCAGGCGTGCGCCGTGGGCCTGCCCAGGTGGTGGACGGCGACGGCGAGGAGCGCCACCGCGGCGGCGCCGCAGCCGATGAGTTGCGCGGCGGGCGTAGAGACGGTGCCGGTGAGCGGCAGTGCCGTCGCGCAGACCGCGGCGGCGATACAGGGCGCGACGGACGGCCAGGCCACGCCGAACGCCTGAAGGAGCAGGGCGGTCCACAGCACGGCCCCGAGCAGGACGAGCCGGGTCGCGTTCGCTCCGACGAGTACGGCGCCCAGGGCGAGCGGCACGAGATAGGCGGCGCCGCAGACGGCGAGCGCACGCGCGGAGCGCAGCCTGAAGCCCCTGGGAGTGGTCGAGGCGTGCAGGGCGGCCACGGCGAGCCCGCGGTAGCGGTAGAGGAGCCACTCGGCGAGACCCATGCTGAGCGTCAGCACGATGACGGCGTACGGCTCCTGCTGTCCCGCCACCGCGGTCAGCGCACCGGCCGCGAGCCCGAACAGGCCGTACGGCAGCGAGTGCGCCAGGCGTGGCACGGGGCCCGGCACCGGGGCCGTCCGCAGTGCCGAGCGCAGGGCGTGCCCCGCGGCGGCCGCCGCGAGCAGGACCGTGAGCAACGGCAGCCCGGTGCGCAGGAGTTCCGGCGGCTGCCACCACGGCAGGGCGGCCGCGCCCGCCACGACCGGCAGGAGCGCCGCCGCGAGGACCTTCTCGCGACCGAGCACCAGGAGCAGCCCGGCCGCGGCGAGGTAGCAGGACTGGCCGACGGCGAACAGCGCGGCGGCTCCCGGGCCCGCGACCAGCAGGCCGGTGACCGACGCGGCCACGATGCCGAGCGGCGCGCCCGCCAGCAGGGTGCGCCCCGCCTCGTGCCGTCCTGTCGCGAGCCTGCTGTACGCGCGGTGGCTCAGCGCCTGCGACCAGGCCCAGGAGACCAGGGCTGCGGCGATCAGCCCGTACAGCCCGGAGGCCGTCCCCCAAGCGCCCTGCGCCAGTACGTATGCCGTGCCGGGAAGCGCGAAGAGCAGCCCGCGCAGGGCGCAGCGCAGGTGGTCGGGGCGCCAGGGGTCGGGCGGCACAGGCGGCTTCGGATGACTGCGCGGCACCCGCCGGTAGACGGCGTCGGCCAGCGAGAACAGATCGGGGTGCCCATAGGTCTCCTGGATCCTGTCGCCGGTCAGGCCCTGCGACTCCAGGAGCGCGGCGACTTCGTAGGCGTGCACGGCCGCGCCCGCCTCCTCGGCGAGTTCGGCGGCGAGGTGGTCCACGGGGTCGTCGGCCCTGGCGGGGCGCAGCGCGACGCCGGGGCGTGGGCGGGGCCGGTTGTCGTGGGGGCCGGTGCGGGGCGGACGCGCCAGGCGCAGGGCGAGGGTGTCGTCGGCGCCGTACGCCTCGCCGTGCTCCGCGCCGCGGGCGTGTGCGCCGCGCGGCCGGAGAGGGAGGGGGCCGCTCATCCCGCCACCTCGCCGGGGACCGGGGCGCCATGGCTGACGAACTCCGGCTGATACAGGCCCTGTTGGCCTGGCCCGGCCAGCTCCTCGTAGATCGAACGGAACGCGTCGACCGTCTGGCGCAGCGTGAACTGCTCGATCACGCGCAGCCGGGCCGCCTCGCCCATCGCGGCGCGGCGCGCGGGGTCGCGGAGCAGTTCGACGACGGCGCGCGCCATGGCCTCCGGCGCGCGCGGCGGCACCACGAGCCCGGTGGGCCCCACGGCCTCGCGCACCCCGCCGACGTCCGTGGAGACCGTGGCCCGCCCGCAGGACATGGCCTCGATCAGGGTGAAGGGGAAGCCCTCGCTGATGCTGGACAGCATCACCACGTTGCCCGCCGAGTAGGCGTCCTTGATGTGCTCGACGCGGCCCTCGAAGACCACCGCGTCACCGTGCCCGAGCTCGGCGGCCAGGGCTTGGCAGCGCTCGCGGTAGGCCTCGCCGCCGCGCGGAGTGCCGCCGAACAGGCGCAGCCTGGCGTCCGGGATCTCCTGCCTGACCAGCGCGAAGCTGCGGATCAGGGTCTCCAGGTCCTTGATGGGGTCGACCCGGCCCGCCCAGCTCAGGGTGGGGGTCAGCGGCTCGGGGCCCGCGGGCGGGAAGGCCTCGGGGTCCACGCCGTTGTAGACGGTGCGGATGAGGGAGGGCTCCGCCCCGCCGCGCTCCTCCCAGAGGCGGTTGTAGCGGTTGCCCGGGGTGATCAGGGAGGCCTGGCGGTACGTTTCCTCGGCGAGCAGCCGGAAGAACCCGAGCAGCAAGGCCTTGACGGGCCAGCTGTACGGCCCCGTGCGGTAGCCGAGGTAGCGCTCGCGCAGGTACACGCCGTGCTCGGTCAACAGCAGCGGCACGCCGTGGAGTTGGCGTCCCACCAGGCCGGGCATGGCCGCTATGCCGCCGCTCACCGCGTGCGCGACGCCGCTCTCCGGAGGCCGGGCGGCGAGCGGGCGCAGCGCGTGTTCGAGCAGGCTGGTGGCGGTGACCGCGTCGTGCAGCGTCGGCCGCGCCTCGGCGGTCGCGCGCCCGGGGACGTTCCACACCGAGGTCAGGACGTGCACCGCGCGGTCGGTGCGCAGCGCGGGTGCCAGGGCGCCGTCGCGGGCGTGCCGGGCGAGGTCGTGCAGCGCGGGGGCGAAGCCGTCCTCGGCGGCCGGGTCGAGCAGGGCGGTGAGGAACTGCTCGTAGGAGCCGAGGAGTTGCCGTCGGCGTCGGCCGCGCGGGGGGTGGCCGGTGGGGGCCGGGCCCCACATGGGCAGGCAGACAGGTTCGGCGACGTGCGGCGGCAGCTCCCAGGCGAGGCTCTCGCGGCCGGTGCCGGTGACGGCGAGCACGCCGAAGTCGATGTCGGGCATGCCCCGCACGAGTTGGTCGCACCAGACGCTGACGCCGCCGTGGCTGTGCGGGTAGGTGCCTTCGGTCAGCAGGGTGACGCGGGTCCGTGCGGGCCGGTGTGACGGAGCGGGGAAGGGTGCCGGTATCGGCACGGGCGAGGGCGAGTCGGACATGGTGAGGCTCCGCGGGTGAGATACGAACGCGAGGGAGCCGACGGCGACGCCCGCCCCGGTGGGCCGGGGTGGGCGCGTTCCGTGAACGGCGGCATGCGGGTCGTACGGGCGCGGGGGGAGGGTGGTGCGGTGTGGCCCCGGACTGCGGGGCTGGGTGAGGCGACTTCTTGGGCCCGGTGGCGGCCGGGAGGGGCCGGCCTGCCACCGGGGGCGAACGTCGGGTCAGCGCCGGGTCGGCAGCGCGCGTGGCGTGTGACCGTCGGTGCCTGGCTTCACGTACGTGGCGGCGCCGGGCGGGACGGGCAGTTTCCTGGCCGCCTTCGCGATGTCGGGCTGCCCTGCCTCCTTGGCGGCCAGGGCCGGCGCGGACGGAAGGTTGAGCGTGACGCGGCTCTGGAGGAGCGCCGGGGACACCCAGCCGGAGGTTCGTCCCGCGTACGCGGTCCCGAACTTGTCGGTGCCCAGCAGGAGTTGCCGTACGGTGCCGGTGGGCATGGTGGCGCGGACCGCCACGCCGGCCGGGGCCTGGACGGTCACCTTGCCGCCGATCCGGTAGGCGGTGACGCGGCCCGCCTTGACGGCCGTGTCCCAGGCCGCGCGGGAGCGCAGCTCGCCGCCGATGTCGGCCATCCGCAGGTTGACCACGGGGGCGTTGTCCGCGAACAGCTCGCCGTACGCGTCGAGGACGGAGCCGAGCACGGGGTACGCGATGCGGTCCTCGGCGAGGTTCGACTGGTGGATGAAGTGCGGCCTGGGGTCGTTCGCCAGGACGTGCCCCATCGCGATCGTCGACTCCACCGGCACGATGTGGTCCTCGTAGCCGGTGGCGGGGTCGAGGGGACGCTCCAGACAGGTGGCCACGGAGGAGTTCTCACAGACGCCGCTGCCGCCGTCCGCCTTGCGGGTGTAGATCCAGTTGTACTCGTCGACCTGCTCGGCGGCGCGGCCCGCGTTGTAGAAGACGTTCATCGGGAAGCGCGGCACGGTCAGGGCCGAGCCCACCGGGCGCTGCCCCCGGTCCCGGGAGTTGTCCGAGCCGAGCCAGGTCACGCCGTTGTCCCGCAGGGCCGGGCCCAGGTTCGGGTTGTCGTCGGGCTGCTGCGGAAGGACCTTGAGGCCCGAGTGCTCGCCGGTCACCAACTCGTCGTTGTCGAGCGGGAGTCCGGCACGCTGCCCCCAGTTGCGGTTGTCGGAGATCTGCTGGGAGATCTCCGTGCGCGAGACGTAGCGTGTGCTGCCGTCCGCGTTCTTCGCGCAGGTCCACGGCACGACGCTGACGTCCTGGACGCAGCCGAGGAAGGGGTGGTTGTAGGTGTGGTTGATCCAGCGGTGCTCGCCCCGGTCGGCGATCAGCCGGTCCGCCAGGGGGTCGGCGCCGCCGTTCTCCTCGCGGAAGAGCTCGCTGCCACCGCCGTTGTAGGCCATGTCGAGCGGGAACTTGCGCCCCTTGGACCACTGGGCCGCGTACGCCGCGTCGTCGGCGGTCATCCGGATCGGGTCGGGTGTACCCTGGCCCGGCGCACAGTCCACGTCGCCGGGGGTGCAGTTGAGCTCGGTGTCCCAGCGGTCGTCGGCCCCGAAGACGTCGTCCACGTGCACGGCGAAGTAGTTGCGCGACGAGCCGAGTTGGACGCCCTGGGTCATCCAGTCGACGATGCCGCGGGCGAGGAGCCGGAACTGCTGCTGGTGCTGGTTGTAGACGAAGGTCACCACCAGCTCGCGCCGCCCGTCGTGGCGGTACTCGCCGACGAGTGAGCCGCGGTCCGAGGTGCCGGGGATCGGCGCGTCCACGTAACTCGTGAAGTCGGCGCCCGGCGCGGGCTCGGACAGGAAGCCGTAACTCTCGTTGGTGGCGGGGGCGTTGTCCTCGAAGGGTACCTGCCCGGCGAGGTACCCGAAGGGGCCGCTCTTGCCCGACGCGGTCACCTGCGCCCGCACCCCGTCGAGCGGGCCGCTGAACTCGGGTGTCTGCAGTCCCGCTTCGGGCCTGGCGTACGTGTAGGCGTCGACCTGCGGGACGGCGTAGGTCTGCTCGTAGGAGGCGAGGGCGGCCATCTCGGCCGAACCGGCCGCGAACGGGTTGTCGTTGGGCAGCACGACGGCCTGGAACTTGGCGCGCGCCCTGCCGTCCACGGTGTCCGCAAGGAACGCGGCGTCTATCACCGGCCGCCCGCTCTGCCGCAGGTCGACGGTCGTGTACGGCGTGCCCTGGCCGTCGAGTTCGGCGGTGATCGCGGCGGTGGCAGGGCCTCCGTCGGTCACCACGAGGATGCGTAGGTCGATGCGTGGCAGCTCGGCCGCCGATGCCGGAGTGCCGGGCAGCGAGAGCGCGAGAAGCAGAGCGGTGGCGCCGAGAGCCGCCGCTCGTGCGGTGTGATTCATGCGGTGCGTGGTCCCCTCCACGGTCGGGCCGAGGGGGTGTCTCCACCCCACGGCCCGCCCCCCAACGACGCGTTCACACATCGCACTGTGTGTCCGCGTCGCTCTGACGCGTCACATAGTGCGGTCCACCTGTGGGGTCTGTGCGGATTCTGTGAAACCTGGCGGAAAAAAGATGGCGAACCTTTTGCGGTACGAAACGAGCGTGGCGTGACGGAAGATGACACAGCGGAGCAAGGCGCTCCGGGACGTCGTGGCCGCTCAGAGGGGTCGTAGATCCCCGAGCACCCGATAGATGCCCGGCACACGCACCGGATCCGAGCCCGCCGGGCGGACACCAGAAACGAATGAGCTCCGAACCGCGCTGATTCAGCCAAGCGATCTCGACCCGCGTCACGACGCCTTCCCCCGGAAAGCGCGTTCTGACCTGCACGGCAAGCGCGTTCCATGAACATCCGGGGGCGCAATTCAAGGCGTGATGGGGGGCGTGCGAGGGGGCGCTCTTGCATTGGCGGCACTCCTGGGGGTGACGCGGAGGCCATCGCGACGAAGTTCGCGCCCGAACCAATCCGCTGCGCGCCCGCCGTCGAATCCCCTGTGTCCGCATGGGTTTGTGAGGGACCCGGACGCACAGAGGTGGCGGCGGACGTCGGAGATCCCGGCGGAACGTCGAGGCGCGAGCCTCCTCCGCCCGGACACCCCGCCGCCACCTCCTCCCCCGCTCCTCCCCCCGCCCGGGGCGCGCGTCGGGCATCTGCTCGGCCTTCGTCGGGTGCGCGTTGGGCCAACCGGGCCTTTCTCCCCACACCGATGAGGGAGTCGAGCAATCCGCGAGGCCGTCGGTGCCGGATACCTCATGTGATGACAGAGCGAGAAGTCTTGCGACGACCGGCCGACCGGTGGCGTGTCCCGGCAGGCGCCCTGAGCGGGCTGCTTGCGGGCTTCGCCGCGCTCGCGGTCGCGGAGCTGGTGTCCGCGGCGGTGCGGCCCGAGGCCGGCCCGGTGGTGGCGGTCGGAGGCGCGGCGATCGACCGCACCCCCGCGCCCGTCAAGGACTGGGCCATCCAGCAGTTCGGCACGGACGACAAACTCGTCCTGCAGTCAGGCATCCTCGCGGTGCTCGCCCTGCTGGCGCTCGTGCTGGGGCTGCTCTCCCTGCGCCACCGCCTTCTCGGCGCGGCGGGTGTGCTGCTCTTCGGAGTGATCGGTGCGGCGGCGGCCACCGGCCGCCCCGACTCCACCGGCTTCACCGACGCACTGCCCTCGGTAGCGGGTTCCGTCGTCGGTGCCGCCCTGTTGTACTGGCTCGCGGGCCGCCTCGCCCTCCGCCCCGTAGATCGCGCCCCTCGCCCCGTAGATACGGCCTCCGAGCGGACGTCGGTGCCGGATGAGCCGACTTCCGTGCCGGGCGACGTCGATCGGCCGCAGTGGGACCGCCGCGGGTTCATCATCGCGGCCGGCGCCGCCGCCGCCGCGTCGGCCGGAGCCGGCGTACTCGGACGATCGCTGAACGCCGCGGGCGGCCAGGACGCCGTCGCCTCGCGGAACCGGATCAGGCTGCCCGCCCCGGCGTCGGCAGCGCAACCGGTGCCCAAGGGCGCGCGGCTCCGGGTGCCCGGCATCAGTCCGTTCGTGACGCCCGGCAAGGACTTCTACCGGGTGGACACCGCGCTCGTGGTCCCCAAGGTGAACGCCGAGACCTGGCGCCTGCGCATCCACGGCAAGGGAGTCAGCCGTCCGACGACCCTCACCTTCGACGACCTGCTACGGCGGGAGCTGATCGAACGCGACATCACCCTGACCTGTGTGTCGAACGAGGTCGGCGGCCCGTACGTGGGCAACGCCCGCTGGATCGGCGTACGCCTGTCCGACCTGCTGGCGGAGTGCGGGGTCGAACCCCCCTCGAAGGGCGGCCCCGCGGACCAGCTGGTCGCCCGGTCCGTGGACGGCATGACCATCGGCACCCCCGTCGACGACGTGATGGACGGCCGCGACGCGATGCTCGCCCTCGGCATGAACGGCGAACCGCTGCCGTTCGTGCACGGTTTCCCCGTACGCATGCTGGTCCCCGGTCTCTACGGCTATGTGTCCGCCTGTAAATGGATCAAGGACATCGAGCTGACCACGTTCGACGACTACGACCCCTACTGGGTGAAGCGGGACTGGGCCCGCAAGGCACCGATCAAGACGCAGTCCCGGATCGACACCCCCAAACCCTTCGCCCGGCCGAAGGCCGGCACGGTGACGGTCGCGGGGGTGGCATGGGCCCAGCACCGGGGCATCGACAAGGTCGAGGTGCGCGTGGACGACGGGCCGTGGGAGCAGGCCGATCTGGCCGCGGAGGACACCCGGGACACCTGGCGGCAGTGGTCCTTCCCCTGGAAGGCGACCGCGGGGGGCCACACCCTCACGGTGCGGGCGACCGACCGCACGGGCGAGGTCCAGACCGAGAAGCGGACCCGCACGATTCCCGACGGGGCCAGCGGCCGGCACTCGGTGGTGGTCGACGTCGCCTGACGGCAACCGGCTCCTGCACGGACGGCCCGAAGGCTGCGACTCGCCTGCTGCGACCCGATGACTGTGACCATCGCACGATTCACTCGTTTGAACGTGGTCAGGACGCAACGTCGTCAGCCTTTGGAAGGCTTCTTGATCAATGAGCACATCGCAACGGCCCTCGTCGAAGGGGTCCGGGCGGGTGGCCCTTGACCAGGCCGAGGCCGTCATCGTCGACCAGTACACCCGGCTCGTACGCCTCGCCTATCTCACCCTCCCCCACTCGCTTGGCAGGCACCGGCGGGTCCTCGTCGCCCACGCTCTGGTACAGCGCGCGCTGCCGGGATTCCGTGTCGGCCGAGCCGCGCCCCGTGTGCCCGAGCAGCGCAGGGTCACGCCCGACCCCGTGGTGGCGAGCACACGGGCACGCGTCCTGCGCTCGGCGCTCGCGCACGACCACCGTCCGCGCGGCTGGCCCGGCTTCCTTCCGCCGCCCCGCGCGCTGCGCCCCATGCTCCCGGTGGTCTGGGGGCTGCGGCTGTTCCCACGCGCGGGCTCCACCGAGGAGGTCGCGCTGGGGCAGGTGCTCGCCGAGGTTCCCGCGGCCGCCCGCGCGGCGTTCGTACTGCTGCAGTTGGACGGGCTGCCCCGTTCCGAGGTCGCCGAGTTGCTCTCCGCCGCCGAGGTGTCCGGGCCCGAAGAGGCGGTGCGCGCCGCCTGTGACGTGGCGGCGGCCGCGGGCCCGGCGACGGAAGCACTGCTGCGTTCACGGGAGTTCGACGCCTGCTCCGTGCAGACCCGTCCGACCGATCTGCTCCGCCGCAGGCGCCGGCACCAACTGGCCTGGCTCACCGCGGGGATCGTCGCCCTGTGCTGCGCGGTGCTGCCGGCGATCCTCGGCGGCACACCCCCGGGGAAACCTTCCCGAGCCGCCGACGTCCCCCTAGCCTTCGGCCCCGACGAGTTGCTCCGTACCTCCGGCGACGCCTGGGCCGACACCTCACGAGTGGACTTCACCGCCTGGCCGGCCCGCGGCGCGCGCACCGACGACGACGCGCTGATCACCCGCGCGCTCGGCGCCTGGACCGACCCGCCGCCCGGCACCCAAGTCGACGTCGCAAAGGCGACCAGCGCCGAACCCCCGCCCCAGAACACCCAGTTGCTGTACGCGGATGTCGTCGGCCGGGAGGCGGTCGTGCTGTTCCACGACGGCCGACGCGTGGTCCGCTACGTCGAACCGCTCGCCTCGCTGGGCGACGCGACCCTGGACATCTCCCGTTCCGACGAGGCCGACGTCACCACGGCGGCCGCGCTCGTCGTCAGCCGCGAGGCGGACAAGGTCCGCTATCTGACCGCGCCTTGGATCGCCGAGGCACGGACGCGCGACCTGCTGACCCCCGAGTCCCCCGGGCGTCCGCTCGACGTGTCGGACGAGGGCCTCACCGACGCCGTCCCCGAGCCACCGGGCAAGGGAGCCTGCGACAGCCTGCCGGTGCTGCAACTGCGCTCCTCCAGCCGCATCGTGGAGAAGCACGCCTTCCTCGTGGCCGACCTGGGCGGCCTCACCCCCGTACATCTCAGCTACACCCCGCTGCCCGGCACCGGCGCCCCGGCCCGCCAGCCTCGCGAGGCGACCAGCAGCGCGGCACTGCGGAGCTGGGCGCACACCGCGTGCCAGCTCCCCGGGCTGCGCGAGAACGGCGTACGGGCCGTCAATCAATGGGAGTTCGCCGAGCAGGACCTGCCCGAGCGGGGAGGCCGGGCGGTGTGGTCCTGCACGCGTTCCTCCACCTGGCGCGGCCCCGGCGACGTCCTCGTGCAGTTCCGCACGTCCGCGGCGTCCCCCACCGCACCGGCGAAGGTCGTCGGGCGGGCACGGTCGACCGCGGCCTGCAGCCGCTTCGGCCAGCACATCGTGGCCGGCACCCCCTGGACGGCGGCCTCCGGGCGCCACTACCTCCTGGCCGCGGGCAGCCGCGAGGTCGAAGGGATCGATGTGACCGGTGACGTGGAGGCGACCGAGCGAGGACGCACACTGGCCGTCAAGGCTTCCAAGAACCCCGACGCGACCGTGCGGGCGCGGTTGAGCGACGGTGAGAGGCTGGAGGAGGTCGGCGAGCGGGGCGTGCGGGGCGTGCGGTAGACGGGCGGGGCGGGGCGCACGGACTGGACGGAGCGTTCTGGATGGTCGGCCGCGTCCGGCGCCTCGGCCCCGTCCATTACGTTGGTGCGGCCGGACACCGACAGCCAGTCGAGCCGAGTCAAGCCGAGCCGCGTCAAGCCGAGTCGAGGAGTCCCGTGCCTGTGTCCTTCAACGACGGCGAGCGCCCGGCACTGGTGCTGCCCCGGCTGAGCAGACCGGTCGAGAAGCCACGTGCCGCCGTGCTCCTGCTGCACGGCGGCCGCGAACACGGGACCGACGTGCCCTCGCCGTGGAATCTGCCGGGCGTACGGCTGCGTCTCTTCGAAGGCGCGATCCGTCGTTCCACGTCGGGAGGCGCGGTGCTGATGGGGCGGGTGCGCTATCGCGTCCGGGGCTGGAACGGAGAGCGCGAGGACCCCGCGCACGACGCCCGCCAGGCCCTGCGTGAGCTGGAGCAGCTCACCGGTGACGTGCCGACCGTCCTGGTGGGGCATTCGATGGGGGCCCGCGCCGCACTGCGTGCCGCCGGAAACCCGCTGGTCCGAGGGGTAGTCGGCCTCGCCCCGTGGTGCCCCGCCGGGGAACCGGTGGCGCACCTGCGTGACCGGCGCGTGGCGCTGCTGCACGGCGACCAGGACCGTACGACCGATCCCGGGTCCTCCCTGGACTTCGCGTCGCGCGCCGGTGCCGCGGGCGCCGAGGCGGCCACCGTGCTCCTTCGCGGCGGTGACCACGCCATGCTCCGCCGCGCCCGCGCCTGGCACGCGCTGACGGCGGGGACCGTGGCCGGGTTCCTGGGCCTCGCCGAGCTGCCTGCCGCGATCGCCGACCAGGTGCACGGCAGGCGCGACGGGGAGCGGGACGGGTCGTCGTACGACATGCCCTGAAGAGCTGCAAGAAGCGTACCTGGATTCTTTCCAAGGCCACGGAAGGCGCCGTAAGTTGGCGTGCTGCGGCGATGAGCGTGCGCCTGCCGTGGGACACCCTTTGGCGGTAGCGTGGCAGGCATCTCCTCACACCGTCCCCGCGGGCAGCGAACCGCCGGCGTACGACCGCCGGGGGCCCGGACGGTGTGACCACGGAAGGGAGCGGCGGCATGACCGCCATGTCCGAGAGGCAGCGCGAGGAACGGCTGGCGTGCGCGTTCGCGGATCTCGCTGCCCCCTTGGTGCGCGAAGTGAGCGTGCCCGATGCCCTGCACGCACTGACCGAACACTGTGTGGATCTGCTGGAGGTGTCGGCGGCCGGGGTCATGCTGGACGTTCCGCGCGGCCAGGTCGTGGAAGTGGCGGCCTCGGACGAGTACACCCGCTCGCTGGAACTGTTCGGCCTCGAATGGGACGAGGGCCCGCTCCTGGACTGCCGGCGCTCCCGGGCAGACGTCCGCGAGCTGCGGCTGGACACCGAGCCCGCCTGCACGCGGTGGCCCCGGTTCACGCCGCGCGCCCTGCTGCTCGGCTTCACCTCGGTCGCGACGGTGCCGCTGCGCTGCCAGGACACGGTGTTCGGCGCCCTGAGCCTCCTGCACGACCGGCCGACGCCACTGGACGACACCCGGCTGCGCCTGGCCCAGGCCCTGGCGGACACCGCCACCGCCTGCGTCATCCGCCAGCAGGCGCTGCACGAGCAGCGGACGCAGATCGCGCAGCTCCAGGAGGCCCTCGAGTCCCGCGTCCTCATCGAGCAGGCCAAGGGGTACCTGGCCAGCTCCCGCGGATGCAGCGCGGACCAGGCCTTCATCCGCATGCGCACGTACGCCCGCAACCGCCGACTCAAGCTCCCGGACGTGGCCCGCCAGGTCCTGAACGGCGGCGCCGCGGACACGCTGCTCCGTCCTGAGCGCTGAAGTTCCGCACAATTCCCGCACCGGGGGCGGCCGGCGGCGCGGCCGGGCGGTGGCCGGGCGGCTCAGAACCGTCTGGTGATCGCTGATCGTGCGCTCCCTCCCGGCATTCCGAAACGCGCTCTTCGGCGGTGCGGAAAAGTCGCGCGGGTGCGGGACGTGCAGCGCACGCGCTCCAGGCCCGCGCCCACGATCTTCCCGCCGGCCCGCAGGAACTTGCTGAAGGCCTCGCGGTCACCGACCCGTGGGCCATCACCGTGCGCGCCGTCATCGCCGAGCGCCACGCTGACGCCAGACCGGTCGCCCTCGGCCCGCTTACCAACCGCTACCGATGGCCGCCCTATCCCCCCTCTCACCTCGCCGTCTCATTCTCGTGCTCTCTATGTGAGACGGCGTTTCGAGATCTCCGCGGGATGTTTATGGTGGTGCGCATGTTCGGACCCGCTCGTCAGCTCGCTCTCGCGCTCTTCGCGGCCACGCCGTGGAGCGTCGACGACGCGCTCTGTAGCAGCTGACGCCCCGCCCAGCGCTCTACAGCCGCTGACCCCTCTCAGGTCTCAGCGCTCCGCGCTCGCGCGACCACCGCCCGTCCGAATCCCCTCCCGCTCCCGGAGACCCCCTTGACCACCGCTCCCGATGCCGGGGCGCCGCCCCGGATCGCCGTGCTCCCCCCGTCCCCCACCTCCGCCCCCGCCCCTCGAGCCGAGGCATTGCCGCCGGTCCGGCGGGTGCCGCTGGCGGTCGCGGGTGCCATCGGCGTCGCGCTCTCCGGCTACGTCTTCGCGGAGCACGGGGCCAAGCCCGGCACCCTGTTGCTGCTCGGCATCGGACTCGGCGTCGCCCTGTTCCACTCCCGGTTCGGGTTCACCTCCGCCTGGCGGCAGCTGGTGGCCGTCGGCAACGGCACCGGGCTGCGTGCCCACACCCTCCTGCTCGGCACCACCGCGACGCTCTTCGCCCTGATCATCGGCACAGGCAGCGGCCTGTTCGGTTCCGTGCCCGCACCCAGTGCCGGGCCGCTCGGGGTGGCGCTGCTCATCGGCGCCTTCCTGTTCGCCATCGGCATGCAGCTCGGCGGGGCCTGCGCGTCCGGGACCCTCTTCGCCGTCGGTTCCGGCCAGGGCACCATCGTGCTCACCCTCTTCGGCTTCATCACCGGATCCACCCTCGCCGCCTGGCAGTTCGGCCTCTGGAACAATCTGCCGGCGCTCGACCCGTACGTGCTCTCCGACCACGTTGGCTGGTTCGGCTCCTGGGCGCTGACGATCGCGGCACTCGCCGCGATCTGGTTCATCGCCCGCGCCGTGCAGGCCCGCCGCAACCCCCCGCCGGTCGGCACCCCGCCATCGACACGCGGCGCCCTCCGCCGCGCGATCAGGGGCTCCTGGCCGCTGGCAGCGGGTGCGATCGCGCTTGCGGTGCTCGGCGCCGGGGTTCTGCTCGTCTCGGGTGGCGCCTGGGGCGTCACCAGCGCGTTCGCCCTGTGGGGCTCGAAGGCCGTGGAGGCACTCGGCGGGACGCCGGAGACCTGGACGTTCTGGCAGCAGCCCAACAACGCGGCGCAGCTGTCCGGGCCCGTCCTCGCCGACAAGAACAGCCTCACCGACATCGGCATCATGGTCGGCGCGGCCGTCGCGGCGGCGGCCGGCGGCGTATGGCAGCTGCACCGGAACATCCCTGCGCGCACGGCGCTCGCCGCCGTCATCGGCGGCATCCTGATGGGCGTCGGCGCCCGCCTCGCCGGCGGCTGCAACATCGGCGCCTACCTGGCCGGCATCGCCTCGGGTTCCCTGCACGGCTGGATCTGGGCAGCCGTGGCCATCCTCGGCACCTGGGCGGGCCTGCGCCTGCGCCCCCTGTTCGGCCTGGGCAACCCGAAGCCGACGGACAGCGTCTGCTGACCCGTCGGCTGCGGACTGCTCGCCGGTGAACACCTACCCCCCAGGACTACTCCCAGGTTCAGTACGAGCCGGTCAGGCGGGCCTCGCTACGGGGGGCCCGCCCACCACCGTGAGCAGGTCCACGACGAAGATCAGCGTCGACCCCGGTGGGATCAAGGGGGAGGGTGACTGCCGGCCGTACCCAAGACGCGGCGGAACGATGATCTCGCGCCGACCGCCGACCTTCATTCCCCGTACTCCCCTGTCCCAGCCCTTGATGGCCCTGCCACCGCCCACGGCGAACTTGAACGGCCGGTCCTCCTCCCAGGAGGAGTCGAACTCCTTGCCGGACGCGAACGTGACCCCGACGTAGTGAACTTGAACGACCCTGCCCGGCAACGCCTCGGCCCCGTCCCCCAACACGAGGTCCCGCACCATCAACTCGGCGGGCGCCTCACCCTCCGGAACCTCAACCACAGGCTTCGCCAGTTCACTCATCACGGCCCCATCACTCACATCACTCACCACCGGACACATGGACATTCCATGCGGCAGCCGATCACGCTACCGGCAACGCAAGGGGCGCGGATCTACCCGAGGAACGACCGCAGGGCCGAATTGACCTCGTCCGCGTGTGTCCAGAGCAACCCGTGCGGGGCGCCCTCGATCTCCACGTACTGCGCCTCCGGCAATGCCTGGCGAAAGCGGCGGGCCGTGGCGTCGATGGGCAGGATCTTGTCGGCTGTGCCGTGCAGGATCAGGGCCGGCTTGCCACTGTCGCGGACCGCTTCGACGTCGGTACGGAAGTCTTCGATCCACGCGGAAACGACGGCGTAGGACGCCACGGGGGCACTTGACGTCGCCACGTTCCAGCTCGCGGTGACGGCCTCCTGGCTGATCCGACTGCCGAGGTTCTCCTCCAGGTTGTAGAAGTCCGAGAAGAACTGCGTGTACCAGGCGAACCGATCGTCCTTGGCCGCTGCCTCGATTCCGTCGAAGACCTTCTGGGGCACGCCCTCGGGATTGTCGTCCCGGGCGACCAAGAAGGGCTCGAGCGAGGCCAGGAAAGCGAGTTTGGCGACCCTTTCATGCCCGAATCGTGCGACGTAACGGGCGACCTCGCCCGTGCCCATCGAGAAGCCCACCAGGACGGCGTCGCGCAGGTCCAGCGTCTCCAGGACGGTGTTCAGGTCTGCGGCGAAAGTGTCGTAGTCGTAGCCGGAGTTCACCTTCGACGACGCGCCGAAGCCCCGTCGGTCGTAGGTGATGACGCGGTATCCGGCGGCCAGGAGATTTCGTGTCTGGCGCTCCCAGCTGTGACCGTTCAGCGGATATCCGTGGATGAGGACGATGGGCTGACCTGCGCCCTGATCCTCGTAGTAGAGCTCGACCGGCGTGCTGTTTTCACTGCCTACGGTGATGTACCCCATGTGCCTGTCCTTTCCGGGTCTACGACTTACCGTCCACGAGTTCATACTGCAGCGCACCCGAGGGACAACGCCGCCTCTTCGGCCAGGTACCGCGCGCCTCGTCGAGGGCGGCGCGGGCCAGCGCGGACCCGACTCCCCCGCGGTGCCGGGATGCGGCAGCCACGTCTCACGGGCCCAGTCGCGCTCGCTTGCGGCACCCCCGGACATTCCGGGCATCGCGCAGAATCGGGCACGTCAACGCGATAGATGAGGTGTCAACGTCTTCGTTACACTCCCTCGATGAACGAAACGCCTCGCTGGCTGACCTCGGAGCAGAAGGCCGCCTGGGACAGTTTCATCCGCATGCAGGAGACGCTCATCGGTCGCCTCTCCCGCCGAGTCCAGGCCGACTCCCACATGTCCGCCTCCGACTACATCGTGCTGGTGAGCCTCACCGAACGAGGCGGCGGGCGGATGCGGTTCCTGGACCTGGCCAAGCAGGTGGAGTGGGAGAAGAGCCGCATGTCCCACCAGGTCAAACGCATGATGAAGCGCGGCCTCGTGGACAGGGAAGAATGCCCCGACGACGGACGCGGAGCGTTCATCGTCGCCACCCCGGCCGGCTACAAGGCGATCGAAGACGCCGCGCCCGTGCACGTCGCGCACGTCCGCCGGCTGTTCATCGACGCGCTCACCCAGGAAGAGCTCGACACGCTCGCCCGGATCTCGAACCGCGTCCTCGAACACATGCAGAAGCAGCCTGACTGACCCTGACCGCTCCCCGCATGTCCAGTTGACCCATCAACTACCCTGATGGTTGTCTTGCCGCGGCAGCCTCCTCTTCGTACGGAGGAGTGACGGCGCAGTGGCCATCCCGAGGAGCAGCGATGGAATCCCGCGTGGCGAACAATCCCGACCGATCACGGTTCGAGGTCTTCGACGGCGACGAGCTCGCCGGCTTCGCCGAGTACCACCAGTACCAGGACGAGATCGCCTTCATTCATACGGAGATCGATCCGCGGTTCGAAGGCAGGGGCCTCGGCGGTGTACTCGCCCGCGCGGCCCTCGACGCGGCCAGGGAGCAGGGGCTTGGGGTACTCCCCTTCTGCCCTTTCATCCGTGGCTGGATCGGCAAGCACTCCGATTACGCCGATGTGGTGCCGCAGGGGCAACGGGCGCGGTTCGGACTCTGAGGCGGGCAGCGTCGGAGACACGGCAGACCGAGACGCCTGGTGATGCCGTCCACAGCCCGGACCGGACGGCCCGCGTCGACAGATGGAACGCAGTCGCACGACCCCGGCCTTGGCCCTGGCCCTCGGAAGGACCTGCCTCATGAAGACTCCCGTGCCCGACTACCTCGACGAAGTGCTCGACAGCCTGCGTGAGGACACCAGCGGCGCCAACGCCGACTACATCCCCGAGCTCGCCGAGGCGGACCCGGAACGCTTCGGCATGGCGCTGACCACGACGCTCGGTCGCACGTACGCCGCCGGTGACGCCGACACCGAGTTCTCCATCCAATCGATCTCGAAGCCGTTCGCCTACGCGGCCGCCATCATCGATCGCGGCCTCGACCGCGTCCTGGATGTCGTCGGGGTAGAACCGTCCGGCGAGGCCTTCAACGAGCTCTCCCTCGAAGGCGGCACCCACCGCCCCAGGAATCCCATGATCAACGCCGGAGCGATCACCACGCATTCGCTCCTGGTCGGCGCGGAGGCCGGCCAGGACGATCGCGTCGACCGTGCCGTGTCGTTCTTCTCCCGCCTCGCAGGCCGGGATCTGCAGGTGGACGAGCGTGTGTGCGCCTCAGAGCTAGCCTCCGCGCACCGCAATCTAGCCATCGGCCACATGCTGCGTACCTACGACATCCTCGACGGGGACGTGCCCTCCGTCGTCGAGGGGTACACGCGCCAGTGCTCGATCCTGGTCAGCGTCCGGGACCTCTCGGTGATGGCCGCGACGCTCGCCACCGGAGGCATCCAGCCCGTCACCGGCGAACGGATCATGGATCCCGCCGTCGCTCAGCACGTCATGGCCGTGATGGCCGCGGCCGGGATGTACGACGCGGCCGGCGACTGGCTCACCCGTGTGGGCATCCCTGCCAAGAGCGGCGTCTCAGGGGGCATCGTCGGTGTCCTGCCCGACCTCGTGGGCATCGGCACCTTCTCCCCGCGCCTGGACTCCCACGGCAACAGCCAGAGAGGGCGTCTCATCTTCGAGCGGCTCTCCCGGGACATGGGAATGCACCTGTTCTCCTCCGATCGGGGCCGACTCGACGCCGTCGACGTGAGCGAGTCACGAGGCACGATCACGTTCACCCTGCGGGGCAACGTCCAGCTCACCGCCGCCTCGGAGCTCCTGGACCTGATGGCCGACTTGGAGGGCACGGCCGACGTGATCCTGGACGTCACGAAGGTGCATTCCTTCTCCGATCTCGGCCGTCGCATGTCGCTCGAGGGGCTGCGCCGCCTGCGGCTGGACGGCCACAGGGTCGCCGTCCACGACCCCGCGGGCGTGCTGCCGAACCCTGACCTGGGGGACGGCAGTTACCCGGACGCCCTCTGACTCCCGGTCTCCCGCTCCCGGAAAAACGCTCCCGAACACGAAGTAGGGGCCATCCGAAGATGGCCCCTACCTGCGACGTTTCCGTCGGGACGACAGGATTTGAACCTGCGACCCCTTGACCCCCAGTCAAGTGCGCTACCAAGCTGCGCCACGTCCCGGTGCGCGTGTCCCGCGGTGTTCTGCGTGATCGCGCAGACAGAACTTTACCCCACGATCGGGGGTGGTCCGCGCCCCCTGCCGGACGTCTGGCGAGGGACAATCGCCGTATGAGCACCGCACCCCGACCCGATGACCGTGGCCGTGACCGTGACACCGAAGGGCGGGCCCGCAACGCGCGGCCGCGTGACGGTCTCGGGCGGCCCTTGCCGTACGGCACGGAAGGCGTGGAGCGGCAGCCCGAAGGGGTCACGCGCACACCCGAGGAGACGGTCACTCAGGCGCAGGCGCTGCTCGACGCGGGGCGGCCCTTTCACGCGCACGAGGTCTTCGAGGACGCCTGGAAGTCGGGGCCCGATGACGAGCGGGACCTGTGGAAGGGGCTCGCCCAGCTGGCCGTTGGGCTGACCCACTCGGCCCGCGGCAACCCCACGGGCGGGGCCCGGTTGCTGCTCAGGGGCGCGGACGCGATCGACGCGGGGCGGCGGGGCCAGCGGCCGTACGGGATCGACGTGGACGGACTCGTGTCGTGGGCCCGGCAGTTGGCGGAGTTGTTGGAAGCGGAGGGGGCGACGGTGGACGCCGCCGAGCACGCGCCGCGGCTGCGTGGGGCCGACGGCAAGTGATATCCGGGGTTACCCGGAATCAGCGGCGAGTGACCCCGCGAGGTCGACGGCGAGTAACACCGCGAGCCCACGACAAGTACACACGAGTGACACCGCCGGCCCACGACAAGTGCGCGCGAGCGACAGCTCGGGGTCGTCGCCGACATGTGCACGCGAGTGGCCCTACGCGGCCCAGCCTCCCGGCGGAGCCCCCCGGCGGAGTCCCCCCGTGACTCAACCCGGATCGAGCCGACGCACCCCAGACCAGCCCGGCACAGCCCCGACCAGCCCGACCGGCCCCGACCAGTCCTGACCAGCCCCGCCCAGTCCCCACCCCACCCCCATACGGCAGACTCTCGGCGTGCGCAGAATTCATGTCATCGGTATCGGCGCCGGCGACCCCGACCAGTTGACCCTGCAGGCCGTCAAGGCTCTGCAAAGCACCGACGTGTTCTTCATCCTCGACAAAGGTGAGGAGAAGGACGATCTCGTCCAGCTGCGGCGTGACCTCCTTGCCGCTCACCGCGCCGACGGCGGTTACCGCGTGGTCGAGGCGCGGGACCCCGCACGCGACCGGAAGGCGGGGGGCGCGGACTACTCCCCCGCCGTCGGGGAGTGGCGCAGCCGCCGGGCGGACATCTACGCGCGGCTGATCACCGATGAGCTGGGTGCGGACGAGTGCGGCGCGTTCCTGGTGTGGGGCGACCCCGCGCTGTACGACAGCACGCTCGGGATTCTGGAGGAGGTCCTCGACCGGGGTGCGGTGGCCTTCACGTACGACGTCGTGCCGGGGATCAGCAGCGTCTCCTCGCTCGCCGCCAAGCACCGCACCGGACTGAACCGCGTCGCGCGCCCCGTGCAGATCACCACCGGGCGCCGCCTCGCGGCCCACGGATTCCCTGACGGTGTCGATGATGTCGTGGTCATGCTCGACGCTCATCAGGCCTTCCGGCGGTATCAGGGTGAGGAGGGCGGCGACATGTACATCTACTGGGGTGCCTACATCGGGACCGCCGACGAGATCCTCGTCTCCGGGCCGCTCGACGAGGCCGCTCCGCGCATCGAGGCCCTCCGGGCCGAGGCGCGCGAGCGCAAGGGCTGGATCATGGACACCTATCTGCTGCGCCGCAACCTGGACTGAGGGAATCGCGCGAGCCCCGCGTCACCGGACCGGACCGGCCCCGCATGCACAGGCGTGTGCCCGGTGTGAGGGTGGCGGAGTGACGACCACCGCCGAGCCCGCCGCCGAGGCCCCCGCGCAGGGGCCGCCCGTCCTCGACAAGCGCCGCCGCAACATCGTCTTCGTGACGATCATGCTGGGGATGCTGCTCGCCGCGCTCGACCAGACCATCGTGGGCACCGCGCTGCCCACGATCGTGGCGGATCTGGGCGGCGCGGAGCACATGTCGTGGGTCGTGACGTCGTATCTGCTCGCGGAGACCGTCGCCACGGTGCTTGTCGGAAAGTTCGGCGATCTCTTCGGGCGGAAGATCGTCTTTCAGGTCTCGGCGATCGTCTTCATCACCGGCTCGTTCCTGTGCGGCCTGTCGACCAACATGACGCTGCTCATCGCCTGGCGTGCCCTGCAGGGCATCGGCGCGGGCGGGCTCATGGTGACGTCGATGGCGTTGATCGCCGACGTCATCCCGCTGCGTGAGCGCGGCAAGTACCAGGGTGCGATCGGTGCCGTCTTCGGGGTGTCCACCGTCATCGGGCCGTTGCTCGGCGGTCTCTTCACCGACCATCTGACCTGGCGCTGGGCCTTCTACGTCAACGTGCCCATCGCGATCGTCGTGGTGATCGCCGCGGCCCGTACGATCCCCGTCGTGAAGTCGGCGGTGCGGCCCGTCATCGACTATCTCGGCATCGCGTTCGTCGCGATCGGCGCCAGCGCGCTGATCCTGGCGACGAGTTGGGGCGGCAATCAGTACGCGTGGGGGTCGGGCACGATCATCGCGCTGTTCGTCGGCGGTGCGATCTCGCTCGCGCTGTTCTGCGTGGTCGAGACGCGGGCCGCCGAACCGATGCTGCCGATGCGGCTCTTCGCCAACCCCGTCTTCACGGTCTGCTCGATCCTCAGCTTCATCGTCGGCTTCGCGATGCTGGGCGCGATGACCTTCCTGCCGACCTATCTGCAGTACGTCGACGGGGACTCGGCCACCATCTCGGGTGTGCGGACGCTGCCCATGGTGATCGGGCTGCTCATCGCGTCCATCTTCAGCGGCAACGTGGTGAGCAAGACCGGGAAGTACCGGATTTTTCCCATCGTGGGTGCGCTGGTCATGGCGCTCGGGCTCTATCTGCTCTCCCTGATGGACAACGAGACGAGTACCTGGCTCGAATCCCTGTACATGTTCGTCCTCGGCTCCGGCATCGGGCTCTGCATGCAGGTTCTGACCATCGCCGTGCAGAACACGGTCGTCTACTCGGATCTGGGTACGGCGACCTCCGGGGTCACCTTCTTCCGTACGCTCGGCAGCTCCTTCGGCACCGCCGTGTTCGGGACGATCTACGCCAATACGCTGAAGCCGAATCTGGAGGACGGGGTCGCGGCGGCGGCGAAGGCCGGATCCGTCGATCCCGCCGTGGTGGCCAAGGCCGCGCAGAGTCCGGCGGGGCTGCACGACCTGCCCCCGGAGGCGGCGGCGCCCATCATCAAGGCGTACGCCGACACGCTGCACACCGTGTTCCTGTGGACGGTGCCCGTGGCGCTGCTCGGGTTCCTGGTGGCCCTCTTCCTCAAGCAGGTGCAGCTGAGGGACAGCGCGCGGATGAGTTCATCGGACATGGGCGAGGGCTTCGCGTCGCCGACCTCGGGCGGCAGCCCGGACCGGGTGCTCGAACTGGCGGTGGGCAACATCATCCGCAACACCGGCATGGACACCGCTCGTCGTGTCATCCGCGATTCCGACACCCGCCTCGACATCGCCGGCGCGTGGGCCGTGATGCAGGTGTCGCTCTTCGACCGGATGGTCGGGCACGCCAGTCTGAGCCTGATCGCCGCCCGGCGTCAGTTGCCGGCCGAAGTCCTTGTGCCGGTGTTCGACCGCATGGTCGAGGAAGGCTTCCTCACCCGCTCCGGCCTGCTCTTCTCGCACACCCCCGCGGGTGCACGCGAGGCCGACGTGATCGGCAAGGCGTGGGCCGGATGGCTGGGCGAGCAGGTGGAGCGGGACAGCGGCCGTCCCGCCGACCAGGACCTCGTCAAGGCGGTCGACGCGATCGCGAAGCGGCTGCTCGTCGAGGACCTGGAGCATGGCCTGGCCCCCGAGGGGCGGCGACACCTCGCGGTCCCGACACGCAGCGTCTAGGGGGGGGCGCCTGGGCCGAAGCCATCCCCCAGGTGTGACAGCACGCTTTCCTCGTCCGGTCGAGAAGCCCCTCGGTGTGGCGGGGCAGCAGAGGCTTCCGGCGGTTCAGCGCAGCAGCAGTTGCAGGCCGCCGAGCACCGTGGCCCCGATCACCAGTTGCTCGAAGAGACGCTGGTTGATGCGGTGTACGGCGGCCTTGCCGATGAGGGCGCCCGGGATGACGAAGAGCACGAGTGCCGCGTCCAGCAGCAGCGAGTGCGCGTCGATCAGGCCGAGGCCCGCGCTGAACGGCACCTTGGAGGTGTTGACGATGAGGAAGAACCACGCCGACGTCCCCAGGAAGCTGAGCTTCTGGAAGCCCGCGGACAGCAGATACATCGACATGACCGGGCCGCCCGCGTTGGCGACCATGGTGGTGAAGCCGCCGAGCACGCCGTAGGAGGGGGCCTTGAGGCGGGAGCCGCGGGACGGGCCCGCCGGGCGAGTCTCGTCCGCGGGAGCCCTGCGCCGCCACACCGTGACCGCCGCCATCAGCAGCAGGATCGCCCCGATCGACGTACGCACCGCGGCGTCGTCGGCCCACAGCAGGAAGATTGTGCCCACCACCACGCCGCCCGCGACGGCGGGGAACAGCCGCCACAGGGTGGGCCAGTGGGCGTGCCTGCGGTAGGTGAGGACGGCCAGGACGTCGCCCGCGATGAGGATGGGCAGCAGGACCCCGGTCGACTCGCGCGCCGGCAGGACCGCGGCGAAGACCGCGAGGCTGACCGTGTTGGCCCCGCTGACGGCGGTCTTCGAGAAGCCGACGAGCACCGCGGCCGCGGCGAGCGCGGCGAAGCCCCAGACAGATAGGTCCATGCCGATAGATATGTCCATGCCGAAAACAAATGCTAGACCCAACTATCCGGACGCCGTCAGCGGCGGCCACATCCTGGACGCCTGGGGCCGACCGGACTCAGGCTCCGCTGTAGGTGACCCGCAGCTCCCGCTTGAGGACCTTCATGCTGGGGCCGAGCGGCAGCTCGCCGGTGAACTCGACGCGGCGCGGGTACTTGTGGCGGCCCAGGTGCTCCTTGGACCACTCGATGATGGCCGCGGCGTCGGGGGCCGCGCCCGGCGCCGCGACGACGACGGCGCAGATCTCCTCGCCGTGCACGTCGTCCGGCAGACCGATCACGGCGACGTGCGCCACGTCCGGGTGGCGCATCAGCACCTCTTCGACCTCGCGCGGATAGACGTTGAAGCCGCCGCGGATGATGACGTCCTTCTTGCGGTCGACGATGGCCAGGAACCCGTCGGCGTCCTTGGTCCCGAGGTCTCCGGTGCGGAACCAGCCGTCGACGACGGCCTCGGCGGTCGCCTCCGGGCGCCCCAGGTAGCCGGAGAAGACGTTGTGGCCGCGGACCACGACCTCCCCCAGCTCCCCCGTCGGCAGCAGCTCGATCCGCTCCTCGACATCGGCTCGGGCGATCTCCACGTCGACGCCCCACAGCGGGTGGCCGATGCTGCCCGCCTTGGTGCCGAAGACGGGCTGGTTCACGGAGGCGGTGGGCGAGGTCTCGGAGAGGCCGTAGCCCTCGTAGACCGGTACGCCGAAGGCCTCCTCGAAGCGTTCGAGTACGGCCACGGGCAGCGAGGCGCCGCCGGAGACCGCGAGCCGCAGCGTGGGCAGTTCGGGGGCGGTGGCAGCGGCGGCCACGAGGTTCACGTACATCGTCGGCACCCCGTGGAAGGTGTTCACGCCCTCCGCCGCCATCAGGTCGATCGCCCGCGCCGCGTCGAAGCGCGGCAGCAGGACGAGCGTCGCGCCCGCGCGCCAGGTCGCGTTCATGGAGACGCTCTGGCCGAACGCGTGGAAGAGCGGGAGCGCGCCGAGCGCGATGTCGTCGTCGCGCACGTCATGGGCGTCGAAGGCACAGACGGTCGCGTTCATCACCAGGTTGAAGTGGCTGAGCACGGCGCCCTTGGGGACTCCCGTGGTGCCGCTGGTGTAGAAGACGACGGCGGGGTCGTCGGCGTCCCGAGTGACGTAACTGGGGAGCGGCTGGGCCGCGCCCGTCAGGGTCTCCAGTTCACCGCCCTCGCCGAGGGTCAGCATGCGTACGCCGGTGGCGGCGGCAGCGGCCTTGCCCGTCTCGGCCTGCGCGGGGTGGCACAGGAGCAGGGTGGCGCCGCTGTCCCGCAGGACGTGCTCGACCTCCTCCGCGGAGAGCAGGAGGTGTACGGGGACGACGACGCCGCCCGCGGCGAGGATCGCGTAGTAGGCGCGGGGGAACTCCGCGGTGTTGGGCGCCATCAGGGCGACCCGGTCCCCCGGCCGCACCCCGAGCCCCACGAGGGCCGCGGCCTGCGCACGGGCCTGCTCCCACAACTCGCCGAAGGTGAGGCGCAGTTCGCCCTCGACGAGGGCGGTGCGGTCCGGTCGGCGGCGGGCGGGTTCGGCGAGGATCGCGGCGAGGGACAGCGTGGCCATGGGTGGTGCTCCGTTTCCTTGCGTTCCGTGCGGCCTTGAAGCTTTGAGGAGGGGGTGGGGTCAGCCGCGCTCGACGAGCAGCGCGCTGCCCTGGCCGACGCCCACGCACATGGTGGCGAGGCCGCGGGCCGATCCGGTGCGGCGCATGCGGTGCAGCAGCGTGGTGAGGATGCGGGCTCCGGAGCAGCCGAGGGGGTGGCCGATGGCGATGGCGCCGCCGGTCGGGTTCACCAGCTCCGGGTCGATGCCCAGGGCGTCGACGCAGGCGAGTGCCTGGGCCGCGAACGCCTCGTTGAACTCGGCCTCCTGGAGATCGCCGACGGACCAGCCGACGCGGGCGAGCGCCTTCTGGGTGGCGGGTACGGGACCGATGCCCATGACGTCCGGATGCACACCGGCGGAGGCACCCGCGACATACCGGCCGAGGGATTCGAGGCCGAGGTCGTTCAGTGCCTCCTCGCTGACGAGGAGGAGTCCTGCCGCGCCGTCGTTCATCGGCGACGCGTTGCCCGCGGTGACGGTGCCGCCCTTGCGGAAGACGGGACGCAGGCCGCTGAGCTTCTCGTACGAGGTGTCCTCGCGGATGCATTCGTCGAGCTCGACGAGGGTGCCGTCGGGCAGCGTGACGGGGAGGATCTCGTCGTCGAAGTGGCCGTTCTTGCGGGCCTCGGTGGCCTTTTGGTGGCTGCGGAGGGCGAAGGTGTCCTGGCGTTCGCGGGAGATGGCGTGGCGCTCGGCGACTTCTTCGGCGGTCTCGCCCATCGCGAGGACGCCGTGCAGGTCCTTCATCGCCGGGTTGACCAGGCGCCACCCCAGGCGGGTGTCGGCGGTCTCCATCTTGTGCGGCAGCGCTTCGTCGGGGCGGGGCAGAACGAAGGGGGCGCGGCTCATCGACTCGGAGCCGCCCGCGAGGACGACGTCGCCCTCACCCGAGGCGATGGTGCGGGCGGCGGCGGTGACGGCTTCCATGCCGGAGGCGCAGAGGCGGTTCACGGTGGCGCCGGGCACGGAGTCCGGGAGACCGGCGAGGAGGGCGGCCATGCGGGCCACGTTGCGGTTGTCCTCGCCCGCCTGGTTGGCGGCGCCCCAGTAGATGTCGTCGATCCGGGCGGGGTCCAGCTGCGGTGTGCCCGCGAGGAGGCCCCGTACGACGGTGGCGGCGAGGTCGTCCGGGCGGACGGAGGACAGGGTGCCGCGGAGTTTGCCGATGGGGGTGCGGCGGGCTGCGGCGAAGTGGACTGGGCGCACGATACGGCTCCGGATCGTTTGCGGTCGTCGTCTGCGGGGTCACTGCGGGGTCACTGCGTGACGGCTGGACGTAAATTAGCACTGCTAGTTTTGAGTGTACGGGGAGGTGCGGCTGGGCGGAAGAGTGGTCTTTTCCCCAACCCCGCCCCTTCCCGAAAACCCGCTCTGGCGCGGGGGCCTTGCGTACCGTCATCACCGGCTCCGCCGACTTCGTCCTCAAACGCCGGACGGGCTGGAATCCCTACCGGGGGTCTGGGGGCAGGCCCTACCCGATACTCACCCGCACCGGACCATCCCCCGCATCCACCCTCCCGACCCAATCCCCCGAGAGATACACCCCCTGGTTGGGCAGCACCCTCCGCCTCACCCGTTGCCGGTACAAGTGCCGACCGTCCTGCGTCACCACCAGAACGGGGCAGGTCAGAGCCTCCGCCGTCCGCAGGACGAAGCGGCCGCCCGGTGCATCCGGCATCAGCCGGTTCGGCGCCACCCAGCGCAGAGGGGAGTCGGCCACGACCGGCACCGCGTCGCCAGGCCATTCCGCGCCCCCGAGGTGGCCGAGCACCGAACCCGCCACCCGCGCCCCCTCCCCCGCCGCCACCCTCGCCGGCTCCACCGCATGCACCCCGCTGCCCACCGCGAAGACCCCCGGGGTCGCGGTGCGGAACGCGGTGTCCACCGCCGGGCCCCGTGTCCCGGGGTCCAGGAGCACGCCTACGCGCCGCGCCAGCTCGTGGTCGGGGACGAAGTCGCCGGTGAACACCACCGTGTCGCAGGCGAGGACGCGCTCCCGGCCGTCGTGCCGCCGCAGCCGTACCCCCGACAGCCGCCCGCGGCCCAGGAGTTCGGTCACCGACACCCCGGTCAGCAGTGGTACCGACGGGACCCCGAGGCGGGCGACCGCGGCCCTGCCAGGGCCCACCTGGGCCCGCGCCTCCTCCGTGACGAGCGCGGCGACCCGCACGCCCGCGCGCCGCAGAGCGGACAGCGCCGCGTAGCTCACCGGCTCCGCGCCGACGACGACCGCGCGGGTCCCGATCTCCTGGCGGTAGAGGTTGACCGCCTGCTGCAGCTCTCCCGTGGTGAAGACCCCCGCCGGGCGCGTCCCCGGCACGAGCCGTGCCGTCCGCGGCCTTTCCCGCGCGCCCGTGGCGAGGACCACGGCACGCGCAGTGATCTGTTCCAGGCCGTGCGGTCCGGTCGTTTCCACGGATAGTGGTCCGGCCCAGCCTGTGGCGCTCACCCCGGTCCTTACCGCCGCTCCGGCGCCGAGCGCGGCCTCGACGAGGCTTTCCGCGTACCGCGGCCCCGTCACTCCCCACCGCCCGAACCCGCCGTGGTGGCAGTGGCGCGGTACTCCGCCTGCCCGCGCCTCGCGCTCCAGGACCTCCACCGTGCCCGCGCCCGAGGCGGCGAGGCGCGCGGCCGCGGCGAGTCCCGCGGGGCCCGCGCCCACGACGAGTACGTCCACACTCCGTTGCCGCCTCATCGCGCCGCCCCCGACTCGCCCCAGCCGTCGAAGAGTTCCCGCACGGCGGCCCCGCAGTAGAACCCCTGGCAGCGCCCGCCCCGCGCCCGTGTCCGGCGCCGCAGTCCGTCGAGCGAGCCGGGTGGAATGGTGCTGATGAGGGCGTCCCTGATCTCCCCGCGGGTCACGCGCTCGCAGTGGCAGACGATGCTGCCGTACGCGGGGTCGGTCGCGATGAGGTCGGCGCGCTGGTAGGGGCGGGGGAAGGCCTCGCCCAGGTTCGGCATGCGCACCGGGTCCAGGGCCCTGGGGGTGGTCAAGTCGAGGCCGAGGTCCGGGGCCGCGGTTTCGGCCAGCAGGCCCACGACGTACTCCGCGATCGCCATCGACGCGGTGAGGCCCGTGGAGCGGATGCCGCCGACGGTGATGTACCGCTCCTTCGGTGAGGCGTGGATCTGGTAGTCGTCGTGCTCGGTGGCCGCCCGCAGTCCCGCGTAGACCGCGGTGACTTCCTCGTCGAGGAGTGCGGGCAGGATGCGCCGGCCCTTGGCGCGCAGCCCGGCGAGACCGTCCTCGGTCGTGCCGGTGGCCCGCTTGTCGTCCAACTCCTCGGCGGTGGGCCCGAGAAGAACGTTCCCGTACACGGTCGGCGCCACCAGCACGCCCTTGCCGAGTGCCGTCGGCACGGGCAGCAGGATGTGGCTGACCAGGTCGCGGGCGAGCTTGTCGAAGACGATGAGCTGGCCCCGGCGCGGGGTCACGGTGAACTCGCCGCGGCCGAGCAGCCGCCGGTCGAGCACGTCGGCGTGCAAACCTGCGGCGTTGATGAGGTAGTGGGTGCGTATGACACCGCGGGGTGTGGTCAGTTCGTGACAGGTGGGGTCGTCGTCGCTCGGCGATCGCGCTGGGCCGGCCTTCTCCACCGGGCAGTTGAGGTGCAGGTCCACTCCCGCGCGCACCGCTTGGGTGGCGTACGCGAGGGTCGTCGTCCAGGGGCAGATGATCGACTCGCCGGGGATGTCGAGGGCGCCCAACACGCCCTCGCCCAGGTGGGGTTCGCGGAACCTCACCTCGTCGGCGCCGATGATGCGGGCCTCGGTGTAGCCGTTGCGTTCTGCCTTTTTCAACAGGGCGGGCAGCGCAGCCAGTTGCTCGGCATCCCAGGCGATGAGCAGTGCCCCGACGGGTTCGACGGGGATGCCCGCCTCGGCTGCGTACGCGGCCAGCCGGCGGCTTCCCTCGCGTACGAGGCGGGCTTCCAGTGAGCCGGGGACGGCGTCGAAGCCGGTGTGCAGGATGGCGGTGTTGGCCTTCGACGTGCCGTCGCCCACATCGCCGGAGGCTTCGACCAGGGCGACGCGGAGGCGGGGGTGCCTGGCGAGCTCCCTGGCGATGGCAGAGCCGACCACCCCGGCGCCGACGACGGTCACGTCGTAGGGCTCGGACGACAGTGGCCCCTTGGTGGTGACGCTCATGACGAGGGGGTGGGCGCGCGGTCGAGCAGGGCGTCGACCGCCGAGCGGAACTCCCCGAGGCGCTCGGCGGCCCGCGTGGCGTCGATCTGCGGCTCGTACACGGCGGCGGGCTGCCACCGGGGGACGGCGTCCCGCACCGTGAGCTTCGGGTCGAGGCCCATGCGGGCGACGGCCCCCACGCCGAGGGCGGTGACATCGGGCAACGCCGAGACCTCCACCGGGAGTTGCAGGAGGTCGGCCTGGGTCTGCATCAGGAGGGACGAGCGCGTCAGACCGCCGTCGACGCGCAGGCTCGTCAGGGGCTCGCCCAGGTCGGCGGCCACGGCGTCGGCGAGGGAGACCACCTGAGCCGCGAGGCCGTCGCACAGGGCGCGGACCAGATGGCCGGGGGCCGTGTCCAGGCCGAGCCCGGTGATCGAGCCGCGCAGGTCGCCGCGCCACCAGGGCGCCGCGAGCCCGGCGAGCGCGGGCACGAAGGTGACGCCGCCCGCGTCCGCCACCGACGAGCCGACCAGGTCGAGGTCCGCCGCCCCCTCGATCACGCCGAGGTCCGTGAGCCAGCGGACGGCGGACGCGGCCGTGTAGACCTGCCCGTCGAGGCAGTAGCTGTTCTCCCCCGCGAGCCGCCAGGCGAGACAGCTGACCAGGCCGGAGTCGCCGCGGCGTGGGCGGGAGCCGGTCTGGGCGAGCAGGAACGCGCCGGTGCCGTAGGTGCACTTGGCGGTGCCCGGCTCGGTCACGTCCTGGGCGAGCAGCGCGGCCTGCTGGTCGACGAGGAGGCCCGTCAGCGGGAGTTCGGGGCCGAAGGCGCTCGTGGGGCCGACCGGGCCCGCCGCGTCGACGACCCGGGGCAGCCGCTCGTCGGCGAGGCCGAAGACGTCAAGGGCGAGTGGCGCCCACGTGGCATCGTCGAGGTCGAGGAGCTGGGTGCGTCCGGCGGTCGCCGCGTCGGTGACGAACTCGCCGGTGAGCCGGTGGACCAGCCAGGCGTCGCTGGTGGTGACGACGCCCTCCCGGGTGAGGTGGCGGCGTATCCATGCCATCTTCGGGGCGGCGAAGTAGGGGTCGAGGGGAAGCCCTGTCAGCTGCCTCAACTCCTTCGCATATGGCGCGAGTTCCGTGCACAGGGGTTCCGCTCGGCGGTCCTGCCAGACGATCGCATCGGTCAGCGGGCTGCCGGATACGGGGTCCCACGCGAGGACCGTCTCGCCCTGGTTGGCGAGGCCGACGGCGGCGACCGGCTCCCCGGCGTCCGCGAGGGCGCGGCGCCCCGCGTCGACGACCGAGGCAAGAAGCGCCGCCGGATCGACCTCCACCCGGCCGCCGGGGAGGTGGCGCGGACGTACGGGCGCGGCACCGGAACCGATCACCCCGCGCTCCGGACAGAGGACGAGAGCCTTCGTGCCGGACGTGCCCTGGTCGATGGCGAGGACAGCCTCGCCGCGCGGTCCTCTGCCGTTGGTGATCACCGCGGAAGCCTGCTACAGCGCCCGGGAAGGCGTCAAGAGCCCCCTTCACGGGCCGTTCCGCGACTGACTTTTTTTCCAAATTGCCAACCGGCGCGCCGAGTTGAACGCAATTCGATCCAAAAAGATCCACGAACCGCCCTGTAAACGGAAGTTACAGATCTACACTGACCGCCGAACAAACAACATCACTCCCGAACACGCCAGTTCAGCCCCTGCCCGCCGCTCTCTGCCCCCACAGAGGATTCATGCCCACTCCGTCAGGCCGCCCCGTGTACCACCCGGCGGGCCACGACGAACAGTTGCGCGCCGTACTCCAGGACCTCAAGACGGGGCGCTGGGTGTCGACGCGCAACCTGCTCGACTCGACCCCCGACTGGGGCCTCTGGACGCAGCGCACACAGATCCTCGCCGCCGCCGTCGCCGGTTCCGACGTGGTCAAGGCCTGGCAGGCCGAGGAGCCGCACAGTGCGGCGGCATCCGTCCTGCACACCAGGGTCCTGGTCGAGCGGACCCTGCGCGCCCATCGTGCCGGACACCGCCACACCAACGAGCTCTGGCGCGAGGCGGCAGCGGCCTGCGGCGCCACGATCGACGCCTCCCCCGAGGACCCCGTGCCCTGGGTCTGCCTGCTCGCCCTCGCCCAGCTCGACAAGGGGCAGCGCTGGGACGAACACCGGGTGCCCGCCCCCGAGCCGATGCTCTTCCCCGGCCCCTGGCATCTCCTCGCCGAGGCCGACAAGCGGGACCCCGGCAATCGCGAGGCCTACCACCGGATGCTGCAGTTCGCGTACACCCGGCGCCCTGGAGGCCCGCTCACCGAAGCGGTCAACTTCGCCCACTGGGCCTCCGGTTCGGCTCCCGCGGGCTCCGCGCTGCACGTACTGCCCCTGTATGTGCGCGTCGAGCGGTACCGCAAGGACGGCGGCGCCGAACGCGCCCTGGACCTGCACTGGATCGGGGAGGACGCGACCCGCTCCGCCCTGCGCGCCCTGCACCTGTGGTTTGAGCACACGCGCCCCGCGGCGACCTCGCTGCTCGACCTCAACCACGTCGCCCACGCGTTGTGGGGCGCCCACCAATTCGCGGACGCGGCCCGGGTGTTCGAGGTGCTCGACCCCTTCTACACCGTGGCGCCCTGGACGTACCGCACCCGCTCGCCCGGCGACGCCGACGCGGCGGCCGAGGCGTTCACGCAGGCACGTACGCGCTGTCTGAGCGCCGTACCGGATCCGGACTGAGCACCCTCCTCGGCACGGTCCATCGAAAGAAGCACCACCAGCTCCCCGGTCCACCGCTCCCCGACGGAGGTACATCCGTGTCCCGCACCACCTGGTCGAGTCCTGAGACGACCACGGCCCCCCTGCCCGACGAGGAACAACGGCTCAGGGAGCTCGGTTACCAGCCGGTCCTGGCACGCCGGATGGGCGGCTTCGGCAACTTCGCCATCAGCTTCTCCGTCATCTCCATCCTCTCCGGCTGCATGACCCTGTACGGCTTCGGGCTCGGCACCGGCGGCCCGGCCGTGATGCTCTGGGGCTGGGCAGGCGTCGGCCTCTTCGTGCTCTTCGTGGGCCTGGCGCTCGCCGAGGTCACCAGCGCGTACCCGACCTCGGGTGCCCTCTACTACATGGCCGACCGGCTCGGCGGCCGACGCTGGGGCTGGTACACGGGCTGGCTGAACCTGCTCGGCCTGCTCGGCGCCATCGCGGGCATCGACTACGGCGCCGCGCTCTTCTCCGGGGCGTTCCTGAACCTGAAGTTCGGCTTCACGCCGACACCGGAGAAGACCTTCCTGATCTTCCTCTGCATCCTGCTCCTGCACGCCGTCCTCAACCTCTTCAACGTGCGTCTGGTCAGCCTGCTCAACTCGATCAGCGTGTGGTGGCACGTGGCCGGTGTCGCCGTGATCGTGGGCGTCCTCGCGATCGTGCCGGACCACCACCAGTCGCCCGGCTTCGTCTTCGGCGAGTTCGTCAACGACACCGGCTGGGACAATCCGCTCTACGTCACGGCGATCGGTCTGCTCCTCGCGCAGTACACCTTCTGCGGGTACGACGCCTCCGCCCACCTCTCGGAGGAGACCTCCAACGCCTCGGTGACCGCGGCACGCGGCATCGTGCGTGCCATCTGGGCGTCCTGGATAGCCGGTTTCGTGCTGCTTGCCGGTCTCACGTTCGCGATCCAGGACTACGCGGGCACCCAGAACACCGAGACCGGGGTGCCGCCGGCGCAGATCATGATCGACGCCATCGGCGAGTCCGGCGCGACGGCCCTGCTGCTCATCGTGATCGTGGCGCAGCTGTTCTGCGGCAACGCCGAGACGGCGGCGGCCAGCCGGATGGTGTTCGCCTTCAGCCGCGACAACGCGCTGCCCGGCTCCAAGGTATGGCGCAAGGTCAGCTCCCGTACGCAGGTCCCGGTGCCCGCGGTGTGGCTCTCGGTCGGCCTCGCCGCGGTCATCGCCCTGCCGTCGCTGTACTCGACGACCGCGTACACGGCCGTCACCGCCATCAACGTCATCGGCATCACGCCCGCGTACGCCATCCCGATCTACCTGCGGCTGCGGGCGGGCGACCGCTTCGAGCCGGGTCCGTGGAACCTGGGCCGCTGGAGCAAGCCCATCGGCTGGATCGCGGTGATCTGGGTGGCGTTCGTGACGGTCCTGTTCTGCCTGCCCCAGGTCTCGCCGGTGACCGTCGACACGATGAACTACGCGTCGATCGCGCTCGTCGTGGTGCTGACCCTCGCCACGATCTGGTGGTTCGTCGCGCGGCGCTCCTACAGCACACCGTCGGCGTACGGCTCGGAGCGGGAGCAGGCGGAGATCGCGGAGGACATCATCTAGACGCTTGCAGTTCGTTCGTACGACCGCGCCCCCTGGGATCGACTCAGGGGGTGCGGTCGTTCAGGATCCGCTGGAAGAGCCGGTGGTCGCGCCAGGCGCCGTTGATGTGCAGGAACTTCGGCGCGACCCCGAATTCCTCGAAGCCGCACTTGCTGAGGACGCGCTGCGAGGGCACGTTGTCGAGCAGCGTGCCCGCTTCCACGCGGTGCAGGCCGAGCTCGGTGTCCGCGGAAACGCAGGCTTGCTCGACGGCGGCGGTGGCGAGACCTCGGCCCACGTGGTCCACGTCGATCCAGTAGCCGAGACTGCCGCTGCGCAGCGGGCCGAGGACGATGTGGGACATGGTGACCGAGCCGACGATGTCGCCGTCACGGTCGAGCACCCAGGGAGCCGTCCGCCCGGCCCGGCACTCCTCGAGCTGGGCACGGAGCCGGGCCGCCTGCGCCTGCCGGGTGAAGTAGTCCTCGGGTCTGTCGGGTTCCCACGGCTCCAGATGCGCGCGGCTGCGCAGCCGGGCGTGCGCGAGACCTTCGGCGTCCTCCGGCCTGGCGGGGCGCATGACGACGTCCGGGGTGATGCGGGCGGATGCGGTGATCATGCGCCAAGCCTAGAGAGGGCGAAGGACACGCGCCCCCGCCCGGCGCACGCGGGTCGGCTCACCGTCCGCCGGCGACCCGCAGGATCGTCCCGGTCGCGTACGACGCCTCGGCCGAGAGCAGCCATGCGACGGCCGCCGCGATCTCCTCGGGGTGGCCCGAGCGTCCCAGGGGGATGTTGCCCGCGAGCTTCGCCGGACGCTCCGGGTCCGCGTGGAACTCGGTCCAGATCACACCGGGCGCGACCGCGTTGACGCGGATGCCGTCCGCCGCGACCTCCTTCGACAGGCCGACGGTCATCGTGTCGACGGCTCCCTTGGCGGCGGCATAGTGGACGTACTCGCCCGGGGCGCCGAGGGTCGCCGCAGCGGAGGAGATGTTCACGATGCCGCCGCCGGCGCCGGTCCGCTTCATGTCGCGGATCGCGCGGCGCGCGCAGAGCAGATAGCCGAGTACGTTCACGTCGAGCGCGCGGCGCATGGCGGCGACGTCGGCGTCCGCGAGGGGGCCCACCGGGGCGCCGATCCCGGCGTTGTTCACGAGCCCCGTGACCGGGCCGAGTTCCGCGGCCGCGGTCTCGAAGAGACGGTCGACGTCCGCCTCGTCGGCGGTGTCCATCCGGACGGTGAGGCAGCGGACCCCCGTCGCGCGGACCTCCGCGGCCACCTTTTCGGCGGCGTCGGCGTCGGAGTGGTAGCCGAGGGCGATGTGGTGGCCGTCCTTGGCGAGGCGGGTGGAGATGGCTGCGCCGATGCCGCGGCTGCCGCCGGTCACTGCGGTGACGGGGTTCTGTTGCACGTTTCCTCCGGGGGTGGGGCGCGGGTGGGGCAGGGTCGCCGTTTGATCGATCATTCCCCAACCCCGCCCCTGTCCGACTGTGACATTGGCGGCTCCGCCACGGGCCGTTCCGGTGCGGGGGCCTAGCTGACGTTGATCACCGGCTTCGCCGAGTTCGTCCTCAAACGCCGGACGGGCTGAATAGATTTAGGCGCGACGGCCCTGCACAAACTCCCGCAGCGTCCCCGGTGGGCGACCCCCGAACCGCTCGATCGCCTCCGTCGCCTGATACAGCTCGTGGTGCGAGCCGATCAGGCGGAACAGTTCCCACAGTTTGTCCAGGTGGGCCACCACGTGCGTGTCCCCGTACAGGGACATCGCGCGCTCGCGCCACTCCTCCGGTGGCACGTCCACGTACTTCAGGCCGCCGCCGTACGTCTCCACGGCCTCCCCCACGGTCAGGATCTGCCCGGTGAGCAGCACCACGGGATCGGCGCACGAGGGCAGCGGGTCCGCGAGGAGCCCCGCGCCCACGCGCGCCACGTCCTCCCCCGCGATCAGCGGAAGCACCGTGTCCAGGGAACCCAGCGGCATCGCGAGCTCGCGGCCGCCGCCCGCGCGCACCAGGAAGTCCAGGTTCTCGAAGAAGACCCCGGCGCGCAGGTGCACCGCGCCGACACCCGCCCAGTCGAAGACCTCCTCGGCGACCCAGTGCTGCCGCATCCGCGGCGTTCCCGCGTCCGGGGCCGCCGCCAGCTGGGACACCTCGACGACGCGTTCGAGGCCCTCGCGCCGGGCCGCTGCCGCGAAGGCGCCGGTCGCCTCAAGGAGGCCGTCGGTGACCGGATAGGTGAAGAAGGCGCGGCGCACGCCCCGTACCGCCGCGAGCACGTCCGTTATCTCGCGCAGATCCCCGACGACCACCTCCGCGCCCATCTTCCGCAGCGCAGCGGCGCGGTCGTCGTCGGTGCGCACGAGGGCTCGTACCGCCTGGCCGCGGTCGAGCAGCAGCCGCACCACATGGCGGCCGGTGGAACCCTGCTGTCCTCCCGCGGCTCCGGTGACCAGGACCGGTTCGGTTGTGGCCGACGGCGTCGGCGTCGTCTCTGGCATCCCGCTCACCTCTCCCCGCGTCGCAGCGTGAGCGTGAACGCGCCCTGGCGCTCCAGATCGCGCAGGAACGGCTCCGCCTCGAATGCCTCGCCAGGGGCGAGGACCCCTGTCTTCGTCGGGCCCCTTCCCTCCGCGATCCGCGTCGCGCCCTCCACCGAGGCGAGCGCTCCGGCCCGCCACAGGTCGTGGCCGGTCAACTGCCCCGCCGCGCTGCCTCCTTCCCCCATCACCTGGACGGCCACGGTGAAGTCGGTGGCCGCGCGTTCCGCGGCGCCGATGTGCTCGCTGTCGAATGCTTTCTCGGCCTCGAAGGCGCTGGTGCTGAGCATCAAGTCGATGGCGCGCGCGGGGACATGGCGCGGGAGCGTCACGACCTCGCTCGACGGGAACGGGGCGATCATCGACCGCGGGCCGAGGGGCGGCGGGAAGGGGAAGACGGCGTTGCGGGGCTCGACGTAGCCCGCGTGCAGGGCGCCGTCCTCGAAAGTGAGGCGCTCGGTCTCGGCGAAGAGGTGGGTCGCGGTGTTCTTGGCGCCGGTGGTCAGCCGCCAGCCGTTCACCGCGTACGCGACGACGATCCGGTCGATGCCCGCGATGCCGTCCGCCACCGCTCCCGCCAGGAGGTCACCGAGGCCGCCGTAGAAGCTGAGGGCGGGGATCATGACGGCGCCGGTGCGCTGCGCCGTGGCCTGCGTGGTGTCGAAGACGTTCTTCACGTGGTGGGGTTCGAGTGCGTGGTCGATGTAGTGACAGCCCGCGTCCGCTGCCGCGGCGGCGACGGGAGCGCCGGTGACCGCGAAGGGGCCCGCGCACTGGATGAGTACGTCGGCCGCGGTCATCACCTCGCGCAGGGCCGTGGCGTCGTCCACGGAGGCGGTGCGGGTCCGCACCTGCTGCCCCGCGTCGAGTTCGTCTGCCAGTGCCTGTAACGCCTCGGCGTCGCGGCCGACCAGGAGTAACTCCGCGTCTCTGGCGCGGAGTTCGGAGGCCACGAGGCGTCCGGTGTGGCCATAGGCTCCGTAGATTGCGAAGAGCGGCTTTGTCATGCTCAACTCGCTTTCATACCGAAGGTATGCAACTGGTGCGGAACCTACGTACCGTGAGTATGTTCGTCAAGAGGAGAGCCGATCGTGGTCCCCCAGGTGCCGCCAACGCCGTCAACTGCCCGCCGCACACAGGCGGAACGCTCGGACGCGACCACCGCGCAACTGATCGCGGCGGCGCAGCGGCTCTTCGGCCGGGACGGGTACGCGACGACCTCGATCGTCGCCGTGGCGGCCGCCGCAGGGGTCACCAAGGGCGCGGCCTACCACCACTTCGAGGGCAAGGCGGCCCTCTTCCACGCGGTGTTCGTCCGCGAACAGGAGGAGATCGCGGCGGAGTTGGAGCGCGCCGCGGCCGAGGAGCCCGACGCCTGGTCCGCGCTGCGGCGCGGCTGCCGGCGTTTTCTGGAGCACTGCCTGGACCCCGGGTTCCGGCGGATCGTGCTGCTCGACGCGCCCTCCGTCCTCGGCTGGGAGGGCGTCCGCGAGATCGAATACGCGCACACGTTGCGGGTGTTGACGGACGGCATGCGCGCGGCGGCGGACGCCGGGCACCTGGGCGACGGGGATCTGGACGTGCGCTGTCAGCTGATGTTCGGTGCGCTGTGCGAGGCGGGCATGCTCCTCGCCCGCTCGCCCGACCCGGCCTCCGCCCTCACCTCGGTGACGGCGGAGGCCGAACGACTCCTGTCGGCGCTGGGCACGCCCAAAAGCTAGGCCCTCCCAGGAACTAGGCCCTCTCGGGGACGATGTTCCCGGTCAGGCGGTCCTCGGGGGCTGCCTCGTCCGGCGCCAGGCTGTCCATGAAGGAGGAGACGGAGAACACGGCGCGACCCGGACCCGCGGGGCCGTAACCAGGAGGCGAGGAGAGGCCGTTGGCCTCCATCGTCGCGCGGTACGCCTCGAGCAGACGCACGTGGTACTCCAGCGGTGCGCCCAGCGGGTTCGCCTTGCCCAGCGGCGTCGTGGGCTCCGGGCACCAGGTGGTGAAGCGGGGCGTGATGCCGCGCGACATGAAGTACTGCAGCCCCTCGGTGGTGGAGTCGATGGCCTCGCCGACCGTCTTGAAGCCGAACGGCTCCGCCATCTCCACGCCCGCCACGAAGTTCGGGATGACGTTGCGCGGTCCGAAGACGTCGGCGGAGTCCAGGATGCGGCGGTGCCACTCGTCACGGCCGACGTAGCGCTCCTTGCCGGGGCAGTAGCGCTCGAAGAGGTACGGGTCCCACACCTCGTAGTTGGGGTGGTAGATCCGCACGCCGTAGTCGTGGAAGCGCTGGACGTCCTCCTTGGGCAGCGCCTGGGCGACGACCTTGCCGATCCAGCGGCCGGGGAAGCGCTCCTCGATGGCCTTCGCGTACTGCCCGTAGAAGTCGGCCTCGTCCTTGCCCTGCAGCTGGGTGGTGATGGCGCCACCGGTGAGCGTGTACGCGGTGGAGGCCTTCGCGGTGTCGTACTTGTCGATGATGGCGAGGGCTTCGAGGACCTCGTCCATCGGCTTCACGCCCGTGTAGGGGCGACCCGCCGCCTTCTGCTGGCGCCAGTTGTGGTTGATGTCGCAGTACCCGCACTCCTCCTTGGCGCCGAAGTACTGGCAGACCCGGAAGACCGTCAGGTAGATCAGGTAGCCCCACTGGATGGTGGGCGCCACCTCCATCACGGACTTGCCGTTCTCCAGCGTGTGCCGGTAGTAGTCCGGCATCGGCGGCAGGCCCACGTCGGAGATGCGTACGCCGTCCAGGTAGAGGCCCAGTACGCCGTCGTCGTCGGCGGCGACGCGGTAGGGCGAGGCGGGGTTCACGCGGACCGAGACGACCGTGCGGCGCAGGTCGTACGGGCCGCCGGTGAGGACGATCTCCTCCGGCGGGCGGCGCAGGGCCGCAGCGCCGAGCTCGGGCAGGGTGCTGTGGTCGAAGGAGAAGATGAAGTACGACTTCGGCTTGACCTCGCCGCCCTCATTGTCGCTGAGCGCGGACTCGTCGAACGCCATTCCGCCCCTGAGCAGGTCCTCCTTGATCACCGCCTCCCGCGGCACCTGCGGGAACCGCTCCATGAGTCCCTCTACGAGCTGGGTACGGCTCTCGCTGCGGCTTGCCATCTGCCGGGCACCTCGGATCCTGTCGGAGAATTGTGCTTTCCCGTGACCCCCACGCTAATACGCCGCTTTTCCGGCGCGGATCCGCCTCCGGTCTCAGCCGCCCTCCGCCCTTCGGCGGGACCTCCGGCTCGGCCCTGGCTCCTTCCCCTTCCGCGTCTCCGCGCGCCGGGAACCCGGGGGTGCCGGCCTCGCGTTGTCCTTGCATGAACGAGCTGGTTGCCGGGGGGAACGTGCCGCTGCCCGACGGTGCCGTCACCCTCCGGGTGCCCGGCCCCTTCGACCTGTCCGTGATCGTCACGGGCGACAGCGGCAAGGTCTCGGGCGACGGTGACTTCGTCTTCTACAACCAGCCCGCCACGGCCGGCGCCCGCCTCCAGGGCGACACGGTCACGATCGACGGGCGGCGCCTGCGGGCCGGTGCGAGCCGCGTAACGGTGGCCGTGAGCCCTGCCGAGCCGGGCACGCCGTTGGGGCGCCTGCCCGGGATCGCGCTCCAGGTGCACGGGCCCGGCGGGGGGCTGGTGGCGCGTTTCACACCGCCGCGGCCCGACCGCGAGACGGTGCTGCTGCTCGCGGAGATCTACCGCCGCGGGCCGGGGTGGAAGCTGCGGGCACTCGGCCAGGGGTACGCGGACGGGCTCGCGGGGGTGGCACGCGACTTCGGGGTGGACGTGGCGGAGGACGAGGCGCCACAGCCGCCGACCGGCCCCGCACGTATACCCGCGCCGTCCCGACCCGCTGCACCCGCCGGTCGGCTCGCGCCCTCCGGACCGCCCGCACCCGATGGATTCCTCCCGCTGGTCAACGCCGCGCGGGCGTCGGCGGGGGCTCCTCCCGTCTCCCTCGACGCCCGGCTGACCGCCGCCGCGGGGGCGCATGCCGCCGGGATGGCGGCGCGGTCCACGCTCAGCTCGGAGCATGCGGACGGCACGTCCCTCTACCAGCGCGTCGTCGCCGGTGGGTACGCGTATCTGGCCATAGGCGAGCATCTGGTCTCCGGGCCTCGCTCACCCGCCGACTTCGTGGAGTACTGCCTCTCCGGCGAGCAGTCGGGGCTGACGGTGCGGAGCCGGGCGTACACGCACGTCGGGGTGGGCCACGCCGCCGACGCGCGCTCCGGCGACCTCTACTGGACGGCGCTGTGGGCCACTCCCTTCAGCACGCAGGGCCTCGCGGAGTGGGCGGCGGCGGTGCTCCGGCTCACCAACGCCGAACGGACCGCCGCGCGCCTGCGACCCCTCTCCCCCGACCCGCTCCTGACCGCGGCGGCGCAGGCCCACAGCGCGGACATGGTGGCGCGGGCCTTCTACTCCCACACCTCGCCCGACGGCGGCGAACCCTGGCACCGTGCGTCCGCCGCGGGCAGCACGCACCGCGCGATCGGCGAGAACATCGCCTGCGGGCAGCGCACGCCCGCCGAGGTGGTGGACGGCTGGATGAACAGCCCCGGCCACCGGGCCAACATCCTCAAGCCCACCTTCACCCACCTCGGCGTCGGCTTCGCGGGCGGCGGCCCGGCGGGCACGTACTGGACACAGCTGTTCGGCGGCTGAGGGCCTGTGCGAACCGCCGGGCGGACGGAGCCGCCCCCCTCAGCCCACCGCCACCGGCACCCCCCTCCGGGCCGACGCATAGCCCGCCGTCACGATTCTCAGCGTGCGTAGGCCGCCCTCGCCATCGGCCACGTTCATGCCGTCCTCGCCGGGGCCGTACAGGAAGGCGTGCAGCATTCGTTCGTCCAGGTTGGCGCCGAAGGGCAGTTCCAGGCCCTTGCGGTGGCGTTCGCTGTAGCCGTGGAGCGACTGGTCGAAGGCGTCCATCTCCAGGGTTGCCCGCTCGCCGACCACGGTGAGTTCGAGGCCGCCCCAGGAGTGGTGGGAGCGGGGGTGCGACCAGCTGCAGTCGATCGTGGCCACCGAGCCGTTGTCGTAGGTCACGGTGACCAGACCGCTGGTCTCGGCGTCGACCTCGCCCTCGTACATACGGTTGTTCGTCTGGGCGTACACGTCGACGGGGCGGGCGTCGCCGAAGAGGTCGTCCAGGAGGTCGGCTATGTGGACCGTGTGGTCCATCAGCGCGCCACCGCCCGCGAGTTCGGGATCGGCGAACCAGCGCCGCGAGCTCGGCATGGAGCCGTTGTTCGCGCCGGACACGGTCAGGACCCGGCCCACCTCCCCCGACGCGACGGCCGCCTTGACCGCCGCGTACGCCGGGCTGAAGCGGACCGGGAAGGCGACCGCGAGCCGCACGCCGGCCTCCCGGCACGCCGCGAGCATCGCCTCCCCGTCCTCGACCGTCGTGGCCAGCGGCTTCTCGCACAGGACGTCGACCCCGTGGGACGCGGCAAGCTCCACCAGCGGACGGTGCCGCGCGTTCTCGGAGCAGACGATCACCGCGTCGGGGCCCCAGGCGAAGGCTTCCTCGTACGTCTCCACGTACGCGACCCCCCTCTCCTCGGCGAACGCGCGGCCCCGCACCTCACCGGGCGCGGCCGAGTCGGCGTCCGGGTCGCTGCCGATGACCTCGACCCCCGGCATCCGGGCAAGGAGCCGCAGGTACCCGGCCGCGTGGACATGGGCGAACGACAGCACCGCGACCTTCATCACGCCCTTCATCGCGACCTTCATCGCGTGACCTCCTTGATCATCGACTCACTGGACGGTCGGAGCTCGACCGCCCGGCCCGTACGGCTCGACTCGACGGCCGCCTCCGCGATCCGCACCGCCTCGATCCCGTCCCGCGCGCCCACCCGCGGCTCCGGGCCGCCCTCCTCCCAGGAAGCCGCGAAGTCCCGCAGCTCGGAGAGGTAGGGGCTCTCGGTCATCGGGCTCGAGGGGATGCCCTCGTTGGCCGCGCGCACACCTTGCGCGGTGATCCGGTAGCCGGGCACGGTCGTGGAGTCGTGTTGCAGCAGTCCGTCGCCGCCCGCGACACGGAACGTCGTACGGAACCGCTGGTCCGGAAGTCCCCAGAGTCCGGTGATGTGACTGATCGCGCCGGAGGCATGGGTGAGGACGGCGGTCGCCGACACGACCTCGGCCCGCGCGTCGCCCGTGGCGTGCTCTATGCCTCGCGTCTGCGCGTGCACGCGGACCACGTCGCCCGCGATCCAGCGTGCGATGTCGATGTCGTGCACCATCAGGTCCATGATGACGCCGCCGGACAGGGCGGGGTCACCGAACCAGGGCGCCCACTGCGGACGCGCCCCGCCGCGCGTGAAGCGCAGCACGGCGAGGTTGCCCAATTCCCCCCTGGCGACCGCCTGTTGCATCGTCGCGTACGCCGGGAAGTACCGTACGACGTGGGCGGGATGCAGCCGCACACCCGCCGCTTCGGCGGCTGCGGCGATCTCCTCGGCGTCCCGCACGTTCAGCGCGAGGGGCTTCTCGCAGATGACGTGACGCCCCGCCGCGACGGCCGCGAGGGCGAGGTCCTTGTGGGTCGGGGTGGGGGTGCAGATGTCGACGGCCGCGCAGTCGGCGAGCAGTTCGTCGAGGCCCGCCACCGCGGTGACCCCACGGCCCTCGTACTCGGCGGCCAGCTTCTCCGCCGAGCCGTCGACGGTGTGGACGCTGACGCGCGCACCCAGTTCCAGCCAGCCGGGGAGATGGGCGCGGGCGATGCCGCCCGCCCCGATCAGGCCGATGTGAAGCGGTCGCATGAAGGGATTCACCATTCCTGTCGGGTGGCCGGAGTCAGCTCTTGGAGCCGGAGAGCGCGACACTCTGCACGAAGTGCCGCTGCAGGAAGACATAGACGATGAGCATGGGCAGACTCGCGATGAGCGAACCGGCCATCATCACGGGATAGTTGGTCTCGAACTGACCCTCCAGCGAGGTCAGTCCGGCACTGATGGGCATCTTCTGCGGGTCGGTGTTGACGATCAGCGGCCACAGCAGGTCGTTCCACGACCACATCGCGGTGATGACGGCGAGAGCCGCGAGCGCGGGCCGCACCAGCGGCAACATGATCGACCAGAAGACGCGGAACGCACCCGCACCGTCGATCCGCGCCGCCTCCTCCAGCTCCTTGGGGAGCGTGAGGAAGAACTGGCGCAGCATGAACGTCCCGAACGCGCTGAACATGCCCGGCAGGAACAGCGCGGGCGCCGAGTTGAGCAGGCCGATCCGCTGGATGATGTCGTACTGCGGCAGGACGAGCAGCGAGCTCGGCACCATGAGGACGGAGAGGAAGACCGCGAACAGGACGTTGCGGCCCCGGAACTGCATGCGCGCGAAGGCGTAGGCCGCGAGCGAGCAGAACACCAGCTGTCCGACCGTGCGCCCCACGGTGTTGAGGACGCTGTTGAAGAGCATCTCCTTGAACGGCAGCGCACTGAAGACCTCTTCGAAGCTCGACCAGTTCCAGGTGTCGGGCAGGAACGTCGGCGGCACCTTTGCTGTCTCCGCGAGGGACTTGGCGGCCGTGAGCAGCTGCCACAGGAAGGGGAAGACCATCACCAGGGCGCCGAGGGAGAGCACCGCGTGGGTGGCGACCGAACCGGCGTTGAAACGCCGGCGCTCGGCACGTCCGCGGGTCGCCGGCCGTACGGATGACTCACGCATAGTGCACCCACCTCTTCTGCAGCCTGAACTGCACCAGCGTCAGCGCCGCGATGATCAGCATGAGCAGGAAGGCGAGCGCGGCGGCGGCGCCCTGGGCGTTCTCGACGAAGGCCCACTTGTAGAAGAGGCTCACCACGGACTGGGTGTCGCCGATCGCCGGGTTCTTCTCGGCCATCATGATGTAGATCAGGTCGAAGGTCTGCAGCGAGTTGATCATGCAGATGATGGACGCGAAGAAGATCGTCGGGCTGAGCAGCGGCAGGGTGATCGTGAAGAACCGGCGCAGCGGCCCGGCGCCGTCCAGCTCGGCGGCCTCGTAGTAGTCCTGCGGGATGCCCTTGATGCCCGCCATGAAGATGATCAAGTAGTAGCCGGTGGTCGACCAGACCATGACGGTGCCGATCGCGTAGACCGCGGTCGAGGGGTCGGAGACCCAGTAGCGGCGGTCCCCACCGAACCACTCGAAGACTTCGTTGATCAGTCCGTAGTCGCCGTTGTAGAGCCAGTTCCAGACGAGGCCGACGGCGACGGGCAGCGTGACGAACGGGATGAAGTACAGGGCGCGGTAGACCGGGACGCCGCGCAGTCCGCGCCGGTTGAGCAGCGCCGCGACGCCGATCGCGATCGGCAGGGCGAGCAGTCCGATGGCGCAGTAGATCAGGGTGTTGCCGAGCGCCTGCCAGACGGTGACGTCCTTGAGCACGCGCACGTAGTTGTCCGTGCCGATCCAGGTGTGGCCGCCGAACGCCCCGAACTCGGTGAAGCTGAAGTAGAAGGTCTGGAGCAGCGGCCAGAAGTAGAAGACGGCGAAGCCGATGCCGAGCGGCGCGATGAAGAGGTACGCGGTGCGCCGGCCGGAGGACTTGGGCGCGCTCCGGGTCGTCGGACCGCCGCGGCTCGCCTTCTTCGCCGCTGCCGTGGAGGGAAAGACACTCATCATGCGCGCTCCTCCTTAAGGGCCCGGTCCATCTGCTCGCCCAGGGTGCGTGCGGCGCTCTCGATGCCGCCCTTTCCGCTGAACGCGGCGCCCAGGAGCGGGTATTGGAGGTTCTCCCAGACCGCGGTGTTCTTCGAGCTCGGGTACGGCACGGCGTACTCCTGCATCTCGATGAAGTGCTTCAGGTCGAACTCGGGCATCGACTTGAGCCAGGCGCCCTGCGTCCCCTCGTACGAGGAGATGGTGACGCCCGCCGACGCCTGGATCTCGGCGGCCTCGCGGCCCGCCATGAAGTGGACGAACTTCCAGGCCGCCTCCTTCTTGCGGCTCTTGGCGGAGATGACGTTGGCGAGGCCGTGGATGATCGTGGCGCGCTCCCGGCCCTTGGGCAGCACGGCGACGCCGCCGTGGTCCTTGAGTGCGGGCACGGCGTACATCTGGCCGGCCATCGCGGAGAGGTCGTAGTACATGGCGGTCTTCTCCGACCAGTAGCGGTTGCGGCCCTTGGACTCGACCATCGCGCTCTGCGGCGGCGACCACCCGCGGTCGATCATGTCGGTCCAGTAGCGCAGCCCCTCGATGGAGCGTTCGTCGCCGAAGCCGGACTTCCCGTCCTCGAGGACGTAGCCGCCCGCTCCGTGGATGGCGGGGTAGAGCTGGCCCTGACGGTCCATCTCGGCGGCCATGCCGTGCACCCGCGCGCGGGGATCGGTGAGTTCGGCGGCCGCGTCGCGCACGTCGTCCCAGGTCCATGTCGCGTCCGGGTACTTGATGCCCGCCTTGTCGAAGAGGGCCTTGTTGTACCAGAGGCCGATGGTGTCGAAGTCCTTCGGTATCCCGTACTGCGTGCCCTGGTAGGCGTAGATCTTCACGAGCGAGTCGGGGTGGCGGTCCACGGGGGTGCGGTCGCTCTTGATGTGTCCGCTCAGGGGCTCCAGGACGCCGCTGGAGGCGTACAGCTGGAGATTGACCGCGTTCATCCAGAACACGTCGGGTGCCGTGCCGCCGCGCATCGACGTCTTGAGGGTGGTCCAGTAGCTCGACCAGGGCGTCAGCTCCATCCGCACGGAAATACCGGGGTTCTTCTTCTCGAAGGCGTCGATCACCTTCTGCAGCCCCGGCACCTGGGCCACGTCCCACACCCCGTACGAAAGGGTGGTGCGTCCACCGCTCCCCTTGCCGGCGTCACTCTCGCCGGAGCAGGCGGCGAGCAGGGGCGCCGCCATCGCTCCGTACAGCAGAGTCCTCCTGCGCATGAGCGCCTCCCTTCAGGACTGGTCAGAGCGCCGGTGCCGGGTCCGCATCCGTCAGGAGATCGGACTCGACCCGGTCAAGTGCCTTGCGTACGGCGCCGATCGCGACGCCTTGCTCGCCGAGCGTGCTCAGCGCGATGCGCGGGACGTGCAGGGTCAGCGGGCGCAGCCGGTCCTCGATCAGCGGCACGAGGTGGCCGCCGAGGGGGGTCGCGCCGCCGGTGAGCACCACCAGCTCCGGGTCGACGGCGAGGGCGAGGGCGGCGATGCCCGGTGTGATGCGGTCGGCGAAGTCCGCGACGGCCGCGAGGGCGCGGGGGTCACCGGTGTCCGCGGCGCGGGCGAGTGCGGCCACCTCGGACTCGCCGGAGCGCCGCTCACCCTTCCAACTGAGGGCGTCCTGGGCGGTGTTCATGCCGAGGAGCGGCAGCAGGCCGAGCTCGCCCGCGCCGCCCCGTCTCCCCCGGTGGAGTCGCCCGCCGATGGTGAGGCTGCACGCCACGCGGTGACCGGTCAGGACGCAGACGACGTCGTGCGCGAGGGTGGCGGCGCCCTGCCAGCGTTCGGCGAGGACGGCGAGGTTCACGTCGTTCTCGACGAGGGTGTGCCCCGCCTCCCCCTCGGCGAGGAGCCGCCCGAGGTCGACGCCGGACCATTCGGGTATGACGTGGGAGGTGATGGTGCCGCCCGCGTCGACGACGCCGGGTACGCCCACGCAGCGGGCGAGGATGTCGTCGCGCCGCACGGAGTGCGCGTCCAGGAAGGCTTCGAGGCCCCTGCGCAGGAGGTCGAGACGCTGGGCTCCGCTCAGGGCCGGGTCGATGTCGTCGCGCCGCACGGCGAGCACCGTGCCGCCGAGGTCGGCGAGGAGCAGGACCATCTTGTGCAGGCCGATGTCGGCTCCGACGACGCGGCCCGCCTCCACGCGGAACCGGAAGCGCCGGGCGGGGCGTCCCGGCGCGCGCTCGCTCTCGTCGCGCTCGGCCTCCCCCGCCCAGCCGTGCGCGGTCAGCTCCTCGACGGCGGATTCCACGGTGGGCCGGGAGAGCCCGGTGCCGGCGGCGAGCTCCGCGAGGGTCTGGGGGCTGCGGCGGTGCAGGGCACGCAGCACGACGGTGGTGTTCAGCCGGCGCAGCGAGGCGAGATCGTGCCCCCGTGTCCCGTTCCGCAACACTTCTTCACCTCATGTCGAGGCCGGGGCAGCCCTGTTGACCAGTGAGTCAACCGCTTGCCCCGGAGATTAGGGAGGAGACTTGCATATCTATGGCCGCCGGGGAACCCCCTCCGCGGGGCCGACATCACGCCTCGCCTCCCTGAGGACCGTCGGTGACACATGGGGCGACACCTCGGGCAGGAGTCACTTGAGCCCGGTGGGCCGAGCGGGCACGATGACCGGACGCACGCCGTGCTCTTCCGAACACCCGCCGCCCGCCTGGGAGTTGACGCATGTCCGCGATTCCGCCGCCCGTGACCCACCCGATCGACACCAGCAAGCCGCATCCCGCCCGGGTCTACGACTGGTTCCTCGGCGGCAAGGACAACTACCCCGTGGACGAGGAGCTCGGACGGCAGATCGTGTCGCTCGAACCGCAGACCAAGTACTGCGCGCAGCACAACCGATGGTTCATGCAGCGCGCCACGCGCCACCTGGCGGGAGAGGCCGGGATACGCCAGTTCCTGGACATCGGCACCGGCATCCCCACCGAGCCGAACCTCCACCGCATCGCGCAGTCGGCCGCTCCCGAGACGCGTGTCGTGTACGTGGACAACGACCCGATCGTCCTCGCGCACGCGGAGGCACTGCTGCGGGGCACGCCCGAGGGGGTGACGGAGTTTCTCCAGGTGGACGCCCGTGAGCCGGACAAGATCCTGGAACAGGCGGAGAACGTACTGGACTTCAGCCAACCGATCGCCCTGTCCCTGATCGCGCTGCTCCACTTCATCGGCGACGACGAGGGCGCCCACGACATCGTGGAGCGGCTCGTGTCCGCTCTCGCGCCCGGCAGCCACCTGGTCCTCTCCCAGATGGCGGGCGACTTCGACCCGGAGCGGACGCGGCAGGCGGTGGAGATGTACAAGGCGGGCGGTGTCACGCTCGTGCCGCGGGCGCGCGCCGAGGTGGAGCGGTTCTTCGAGGGCCTCGAGCTGATGGACCCCGGCATCACCTGGCTGCCGGACTGGCACCCGGAGCTCGCCGTGGACGAGGTCAGGAACGGGACGCCGGTGCCGCTGTACGCCGGGGTGGGCCGCAAGGCGTAGCCGCGAGACGGGGCGGCCGGCTGACCTGAAGTCAGGTGATACGGCGCGGGATGTCGGACATCACCCCGCGGCCGTTGAGTTGGGGGCAAGCTGGGTGCGGGCCCCCGGCAACGGCGCCGCACCCATGGGGCAGGATGACGCTCGCGCCGGACCACGAACACGCGTCCGGCGCGCCCGCACAACCTGGAGATTGAACTGATGGAGCGAGCGCTCACATGGCACGACCTGATCACCGCCGGGATAGCGGTGGCCGTAGGCATCGCGGCGGGTCTGCTGCTGCGGATGATCCTGCGGTGGCTGGGTGAACGGGCCAGCAGGACCCGGTGGAGCGGCGACGACGTCATCGTCGACGCCGTGCGCACGCTGGTCCCCTGCGCGGCGATCACCGCGGGGGCGGCCGTCGCCGCGGCCGCTCTCCCGCTCACCCCGAGGACCGGCCGCAACGTCTCGATGACGCTGACCGCCCTGCTCGTCCTGGCCGGGACGCTGACGGCGGCCCGCGTGGTCACCCGCCTGGTGAAGACCCTCGCGCAGTCCCGGTCGGGCGTCGCGGGCTCGGCGACGATCTTCGTCAACATCACCCGTGTCGTCGTGCTCGCGATGGGCTTCCTCGTCGTCCTGCAGACGCTCGGCGTCTCCATCGCCCCGCTGCTCACGGCGCTCGGCGTCGGCGGCCTCGCGGTGGCCCTGGCCCTCCAGGACACCCTGGCCAACCTCTTCGCGGGCGTGCACATCCTCGCCGCCAAGACCGTGCAGCCGGGCGACTACATCCGGCTCAGCAGCGGCGAGGAGGGCTATGTCGTCGACATCAACTGGCGCAACACGGTGGTGCGTCAGCTGTCGAACAACCTCGTCATCATCCCCAACGCCCAGCTCGCGGGCACCAACATGACCAACTTCAGCCGTCCCGAGCAGGACCTTTCCATCATGGTCCAGGTCGGCGTCAGCTACGACAGCGACCTGGAGCAGGTCGAGCGCGTCACGACCGAGGTCGTGGAGAGCGTCATGAAGGACGTCGACGGCGCGCTCCCCGACCATGAACCGGCCGTGCGTTTCCACACGTTCGGCGACTCCAGGATCAGTTTCACGGTGATCCTCGGCGTCGGCGAGTTCAGCGACCAGTACCGCATCAAGCACGAGTTCATCAAGCAGCTGCACCAGCGCTACCGCGCCGAGGGCATTCGCGTTCCCGCCCCCGTCAGGACGGTGAACGTGCAGCAGGGCGAGCTGCCGCCGGGCCTGATCCCGCACCAGCGCGACGCCACGGCGCCGGCGAAGTCGGTGCAGTAGCGGACGGCCGGGCGACTCGGAGGGGGTTTGACAGGTCCACATCGCGCAGATCATGATTCCATTAATTGTTTAATGGAATCGAGAGAGGCGTGCGTGCTCATGACCCTTGCCGACCCCTCCGAGGCCGAGAGCCCCCTGAGCGCGACCGCGCTCGAGGCTCGCGGCCTGGGCAAGCGCTATCGCCGCGGCTGGGCGCTGCGCGACTGCTCCTTCCGGCTCCCCGCCGGGCGGATCTGCGGTCTCGTCGGCCCCAACGGCGCCGGGAAGAGCACCCTGCTGGGGCTCGCGACGCGCCTGGTGACACCGACCGAGGGCGAGCTGCGCATCTTCGGTGTCCCGGTGGACGACCCGGCCGCGATGCCCCGGTTCGCCTTCCTCTCCCAGGACAAGCCGCTGTTCAAGCGGTTCACCGTGGCCGAGACGCTGCGCCTGGGCAGCGAACTCAACCCCGGCTGGGACATGCCCGCCGCCGAGCGGATCGTGCGCTCCGGCAACGTCCCGATGGACGCCAAGGTCGGCACGCTCTCCGGCGGTCAGTGCACCCGCGTCGCCTTCGCGCTCGCCTTCGGCAAGCGGCCCGATCTGCTGCTGCTCGACGAGCCGATGGCGGACCTGGACCCGCTGGCCCGGGACGAGATGAGCTCCCTGCTGATGTCGGAGGCCGTCGAGCGCGGCACGACCGTGCTGATGTCCTCCCACATGCTCTCCGAGCTGGAGGACATGTGCGACTACCTCCTGGTCATCGCGGACGGCCGGCTCAGGATGGCGGGCGACACCGATGAACTGGTCCCGGCCCACGCCCTGGTGACCGGACTCGCCCCCGACGGCACCCCGCCCGCGGACCTCGCCCCGCACACGGTCGTCGAATTCCGGGTCCAGGGACGCCAGTTCCGTGCCCTCGTCCGCCCCCACGGCCCGCTGGCCCCCGACTGGGAGGTGTCCGAGCCGAGCCTGGAGGAAGTCCTGCTCGCCCATCTCCGTTCGCCGGACGCGGAGCCGCTGTTCACGCACGACGCACGTATCGAGGCCGAGGGGATCGCCGCCGCATGAGCACCACCCTGACCGAGCAGCCGCGCACGGAGCAGTCCGCCAAGAAGCCGGGTCTGCTGCACGGACTCACCTGGCTCGTCCTGCGCCAGCACCGCACCACCACGTGGATCGTCGTCGCCCTGGCCGTGCTCGGCTCGGCCGCGATCATCTACGAGCGCGGCCAGCTGGCCGACACGCTCGCCGGGATGGGCTGGCCCGGCAAGAACGTCAACCTGACCCAGGCCCCGGAGAGGTTTCAGTACATCGCCGAAATCCTCGGCGCCCTGCCCATCGTCCTCGGTGTCTTCATCGGCGCCCCGCTGATCGCGAGCGACCAGGAGCACGGCACGGCGCAGCTGGTCACCACGCAGTCGGTGCAGCGCCGCCGCTGGCTCGCGGCCAAGCTGACCTGGTGCCTCGCGCTCGTCCTGGTGGCCACCCTCGTGCTCTCCACGCTGTTCTTCTGGTGGTGGGAGCCCTACCGCGGCCCCCTCCTCACGGAATGGCTCTCGGGATCGGTGTTCGACAACACGGGCCCCATGCTCGCGGCGCTCTCCCTCTTCACCACCATCGGCGGCATCGCGATCGGCATGCTGCTGCGCCGGGTGCTGCCCGCGATGCTGGCCACCTTCTTCTTCGCCCTGGTCGTCCAGGTGGCCTGGGGCGAGTTCCGCGACCGCCTGGCCACCCCTCGCACGATCACCTGGCCGCTGAACGGCGACACGCCGAACTTCCTCGACAGCGGCAGCGCCGTGGAGGCGGACCGCTGGATCAGCACCGCGGACGGGCAGCTCTACGGCTGGGGCACCTGCGCCGAACCGACCGAGAAGGCGACCAACGCCTGCATCAAGGAACACGGCATCGTCAACAACATGGTCGAGTACTTCGGCTACGACCAGATGCCGGGCATGCAGTGGACCGGCGCCGCGATCCTGCTCGGCGCGACTGCGGCCGTGGCGGTGTTCGTCCTGTGGTGGGCCTCGCGGCGGCCCCTCTAGGGCCCCGGGAACGACAAGTACGTAAAGTGTCCGCAAACGAGCAGAGAGTGGGGACAGTGGTCGAATTCCGCATCGACCGGCGCAGCGGTGTGGCCACGTACCTCCAGATCGTGCGCCAGGTCGAACAGGCCCTGCGCATGGGCGCGTTGGTGGAGGGCGACCGGCTGCCCACGGCGGCCCAGGTCGCCGCCACCACCAAGGTCAACCCGAACACCACGCTCAAGGCCTACCGCGAGCTGGAGCGCGCGGGCCTCGCCGAGGTCCGCCAGGGGGCCGGCACGTTCATCACCCGCTCGCTCGCCCGCCCCCAGGCGGGTCCCGACTCACCCCTGCAGAGCGCACTGACCGAGTGGATGGAACAGGCGCGGTCCGCGGGCCTCACGGGCTCGGACGTCACGGCGCTGTTCGAGGCGGTGCGCGCGGCCACCTTCCAGGGGGACGCGGTCGGCTGAGCCGGGTGTCACAGGGCCGCCCTCGACAAACCCCATAAGCAACCGCTTAGTATCGGGTGTGCGGGGCCCCCTGCCCCGGGATCGGTACCGCCGTCACCCCATGGAGAAACCGCATGGCATCCCTGCTCCTGTCCCGTCGTGACCTCGATTTCCTGCTGTACGAGTGGCTCGACGTGCCCGCGCTCACCGGCCGGGAGCGGTACGAGGACCACTCCCGGGAGACCTTCGACGCCGCGCTCGAACTGAGCGAGCAGATCGCCACCCGGCACTTCGCCCCGCACAACAAGAAGAACGACGCCCAGGAGCCCACCTTCGACGGCGAGCGGGTGCACATCATCCCCGAGGTGAAGGAGGCGCTGCGGGTCTTCGGGGACTCGGGGCTCCTGGCGAGCGCCATGGACCACGAGATCGGCGGCGGACAGCTGCCCGCCGTGGTGGCGCAGGCCTGCTTCGCGTGGTTCCAGGCGGCGAACGTCGGCACGGCCGCGTATCCCTTCCTGACCATGGGCAACGCCAATCTGCTCCTCGCGCACGCCTCGAAGGAGCAGATCGACACCTTCGTGCGCCCCATGGTGGAGGGCCGCTTCCTGGGGACGATGTGCCTGTCGGAGCCGCAGGCCGGCTCGTCGCTCGCCGATGTGCGGACGCGGGCCGAGGAGCAGGAGGACGGCACCTACCGCCTCTTCGGGAACAAGATGTGGATCTCCGGCGGCGAGCACGAGCTCTCGGAGAACATCGTGCATCTGGTGCTCGCCCGGATTCCGGGCGGCCCGCCCGGCGTGAAGGGGCTCTCGCTGTTCATCGTGCCCAAGGTGCTGGTCGGCGAGGACGGGTCGCTCGGCGAGCGCAACGACGTCGTGCTTGCGGGCCTCAACCACAAGATGGGCTACCGAGGGACCACCAACACCCTGCTGAACTTCGGCGAGGGCGCCCACCGTCCCGGCGGTGAGCCCGGCGCGGTCGGCCACCTCATCGGTGAGGCCAACCGCGGGCTCGCGTACATGTTCCACATGATGAACGAGGCCCGGATCGGCGTGGGCCTCGGCGCCACCGCGCTCGGCTACACCGGCTATCTGCACGCCCTTGACTACGCGCGCACCCGCCCGCAGGGCCGTCCGCTCGCGGCGAAGGACCCCGCGTCGGCGCAGGTTCCGATCATCGAGCACGCCGACGTACGCAAGATGCTCCTCGCCCAGAAGGCGTACGTGGAGGGCGCGTTGGCGCTCAACCTGTACTGCGGGCGGCTGCTCGACGAGCAGAACACCGGCACTTCTCCGCAGGCGCGCGAGGAGGCCAAGCTGCTGCTCGACGTGCTCACGCCCATCGCCAAGAGCTGGCCCTCGCAGTGGTGCCTGGAGGCCAACAACCTCGCGATCCAGGTGCACGGCGGCTACGGCTACACGCGCGAGTACAACGTGGAGCAGTTCTACCGCGACAACCGCCTCAACCCCATCCACGAGGGCACGCACGGCATCCACGGCCTCGATCTGCTCGGCCGCAAGGTGATCATGGACGGCGGCGCGGGTCTGCGCCTGCTCGTCGAGCGGATCTCGCGGACGTCCGCCCGTGCCGCAGCGGCGGGTGGTTCCGCGTCCGGATACGGGCGGGCGCTGGACGCGTCCGCGGCGCGTGCCGTGGAGGTGACCCAGCGGCTCTGGTCGACCGGTGACCCGCAGACGGCGCTCGCCAACGCGAGCGTCTACCTCGAGGCGGTCGGGCATGTGGTCGTCGCCTGGATGTGGCTGGAGCAGCTGCTCGCGGCCGAGACCGGCAGCGAGGACTTCCACGCGGGCAAGCGCGCCGCCTGCCGTTACTTCTTCCGCCATGAACTGCCGAAGACGGAGGCCCAGTTCACGCTCCTGGAGAGCCTGGACCGGACCGCGCTCGAACTGGACGAGAACGCCTTCTGACCCAGAAGTAGAGGTACACCGAGCACACCGCCGCGAACGCGCACCACGTGGAGATGTACTCGCGACGCCACAGCAGCACGCACACCGCCGCCCCGACGGCGACCAGGACGCCGAAGAGGACCAGGCCCCGGTCGCCGGAGAGGAGCAGGGAGCCGACGGTGGCGATGAGGTATCCGGCGATGATCAGCTCGGGCCAAGGCAGGCCGAGCGCGTAGCCGACCGTGTGGCCGCGGATCTCGGCCGTCACGGTGCGGGTCACCAGGTAGTAGGAGAGCACCGCCGCCGTCGCCATGCCCGCCACGAGGGGGATCAGCAGGCGGCGGCGGGCGCTCGGCGGGGCCGCGCACAGCACCGCCACGGGCATCCACAGCGCCAGCAGCGGCAGGGCGATCACGGCCCAGGCCATGGTGGCCCATCCCGTGCCGCCGTCGCTGCGCCAGACCTCGGACTCGATGATCTGGTGGGCACCGAGCAGCAACGGCAGCGCGGCGATCGGCAGGTCGCGGGCCCGCCCGCCGCGGGCCGCCCGGGTCACACACGCGATCCCCACGGCAGCGACACCCACACCCGCCACGAGATCGGCCGTCGCGCTCCAGCACATGGATCACACGCTACGACCCCCGTCACATCGGGGCGCGGCAGGCGGTCCAGCGGGGTTACCCGAGGGCGCCGGGGTCAGGCTCGATGTTCTGGTTGAGGCGGAAGACGTTGTCCGGGTCGTAGGCGGCCTTGACCCGTGCCAGGCGGGCGTAGTTGTCGCGGTAGCTGGCCCGGACGCGTTCCTGGCCCTCCTCCATCATCATGTTCACGTAGGCACCGCCCGCCGAGAACGGGTGCAGTGCGTCGAAGTAGTCGACGGTCCAGCGCTTGATGAGATCGGCGTTGCCCGGGTCTGTGTCCACTCCCGCGTAGACGCAGGCCCAGCGGGCCCCGCGATAGCTCCAGGCGGTCTCCGCTGTGCCGTGGTCGTGGGCGGCGCCGTCGATGGGGTACAGGTGCATCGTCGACTTCATGGTCGGCACCTCGGGGCCGAACTTGGCGTGCAGGGCGACGGCGTCGTCCGGGATCTCGTCGACGAAGTCCGCGCGCCAGTACCACTGGTCGCCGGGCGGGTAGAGCCCGTCGAACAGGGACTGCAGCATGGGGTGCGGCATCGGGGCCACGGCGTGCAGGAGCGGGTCGGGCAGCGCGTCGAGCAGGGGCGCCATGGCGTGGGCCGCCGCCTCGGGGTCCTCGATGGTGTGGCACCACACGACGCCGCAGACCTTGCGCAGATGGAGGGGCTCGGGGAAGGGCGGGGCCGGCGGGACGGTGCCGTACATGAAGAAGCCGTTCACCTCGCGCGGCGCCCGCGGCAGGAAGTCCCGGTAGGCGGCGAGCACCTCGGCGCCCTGTTCCGCGGGCCAGAAGGTGGGGCCCGCGACGACCGTGCTCAGCTCGTGCAGGCGGAAGAGGAACGAGGTGACGACGCCGAAGTTGCCGCCGCCTCCGCGGATCGCCCAGTACAGGTCCGGGTTCTCGTCGGCGCTCGCCCGCACCTGACGGCCGTCGGCCAGGACGAGGTCGGCCTCCAGGACGTTGTCGATGCTCAGCCCGAACCTGCGGGTGAGGTGGCCGAGGCCGCCGCCCAGGGTGAGCCCGCCGACGCCGGTCGTGGAGATGATGCCGCTCGGCGTGGCCAGGCCGTGCTCGTGCGTGGCGCGGTCCACCTCGCTCCACACACAGCCGCCGCCGACCCGTACGGTGCGGTTCGGCGCGTCGACCTCGACCGACTTGAGCGGCGACAGGTCGGCGACCACGCCGCCTTCGACGGTGCCGAGGCCCGCTCCGTGGTGGCCGCCGCCGCGGACCGCGAGCGGCAGGCCGTGCGCGCGGGCGAAGCCGATGACCCGGGACACGTCGCCGGCGTCGGTGCAGCGGGCGACGAGCGCGGGGCGCTTGTCGGCCATCGCGTTGTAGACGGCACGCGCCTCGTCGTACCCGGCGTCGTCCGGGCCCTTCAACTCACCCTTGAATCCTGCCAGTTCGCTGCGCGCTGCCTGTGCGGGCGTGATGGACATGTGCTCCCCCGATGGTTCGGCGTGTCCGATCCGCCCGTTCTAGTACTGTCCGCCACCCACCGATATCCGTGCCCACCACCTAGCTCACGTCCGGCGGTCACCTACTTTTCGCCGCCGATTTCCACCCCCAGCTGCGCGGCGCGGGCGGCGACCTCGCGGCGGGTGCGGGCGCCGAGCTTTTCCAGGACCGCGCGGACGTGGTTGTCGACGGTGCGCACGGAAAGGAAGAGCCGTTCGGCGATCTCGATGTTGGTGAGTCCTTCTGCGAGGAGCCGTCCGACCTGGAGCTGGCGGCCGGTGAGGCCCGCCGGGTTGCGCCGGGTCGCCGCGTGCGGGCCGCGCGGGATGCGGGCGACGCCGAGGTCGCGCAGGTCGGCGCGGACGATGCGGGCCAGGGGTTCGGCGCCCAGGGCGTCGAGGCCGGCGAGCGCGGTGAGCTTGTCCGCCGGGTCGGGGCTCTCGGCGAGGGCTGCCGCGTGCTCGTAGGGGCAGCCCGCGGCCCGCCATGCCTCGGCCGCCCGGCGCCACTGCCCGGCGGCCTGCAAGGCGTACGGGTGATCGGAGCCGTCGGCGGGCGGCGGGTGCCCCGCTTTGGCGAGCCAGTGGCCGAGTTCGGCGCGGTAGGGCGTCGCGGCCAGGCCGCGCGCCTGCGCGTACAGCGGGCCGACGGCGTCCAGCACGGCCGCGTGGTCACCGCGCAGCCAGGCGGCCTCCGCCCGTGCCGCGGCGACCGGGCCCGTGCGCTGCAGCTCCCGGGTCCGCTCGGCGACCTCCCAGGCCCGCGCGAGGAGCTCGTCGGCGCCTTCCGCGCCGCGGCGGATGCGTACGCGTGCCTGGACGGTCAGGGCGGGGCAGCGCGCGGGCGGGAATTCGTAGGCGTCGCCGGACTCGGCGTGCTTCTCCGCCTCGTCCCACCGACCCGCGGCGAACTGCCGCAGCGCCAGCTCCACTTGGAGGTAGCGCAGGAACCCCAGGTGCTCCGTGCGGTCCGCGAATTCCATGGCGGGCGCCAGGAAGTGGTCGGCCTCCGCGAAGCGGAGGTTCTCCAGGAGGGTCCAGATGACGTTGGCGTAGGCGCGGCAGGCGTGTTCGGCCTCGCCCGCCTTCAGGGCGACCGCCAGGCTCTCCTCGAGCTGCGGCCTGCCCAGCGGATCGCCGCCGCGCCAGCGGGCGGTGCCCACGTTGTTCAGGGCGTGCGAGAGGATCGCCGCGTCGTCCGTGCGGCGGGCCAGGGTGATGGCGCGCTCGCCGTAGCCGATGGCCTCCGCGTACCGGTCGGAGAGCATGCGCAGCTGGGAGGTGTTGCTGAGCGCGAGCGCCAAAAGACGCTCGTCACCGGCCTGTTCGAGTACGTCGATGGCTTCCCTGGCGGCCTCCTGCGCGGCGTCCGCGTCGCCCGCCCACCAGTGGATCCGCGACAGCCAGCGCAGATCGGCGCCGAGTGCCCGCAGGTCGCCCAGGGAGCGGCGCAGGGCGACGGCTTCCCGCTGGGCGCCGACGGCGGCGGGCGAGTCGGCGATGGTGTAGCTCTCCACCGCGAACCGCTCCAGGAGATCGGCGAGTTCGGCCGGTCCGTAGCGCTCCCGCTGTCGCAGGACGAGCCTCAGCTGGGCGGCGGCCTCGCGGTGCGCGCCGGTGCGGGCCGCGTCCCTCGCCGCGTCGGGGCCGTAGCGCGCGATGGCGTCGTGGTCGCCCGCCTGGGCGGCGTGGTGCACGATGCGGGAGGAGTCGGCGCCGGGCTGCGCGACCAGGACGGCGAGCACGTTCCGGTCGAGCTCGATGCGCCGTGCCGCGGGCAGCGAGTCGGCGATGGCGCGCCGGATGATCTCGTGCCGGAACATCACCCGCTCGGGCGTCACGACGAGCAGGCCACGGCGTTCCGCCGAGGTCAACTGGCCGACCCCGCCCGGCAGCAGCGCGTCGGCCAGGGTGCGCTCGGCCGCCGAGGGAACCACCGCGAGCTGTTCGAGGGCGTCGCGTGCGGCGTCGTCGAGGCCGCGCAGCCGGGCCAGGACGGCGTCGACCACGGTCGGGGGCACGTCCCCGGTGCCGCCCGCCGCGACGACCTCGGCGACGTAGAAGGGGTTGCCCGACGTCACCGCGTACACCTGCGCGGGGTCGAGGCGGCTCACCGCGCTCAGCGTGCGCACGGCGTCGCGGGAGAGCCGGGGCAGGGGGACGCGGTGCACGCGGGCCGCCCTCGACACCTGGCCGAGGAGGTGCCGCAGCGGGTGTTCGCGGCCCAGCTCGTCGTCGCGGAAGGTCAGCACGAGGACCGCGGGCATCCGGTCCACGCGGCGTACCAGGAACCGCAGCGCGTCGAGAGAGGCCTCATCCGCCCAGTGCACGTCCTCTACGACAAGGACGGTCGGGTGCGGCGGGTCGCCCAGCTCGGTCCGCAGCGCGTCGTACACACGGTGCCGGTCTCCGCCCTCGGTGACCGCCTGCGCCAGTTCGGTGCGGACACTGCCGACGAGATCACGGAAGGGGCCGAGCGGCCGCCGGGTCGCAAGGTCGTCGCACTGTCCGACCAGCACCCTGGCCTGCGAGGACAGCGCTCCCGGCAACGCGTTCACGAGGCTCGACTTGCCGATGCCGGCCTCCCCGAAGACGAGCGCCACCGAGCCCGCTCCGCCGCCCGCTTCCCGTGCGGCGGCGGTCAGTCGAGCCAGTTCACGATCCCGCTCCAGGATCCCCCCGTCCACGCGGAAATTCTCCCACGAGGCCACCCGTTTCCGTCGCCCGTACGGAGAGCGGCCGCCTTGGAGCTCCCCCGTCTCGTACAGGACGGACGGAACGAAGGGGCCCTCCCGCAAGCGACATGAGTAAAGCGCGTACGCTTACGTCATCGATCACAGGAGATCGCTCTCCCCCCTCGTTCCCTGCCAGGAGGACACATGACCTCGGCCTCACAGACCGCGCGCACTTCCCAGACCCTCGACCGCCCCTTCAGCGTCGGCAGCCTCACCCTGCGCAACCGCATCGTGATGGCCCCCATGACCAGGGAGTTCTCGCCGGGCGGCGTGCCGGGCGCGGACGTGGCGGAGTACTACGCGCGCCGGGCCGCCGCCGGGGTCGGCCTGATCGTCACCGAGGGGACGTACGTCGATCACCCCTCGGCCGGCACGAGCGACCGGGTCCCGCGCTTCTACGGCGAAGACGCCCTCGAAGGCTGGCGCAAGGTGGTCGACGCGGTGCACGGAGCGGGCGGGAAGATCATTCCGCAGCTCTGGCACGTCGGCATCACGCGCGACGAGGGCAAGGGCCCGGTGCCGTCCGCTCCCGCGGCGGGCCCCTCCGGGATCGACCTGGACGGGCAGCCCAAGGGCAGCACGCTGACCGCCGACGACCTCGACGACGTGATCCGCGCGTTCGCCGACGCCGCGGCCGCCGCCGAGCGCATCGGGTTCGACGGCATCGAACTGCACGGCGCGCACGGTTACTTGCTCGACCAGTTCCTCTGGGAGCGCACCAACCGCCGCACGGACGGCTACGGCGGTGACATCGAGGCCCGCACCCGTTTCGCCGCGGAGATCGTCGCGGCCGTACGCGCCGCCGTCTCGCCCGACTTCCCCGTCTTCTTCCGGCTCTCGCAGTGGAAGGCCGGCAGCTACGACGCGCAGCTCGCCCAGTCCCCCGAGGAGCTGGAGCGCCTGCTCACCCCGCTGGTGAACGCGGGCGTGGACGTCCTGCACGCCTCCACCCGCCGCTACTGGGAGCCCGAGTTCGAGGGCAGCGACCTCAACCTCGCGGGCTGGGTCAAGAAGGTGTCCGGGGTGCCGGTGGTCACCGTGGGCTCGGTCGGCCTCGACCAGGTGTTCATCGGTTCGCAGGGCTGGGCGGCGCCGTCCGCGGCGACCGGCATCGAGCCGCTCGTCGAGCGCCTGGAGCGGGACGAGTTCGACCTGGTCGCGGTGGGGCGTGCCCTCATCGCCGACCCGGAGTGGGCAGCCAAGGCCCTGGAGAACCGGCTCGGTGAGGCCCTGCCCTTCGACAAGTCGCTCCTCAAGAGCCTGGTCTGAGCAAGCCCGGCCGACGGCGCCGCACGGCGACAGCAGTCAATGCCCCACGCTGCTGTCGCCCGCGGTCGCGTACGATATGCGCATGACCTGGCCTGCCACCGAGCGCTACTTCCCCACCGCCGTTCCCGGCGGCCTGGGGCTCGTGCAGGACATCCTGAACACCGCACCGACCGGCCACGCCCCCGAGGCCGATCTCCTCGGGGACCTGGCCGCCGCGCAGGGCTGGGTGTCCGTCGCGCTCCCCACCTGGGCCGAGAGGACGGGACGCACGGCGGTGCGGCTCACCCTCACCGATGAGGACCTGCCCAAGCTGCGGCAGCTGCGCGAACAGCTGCGCCGTGCCCTGCTCTCCCGGTGCGGCACGACGAGCGGCGAGACCGCCCGCTTCACCTCCTGCGCCCTCCAGGTCAACCTGCACGGCGACGCCGCCCTGACCACCGAGCCCGAGGGCGAGGGCTGGCGCTGGCTGACGTCCGCCGTGCTGTGCGAGGCGCTGCTCGCCCAGACCACCGGAGAGTGGCGCCGCCTGAAGATCTGCCGCAACGACCGCTGCGCCACGGCGTTCTACGACCGCTCCCGCAACAACAGCGGCGTCTGGCACTCCACCCGCGACTGCGGCAACGCCGCCAACCTGCGGGCCTCGCGCCAACGCCGCCGCGCAGGCGCGCAGCCGGAGCCGGACGCCAACGCGTAGAACCACCGGGGCCGGTGACCCCCGCGAGTCTCAACTCCCGTACTCCACCAGGCTGGTGGGCGTCACGATGCGGCGCGCCGGGCCCTCCACCAGTTTCCTGCCCGGGTCGGATTCCCTCCCCCGCATCCGGTCGGCGAGGAGCCTGCCCGCCGCCCGGCCGATCTCGTCGCTGTCGTAGGCGACGAGGGTGAGCGGCAGCCCGAGCGCGTCCGCCAGTTCGAAGTCGTCGAAGCCCGCGAGCGCGGTGTCGGTGCCGGACGCGCGCAGGGCACGGAACGCGCCGATGGTGTTGCGGTTGTTGGAGCAGAACAGCGCGGTGGGCGGTTCCGGCAGCGCGAGGAGTTCGGCCGCGGCACGGCGGGCCTCGCGCGGTTCGGTCTGTCCTTGCCGTACGTAGTCCTCGTCGAGGCGGATGCCATGTGCGGCGAGGGCCGCCGCGTACCCGCGCAGGCGCTCGGTGCCGGTGTAGACGGCGGGCGGCGAGCCGAGGAAGCCGATCCGGCGGTGCCCGCGGGTGATCAGCCGGGCGGTGGCGGCGCGGGCCCCGCCGAAGTCGTCGACCAGGACGCAGTCCGCGTCGAACCCTTCGGGCGGCCTGCTGGCGAGCACCACGGGCACGCCGTCGGCGGCCGCGGCGGCGAGATGACGCTGGTCGGCCGCTGCGGGGACGGCGATGATGCCGTCGACGCGGCGGGCCACCAGGTCGGCGACCAGCTCGCGTTCGGCGTCCAGGTCCTGGCCGGTGTTCCCGATGACGGTCTTGAAGCCGTCGCCCGCGATGACGGAGTCGACGCCGAGGGCGAACCGCGAGTAGAAGGGGTTGGCCAGGTTCGTGACGACGAGTCCGACCAGGCCCGTGCCGCGCCCCAGACGCAGGCTGCGGGCCACTTCGTTGGGCCGGTAGCCGAGTTCCGCCGCCGCGACGCGGATGCGTTCACGGGTGGCCGGCAGGACGCGCGGGTCGTCGCGCAGGGCCCTGGATGCGGTCATCGCACTGACGCCCACCCGCTCGGCGACATCGCGCAGCGTGGGCGGACCGTCCATGGGGGGACGCGGTTCGGGCATCGTCATGTGTGTCCTTTCCCGGGGGCCGCCTCACCTCCCGGCAGCCCCCACATACTCGGCCGCTCCGATCAGCGCCGCGTCCGCGCCCAGCGTGCCGGGGCGCGGTGTCACCGGAGTATCCCCGAGGCCGGTGCGCAGGGCCGGGCCGACCAGGTCCCAGGACAGCGCCATGGCGCCGCCGACGACGACCGCCGAGGCGCCGAAGTCACGCAGGCACGGGGCGAGGACAGTACCCAGGGCGGCAAGGGCTTCGTCAAGGACCCGTGCGGCCCGTTGTTCGCCCGCGCGCGCCCGCTCGGCGATGCCCCGCACGTCGACTCCGCGTTCGTCGCCGTAGCGGGCGAGGATCGCCCGCCGCGAGACGGTGTGCTCCAGCGGGGCGCCGGACCAGCTCATGAGGTCCAGGCGTCCCTCGGGCGGTATCCCCGGCCCTTCCCGGCACAGGCCGCCGTCCACGAGGAACGCCGACCCGACGCCTGTCCCCAGGGTGATGCCCACGCAGCGCCGATGGCCGGCCGCGGCCCCCGCGCTCCACTCCCCCAGCAGGAACGCGTGCGCGTCGTTGAGGAACACCACGTCGGCGGGTCTGGGCCACACGCCGTCGAGCAGCACCGAGCGCACGTCGACGCCGTACAGGTGGTCGAACTTCCCCACGCCTTCGAAGCGGGCGATGCCCTTCTCGTGGTCGAAGGGTCCCGGCACGGCGGCGCCCCACACCTGCCCCGCGGGCACCTCGAGGTCCCCGGCGCAGCGCACGACCGTGCCGAGTACGTGCTCGGCGTCGCCCCGCGCGTCGAGCGGTCGGCGGACGCTGCGGATCACCCGCGTGCGCAAGGAGTCCACCAGGGCGGCGGTGACATGGGTGCCGCCCATCTCCAGGACGGCTCTCACGGGTGTCCCGCGCTCACGCCCGCGGCCCGGCGGTCCCGCACCAGTGCCTTCACCACCTTCGCCGGGCCGTCCCCCGCCTCCAGGCGGTAGCCGCCGACGGCCGCGGGCACCGTCAGCGTCTCCGCGTACGCCAGGGTGTGCCGCTCCCCCGCCGAGGTCAGCACGGTGACCGCGTCCCCCTCGACCACGTTCAGGACGTGGAACCGTCCTGCCGTGTCGTCCGCGGCGACGGCGTCCGCGGCGAGCGTGTAGCGCCGCACCTCGTAGAACATCTCATCCAGGGCGCCGAGCAGTTCCTCGTACCAGCCGTCCCCGCGGCGCAGGACGTACGGCTCCTGCACGAGATCGCGTGTCACGGCGTCGCCGCGCCGCCGTGTCTCCAGGTTGGCGAGGCCGTGTTCGTAGGGCAGGGGGCGCGGGTTGCCGTCGGCGTCCGGCCGCAGCCAGTCGTAGAAGCGCAGGCTGTAGAGGTACGGGGTCGCGCTGATCTCCAGGACGAGGTTTCCGGCGCCGCTCGCGTGCGGGGTGCCTGCCGGGATCATGAAGAGTCTGCCCTGTTCGGCGGGGAACGTCATGACGTGGTCCGCGGGGTCCATCGGCACCCCGTCGTGCGCCGCTTCCTCGATCTCCTTGCGGAAGAGGCCGATGTCGGCGTCCTCGCGCAGGCCGAGATAGACGCGGGTGTCCGCGCTGCCGAGCGTCATGTAGTACGTCTCGTGCTGGGTGTAGTGCCAGCCGAACCGCTCGCGCATGTACGGCTCCTTGGGGTGGCAGTGCACCGACAGGTTGCCGCCGCCCACGGTGTCCAGGTAGTCGAAGCGGAGCGGGAAGGACGTGCCGAAGCGGGCGTGCGCCTCCCTTCCGAGCACCTCCTCGGGGTGCAGGACGCAGAGCAGTTGGAAGGGGACCTCCGCCTGCGCTTCGGGGTTGTCGCCGATGAGGATGCCCGCCTCCGGGGCGATGAGTTCGTAGCCGAGTGCGGTGTTGCGTGCGCGGGGGTTGAAGCCGAGCGCGCGCTGACCCCAATGCCCGCCCCAGGGCGTCGAGTTGAAGAACGGCCTGGTGCGCACGGGGTGGCGTGCGAGCTGGGCGTAGCTGGCCCGCAGCCCTGCCCCGTCGACGAACACCGGTCGCTCGGGGTCCTGCACGTCCACCCAGCCGTCCAGCTGCCTGGCGAGCGCGTCGCGGTGGCGGTCCAGCATCGGCCAGTCCACGAAGAAGAGCCGCTTCAACTCGGCGTGTTCGCCAGGCAGTCCGAGGTTGCTCCCCTCCCCTGCCGCCACCGCGGACTCCGCGTACCGCTTGGGCAGGTCGGCGTACCAGAGCACGTCATGCAGGACCAGCGAGGCACCCGGCCCGTACACGAGCAGCAGCCCCTCCAGATCGCCGTCGTCCCGTGGGAGTTCGTCGAACAGGTCGGTGAGGGGGTTCTCCGCGAGCTTGCAGTAGTACGGGTCGTCCGCGTCCGGTGCGCTCATGGTGCGGCGCCGTACGTCGGCAGGGGGCGCGTAGCGCGTATGGATGTCGAGGGTGCGTACGGGCACGGGGCAGGCGGCGGTGAGCCGCGCCGCGAGGGTCTCCCAGTCGACTGCCGGCGGCCCCTCGACGGCCACGACCGCGGGTTCTCCCGGCAGTTGGGCAGCCACGGCCTCCCAGCCGACGGTCAGGACGGTCCCCGGTGCCGGGGGGTAACGCGGGTCGAGCCGGTACACGCATGCTCCTTCGTGCGGAGATTTTTCACGGGGGTGCGGGGATACGGGTTCAGGGACGTGTCAAGAGCACGGCAGCTGTGCCGAGAGCAGGAAGCTGGGCGGTCAACGCACCTTGCGCGACGCCCAGTTCATGGCCAACCGCCCCCAGATAGGTGGCGCTGTACGCGGCCGTGACGGGGAAGTGGACCCGCACCGGGCAGGCCACCGGCTGCTCGGCGAAGGACTGCAGCCGCAGCAGGACCTCACCGGGCCGGGGGACGGTGCAGCCGACCAGGCGGACCCGCGCGTCCCCGAGATCGACGAAGGCGAGCGATGCCGAGCCTGCGCCCTCCGCTCCCCTGGCCCGCACGCCGCGCAACGGGCGGCTCCAGGCCGCGGCCGTACGGGGGCCGAGCCCCTCGGCGGTCGTGGCGCAGGCGAGGCTGTAGCGGAAGGTGAACTCGAAGCCCTGCTCTCCGGGGAAATTGGTGTCCCAGAGATTGTTGTGGACCCAGGAGAAGACGGTGGCCGGCTCGTCGTGCCCCATGGTCTTCGGGAAGGGCGCGTACGGCAGCGCGATGTTGCCGAACTGCACGAGGGGCGCGTCCTGCGTGGACCAGGCCACCGCGAGGCCCTCGTCGGCGAGGGTCACCCAGCGGCGCACGGCCCGCATGTGCAGGGCCGAACCCGGCACCACGGGGAGGGTGTTGCCCGTGAGCCCGCCGGAGGCCTCCATCCGGACGACCGGCTCGTCGAAGGCGAAGGGGAACGCGAAGTAGGCGCTCTCCTTGCGCAGCGTCGCGTCCTTGTCGAGGCGGTTCTCGATGTCCAGGCGTGGTACGCCCACGGGCAGGGTGAGGGTGGTGCGCAACCGGTTGGCGCCGGCCGGACGCGTCTCGTACGTGATCGACTCGGCCATCGCGGTGGAGCGGCGGGCGATGAGCGCGGCGGGCGGGGCGACGGCGCGGGCGCCGAGGTGTTCGAGGCGGTCGGAGGCGGTGGTGCGGCTGGAGTTGTGGTTGAAGGCCCCGGCGGTGGTGTAACTGTCGTGGATGTAGCCGTTGAAGCCGACGATCGCGCCCTGCCTGACGAGTTCGCGGCCGGTCGCCTTGTCGATGACGGAGGCGATGCAGGCGTGGGCCAGGTCCACGCGAACGGCGAGATGCTCGTTCTCCAGAAGCGTCGGCTCAAGCCGCGCATGCGCCGCGACGGCACTCTCCGCCGGATCCTCCCGCTCGGTACCACCGGTGGGATTCCAGCCGGTCGCGGCCTTCACCGCCGTGCTCTCCGGGCTCTCCGTGTGCTCCGTGTGCTCCGGTCGCTCCCCCGCTCGTGCCGCGTCCGTGGTGATGTCCAGGCGTACCGAGCCCGTGGGCGGGACGTCGTTCACGCGTATGAGCAGGAAGCGTCCCGCGTCTCGGTGGTCGTCGTTGGTCTGGGGTTCCTCCTCGTGGGCGATTCGGCGGGCGCTGCGGGCGTCGTGGACGGCCACCGGCTGTTCGAGCGGCACGCTGCTCTCCGGCAGGAAGATCCGTACGACGTCCGTGCGCGGCCAGGAGCAGGTGTTGATCACGTGGTACGTGGCCGCCGCGCCCGGAGCCGTCGCGAGGCGCTGCCCCAGCCGTGCGCTCGCCCTGCCGAGGAGCGCGTTTCCGTCGTCGTACGCGCGCATGGCCTGCCCGTACTTCCAGTGCCACTGGTGCTCACCGGAGTGGCCGCCCTCGTCCCCGTGGGTCCACGGGTCGCCGGCGCCCCAGGTGTGCTCGTCGAAGAGCGACACCGCCTCGTAGACCCCGGACGCGTCCGCGCTGTCTTCCTCCGCCCCCGTGGCGCCGAGGAGTCCTGCGAACGTGCCGATGGTCTGGGCGTCGGCGACCACGGATTGGGCGGTGCGGGCCAGGGACAGCGGCCGCGCGCCTGAGCCGACTCCGTCGACCCACCAGTCGGTCCAGTCACCCTCGAAGGTCTGAATGTCGTCGCCGAGCCTGGCCTCGGCGTCGGTGAAGAAGTCCTCGTTGCGGGAGAGCCGCAGCTGCGGGAAGGCCCAGGTCTCGTTCCAGCGGCGGACGGTGTCGGCGATGATGCGGCGGGGCGGCGCGTTGTCGCCGAACTTGCCCTGGACGCGCAGATGGAGCACGTCCCAGGGGTAGGGCTCGCGCTTGACCTCGGTCTGGTCCATGGCCCAGCCGAAGATGCCGCCGCGGTAGGGGTAGGGGTTGGTGGCCAGGGAGGTGAGGTAGGCGGGAAGGAGGTCGTCCACGTCCGCGTAGGCCGTGTCGAAGCCGAGCAGCGGGCCTTCCATGTAGGCGAGGCCGTGCGGGGTGTCGGTGACCCAGACGAGGACGCTGTTGCCGCTGGGCGCGCGCCACCGGAACAGGCGCGGCAGCTTCTCGCCGCCGACCAGATGGGGCACGGAGCGTCCGGCCCAGTTGTGCGCCACGGAGAGGTACTTGACCCCGGCGGCGGACAACGCGTCGACGAGACCGACGACCGCGCCCGGCACATCGGTCTGCATCGCGGAGGTGAAGGTGACGCCGTAGCGGTCACGCACTTCGTGTGCCAGGCGCAGGAGTTCGTGCAGTTCGTCCGTCGAGCAGGTCTCGGTGTGCAGGTTGAACGGCAGCGCGGTCAGCTCGATGCGTCCCTCGCGGACCCGGCGTACGAACTCTTCGACCTGCTCGGCGGGGCGCGCGTCGGCCCACTGCCGGAACGACCACAGCGACTCGACGCACCACCGGAAGCGGGACTCGGCGGGCCAGTCGTCGGTGGCCCGGGTCAGCTCGAGGCAGGAGTCGAGGAAGGAGAGGTGCTCGGCGAGGACATGGCCCTGAGGGTCGGTGTAGCCGATGTCGAGGTGGGAGTGGTGGATCAGGTGGAGGGTCCAGCGGCGCTGGGGAGTGAGCCGTACGTCGATGCCCTCGGTGACATCGGCGGCGTCCGGCAGACAGAGCGTGAGGCGGGTCTCGGTGTCGACGGCGGGCACCATGAGGCGTACGGAGCCACCGGGGCCGGTGAGCCGCTCGACGGGGAGCGCGGCACCGGACTCGGTGCGGACGGTCAACTCGGACGGCACGCCTGCCCCGTTGACCGCTTCGACCCGCAGCGACTGCGTCAGGCCCGTGCCGTCCGCCGCCTCGCGCAGCAGCGGCTCCTCCGTCAGCCGCAGCGTGGCGCCGCCGAGGCTGCCCTCCGCGGTGATGACGGACGAGCGCAGGCTGTCGCGTATCCGGTCGTTGTCCCAGTCGGTCGTGCGGACGAGGGCGCGTGTCGTCATGCGGTTCTCTCCCGGTGGGGCGGCGGACGGTATACGGGGCTCAGTGGGTGGATGCGGTGACGCCGCGCAGGAACAGGCCGCGGAACACCAGGAAGAGGAGGAGCGTGGGCACGGAGACGATCAGCGCGCCCGCCAGGATGACGGGCGGCCCCGTCGATGCGTAGGCGTTGTTGAGGGTGGCAAGGGCCGCCATCACGGGCTGGACGTCGGGACTGCGGCTGAGCGTGATGCCCAGGAGCAGGTCGTTCCAGACGGCCGTGAACTGGAAGATGAAGGCCGCGCCGAGCCCCGCCTTCATCAGGGGTACGTGGATACGCCAGAAGATCCGTCGGAAGGACGCCCCGTCGATGAGCGCCGCCTCGGTCAACTCGGGCGGCATCGTGGTCATCTGATTACGGATCAGGAAGAAGGCGAACGGCACGGCCCACGCGGAGTAGACCAGCATGAGCCCCAGTCGCGTGTCGTACAGGTTGGCGTCCGCGTACAGGCCGAAGAGCGGTGCCAGGAACATCTGCAGCGGGAAGAGCGTGCCGGAGTAGATCAGCCAGAACCAGAAGGCGGGCCGGGGGATGGGCAGGACGACGACGGCGAACGCGGCCATGGCCGCGACGAGCACAGCGGCCAGGCCGCACACCACCGCGTAGAGCAGCGAGGCCTGGAAGCTGTCGCCGATGCCCGCGACGTCCCAGGCGGTTCTGACGTTCTCGACGAGGTCGAAGCCCTGGACGGTCCACTCGGGCTTGCCCGCGTACTCGGTCGCGGGCGTCAGCGCGTTGACCACGAGGAGATACAGCGGGATCAGCCAGAGCAGCACGCATCCGGCGACGAAGAGATGGCGCACGGTGCGACCCATGAGGAGCCTCCTCAGGCCTTGGCGGTGGTGGCGCGCGATGCGGCCTCGGGCATCTGGCGGCGCAGATACATCCAGGAGGAGGCGACGACGATCACCGAGAGGACGAGGGCGATCGCCGAGCCGTAGCCGATGTGGAAGAGGCGGAACGCCTCGCGGTACATGCTCAGGGCGAGCGTCTCGGAGGAGCGGGACGGGCCGCCCTTGGTGAGGATCCAGATCATGTCGAACGCCTTGAGACTGTTCACGACGGCCATCCCGACCACGACGACCGTGACGGCCCGCAGCTGGGGAAGTGTGATGTACCGGAACATCCGCCAGCCGCTCGCGCCGTCCAACTGGGCGGCCTCGACGGTGTCTTGAGGAATGGCGCGCAGGCCGATCGCGAAGAGGACGACATTGAGCCCGGTGGCCTGCCACGTGCTGGCGACGATCATCGAGAGCGTGTTCTGCGGCCATTCCAGGAGCCAGGTCTGCGCCCACGAGTCGAGGCCGATCCCGCGAAGTACCTGATTGACCGCGCCGTCGGAGGTCAGCATGAAGTTCCACAGGACCGCGGTGGCGGCGGCGGAGATGGCGTACGGCAGCACGATCACCAGCTGGGCGATGCCGCCGAAGCGCATCCGGTGCGTGGCGACGGCGATGAGCAGTCCGGCCAGGACGGGCAGGAGCAGCGTTCCGGCCACCCACATCAGGGTGTTGAGCAGCGACCGGCCGAGGATCGGGTCGTCGGCGAGCCGGGCGTAGTTGTCGAACCCGACGAAGCTGCTCGTGAAGCCGTTGTCCTCGAAGAAGCTGTCGTAGACGCTGCGGAAGAAGGGGTAGACCAGGAGTACGCCGACGAAGGCGAAGGCGGGCAGGGCCCAGGGCAGCGCGGCGAGCGGACCGCCGAGCCTGCCGTTGCCGCGGGCGGCCTGATGCGGGCTGCGGATGGGGACACGGCGGCGCAGGCGCACGGGCTTCGCGGTGTGCGGGGCGGGGGTGGCGGTCTCGGTCATGTCTCCTCCGCCTCCCGCCATACCTGCCATGCCTCGTCCGCGCGGTCCTGCATGGTCCGCAGCGTGCTGCGGGCCGATGAGGGGTTGAGCAGGAACCCGGCGAGGTCGTCGACGGTCGCCTCGACCAGTTCGGGCGGGCCCTGTTCCCAGAAGCGGTTGAGCAGCCAGAGCTTGTCGCCCCGCACCTTCTTGGCGAGGCCGGCGATCACCGGGTTCGGGGGTTCGACCCGCGGGTTGGGGCAGCCGTCCTGGAGGCTGTGCGAGAAGGCCTTCATGACGGCGGGCCGCAGCCAGTTGTCCGTGGCCTTCAACGCCTCGGCCCTGTCGGGTCCTTTGACGGTGGAGACGAGGGCGCTGGACTCGAAGATGACGCAGGGCCGGGCCTTCGGGTCGGCCATGGGCAGCACGAAGGCACCGAGGTTCTTGCCGGGCTTCGCGCCCGCGCCCACCAGGGTCGAGCCGAGCCAGGTGCCGCAGGGCACCATCCCGACCTTGCCGTGCACGACGGCAGCGGCGGCGTCGGCGTGGCTCATGTCCATGGAGGTGAACCAGTCCTTGTCGAAGAAGGACTCCAGGGTGCGCAGGGCGCGTTCGGCACGCGGGTCGGTGTAGCGCTCGCGGCCGTTCATCAAGTCCTCGTAGAACTGCGGATTTTGGCGGCTGAGGACCTCCTGGAACCAGATGAAGGAGGGCCAGCGATCGGCCGCCGAGCCGTGCAGCGGGGTGATCCCGCTCTTCTTGAACCGCGCGCAGACGGCGAGGAACTCGTCCCAGGTGACGGGGACTTGCAGCTGCTGTTCCTCGAACACCTCGATGTTGTAGAAGAACACCCAGTACGCGAGGTTCATCGGCAGGCCGTAGACCCGCTCCCGGTGGGTGAACGCGTCCCGTAAGGAGGCGTCGACCCATCCCTTCCCGACGGCGCTGTCCCACTGCCGGGTCAGGTCGACGATGCCGCCGGTGCGGGCGAGGTCCTGGAGCCGGTAGCCCGACCAGTACTTGAGCATGTCCGGCGTCTTGCTGGTGCGCAGCGAGGACTTGACGACCTGCTCGAACGACTCCAGGGACGGATTGACCTCAGGCACCAGCCGCAGCCCTGCCGCCGCCTTCATCGCCGCCCCCGCGGCGACCATCGGCTTCTCCCACGCCGCGCTGTCCCCCAGCACGGCGACCCTCCCGGGAGGCTGCCCGCTCGCGGTCCCACAGGCAGTGGCGAACGCCCCGGCGGCGGCCGCGGCCAGCAGGGCGCGGCGGTCGAGCGGAGCACCTGACGCCGGAGAAAGGAGGTGACGACTACCTGACATGGGCGGCTCCCCCAGGTGTGTGTCGGCCCGGTGTTAGCGTTAACACGGGCGTGATGGAGCTTCTCCGCGCCGGGGTGACATGTCAATGGTTCGCGCAGCGGGCAGGGCCCTTCTGACGGCCCGGGGTGCGGGCTTCGGTCAGCCGCGCTGGATGCCGTCCGTGTTGTGCAGGACGCCCCGCCGGCTTTCCTGGTCCAGCGCGATGAGCCCGTCGCCCTGGCGCCCGATCGCGAGATACCACGTGCCGGGCAGCAGCTCAGCCACCTCTACGTCGTCGTTGTCCACGCTCATCAGCGGACGCGGGACCGGCACCGCGAACCAGAACAGCTCGAAGTCCGCGTCGAATCCGGCGGTCATCTCGCCGGGCCCTTCACTCGCCCCCCGCTGGATGCCCGACGTGTCGAGCAGGAACCCCCGCAGGCCGTCCTGGGACTGCGCGAGCAGCGCCTCGCCCCGCCGCTCTCCCGCCAGGTACCACGCACCCGGCTGCAGCTCGGCCACCTCTTCGAAGTCGCCGTCCACGCTCATCAGCGGACGCGCGACCGGCACCGCGAACCAGAACGGCTCGAAGCCGGGGTCGGGCGCGGCACTCACCGCGTCGGCCAGCCGCCGGGCCTCGCGCACGGTCCGCTCGGTGCGCCGTCTCGACGTCGCCGTGTCGCTGCCGCCGTGCGGGGCGCCCGACTTCAGGGCCTGCGCGTCGGGCTTCTCGCTGATCCCCCGCTCTATGCCCGACGTGTCGAGCAGGAAGCCGCGCAGGCCTTCCTGGGTGAGGGTGACGTACGCCGTGCCGCGCTGCTCGGCCGCCAGATGCCAGACGCCCGGTGCGAGCTCCGCCACCGGCTGCAACGATCCGTCCTCGCCCATCAGCGGGCGCGCGACCGGCACCGCGAACCAGAACGGTTCGAAGCCGGGGTCGGGCACGGCCGCCACGGCCGACGCGAGGCGTTGCGCGGTCTCGAGCGTCTCGCGGGCGCGGCGCTCCGCCTCCTGGCGCAACTCCTCGCTCTCCAGGCGCATCTGCTCGGCCCGCCGCTCGATCCGCTTGAGCCGCTCCTCGGCCTCTTGCTGCAGGATGTCCAGATGCCGCCGCTCCGGCCAGGGCATGGCGCCGCGGGATACCGCCCGGTTGCGGGCGATGGCGATGTCACCGCCGAGGTTGCGGTTGCGCTGCTGCGGCACCGGGCGGGACTTGCTGGTCAGGGCGCGGCGCACGTCCCGGTAGAGGGTGTCCATGTCCAGCGGATCGGGCTTGCCCGCCACCCCCTCGGTAAGGGTGGTGAGCAGTTCGCCGGTGAACGCGGTGTACGTCTCGCCGGGCGGGGACAGCGCGGGCCGGGTCTCGGCGCAGGACGCGAGCACGCACGTCCCGTCGACCACGGCCTGGTCCGCGAGGTGCGCGCTCGCGCTCATCTTGCCGACCAGGGCCCGCCCGCTGTAACAGCAGTCGAGGATCAGGACCGTGCTGCGGGCGCGGGCCCGCGGGTCGAGCACGGCCCTGCGCAGGTACTCGTACCGCAGCCAGGTGTACTCGCGTTCGCCGTCCGAGTCGGGCAGGGCGAGGTACAGCTCCTCGGTGTGCGGGTCCATCAGACCGTGCCCGGCGTAGTAGACGAGCAGGGTGTCCACGGCTTGGTGCGCCCGTTCCCGGACCACGTCGAGGACCTGTCCGGCGCTGCCCGGCTGGGGCAGGACCGTGCACGCGTCGTCCGACAGCCCCCAGACGGCGGGATCGGTGAGCACTTCGCGCAGACCTTGCAGGTTGCGGGCGACGGAGGGCAGGTCGTCCAGGCGGGTGTAGTCGTGGACACCGACCAGTACGGCCTCGGAGCGGGCCGGATCCGACAGCAGCGCCACGGTTACTCGTCATCTCCGTCCGCCGGGGCGGCCGCGGGCCCTGCGCCCTCGTTCCAGAGCCGCAGGACCTGTTCGACGGTCTCCGGTGAGCTGTCCCGCAAGGTGACGACGACGCCGTCCCGTTCGAGCCGCACCTGCGGCGGACGCGGGCGCGAGCCCCGCCAGGCGGCGACGGCGGTGACCAGGCCGCCCAGGGCGATGCTGTTGGCGAGGACGACGTTGACGAGATCCAGCCCGTCGCCCATGCTTCCCGGCGCCGTGTGCCGTGCCGCGGTGGACACCTGTGCCTGGCCGCGCAGTTCGGGCTCCGCCAGCAGCCAGCGGTACAGCGAAAGCACTGACGCCGTACTTTCGGTGCCTTCTCCGCCTGCGCCACCAGCGCGGTCGTCGCCGCCTTCGCCGCCTTCGCCGAACGAGAGGTTGACCTCCACGCCCCGGCCCCTTCCCCCGATGTCCCCGATGCCCCCGATGTGCTTCGCGCTGTTCATCGTAGAGCGCGGCCCGTGCGAGGACCGGGTTTTCCTGGGCCCTAGACCGGCACGGCGTCTTCGGCGGGTTCGGGCAGCTCCCGGGTGCTCGGTACGGGTGACGGCAGGAGCCACAGGATGGCTAGGACCGCTCCCGCCGTGCCGATCCAGAGCGTGGGGCGCAGGCCGACGGCCGTGCCGAGGACGCCCGCGGTCAGCGCCCCCAGCGGGCGGAAGCCGTGGTTGAGGGTGCGTTGGGCGCCCATCACCCGGGAGCGGATGGCGGAGGGGATGAGCGCCATCTGAAGCGACCCGGCGGCGACATCGATGACCATCACGCCGACACAGCTGAGGAATTCGGCGACGAAGAGCGTGGTGACGATCAGCGGCAGCGGGCCGTCCGCGAGGGGGATGAGCACCAGCGGCAGGGTGAAGCCGACGGAGCCTACGATGATCGACGGTCCGATGCCGAAGCGCCGTACGACCCGCCCGCTGTATACGGCGCCCAGCAGTCCGCCGACGGCCCCCGCGCCGAGTATCGCGCCCAGAACGCCTGCGCTCAGGCCGAGTTCGACCGTCACGTACAGCACGAAGAGCGTGTGGAACATGTAGTTGAAGAACTGGATCGTGCCCGACCAGGCGAAGAGCGCCCGCATGGTCGGCTGCCCGAAGACCCAGCGCAGTCCCGCCGTGAAGTGGCCCTTGGTGACCAGCGCCGGTGCGGGCTCGACCGGCTTGATGCGGGCCAGCTGGCGCGCCGAGACCAGGTAGGTGAAGGCGTCGGCGAACAGGGCGAAGGGAGCGGTGAGGAGCTGCACGAGCAGCCCGCCCGCTCCGGGCCCGGCCAGCCAGGACATCGAACGGCTGCCGTGCACCAGGGAGTTGGCCTGCACATAGCGCTCGCTCGACACCAGCGCCACGAACAGCGTGGCGTTGCAGGCGTCGAAGAGTACGGTCAGCGCGCCGATGCCGAAGGCGGTCACGTAGAGCTGCCCGAGCGTGAGGACGTCGAGCAGATAGGCGACCGGAAGCGTCAGGAGCAGCGCCGCGCGCGCCAGGTCGGCGGCGATCATGGCGTACCTCCGCCGCGCCTGCCGGTCGGCCCAGGCGCCGAGCGGGATGTTGAGGAGGAGCGCGGGCAGCAGTTCGGCGGTCTTGAGCCAGCCCATCTCGGCGGCGTCGGCGCCGAGGGCCAGGACGGCGGCGAGCGGAATGGCGATCAGTGAGATCTCGTCGCCGATGAGCGAGACGGTCTGCCCGGTCCAGTAGCGCCGGAAGGTCCGCTCCCGCAGCAGCTCGGGTATGCGCTCCCGGAGCTTCATGCCTCGGCCTCCGCGCCGTCACCCTCTCCAGCCGCGCCCGGGACTTCGTCCGGGATCTCCCGGTCGACGAAGCCGAGCCGCACCATGCTGACGGGGAGTGCGCCCTCGGGGCGCAGGGCGGGGTCGCTCTCGCGGTCCTCGTAGGGCTGCAGCAGCGCGTCGATGCGCTCGCCGATGCCGGTCAGCTCCTCGGGGGTGAGGTGGAGGAGCGAGTCGCTGAACTGTTCCGCCTCGCGCCAGGCGCGCGGCAACAGGTGGCGCTGCTCCATCGCCCGGACGGCCCGCTCGAAGTACCGCCGGGCGACCGCCGCGCTCAGCGCGTCCGACGCCTCGGCCACGGACGGGTCCTCGCTGTAGCCGGGCCAGTCGGTGAACCGCGCGGTCGCCTGCCACGGCTTCTCGCGCCCCCGGCCCCCCGGCGCCTCCTCGACGAGCCCGTACTTCGCCAGTATCCGCAGGTGGTACGAGCAGCTGGCCACGGACTCGCCGGTCAGCTCGGCGGCCCGGGTGGCCGTGAACGGTCCGCTCCGCCGCAGCAGGCCGACCAGGGCCATGCGCGTCGGGTGGGCGTAGGCACGCAGGGCACGGGGGTCGGTGAGGTGAATGCTGCGCTCGGCGGTCCCTGGGCTCTGTTGGTCTTCAGGGGTCTCCGGGGTCTCGTCCATGATGTAAAGCTATCTTTAGAAAGAAACCTTTACAAGGCTTCCACGGGCTTCGCCGGAGCCCCGATCCCGCTGGCGGGTACCCGGCCCCTGACCCACCATCGAGGGACACCGGAGGAAGGGACCGCCCCGTGGCCAAGGACAAGAAGGACCCGAAGAAGAAGAACCAGAAGGACGACAAGGGCAAGAAGAAGCACGGGGGCAAGAAGGCCAAGACGAGCCCCACCCCGCCGCTCAGCGAACTCCTCCGCATCCCCGAGGGCGAGCGCGTCAACCTCGCCTCGTACGCCGCCGACGCGACTCCCGGAGGGCCGGTGGACAAAGCCGCGGGAGTGCTGGCCACCGCCCAGATGGGCGAACGGCTCGCCGACCTCCAGGAGAGGCTGCACGCGGCGAGCACCGCCGGCGACCGCCGCCGCGTCCTGCTGATCCTGCAAGGCATGGACACCAGCGGCAAGGGCGGTACCGTCAAGCACGTCATCGGCCAGTTCAATCCTTCCGGTTGCCGCGTCCGTGCCTTCAAGACGCCCACAGCCGAGGAGTTGAGCCACCCCTTCCTCTGGCGCATCACGCAGGCGCTCCCCGTGCCCGGTGAGATCGGCATCTTCGACCGCTCGCACTACGAGGACGTCCTGATCGCCCGCGTACGCGAACTGGTCCCGCCCAGCGACCTCGGCCGCCGCTACGGCAGGATCAACAACTTCGAGCAGACCCTCGCCGACGACGGCGTCACCGTCATCAAGTGCTTCCTGCACATCTCGTACGAACAGCAGCGCCGCCGCCTGCTCGAACGGCTCGACAACCCGGACAAGCACTGGAAGTTCAGCCCGGGGGACATCGAGGAGCGCGCCGTGTGGCCCGCCTACCAGGAGGCGTACGAGATCGCGCTCGAGCGCTGCTCCACGGCGGACGCCCCGTGGTACCTCGTCCCGGCGGACCGCAAGTGGTACCGCAACTGGGCGATCAGCCGCCTGCTGCTCGAGCACCTGACCGCACTCGATCCGCAGTACCCGAAGGCGGACTTCGACGTCGCCGCGGCGCGCGAGCTGCTCGCGGGCGAAGGTGCCGCATAGGGCGGCACGTAGGCACAAGATCGGACATTAAAGATCACTGCGACAAGATCGGGCAGAAGTTACTTCTAGGTATGCCGTGACTTAGTGCGCCACTAGCAGTAGAACTCGTTCCCATTCCTACGAGAGTGAGGAACGTCACATGAGTGGCACCACCACGCGTTCTGACGGTTCCGGAGGCGTTTCACGCCGAAGATTCATAGCTGGAACCAGTTCTATTCTCGGCGTCGCGTCTCTTGCGACGCTCGCCCCCGCGACCCAGAGTTACGCCGCGGCAGCGGCGGGCCCCATCGGCGACGGGGCCCGCGTCCCCGTGCTGATCATCGGCACCGGGTACGGCGGCTCCGTCGCCGCCCTGCGCCTCGCCCAGGCAGGCGTCGACGTACACATGGTCGAGATGGGCATGGCCTGGGACACCCCCGGATCCGACGGCAAGATCTTCGCCCACACGACCTCACCCGACGGCCGTTCCTACTGGCTGCGCACCAAGACCAAACAGCCCCTGAGCAACTTCCTCGGCTTCCCCATCGACAAGGACATCCCCCGCTACACCGGAATCCTCGACGCCGAGGACATGGGCGGCATCCTCGTCTACCAGGGCCGCGGGGTCGGCGGCGGCTCCCTGGTCAACGGCGGTATGGCGGTCACGCCCAAGCGCGAGAACTTCGGCGCGGTCCTGCCCTCGGTCAACGCCGACGAGATGTATTCCACCTACTATCCGCGCGCCAACGCCGGTCTCGGCGTCAGCACCATCGACCCCGCCTGGTTCGACAGCGTCGACTGCTACCAGTACTCCCGGGTCGGCCGTAAGCACGCCCAGCGTTCCGGCTTCCCGTTCGTCTTCGTGCCCGGTGTCTATGACTGGGACTACATGAAGCAGGAGGCGGCCGGAACAGTCCCCAAGTCGGCGGTCGCCGGTGAGATCCTCTATGGCAACAACTACGGCAAGAAGTCACTCCAGAAGACCTACATCGCCAAGGCCACCGCGACCGGAAAGGTCAGCATCTCCGCGCTGCACAAGGTCACCACGGTCAGCCCCGCCTCCGGCGGCGGCTACACCGTCGTCATCGAGCAGCTCGACACCAGCGGCACCACCACCGCCACCAAGACCGTCACCGCACAGAAGGTGTTCTTCGCGGCAGGCAGTGTCGGCACCAGCAAACTGCTCGTCAAACTGAAGGCCACCGGCGCGCTCCCCCGGCTGAACGCAGAGATCGGCAAGGGCTGGGGCGACAACGGCAACGTCATGTGCGGCCGCGCCAACCACATGTGGGACGCGACCGGCAAGGTGCAGTCGTCCATCCCCACGGCCGGCATCGACAACTGGGCGGCGGGAGGAGCGTTCGCCGAGGTCGCGCCGCTGCCCACCGGCATCGAGACCTACGCCTCGTTCTACCTCTCCATCACCAAGAACCCGAACCGTGCCGCCTTCTCGTGGAACGCGGCGGCGAACAAGGTCGAGCTGAACTGGCAGACGGCCTGGAAGCAGCCGTCCATCGACGCGGCCAAGACCATCTTCGACAAGATCAATTCAAAGGAGGGGACGATCTACCGCACCGATCTTTTCGGCACGTACAAGATCTGGGGCGACCATCTCACCTACCACCCGCTCGGCGGCGCCGTCCTGAACAAGGCGACCGACAACTACGGGCGCCTGCACGGCTATACGGGCCTGTACGTCATCGACGGCTCGCTGATCCCCGGCAACACGAGCGTCAACCCGTTCGTCACCATCACGGCGCTCGCCGAACGCAACATCGAGAAGATCATCGCCACGGACGTGTAGCACCACGTATGTGCAGCACCATGGGTGCGTAGCACCGTGGGTGTGTAGCAACCTCCCTCAGTGGCCGGGGAGTACGCAGACCGCGTCCAGGCCCAGCACGTGGTTGAGCCGGCCGAAGGCCAGCCAGGAACCGATGCTCATGCTCAGCTCCACGATCTCGCGCTGGCTGTAGTGCGCGGTCATCCGCTTCCAGAACTCCTCGTCAAGGCCATGGTGATCCAGGGCGTACCGCTCGGCGTACTCGGCGGCAAGGCGTGTCCGGTCGTCGAAGGCGTCGGTGGTGCGCCACTGGGTGACCGCTTCGGCGAACTCCTCCTCGACCTTCTCGCCCTCGCGCTCGGTGCGCCAGTCGAGGCAGAACAGGCACCCGTTGATCTGCGCGACCCGCAGCCGCGCGGCCTCGAACTCCCGCAGCCCCAGGGTCGTGTGCTCGTACACCGACAACGAGAAGTTCGCCGCGGCCATGCCGATCCCGGGCACCATCTCACCCCACACGTACCCGATCGGCTCCTGCCCCTCGGGGATGTCTATGTGCATCGAGCTCATTGCTTGCTCCTTCCGAGCTTGCCGGTCGCGGGGCGCAGCGGGACATCGAGCGCGTCGTACAGGCCGGGGTCCCTGTCCACGAGCCAGTCGATGGCGCCGACCAGACGGCCGACCGCGGTGGCGTTGCCGCCCGCCGACCGGTTCTCCCCCTCGTCGGTGGCCTCGACCGTCACCTCGATGCGGGGACGGCCCTCGATGATCACGCGGTGCGCCCCGGCGCCGTCGGGCGGCGTGGGCCAGTCCGGTGCGCAGGACGGGTGGATGCGAGTGACGTGCTCGATGACGATGCGGGGCTCGCCCCCGACGATGCCCTGCACCTCGAAGCGCACGGCGCCCTGGGTGCCGGCCTCGAAGTCGCCCATCGTCCTGGTGCTCACCGCGGTGTCGAGTGCGCGGCGCTCCAACGTCTCGCGGATGTCGTCGAGTTCGACGCCGAGCGCCCTGGCCATCAGCCGGATCTGCCCGCCCCACACCATGGTCGGAACGGTCTCGGCGAGCATCAGGGGCTGGTAGTCCATCGGGTGCCCCATGCCGATCAGGTGGCGTACGGAATCCTCCTGGTCGTACGTGGAGTAGTCGAAGATCTCCTGGCAGCGGATCCCGTCCACGGTGCTGCCGAGTCCGCTGACGAGGAGCGGCAGGATGTCGTTGCCCCAGCCGGGGTCGACGCCGGACACGAACAGGGAGCCGCCGCCGTCCGCGACGGCGGCCAGGAGCGGGTCCCGCAGCTCGGGCGGGGCGTTGCGCTGGTCGTAGAGCGCGTAGAGGGCGGGGGTGACGACGACGGCGCCGGCCCGGATCGCCCGGCCGACGTCCTCCAGGGCCTCGTCGGGGCGGATGTCGCCGGAGGCCGCGTACACCACGGCCCGGGGCGACGCCGCGAGGACCGCGTCGATGTCGTCGGTCGCCGTGACGCCCAACTGCCCCTGGAGACCGGCGAGGTCGGCCGCGTCGCGGCCGACCTTGTCGGGACTGTGGACGAGCACGGCCGTGAGCTTCAGCGCCGGGTGGGCCTCCACGGCGCGTATGGCCGCTCGGCCGACGTTTCCGGTACCCCAGACCACCGTGGAAATCATGCGCGGAGGGTAGCCAGAGGGCGTATCACTTCATAGGGCCATGACCGGAGAAATTTCCAGCGCGAGCAGCCACCCGCCCGCCCCGAAGAGCAAGCGGCAGTGCGCTAACGGATGTTGACGTCGATGCACGCGTAGAAGGCGTTGGACGTGTCGCCTATGTTCCAGACCGCGAGCACCTTGTGCCTGCCGGTGGCGCTGCCGAGGTTGACCTGGTGCGAGACGGTGGTGGGGGGCTGCTGGTTGCCGCCGTCGATGGTGGCGACCTTCCTGCCGTCGACGAAGTACTCGTAGTTCGCGGTGCGGTGGCGTGCGGTGAAGGTCCAGGTGAAGGTCTGCGTCCGGCTGACGTCGCTGACCCGCCACCCCTTGCTGTCGTTGTCGAGTTCCGCGAACCGGGCGTTGCCGCCGCTGCAGCTGCGCAGGCCCTTGGGTCCTTCGACGCTCTGCGGTTCCCACTTGATCTCACCGCACGCCACCGTGCCGGCGGCGCACTGCGCCTGCCGGCTGGCCGGTGCGTTGACGTATCCGTGCGCGCTGGCCGAACCGGTCGGCAGGGTGAGGGCGAGGACCGGTGCGAGGCCCGCACCGATCATGGCGGCGATCTTCCGCTTCCTGTGCATGCGTACTCCTTCACGGCGCTGAGGTGGGGGTGTGCGTGAAGTGCTGGGGCCAGATGTTCACGAGGGCCGATTAGTCCAGACCATAGACTTCGGCGGGACTCGGTCAAGGCCCCTTTTGCGCCAGGTACGTGCGACAGGAGAGCCGCGGTCTACGCCGTGCGGCGCAGGCGTGCCGAGAGGTGGTGCTGGAGCGGTTGGCCGACCGCTTCGAGGTCATGGACGAAGGTGAGCCGGCCGTCGTCGGTGAGCGTGTAGCGGCGGCGGGTCGCCTGGACCTCCTTGGCGGTGGGGGTGCGCGCCACCTCGCCGGTGGAGAGGTCGATCGTGCCTCCCGTCGCCCGGCCCACCGCGATCTCCGCGATACCGGTGGGCTGGGTGATCAGCGCCTCAACGCGGCCGTCGGGCTGCAGCCGCCACCAGCCGCTCTCCCGCGCGGACGGCCGCAGCGGTGCGTCGTCCGCGTCCAGGAGCCAGGCCCGTGCCTCGTAACGGAGGAAGGGGCGGCCGTCGTGGCTGAAGGTGACTTCCTGGGCGTAGGTGAAGTCCGCGTCGAGGGTCGGGTATTCACCCTGGCCCCGGCCGTGCCAGGTCCCAAGGAGACCGAGCACCGGCGCGAGCAGCGCGTGCGGCGTCGGCGCCTCGTCCGGCCGGTGGCCGTCGGGGTACGGGTGCTCCGGTGCGGGGTCGAACACGGTGTGCGCTCCAGGGTCGGGGGCCGATGCCAGGAGAAGCCTAGGGGGCCGCGGGACCGTGGACCGGGATGCGGCGGCAGCGCCCGGGACCCTCCCCGGCGATGGCCGAAAAGTTAGGGTAACCTAATCGCCCGGCCCGGCTTCGGCGCTCAACGCGTCCCGCACCACGCCCAAGTCCCGCCGCTTCCAAGGGAGTTGGCTGTTGGAGACCGTAAGGTGACGGAGAGCAAAAAGCTGCGACCGGCCCTTCTCGTGGCTCTGCTCTGCACCGTCCTCGCCGCGCTCTGCGTGCTGTCGCTCGCCGTCGGCGCCGCCGCCATCGCCCCGGACCAGGTCGTACGGGCGCTCTTCGGGCACGCACCGAGCCGGCTCGTGGAGAACATCGTCTGGTCGGCACGCGTGCCCCGTACCGCGCTCGGCCTCGCGGCGGGCGCCGCCCTCGGCATCTCCGGGGCGCTCATGCAGGCCCTGACCCGCAATCCGCTCGCCGACCCGGGCATCCTCGGCGTCAGCGCCGGTGCCTCCTTCGCCATCGTGCTCGCCGTAGGGGTGATCGGGATCGGCTCGTTCCACGGGTACGTCTGGTTCGCCTTCGCGGGCGCTCTGGCGGCGAGCGTCCTGGTCTACGCCCTCGGCAGGCTGGGCCGCTCCGGCCTGACGCCGGTCAAACTGGCCCTCTCCGGCGTCGCGGTGACCTCGCTGCTCTCCTCCCTCACCAGCGCGATCGCGCTCACCGACCCCGACGCCCTGGACCGCTACCGCTTCTTCTCGGCGGGTTCGATGGCCGACCAGGACGGTGCGACCGTCCTGCGGATCCTGCCGTTCATCGCCGTCGGCACGGTCCTCGCCCTGGCCTGCGCACCCGCGCTCAACAGCCTGGCCCTGGGCGACGACGTGGCGGCCTCGCTCGGACGGCGGCTCGGCCTCGTCCGGCTCCAGGGCGTCGCCGCGGTCACGCTCCTGACCGGCGCGGCGGTCGCCATGATCGGCCCGGTCGTCTTCATCGGGCTGATCGTCCCTCATATGGCGCGCGTGCTGGCCCAGTCGGCGGGCATCGGCCCCGACCAGCGGTGGCTGCTGCCGCTGTCGGCGGTGCTCGCCCCGTGCCTGCTGCTCGCCGCCGACATCGTCGGGCGGGTCGTCGCACGGCCCACCGAGATCCAGGCGGGCGTCATCGTCGCCTTCATCGGCGGCCCGTTCTTCATCGCCATGGTCCGCCGGCGCCACCTGGCGGAGGTATGAGCATGAGCACCTTCCGGCTGACGGTGCCGCCGGTCTCCGGGATCATCCGCCCCCGGCTCGTGACGCTGGGCGCGGTGCTCGCCGTCACCGCCTTCCTGCTGTTCTGCTGGGGCCTGTCGATCGGCGACTACCCCATCGCCCTCGCCGATGTCGTGCGCGCCCTGGCCGGCTCCGGCGACCCCGGCACCGTACTCGTCGTCCAGGAACTGCGGCTGCCCCGCGCCCTGGTGGGACTGCTCGCCGGGGTCGCCTTCGGGATCTCCGGCGCGCTGTTCCAGACCATGACCCGCAATCCGCTGGCCAGCCCCGACATGATCGGCCTGACGCAGGGTGCGGGCACCGCCGTCGTCGCGGGCATCGTCCTCGGCTGGGACGGCGGACTCGGCACCCAGGCGCTCGGACTGCTCGGCGCGCTGACCACCGCGCTCGTCGTGTACGCCCTGGCCTGGCGACGCGGTGCCACCGGCTACCGCATCATCCTGGTCGGCATCGGGGTGGCCTGGATCTGCACCAGCGCCACCGACTACCTGGTCGCCAAGGGCGGGCGCTTTCAGGCGCAGGCCGCCCTCGGCTGGCTGGTCGGCAATCTCAACGGGCGTACGTGGGGCCAGGTCGGGCCCCTCGCGATCGCGCTCGCGGTGCTGTTGCCGACGGCGCTGCTCCTGGGCCGGCTGCTGCGCACCCTGCAGCTCGGCGACGACGTGGCCACCGGGCTCGGCACCCGGGTGCAGCCGGTGCGCCTGGCCGTGCTGCTCACCGGGGTCGGCCTCGTCGCCTTCGCCACCGCGTCCGCCGGGCCCGTGGCCTTCGTCGCGCTCGCCGCACCCCAGATCACCCAACGCCTCGCCCGCACCGCGTGGCCGCCCACGCTCGCCTCGGGCCTGACCGGTGCCGTGATCGTCCTCGGCGGCGACCTCCTCGCCCGCACCCTCGTCACCGGCACGGAACTGCCGGTCGGCATCGTCACCGGCGTGCTGGGCGCGCCGATCCTGCTCTGGCTGCTCGCCCGCGCGAACCGCGCGGGTTCTGGAGGTTGATCCCATGGCGGCTGACTCCCTGTCGACCGACCCCGGTCCCGGCCCCGCCGAGGCCGCCGACGTGGACCTGCGGGCCGACGGCCTGCGCCTGGCGTACGGCAACCGGATCGTCGTGGACGGACTCGACCTGTCGGTCCCGCCGGGCCGCATCACGGCCATCGTCGGCGCCAACGCCTGCGGCAAGTCCACCCTCCTGCGCGCCCTGGCCCGGCTGCTCGCGCCCCGCGAGGGCACCGTCCACCTGGACGGCCGCGCGCTGCACTCCATACCCAGCCGCGAGCTGGCCCAGCGTCTGGGCATCCTGCCCCAGAGCCCGGTCGCCCCGGAGGGCCTGACCGTCGTCGACCTGGTCAACCGCGGGCGCTCACCGCACCAGACCTGGTGGCGGCAGTGGTCGAAGTCCGACGAGCGAGCCGTGCACGAAGCGCTGGCCGCGACCGGCATGACCGACCTCGCGGACCGTCCCGTCGACGAGCTCTCCGGCGGGCAGCGCCAACGCGCCTGGATCGCCATGGCGGTCGCCCAGGGCACCCCCGTCCTGCTCCTCGACGAGCCGACGACCTACCTCGACCTGGCGCACCAGATCGACGTGCTCGACCTGATCATCGATCTCAACCGGCGCGAGCACCGCACCGTCGTGATGGTCCTGCACGACCTCAATCAGGCCTGCCGGTACGCCGACCACGTCCTGGCCATGAAGGCGGGGCGGATCGCGGCCGAGGGCTCCCCGGCCGAAGTGATCACCGCCGACCTCGTCCGGGACGTCTTCTCCCTGCGATGCCGCATCACGCCGGACCCCGTCAGCGGAACCCCGCTGGTCATTCCCATGGGACGTCACCACGGAGAATCGACTTAGGGTAGCCTCACCTAGATTTATACTGTCCGGCCCTGGAGAGGTGGCGGGTGAGTTCCTCAAGTCCGTCGGGGCGGGACGTCCTGAGAGAGTCGATACGGGGCCGGCGGCGCGATGTCGCCGTCGGCTCGGTGCTGGGTTCCGGGCACCAGATAGGCGAGGCGCTCGTCCCCGTCCTGATCGGTGTCGCGATCGACCAGGCCGTCACCGACTCCGACACCGGCGCCCTGCTCATATGTCTCGGCGTCCTCGCCGTGGGCTACGTGGCGCTCGCGCTGAGCTTCCGCTTCGGCGCCATGGCCGGTGAGCGTTCCGCCGCCGTCGCCGAGCACACCCTGCGCGTCTCCCTCGTACGCCGCATCCTGGACCCCGGCGGCGGGGCCGAGGAAGGCCGGCTGCCCGGCGCCCTCGCGAACATCGCCACCGAGGACGCCAAGCGGGTCGGCGCCGTCAACATGGCCCTGATGTCCGGAATCTCGGCGCTGACCGGCATCCTCACCTGTGCGGTCGTCCTGCTGCGCATGTCGCTGACGCTCGGCCTCGTCGTGCTGCTCGGCACACCGGTGCTGCTCTGGCTCGGGCACCTTCTGAGCAAGCCCCTCGAAAGCCGCAGCGAGGCCGAGCAGGAGCGGGCGGCGCACGCCTCCGCCGTCGCCGCCGACCTGGTGACGGGCCTGCGGATCCTCAAGGGCATCGGCGGCGAGTCGGCCGCCATCGCCCGCTACCGCACCACCAGCCGCGACTCCCTGGGCGCCACCCTGAAGGCGGCGCGCGCGCAGGCCTTCCAGAGCGGAATGGTCCTCGCGCTGACGGGGTGCCTGATCGCGGCCGTCGCGCTGGTCGGCGGCAGGCTCGCGGCCCAGGGCAGCATCAGCCTGGGCGAGCTGGTCTCGGCGGTGGGGCTCGCGCTCTTCCTCCTCGGCCCCCTCGAGGTGCTCGCCTGGGTCAACGCCGAGTTCGCCCAGGGCCGGGCGTCGGCAGCACGGATCGCGGAGGTCGTCGGCACCGAGCCCGTCGTCACCGCCGGGGACCGGAGTCTGCCCTTCCCGGTGCGCGGAGCGGTACGGCTGGACGGCGTACGGCACGGAGGGCTGCGCGGAGTGGACCTGGACGTCGCGCCCGGCGAACTGCTCGGCGTGGTCGCGACGGACCCCGCGCACGCAGCCGACCTGCTGCGCTGCCTGGCCCGGCGGACCGACCCGGAGACCGGGACCGTGGAGCTGGACGGCATCCCCCTGCGGGACCTCGACCCCGCCGAACTGCGTACGGCGATGCTGGTCGCCGAACACGACGCGGACCTCTTCGAGGGCACCGTCCGCGACAACGTCACGGCCGCCGCGGCCGACGCCACCGACCCGGAGCAGGCCATGGCCGCGGCCGGCGTCACGCAGGTCGCCCGGACGCTGCCGGACGGCGAGCACACGCCGGTCGGCGAGCGCGGTCGCTCGCTCTCGGGCGGGCAGCGCCAACGCGTCGCCCTCGCCCGAGCACTGGCCGCCGAGCCCCCCGTCCTGGTGGTCCACGATCCGACCACCGCGGTGGACGCCGTGACCGAGGCCGGCATCGCGGCCGGGGTCCGCGAGATCCGCAAGGGCCGCACCACGGTCCTGGTGACCACGAGTCCCGCGCTCCTCTCGGTCACCGACCGGGTGGTCCTCCTGGACGAGGGGCGGGTCATCGACACGGCCCCGCACGCAGACCTGATCCAGCGTCATGAGGCCTATTGCACGGCGGTGTTGGCATGAACGAGACCTCGGCCGAGCAGCACACGGACACCCGCGAGCTGCTCCCCACCGCCACCGCACCACGCACCCGCGCCGCGGTCCGCGAACTGGTGCGCCCCTACCGCGGCCTGGCGGCCTGCGGCTTCGGAGTGATGATCGCGGCGACCGCCGTGGGCCTCCTGGTCCAGCCGCTGCTCGGCCGCATCGTCGACCTGGTGGCCGAGCAGCGCCCGGCGGGCGACCTCACCCTGCCGGTCGTCCTGCTCGTCCTGGTCGCCCTCGTGCACGGCGGGACCACCTCGCTCGGCCTGACGCTCGTCTCCCGGCTCGGCGAGACCGTGCTCGCGCAGCTGCGCGAACGGTTCGTGGAGAAGGCCCTGCGGCTGCCGCTGGAACAGGTGGAGAAGGCCGGGGCCGGAGACCTCACCGCCCGGGTGACCCGGGATGTGTCGGTGGTGGGCGAGGCGGTGCGCAGCGCCCTGCCCGAACTGGCCCGCTCCCTGCTCGCCATCCTCCTGACGCTGGTGGCGATGGCGGCCCTGGACTGGCGTTTCCTGGTCGCGACCCTCCTCGCGGTGCCCATCCAGGCGTCCACCGCCCGCTGGTACGTCCGCCACGCCGTTCCGCTCTACGCCCAGCAGCGCATCGCCACCGGGGCCCAGCAGCAGCAGCTGCTGGACACCATCGCCGGCGCGGGCACGGTGCGGGCCTTCCGCATCGAGGAGGAGCACACCGCGCGGGTGACCCGACGCAGCTCGACGGCGGTCGAGCTGAAGATGCGCGGCATCCGGCTCGTCCTGGACTTCTACAACCGGCTGCACGTCGCCGAGTACGTCGGCCTCACCGCGGTCCTGGTCACCGGCTTCTTCCTGGTCCGCGCCGACTCGGTGTCCATCGGCACCGCGACCGCCGCCGCGCTCTACTTCCACAGCCTCTTCACGCCGGTCAACTCCGCGCTCGTCCTCCTGGACGATGCACAGTCGGCGACCGCCTCGCTCGCCCGCCTGGTCGGGGTCGCCGACGAGACGACCTCCGAGCCCGCCGCCACACCGCTGACGCAGCCCGGCACGGAGCCGGCCGGCACCGTCACCGTGATCGGCATCGACCACGAGTACGTCCCCGGCCAGCCCGTCCTGCAAGCGGTGGACCTGAAGCTCCGGGCCGGGGAACGCGTGGCGCTGGTCGGCCCGAGCGGCGCCGGCAAGACGACCCTGGCCAAACTCGTCGCGGGGGTGCACCGGCCGACCTCCGGATCGGTGCACCTGACCGGCGCCCGGGGCCGGGGCGACGGCCTTCCGGTCGCCCTGGTCACCCAGGAGACGCATGTCTTCGCCGGGCCGCTCGCGGACGACCTGCGCCTCGCCCGTGCCGACGCCACCGACGACGAACTGCGCACGGCGCTGACCGACGTCGAGGCCATCGACTGGGTCGATGCCCTGCCCGACGGCCTGGACACCGTGGTGGGCGACGGAGGCCACCGCCTCACCTCCGCCCAGGTCCAGCAACTCGCCCTGGCCCGGCTGATGCTGGCCGATCCGCCGGTGGCCGTGCTCGACGAGGCGACCGCCGAGGCGGGCAGCACCGGCGCGCGGCTCCTGGAGAAGGCCGCGGACCGGGCGGTCGAGGGACGCACCGCGCTGATCGTCGCGCACCGCCTGACCCAGGCCGCGACCGCGGACCGGATCGTCGTCATGGAGGACGGCCGGATCGTGGAGAGCGGCACCCATGACGAACTGCGCGCGGGCTCGGGGCCCTACGCCTCGCTGTGGCAGGCGTGGTCGGGCACCCGTACCGCGAGCGACAAGACCCCCACGCAGCATGCCGGCACCGACACCACCACCGTGAAGGACGACGACTGATGCTCGGCTCTCCCAGACGCGCAGGCCGCCTCGCGACCGCGCTCGCCTCCGCACTCCTCCTCATCGCCACCGCCACCGCCTGCGGCTCGGGAGACGACTCCGACGCGGGATCGGAGGACGCCGCGCCCGCGAACGGCGCCTTCCCGGTGTCCCTCGCGCACAAGTACGGCAGCACCACCGTCAAGGCCGAGCCCAAGCGCATCGTCACCGTCGGCCTCACCGACCAGGACGCCGTGCTCGCCCTGGGCAAGGTGCCGGTCGGCACCACCGAGTGGCTCGGCGGCTACAAGGGCGCCGTCGGCCCCTGGGCCGCCGACAAGCTCGACGGTGCCAAGGCACCGACCGTCCTGAAGGACACCGGCACAGGACCGCAGACCGAGAAGATCGCGGCGCTGCGCCCCGACCTGATCCTCGCGGTCTACGGCGGCCTCACCAAGGAGCAGTACACGACCCTGTCGAAGTTCGCCCCGGTGGTCGCCCAGCCGAAGGAGTACAACGACTTCGGGGTCCCGTGGCAGCAGCAGACCACGACCATCGGCAAGGCGCTCGGCCAGGAGGCCAAGGCGAAGAAGCTGGTGACGGGCGTCGAGGCCGAGTTCAAGACCGCGGCCAAGGAGAACCCGGAGTTCGCGAAGTCCAGTGCCGTGATGGCCACTCCGTACGAGGGGATCTTCGCCTTCGGCAGCCAGGACCCCCGCTCCCGCGTGCTCACCGGCCTCGGCTTCACCCTGCCGGGCGACCTGGACAAGGTCATCGGCGACGAGTTCGGCGCCAACATCAGCAAGGAACGCACCGACCTGCTGGACACCGACGCCATCGTGTGGATCGCCACGGACCCCGCGAAGGACGAGGCCAAGCTCGACAAGAACGCCCTCTACGCTGACCTGGACGTGGCCAAGGAGGACCGTGAGGTCTACGTGGCCGAAGCGAGCGACTACGGAAACTCCGTCTCCTTCGTGTCGGTCCTGAGCCTGCCGTACATGCTGGAACGCCTGGTGCCGCAGCTGGCGTCGGCCGTCGACGGCGACAGCGCGACCAAGGTGAAGCAGCACGCCGGGAGCCAGTGAACGTATGATCAGCCGATGTCTGACACGACCGAAACCACACCCGGCTGGCTGACCTCCGACGAGCTCGAGCAGGCCCGTTCACGCATGCCGATCCTGTACGTCGAGGCCGTGCCGGTGCGCGTCGACGACAACGGCGAAGTCACCAGCATCGGACTGCTGTTGGGCATGGGGCGGGACGGGGCGGTCAGCCGCTCCCTCGTCTCCGGCCGGGTCCTGCACCACGAGCGGGTGCGCGACGCCCTGCTGCGCCACCTGGAGAAGGACCTCGGCCCGGCGGCGCTCCCCCGTGTCCCGGCCTCGCTGCAGCCCTTCACCGTCGCCGAGTACTTCCCGACGCAGGGCGTCACGCCGTTCCACGACCCCCGCCAGCACGCCGTGTCCCTCGCCTACATCGTCCCGGTCGCCGGTGACTGCCGTCCGCGGCAGGACGCTCTCGACCTGGCCTGGTTCAGTCCGCAGGAGGCCTCGTCCGAGGTGGTCCAGAGCGAGATGCCGGGCGGTCACGGCCTCCTCCTCAAGCAGGCCCTCGCGCACGCGGGTTGCCTGTCCTGAGCGGAGTCGGCGCGGCCCGGCGTGTCGCCCGGCGAAACCCCCGGTGACGGATTAGGTAAGGCTCGGCTAAGTTGATCGGCGAGTGCCTCCCTCCGGAGGCACCTCTGCCAAGGAGATCGACGCAGCATGAGCTCAACCATCCGCCGGGCCCGCCGTACCACCGCGATAGCCGTGTCCCTCGCCGCGGGCGGCGCCCTGGCCTCGACCGGGACCGCGGGCGCCGTCACCGCGGGCGCCGGCTCGCCCGCCACCACCGCGCCGATCGCGCCGGGCCTGTACCAGTCCGCGTACTCGGAGCGGAACGACGCGCTCTGGGTCGCCTCTTCGGTGGGCCAGCCGCCCGCGCCCGTCACCGGGTCCAGCCTCCTGAAGGTCGATCCGGACTCGCTGCGGGTGGAGAAGAGATACACGCCGGCGACCAACGCGGCCACGGGCGCCGTCCAGTCCGTCTACGGCGTCGCCGTCGACGACGAGCACAACACCGTCTGGACGACGAACACCCGCGACAACTCCGTCTCCGTCTACAGCCAGCGCACCGGCAAGCACCTCGCCACCCTGCCCGGCGTGCACCACTCGCGCGAGGTCGTCGTCGACGAGCGGCGCGACCTGGTGTGGGCCAGCGCCTTCGGGGACGGCACCCTCGTCGCCTTCGACTCCGGCACCTTCGAGGAGAAGCGGCGCGTCACCGTCCCGGGCGCGGGGCCGACGGGCCTCGCCGTGAACGAGCGGACCGGCGCGGTGTACGCGGCCGACCACACCGGCGACCGGATCATCGAGGTCTCCCCCGGCGCCGAAAGCCCGCGGCTCATCCCGACCGGCGACGGCCCGCTCTCGGTGGCACTGTCCAAGAACGGCCGCACCGCCTACACCGGCGACCAGACCGCGGGCACGGTCTCGGTCGTCGACCTCCGCAAGGGCGCCGTCACCCGGTCCGTGGCATCCGGCCTGGGCACCAAGTCCGTTGCCGTCGACCACCGTTCGGGCCACGTCCTGGCCGTCAACCGCCTCTCCGCCACCGTCACGATCGTCGACCCGCACAAGGGCGCCGTCGTGAAGACGGTGACCACCGCCGCCCTGCCCAACCACGTCCACGTGAACAAGGGCACCGCCTACGTGGTCGACAAGTCGGCGTCGGGCCCCGCGGGCGAGGACCTGATGTCCCGCTTCCGCGTCCGCCGCTGACCGTCGCCAACTGCCGCTGGCCGCTAGCCGCCCACGAAGTCGCGCACGCCTTGCGACACCCCGTCATCTCCCAGCAGGTCGTTGTGCTTCAGGCAGCCCGCCGCGTTGTTCGTGGCGCCGGCCAGGCGCACGCTGCTGTCGGGGTTGATGACCTCGTCGCAGTTCGACCACCAGGTCGCGTAGGCGACGCCTCCCGGCGTCTCGTCGCCCTCCGCGAGCCCGTCCTGGACGTACGAACCCGGCGTCATGTCACGGCAGGCCTGCGACCAGGCGGCGCAGGCCCAGGCCGTGGCGGTGCCGTGGTTGGGGCCCGCGAGGGAGGCCCAGTGGGCGACCGTCGCGGTGCCGCCGCCGTGCTTGACGTACCAGCGGGTGACAAGGCTCCCGAAGGAGTGGGCGACGATGTCCACCTTGGCGGCGCCCGACCTCGCGCGCACCTCTTCGACGTATGCGGCGAACCGGCCGGAGAGCACCTCGTTCACCGACCGGCTGGTGTCGTACCCCCAGGAGAAGAGCTCCCCGTCCGTATAGCCGGACGCCTTGAAGTCCTCCCGCAGGGAGCCCCACACCCCCGGGTCGGCGTTGTAGCCATGGACGAAGATCACCGGAGTGCGGGCGGCCTTCGGGGTCTCGTCCGCCTGGGCCGGGGCCAGCGGCAGCAGCAGGGCGGCGACGGCCGCGACGGTCAGTGGGAATGAGATGCGGCGCAGCACGGGCTCCCCTTCGGTCCGGCGGACTTCACCACGTTCAGCCGAGAATGGTGAGGTCTGGGACAACGAATGAACAGACCTGTGCGGCAGGGAAGTTACCGCGGGTATCACACCTCGGTGGGATCGGGGGTGCTCGCTTCGTCGTCCGGGTTCCAGTCGAGGAGCCGGACCTTCGCCACCGTCCGCACGTGGCGGCGCATCGCGGCCGCCGCCGCCCTGCCCCGGCCGGCCTCGATCGCGTCGAGGATCGCGTGATGCTGGGCGAGGGACCGGGCGGGGCGCCGCACCTGGCGCAGCGACTCGTTGCGGCTCTCGGTGATCTGCTCGGCGATGGAGCGCATGAACTCCGCGAGCAGCGCGCTGTGGGCGGCCGCGGTCACGGCGGCGTGGAAGAGCCGGTCGCCCTCGACCCCGCGCTCGCCCGCCTCGATCTCCCGCGCCATCGTGTCGAGCGCCGCCCGCATGGCCCGTACGTCCTCGTCCGTGCGGCGCTCGGCGGCCAGTTCGGCGAGCTTGGTCTCAAGGGCCTCGCGCGCCTCCAGGACGTCGGGCAGCCGGCGCTTGCGCTCCACGAGCCGTTCCACGGGCTCGGCGTCCAGGCTGTCCTTGACCAGGTAGGTGCCGCCGCCGTGCCGGACCTCGACCAGGCCCTGCACTTCCAGTACGACGATGGCCTGCTTGACGGAGGCGCGGGACACGCCGAGGCGCTGGGCCAGTTCGCGCTCGGGCGGCAGCCGGTCGCCGGAGCGCAGGCCGCCCTCGGCGACGTAGGCGCGCAGCCGGTCGAGCACCTGCTCGTACAGCCGCGTCCTGCCCATGGGGCGCAGCGCGTCAGACATCCCAACCCCCATATCGGCCTCAGTGCCGGATTTCGGTCCCCGTGCCGATGGCCTCGCAGCCTAACAGCGGCCGATCCAGTGGACGAGTGGGCAAGTGGCTGAGCCAATTTGCGTCCGATCCCTTGACGGCCGAAACCGATACCCCGACGCTGAGTTCCGCCAACGGCCACATTGGCTCAGCCACTTGGCCACTGAGGGTCGGCCCCAGGGACGGGAGCCCACGCATGTCCGCCGAGCTCATCTCCATCCTCGTACTCGTGGTGGTCTTCGTGATCGCCACCACCCGCTCCATCAACATGGGCGCGCTCGCCTTCGCCGCCGCTTTCGCGGTCGGCGAGCTGGTCGCCGACCTCGACGCGGACGGCATCTTCGCCGGCTTCCCCGGCGACCTCTTCGTCGTCCTGGTCGGCGTCACCTATCTGTTCGCGATCGCCCGCGCCAACGGCACCACCGACTGGCTCGTGCACGCGTCCATCCGCCTGGTGCGCGGGCGGATCGCGCTGATCCCCTGGGTGATGTTCGTGATCACCGGGGCGCTCACCGCGATCGGCGCGGTCAGTCCGGCCGCCGTGGCGATCGTGGCCCCGATCGCCCTGAGCTTCGCCGCCCGCTACGGGATCAGCCCGCTCCTGATGGGTGCCATGGTGGTGCACGGGGCGCAGGGCGGCGGCTTCTCGCCCATCAGCATCTACGGGTCGATCGTCAACGGCATCATGGAGCGCGAGAACCTGCCGGGGAACGAGGTCGTGCTCTTCCTCGCCTCGCTCGTCGTCAACCTCATCATCGCCGGGATCGTCTTCGTCCTCTTCGGCGGACTGAAGCTGGGCGGCCGCGACACCGACAAGTCGGCCGATTCCGAAGACAGTTCGAGGCTCGATCCGGCCAAGATCGCCACGCTCGCCGCGCTGGTCGCCCTCGTCGTCGCCGTCCTGGCCTTCGATCTCGACGCCGGCCTGAGCGCCATCACCCTGGCCGTGCTCCTGAGCGCGTTCTGGCCCGACGTCAGCCGCAAGGCCGTCGGCGAGATCGCCTGGCCGACCGTGCTGCTGATCTGCGGTGTGCTGACGTACGTCGGGGTCCTTGAGGAGATGGGCACCATCAAGTGGGCCGGGGAGGGCGTCTCCGACATCGGCGTCCCGCTCCTCGCTGCCGTACTGCTCTGCTACATCGGTGCGCTCGTCTCCGCGTTCGCCTCCTCCGTCGGGATCATGGGAGCGCTCATCCCGCTCGCCGTACCGTTCCTGGCCCAGGGCGAGATCGGGGCGGTCGGCATGATCGCGGCGCTCGCCGTGTCCGCCACCGTCGTGGACGTCAGCCCCTTCTCGACCAACGGCGCGCTGGTGCTCGCCGCCGCCCCGGACGTCGACCGGGAGCGCTTCTTCCGGCAGCTGATGGTGTACGGCGGGGTCGTGGTGGCCGTGGTGCCCGCCGCGGTGTGGCTCGTCTTCGTGGTGCCAGGATTCGGGTAGGACGAACCAGCACACGACAGAACAGAACCAGCACCAGACATCGGTCCGTGACGACAACCAAGGAGATACGCAGCGTGAGCTCCCCCCATCCGCCCCTCTTCCCGGCCCTCGTCGCGGGCCCCGACCTCCCCGCCCTGCGCTTCGGCGAACGCGCGCTGACGTACGCCGAGCTGGCCGCCACCGCAGGTTCCTTGGCCGCCTCGATCGGCTCGGCGCGCCGGGCGGCCTTGTGGGCCACGCCGACCCTGGAGACCGCCGTCGGTGTGGTGGCCGCGCTGCTCGCCGGGGTGCCGGTGGTGCCGCTGAACCCGAAGATCGGCGAGCGCGAGCTGGGGCACATCGTGGCGGACAGCGCCCCGACGGTGGTGCTCGCGGCGCCCGACGACGAACTCCCGGCGCCTCTCCGGGCGTTGCAACGTGTGGACGTCACCCTCACCCCTCCCACGACAGCCGCGGCTGCGCCCGTCGAGCCCGGCCCCGAGTCCCCGGCCCTGATCGTCTACACCTCGGGCACCACGGGACCTCCCAAGGGCGCGGTGCTTCCCCGCAGGGCGCTTTCCACCACCCTGGACGCCCTGGAGGACGCCTGGCAGTGGACCTCCGACGACGTGCTGGTGCACGGGCTCCCGCTGTTCCACGTGCACGGACTGATCCTCGGCATCCTCGGGCCGCTGCGCCGGGGCGGTTCGGTGCGGCACCTGGGCCGGTTCTCCGTCGACGGGGTACAGCAGGAACTGACCGACGGGGCCACGATGCTGTTCGGCGTACCGACCATGTACCACCGCATCGCGGAGGCGCTGCCCACCGACCCGGGCCTCGCCAAGGCCCTGTCCGGCGCGCGGATCCTGGTCTCCGGGTCCGCCGCACTGCCCGTCCACGACCACGAACGGATCGCGGCGGCCACCGGGCGCCGGGTGATCGAGCGGTACGGCATGACGGAGACCCTGATGAACACCAGCGTGCGGGCCGACGGCGAACCGCGCGCCGGAACCGTCGGGGTGCCGCTGGGCGGAGTGGAGCTGCGCCTCGTGGACGAGACGGGCGCCGAGACCACCGACCCGCGCGAGGTCGGCGAGATCGAGGTGCGCGGCCCGAACCTGTTCACCGAGTATCTGAACCGGCCGGACGCCACCGCCGCCGCCTTCACCGCCGACGGCTGGTTCCGCACCGGCGACATGGCGGTGCGCGACGACGACGGCTATGTCCGCATCGTCGGCCGCAAGGCCACCGACCTCATCAAGAGCGGCGGCTACAAGATCGGCGCGGGCGAGATCGAGAACGCCCTCCTCGAGCACCCGGGCGTACGCGAGGCCGCCGTGACCGGGGAGCCCGACGACGACCTGGGCGAGCGCATCGTCGCCTGGATCGTCCCGACCGACCCCGAACAGCCGCCCACAGCAGCCGACTTGGCGGATCACGTGGCCGCCCAGCTCGCTCCGCACAAGCGCCCCCGCACGGTGCGCTACCTCTCGCAGCTCCCCCGCAACGACATGGGCAAGATCATGAAGCGGTCCCTCCATGCCTGAGCCGACGCCTGACGGCCCGGCTGCGCGCTCGCCCGCCCGCTGGACCGCGCGTGCGGCCATTGCGGCGGTGGCGGACGAGGACAGCTTCAGCGAACTTCCCCTGCGTGATGCCGACTTCGAGGCGCCCTGGCTCGATGGACCGCTTGCCTGGCAGGGGTACGCCGCATCCCTCGCCCGCGCCGAAGAACGCACCGGCGAGCGGGAGTCGGTGGTCTGCGGCGCCGCCACCGTGGGCGGCACTCCCGCGGTGATCGTCTCCTTCGAGTTCGGTTTCCTTGGCGGCTCCCTCGGCGAGCGCACGGGTGACCGCCTGGAAGCCGCGCACCGACATGCCCGGGACCACCGGCTGCCCGTCGTCTCGCTGATCGCGACGGGAGGCAGCCGCATGCAGGAGGGCATGCGCGCACTGGTCCAACTCCAGTGCGTGGCACGGCAGTCCGAGCTCACCGGCGCGGCCGGCCTGGCCCGGATCGCCGTCCTGCGCGACCCGACCACGGGCGGCGGCTGGGCCACCCTGGGGGCAGGCGCCGACCTGATCCTCGCTTTGCCCGGCAGCCAGGTCGGCTTCGCCGGGTCCCGAGTGCGCCCGGCGGACGCGGATCCGAGCGCCTACACGGCCGAGGCCCAGCTCGCGGCCGGGGCGATCGACGACATCGTACGCCCCGAGGAGTTGCGCGAGGCGCTGGCGCTGCGCCTCGGGCTGCTGTCCACTCCCGGCGGCGCCCGCCCTGTGGCCGACGCACCCGACTCTCCCGAACCCCCCGACGCGCTGGGCCGACGCGACCTGCCCGCCACGGGGTGGGAGGCCGTCAGCCGTGCCCGCGCATCCGAACGCCCGCGTGCGGAGAGGTATTTGGACGCCTACTTCACGGAGCGGGCGCCCTTGCGCGGCGACCGGTGCGGGGGCACGGACCCGGGGATGCTCTGCGGGTTCGGGCGCCGCGAAGGGCGTACCGTCGCCTTCGCGGCGCAGTGCGGGACGGCGACGACACCGGCCGGGTACCGCACCGCGGCACGTCTCGTGCGGCTCGCGGGGCGGCTCGGGATTCCCGTCCTGACCCTCGTCGACACCCCGGGAGCCGCCAACGGGGCGGAGGCCGAACGGGCGGGTGCGGGCGCGGCCATCGCCGATCTGTTCGCCGCCGTCGCCACCTCCCCGGTGCCGGTCACGTCACTCATCATCGGCGAGGGCGGCTCGGGCGGGGCACTCGCGCTCGCGGCACCGGACAACCTCTGGGCGACTCCGGACAGCTACTTCTCGGTGATCGCCCCTGAGCTGGCCACCGCGATCCTCAAACGAGGGCACGACGAGGTCCGGTCGACGGCGGAGCAGCTTCGCCTGAGACCGCAGGATCTGGTCGAACTCGGCGTGGCGCGAGGCGTTGTGACGGCACGTCAAGACTGATTCCTGTCGTCATACCCCTCGTTCTCCCGTTGGCGTCACCGCGAGGGTCCGGCGTCGCTCCCTCCGACGACCTCGGCGGCCATGCGCAGACAGCTCTCGGGGAGTTCGGGGGCGGCCCGGATCCAGTCGTCGGTGTCGACTCCGGCGACGACGCCCGCTGTCCACAAGGTGGCCAGCAGACGGGTCGCCAGGTCACGCTCCGCTCCCCTGACCCCGGGAGCCACCCGGCGGACGGCGACGGTCGCCCGCTCGATCAGGGACGGTTCGAGCAGCCAGCGGATGCCCGCCCCGGCCTCCACCAGGAAGCCGGAGTAGATCGCCATGAAGATCCGCGCGGTGTCGTTCTCCTCCTCGAGGCCCACCCTTGCATGCTCGGTGAACTGGGAGATCAGACCCAGGTGATCGCCCAGGTGACTGGTCGGGGTCCCGCGGCTGCGCCGGCGTTCGCCATTGGTCATGTCCGCACCATCCGTCCGCTCTCCGGGTCAGGAGGTCTTCCCGATCTCGGGGCGGCCCCGGCCCTCACCAGAGGCTTCACCGACGGCCAGCGCCTGATCCACGGTGTCGTGGATCGCCAGCACGCCGTTCAGGCCCACGATGCGCAGTACCGCGCGAGGCGCTCTGTGCGGAGCCACCAGCCGCATCGGGACCCCGCGTTCGGCCGCCGTCCGCCGGAAGTCGTCCAGGACGGCCACCCCGGCCAAGGTCAGGAAGGGCGCGGCCGCCCAGTCCACGATCACCGCCGAGACCCCGCCCTGCGCTGCACGGTCGAGGCGGGTCCGGCACATCTCACGCAGTTCCCACCGCAGCGGCTCGGCGTTGCCGACGCGCACTTCCGGGGGCATCCTCACCACCAGGCAGCCCTGCCTGACGGATGTCTGGAGTTCCACCAGACCACCTCCCTACAGCCCGTCCCGGCCACGGGGACACGGCTTCAAGGCATGGCGCCAGTATGCCCACCCGCATTCCGGACTTCAGCGGTTGCGACCGGATCCGTCGCCGCGGGATTCTTACGGACCCGTGACGTGGGCCCGTCGTCGGCCGTCGGCCCTGCTCGGCGCGCCTAGCGTGGGCCGCATGCGCGTACTTGTCACCGGCGGCGCCGGGTTCATCGGATCGCACGTGGTCGAAGCCCTCACCGAACGCGGGCACGAAGTCGAGGTGTATGACGCCCTGCTGCCTTCCGCGCACGCCGATCCGCCGCGGGCGCCCGACGGGCAGCGGTGGACCGTGGCCGACGTCCGGGACCGGGACGCGGTGCGGGAGGCGTTGCGCGGGGTGGACGCGGTGTGTCATCAGGCGGCAATGGTGGGCCTCGGCAAGGACTTCGCGGACGCGCCCGCGTACGTCGGCTGCAACGACCTGGGTACGGCCGTGCTGCTCGCCGCGATGGCCGAAGCCGGGGTACGTGACCTGGTGCTCGCCGGGTCGATGGTGGTCTACGGGGAAGGACGCTACGCGTGCGCACGGCATGGGGAGGTGCGGCCGGGTCCGCGCGCGGCGGCGGATCTGGACGCCGGGCGCTTCGAGCCCCTCTGCCCGGACTGCGGGGCCGAGTTGAGGCCCGGCCTGGTGGGTGAGGATGCGCCCGCCGATCCACGCAATGTGTACGCCTCCACCAAGCTGGCACAGGAACATCTGGCCGCCGCGTGGGCGCGGGCGAGCGGTGGCCGCGCGGTGTCCCTGCGCTACCACAACGTGTACGGCCCCGGCATGCCCCGCGACACCCCGTACGCCGGTGTGGCCTCGTTCTTCCGTTCCTCCCTTGAGCGGGGCGCGGCGCCCCAGGTCTTCGAGGACGGCCGCCAGCGGCGGGACTTCGTGCACGTACGGGACGTGGCGGCGGCCAATGCGCTGGCGCTGGAGGCGGTGCGCGAGCGGGAGGCGGGGGCGTTCACGGCGTACAACAACGGCAGCGGGGAGCCGCACACGGTCGGGGAGATGGCCCACGAACTGGCGCGAGCTTTCGGCGGCCCGGCCCCGGAGGTGACGGGTGAGTACCGGCTCGGGGACGTCCGCCACATCACGGCGGACTCGGGGCGGCTGCGGGCGGAGCTCGGCTGGCGGCCCGAGGTCGGCTTCACCGAGGGAATGAGGTCTTTCGCGAAGGCGCCGCTGCGGGGGCGCGGGTAGCGCGGTTCTCGACCTGCTCCTCGACCTGGTTCTCGACCTGGTTCTCGACGGCTGCCGCCTACGTCCCCGCCGCCGGGAGCGTGACCTCGAAGCGGCAGCCGCCCGCGACATTGCGTACGGCCGCCCGGCCCTGGTGGGCCTCGACGATGCCGCGGACGATCGCCAGGCCGAGGCCCGCGCCTGCCGGGGGTGTGCGGGACTGGCTGCCGCGCCAGCCGGTGTCGAAGACGCGGGAGAGGTCCTCCTCGGGGATGCCGCCGCAGCCGTCGGTCACGGACAGGACCACACCGTCCGGGGAGCGCTCCGCGGCCACCGCGACGGTCCCGTCGGCGGGTGTGCGGCGGATCGCGTTGATCAGGAGGTTGCCCAGGACACGGCTCATCTCCTTGCTGTCGACCTCCACCGGGACGGCCTCGACGCTGTCGCCGACGAGCCGCACGCGGTGCTCGCGGGCCAGCGGGTCGACGCCCGCGAGCGCGTCGCCCACGAGGTCGTAGACGGAGATGCGGGACGGTGAGAGGGCGAGCGCGCCCGCATGGATGCGGGAGAGCTCGAAGAGGTCTCCGACCATGGAGTTGAGGCGCTCGACCTCCGTGCGGATCTGGCGCAGGTAGCGGTCCGGCTCGGCGGCGACGCCGTCCTCGAGGGCCTCGGACATGGCACGCAGTCCGGCCAGCGGGGTGCGCAGGTCGTGTGAGATCCAGGCGACCAGTTCGCGCCGGGAACGCTCCAGCGCGCGCTCGCGTTCCCGGGATTCGGCGAGCTTGGCGCTGGTCGACTCCAATTCCCTTGTCAGTGCGGCCAGTTCTGCGCTGACGGGCTCCGGCGGGGCCGCGAAGCTTCCGCCGTCGCCGAAGGAACGGGCCGCCAGGGTCAGGGCGTTGCTGCGGGCGACGACCCAGCGGCCCAGCAGCAGCGCGGTGGCGAGCGAGACCACGGCGGCCATCGCCACGACCACGGTGACGACGGTCAGGTCGTGCGGCGACAGGAACATCTCCCAGGCCACCGCGAGCGTCCCGGCCAGCATCGCGAGCACGGCGACGGCCGCGACGACGGTCATCGCCACCACGAGGGAGCGGTGCCGCAGCAGGCGCAGCGTCAGGGCGCCCAGGAGTCCGGCGCTGGCGGCGCCCAGGAAGGCGAAGAGGGCGATGAGGAGGATGTCCTGCATGCGGGTCAGCCTTCGGCTCGGGGTGGTACGCGGTCACGACGGGGGTCGTGCGGAGCTTCGATGTCGGGGACATCGAGGCGGTATCCCAGGCCCCACACGGTCTGGATCAGCAGCGGCCTGGCCGGGTCGTCCTCGACCTTGCCCCGCAGCCTGCGTACGTGGACCGTGACCGTGGACAGGTCGCCGAACTCCCAGCCCCACACTTCCCGCATCAGCTCTTCGCGACTGAACGCCTGCCCTGGGTGGCGCAGCAGGAAGGCGAGAAGGTCGAACTCGCGGAGAGTGAGGGAGAGTTCGGTGGCGCCCTTGGTCGCGCGGCGTGCCGTCGGGTCCACCCGGAGGCCGGCCGCGCTCAGCGTGGCGACCCCCTCGGGAGCGCGCGCGGCGGCGCGGCTGCGCCGCAGCACCGACTCCACCCGCAGGACCAGTTCGCGCGGGCTGAACGGCTTGGTGACGTAGTCGTCGGCCCCCACCTCAAGGCCCAGGATCCTGTCGTCCTCGTCGCCCCGGGCGGTGAGCATGATGACCGGCACCGGTCCCCTGTCGCGCAGGCGGCGGCACACCTCCAGACCGTCCATGCCGGGCAGCATCAGGTCGAGGACGACGAGGTCGGGGCGGAGGACCCCGGCACGTTCCAGCGCGCCGGGGCCGTCCTCGGCGCGGTCGACCGTGTAGCCACCGCGCTCCAGATAGCCCGCGACGACCTCGGCGACGGTCGGGTCGTCGTCCACGACGAGCACTTTGAGCGGGCCGGGAGCGGCGTTCCCGTCACTGCCGGTGTTCCCGGCGCGCCCGGCGGTACCGGCGTTCCCGGCGTTCCCGGCGTTCCCGGCGGGCGGGTGGTCCTGCGGTGCTGGTGGCGGCTGCATGCCGCAAGCCTCGCACCTGCGGCGCGTGGACCGGCCGGTCAGAGGGGCTCCCGGTTGCCGACGTCCCCGTTTCGTAAGAACCTCAAGCCCCATTTGTCCGGTTCGGATTCATAGGGTGAGTCACATGACCCCCTCACCCGCCACGGAACCCGACGTACCTGACGTGCCCGACCCATCCGACCCATCCGATCCATCCGGCCCGCCCGGCCCTCGCTCCCCTCGGGTGGACGTCGTCCTGCCCTGCCTCGACGAGGCCGCGGCGCTGCCCTGGGTCTTGGAGCGTATCCCCGCGGGCTGGCGGGCGATCGTGGTCGACAACGGCTCCACCGACGGTTCGGCGGACATCGCCCGCGCCTTGGGCGCCACGGTGGTGCGGGAGCCGCAGCGCGGGTTCGGGGCTGCCTGCCACGCGGGTCTCCTTGCGTCCGACGCGGACGTGGTGTGTTTCTGCGACTGCGACGCCTCCCTGGATCCGGGGCTGCTGCGGCCCTTCGTACGGGGGGTATGGGACGGGGCGGCCGACCTGATCGTGGGACGGCGGCGCCCTCAGGGCCGCGGCGCCTGGCCGCCGCATGCGCGCGCGGGCAACTTGGCGCTCGCTCGGATGCTGCGGCGGCGTACCGGCGTACGGCTGCATGACGTGGGCCCGATGCGGGCGGCGCGGCGCGAGGATCTGCTGGGGCTCGCCCTGACCGACCGCCGCAGCGGTTACCCGCTCCAGATGATCGTGCGCGCGGCCGACGCGGGCTGGCGGATCGAGGAACGGGACGTTCCGTACCTGCCGCGCGAGGGCAGGTCGAAGGTCACCGGGACATGGCGCGGGACGTGGCAAGCGGTACACGACATGCGCTCGGTACTGGCAGAACCCCCACGACCGGCCCCCGCGAGGAGCAGCGAGCACACACCGGGCGGCGCCAAATGACCGCCCACCAGACGACCCTCCTTGTCATCGCCAAGGAACCGCTCCCCGGACGCGTGAAGACCCGCCTCACCCCGCCTTACACCCCCGACGAAGCCGCCGAGCTGGCCGCTGCCTCGCTCGCCGACACTCTCGACGCTGTGCTGGCGGCGCCCGCACGCCGGCGTGTCCTGGTGCTTGCCGGGCAGCCGGGGCCCTGGGTCCCCGCCGGAATCGAGGTGGTCCCGCAGTGCGCGGGAAGCCTGGACGAACGGCTCGCCGCGGCCTTCGCGGGGTGTACCGAGCCGGCCCTCCTGATCGGCATGGACACCCCGCAGGTCACGCCGGGCCTGCTCGCCCCTGCCCTCGGCCCCGAGGCCTGGCAGGACTGCGACGCCTGGTTCGGCCCCGCCGTCGACGGCGGATTCTGGGCGCTAGGCCTGGCCGAGCCCGACCCAAGCCTGCTGCGCGGCGTCCCAATGTCGCGCGCCAACACCGGCACCCTCCAACGGGCCCGGCTCACCGACGCCGGCCTGAGGGTCCGCAACCTGCCCACACTCCGCGACGTCGACACAGCCGACGACGCCGTACGCGTCGCCGCAACCGCCCCAAGCAGCCACTTCGCCACCACACTCACCCGCCTCACCACAGCAGCCGGCCACACAGGCCTCGGCGGCAGCCGATGAACACAGCACCGCCGAACACAGGCCTCCGCGACACAACAACCCCGCCCACTCCCTGGCATGCCGACCCCCACACCACCACCCTGCGCGACATCGAAACAGCCCACTCCGCCGGAAAGGTCATCGCCGCGGCCGCACCGGGCACCCAGACACACGCGCCCCAGCGACAGCCAATGAACGCAGCACCGCCGAACACCGGCCAACGCGACACAACAACCCCGCTCACGCCCCGGCACGCAGACCCCCACCCCAACGCCCTCCCCGACATCGAAACAGCCCACGACGCCGCAAAGGTCGCCGCGACCGCACCCGGCAGCCGGTTCGCCGCAACCCTCACCCGCCTGGGCGCCCCAGCCGGCCACACACACCCCGGCAGCAGCCAATGAGCTCAGCGCCCCCGGACACCGGCCTTCGCGACGCAGCAACCCCGCCCGCGACCCCACCCACGCCCTGGCGTGCCGACCCGTACACCAACGCCCTGCGCAACGGCCACGGCCCCCTCTTCCTGCGCCGTAGTGACGGGTGGTTGTTGCCGCTCGACGTCGAGCGTTGGTGCGCCAGTGCCGATGGCGCGGATCTCTCCGCGTTGCGCCTCTGCGAAGGCAGCGTCCTTGACATCGGCTGCGGGCCCGGCCGCCTCGTGGCCGGGGCCGCGGCCCTGGGCCACCGCGTCCTGGGCGTCGACGTCAGCCAGGCAGCCGTCGACCACACGCTTCGGCTCGGCGGCACCGCACTGCTCCGTTCCGTCTTCGACGCGCTTCCCGGCGAAGGCCGCTGGGGTACCGCCCTGCTCATGGACGGCAATCTTGGGATCGGTGGAGACCCCGGCGCCCTGCTCGCGCGCGTAAATCAACTTCTCGCGCCCGGGGGGCTGTTGATCGCCGAGACCGTACCGGTGGACGTCGACGAACGGGTCGAAGTGCACGTCGACGACGGGCACCGCGCCCCCGGCGAATCCTTCCCCTGGGCCCGCCTCGGCACCCCCGCCCTGCTGCGGCACGCCCGTCCGCGCGGCTGGAGCCCGGCCGCTCAGTGGACCACCGACGGCCGTTCCTTCCTGGCGCTGCGCCGCCCTCGTCGCACCTGAAGCACTCGGCACAGAGCGGACCCCGCGAACAACGCGGCCGTGACGATCAGCCACCGTGTCAGGAAGGCATCAGCAGAGAGCCCGGTCGCGGACTCATAACGCTCCACCCGCCCGGTGATGAGCGGGAACCACACCAGCAACAGCAGCCCGGACAGGAACGCCGGCACCCGTACGAAGTTGACCCACCCCCCGCGCTCCCGGCGCCCCGCAGCCGCCCGCAGGGCACGGTCGGCGAGCGCGTAGGCGGGCACGAACAGCAGATCGTGCACCAGCGCCGCGCCGACGAACCAGAGGACGACCATTGGCCAGTCGCCCTCCAGCAGGCGCACCCCCGCGTACCCCGCGAGCGCGAACGAGGCCAGCAGTACGAGGAGTTGCAGCGGGCCCTCGCCGTACCACCGCCGCAGTCGACCCACGAAACCGCTCATCACAGCTCCCCGAAAGTCAGGCGGGACACCCATTTGGTGTTGAGCACTCCTGGCGCGGCCGGAACGATGATCCGTGCCGGATAGCCGTGGTCCGGCGACAGATCCTCGCCGTTCACCCGCAGCGCGAGGAGGGAGCGCGGGTCGCGGACCTGGTTGTCGCGCAACGCGGCCTTGCGGAAGGCCCCGTGCCGCTGCAGGGACTCCACGAACACCCCCGGAGGGTCCTCCTCGTACCCGGCGAGCGCCGCGAGGTCACGCAGCCGCACCCCACGCCACCACTGGTCCGACGTCGACCACCCCTCCACGCACGCGATGGGCAACGCAGCACTGTGCAGCGGGAGTTGAAGCAGGTCGTCGCGGGACAGCCTGACCTCTCCCCGTGGGCCGCCGACGGACAGCCGCCACCCCTCACCCCTGTCCCGTCGCCCGACCCCCACCTTCGCAGCCGTCTTGTTGATCTGGAAGCCGTTCGGCCCGCTCCCAGGATCACCGCCGCCGTGCGGGGCGAACAGGGCGGTGCGGCGCAGGGGCCCGTCCACGTTCTGCCCCGCCGTCGTCACGAACAGCAGGGCGGACCCCGCACCGACCATGCCGAGCGCTCCCCGCCGCGTCACGGTGGGCTCGGCGGGCGCGGGCGCGACCAGGCCCTCCGCGTCGGCGGGCTCCGCACGCGGATCACGTACCTGCTCGCGCCACCCCCGCTCCCGCAGCACCCGTACGACTTGAGGGAGACGCAGCACCACGTGGGCCACGAACGCGCCGAAGAACACCCAGGCGCCGTAGAAGTGCAGCGGATAGAACGACCCGGGGAAGAGGTACTCCAACTGGACGTTGAGGACACCGGTGACAAACTCGAACAGCGCGCCTCCGACCAGCAGGAGCAGCGACACCCGCTCGAGGGCGTGCCCCACCGACCGCGCCGGGGGCAGCGCGAAGAGCTTCGGGATCACCGACCACAGCTTCGCGAGCAGCACCGGGATCAGCGTGATGCCGACCGTGACGTGCAGGCCCTGGTTGAGGCGGTAGAGCCAGTGCGGGTCGGTCGGCCAGTCGAAGAGGTAGAAGCCGAGGAGCCCCTTGTCGGGTGTCTTGTCGTTGACGGGTGACAGGTCCGGGTTGTACGCCGCGTACGACAGCAGACCGGTGACGAACAGCACGGTGACGCCGACGAGCAGGATGACGCCGAGCACCGAGGTGAGCCACGGCCCGCGCAGCGGACTGCGCCAGAAACCGGGGTCGGAGGGAGAGGGGACGCGTGACGCTGGGGGCACGGAGTGACGAGACAAGGAGCTACGAGGCACGGAGCTACGGGGCATGGAGCGACCGTAAGCCGGACCATGTGGCCGAACGGGCCCGCGACTCATGACGAAACGCTGACGTCGTGCCGCCGGGCCCGTTCACTCCCGCCACCTGCGCCTACGGTGCAGACGTGAGCACCACGGAACGCACCGGCCGCCGCCGTGACCTGGCCGCTGCCGGCATCGCGGCGCTGCTCGTCGCCGCGGCCGTCGTCGTCGGCACGTCGATCGAGCACGCGGACGGCACCCTGCACCTCAACTGGCCGCCCCTGTACGCCCGATGGGATCCGCACATCGGGCCCGGCACCCCCGCCGCGCTCGCGGTCGCCGTCGCGGTGATCGCGTACGCCCCCGTCCTCGCCGCCCGGCTCTCCTGGCGGGCGCTGCTCCTGTCCGCATGGACCGCTTCGACGGCCTGGATCTGGTCGCTCGCGCTGATCGACGGCTGGCACCGGGGCGTGGCCGCGCGGCTCACCACCAAGTACGAATACCTCCAGGTCATCGACCGCTTCGAGGACATCCCCGCGACGCTGCGGGACTTCACCCGGCACATCCTCATCGACTCCCCCGGTCACTGGCCCGCCCACACCGCGGGCCATCCGCCCGGCGCCACCCTCACCTTCGTCCTCCTCGACCGCGTCGGCCTCGGGGGCGGCGCCTGGGCCGGAGCCTTCTGCATCACGGTGGGCGGCACCGCCGTGGCGGCCGTCCTGATCACCCTGCGCGCTCTGGCCGACGAGGCGGTGGCCCGCCGTGCGGCGCCGTTCCTCGTTCTGGCGCCGTCAGCGATCTGGGTCGGCGCCTCGGCGGACGGCTATTTCGCCGCCGTGACCGCCTGGATGGTCGCCCTGCTCGCGCTTGCGGCGACGCGCGAAGCCCGCTCGCCCGCCGCCGCGGCACTCGGCTCCGGCCTTCTGTTCGGCCTCATCTGCTACCTCTCGTACGGCCTGACGCTCTTCGCGCTCGTCGCCGCGGCCGTCCTGCTGATCACCCGCACCCCACGTCCCCTGCCGTTCTTCCTGGCGGGGGCGGCGGTGGCCCCGCTCGTCTTCACTCTGGCGGGCTTCGACTGGTGGGAGGCGTACCGCCTGCTCGTCGAGCGCTACCACCAGGGGGCGGGCGGCATCAGGCCGTACGCCTACTTCGTCTGGGCCAACCTCGCCTGCACGGTGCTCGTCGTGGGCCTCGCGACGGTCGCGGGCCTGCGCAGGACGGTGAGGGCGGCACCCGATACCGTCCGTCGCTTGTGGAGCGGGCGCACCACACCCGCCGACCGGCTGACCGCCCTCGTCCTGGCCGCCCTGCTGGCGCTGCTTGCCGCCGACCTGTCGGGCATGAGCAAGGCGGAGACGGAACGCATCTGGCTGCCGTTCGCCACGTTCCTGCTCGCGGCGACCGCGTCCCTGCCGAAGGCCGGCCGGCGCCACTGGCTCGCCGCGCAGGCCGTACTGGCGCTCCTGGTGAATCACCTGCTGTTCACGGGCTGGTGAGAGCGCGGCACCCGCCGGCTTCGCCGCCGTCCCGCCCTTTCCTAAGGTGCGGGTATGCACAGAACAACCTCCCGCCCCGCCGCTCCACGGCCTCGCAACAGCCGCCTCCCGGTATCCGCCCCGAAGGGAGGCGCCGCGTGACCCTCAACCAGTTGCGGGCGTTCGTCGATGCCGAGCGGCTCGTCGGGACGTGGAGGGGCTCCGGTGCATCCGGGGCCCCTCCCCTCGTCAGCGGGCCGTGCCCACGGGTTGCGGCACGGTGGGTTCGGGTTCGGGCAGGGTGCGGAACAGGAACCAGCTCAGTACGGGCATGAGGACCAGGGGCGCCAAGGCGCTCCGCAGGGATGTCGCGTCGGCGAGGCCGCCGATCAAAGGGCTCACCAGGCCACCGATGCTGACGGTCAGACCGAGCGTGATCCCGCTCGCGGTGCCGACGCGGGAGGGCAGGTAGTCCTGCCCGAGCGTGACCTGCAGCGAGAACGGGACGTACAGGCCCGCCGAGGTCAGCGCCACGCACACGTAGAAGGCGGGACCGGGCACGAACACCACACCCGCGACACATCCCACCGTGAGCAGGTAAGACCAGCGCGCGACGGTGACCCGGCCCCAGCGCTCGGCCAGCGCGCCGCCGAGGACCGAGCCCACCGCGCCACCGAGGTACAGCACGAACAGCGCCGCCGTGCCCGCGGCCGTGCTGCCGCCCATGCGCTCCTTGCCGAGCAAGGAGATGAAGGTGCTCAGGCCGATGAAGACGATCGACCGGCACACCACGGCCAGCGACAGCTTCACGAACGACGCCTTGTCGTCCTGCGCCGCCGCCACCGCCGTACCGGCACTGTCCCCGGCGGTCTCTCGCTGCCGCTCCAGCGCACGCAGCACGGGCAGGCACAGTACGGCGCCGACGAGCGCCGGCAGGACGAGCAGCGGAGTCAGCCGCAGGCCTCCCGCGGTGACGACGGCGGTGACCAGGAGCGGGGCGACCGCGAAGCCGAGATTCCCGCCGAGCGAGAACCACCCCATTCCTCGGTGACTGCCCCCGCTCGCCAGCCGGGCCACCCGCGCCGACTCGGGGTGATAGGCGGCCACGCCCACCCCGGACACGGCCACGAACACGAGGGTCAGCCCGTACGAGCCGCTCACCCCGCTCAAGGCGATGCCCAGACCGCCGAGCAGCGTGCTGGCCGGGAGCAGCCACGGCATCGACCGGCGGTCGGTGAGGATGCCGAACAGCGGTTGCGCCACCGACGACAACAGCGAGGCGGCGAGCACGATGCCGGAGACGGCGGCGTAGCTGTAGGCGCGCTCGGCGACGAAGAACGGCACCAGGGACGCCACGGCGCCTTGGTACAGGTCGACGCAGGCGTGCCCGGCGGACAGCAGAGTGATGGACGTATTTCTTCGCACCCCGTCATCGTCGGCGCCGAAGGTCGTGTCGCACTTCCGAGAATCTGCCAGAAGATGCCGAAAATCCGCCATGCGCCGGTCGGGGAAACGTTCTTAATAAGTTCTTAGGCTCACCGCCGACGCTGTCCCCCGTGAACTACGCGATGAACAGCAGCAGTCAGCCCCAGGGAGCCCGGCACAGTGACGTCGCGGGTGCGCGGCGTCGGCGACGCCTCCGTACGTACGGCATCGCCGTGGCCGTGGCGCTGACCGCCGGGACGGCGTCGGCGGGTTACCTGGCCATGGCCGAGTCGCCGGCCGGGGGCGGCAGGGCGTCGGCGCCGCCTCAAGTGCACGGCGCCACAGTGGACTTCAGCGTGCGGGGCGGCACCGCGCGCGTGGACACCGGGACGCTGCGCGTCACGGGGCGGACCGGCGACGGGGCCACGCTCCCGGTGTCCGGCGCGGCGGGACAGCGGCTCGGCAAGCCGGGCAAGGTGACCGTGGACGGCGGCACGGCCCACTGGTCGTACCCCGACAAGAAGCTCACCGTCACGGCGAGGAGCGAGCGGGGCCGCCTGCGCATGACGGTGCACTCCGCGGCCGACCAGAACCTGTCCTGGCCCAGGACGACGCCCGGCGCGGGCGCGGCCCTGCAGATCCCGCGCGGCGAGGGCCTGCGGGTCCCGGTGAGCGACAACTTCTGGAACTCCGGCGAGGCCGGTCTCAAGGACTCGGAGGCCGAACTCTCGGGCGGCCTCACCCTTCCGGCCTGGGGCTACACCCAGGGTGGGCACGGTGTCGGCTACATCGTGCCGGAGGAGGTCGGCACGTCGCTCGCCTTCGCGTCGAAGGACGGGCGGATCGGCTCGACCGCGCGGCACGAGTTCTCGCGGCGCGAGCGGACCCGCGACTACACGGTGCACTTCTCCCTCACCGACGCGTCCCCGGTCTCCTCGGCCACCGACTACCGCGCCTACCTGGACGAGCACGGCAAGCTGCGCTCGCTGAAGCAGAAGATCCGCGAAAACCCGGGAGTGAAACGCCTGTTGGGGGCCGTGCACGCCTACGCCTGGGGCAGCGCACGCACCGCGAAGGGCGTGAACGAACTGCACAAGCTCGGCGTCTCGCGGCTCTGGCTCGGCTATGACGCGGACGACCAGCCGATGGACGAGCAGGCCGTGCGGGCAGCGAAGCGAAACGGCTATCTGGTCGGCCCCTACGACTCCTGGGCCAACGGCCAGCCCTCCGAAACCGCCGACAATCCGTCGTCGAAATGGCCTGACGCGGTCTACCCGGACTTCTGCGTGAGGAACTGGAAGGGCGAGATCAAGGAAGGCTTCGGCGGCCGCGGCTGCTATGTCAGCACCCAGGCCTTCCAGCAGGCCGAGCCCACCAAGCATTACCTGGCCGACCGGGCGAAGAAGATCACGGCCAATGGCGCCGACAGCTATTTCCTGGACGTCGACGCGGCGGGTGAACTGTTCACCGACAGCAGCGAGGGCCACCGCATGAACAAGAAGCAAGACCGCGCCAACCGCCTGGAGCGCATGCGGAAACTGGCCTCCGACGACAAGTTCGTCCTCGGCTCGGAATCGGCGGGCGCCTGGGCCGCTCCCGTGCTCGCCTTCAACCACGGCGGCCAGACCCCGGTCGCCGACGGCTTGTGGAAGCTGGAGAAGGACAAGGAGAAGTGGGGCGGCTACGCACCGCAGGGCGAGCCCGCGTTCTTCTTCAAGGAGGCCGCACTGCCGCCCGCGCTGGCAAAGGCGATGTACGACCCGCGCTATCGCGTCCCCCTGTACGAGACCGCGCTGCACGGTTCCGTCATCAACACCGACCGCTGGGAAATGCCGTACAACAAACTCCCGGAACAGAAAACCGACCGAGCGCTGATGTCCGCTCTCTACAACACCCCGCTCAACTTCACGCTCGGGGACAAGAACTTGACGTCCACGGGCAAGGAAATGGCCGCGCTGCAACGCCAGTTCGCACCCCTGCACCAGGCCGCGGGCACCGAGCGGATGACCGACTACCGGCGGCTCACCGCTGACGGGACGGTGCAGCGCTCGCAGTTCGGCGACGGCAAGCTGACGGTGACGGCCAACTTCGGCAAGAAGGCGTACGGGTCGCTGCCGGGCGGCTGCGCGGAGGCCAGGCTCAAGGGCGACCCGAAGCCGCACCGCCTCTGCCCCGCACAGCTGCCCTGACCCGACGGGCTGCCCGTACCGCTCAGGCGGTCTCGCTCGCGGTCTCGCTCGCGGGTTGGATGGTGAAGACCTGGTCCAGGCCGACGATCCGCAGGATGCGCAGCGTGTTGGCGGGGATGCCGACCAGGATCAGCTCGGCCTCGGCGGCCTGGGCGCGGAGGCGGGCCGCGAGCAGGACGCTGATGCCGGTGGAGTCGCAGAACTCCAGGCGGGACAGGTCGATGACCAGGTTCTGGCCCCGGGTCAGGGCCAGGCAGTCGACCTGTTCGCGCAGGGCGGTGGCCCGCTCGTAGTCGAGTTCGCCGACCACGTGCAGGACGGGGCCGGTGGCAGTGCTGCGGTAGGTGATGTTCAGAGGGCTCATCGTGCGTCATCCGTTGCCGGGTGGGCGGTGGGGACGCCCAGTGCGAGCAGTGCGGTGTCGTCGTCCAGGCCGTCACCGAAGCTCTCCAGGAGCCCGGTCAGCGCGGCGATCATCTCGTGGGGTGTGCTGGGTGCGTGTTCGGCGGCGAAGGCCTGGAGGGCGTCGTCGCCGAAGAGGCTCCGCCGAGAGGAGCCGGTACGGGCCTCGGTGAGTCCGTCGGTGTAGAGCAACAGCGTGTCACCGGCGGCGAGCGTGGTCTCCGCGGTGGCGAACCGGGCCTCGGGAACGACGCCGACGAGCAAACCCCCGGGAGTCGGGAGGTAGTCGGCGGTGCCGTCGGCCCGTAGGACAAGCGCCGGCGGGTGTCCCCCGGAGGCGAGGCGCACGGTGATGTCCCCGTCTTCGGCGCCCGGCTGGACGACGCCGAAGATCACCGTGCAGTAGCGGGGGTCGCCGCTGGCTCCGTAGCGCTCCTGGAGGACGGAGTTGAGCGTGGCCAGGGCCGCGGCGGGCTCGGGATCGTGCAGGGCCGCGGCCCGCAGCGTGTACCGCGTGAGGGAGGTGAGCGACGCCGCCTGGGGGCCCTTGCCGCACACGTCCCCGAGGAAGAAGGCCCACCGGCCGTCGCCCAGGGCGAACAGGTCGTAGAAGTCGCCGCCGAGGCGGTCCGGAGAGGCCGTGTGGTAGTAGACGGCGGCTTCGAGCCCCGGCACGGCGGGCAGCGAGGAGGGCACGAGGGACTGCTGCAGCACGGAGAGCGAGTCGGCGAGGCGCTGCCGGTCGGCCTCGGCCTGCCGGCGGGCCTCCTCCGCCTCCGCGCGCGCCCGCTCGGCCTCGGCACGCGCCCGCTCGGATTCCTCGCGGCGGCGCAGGAGTTCCTGCTCGTAGGCGCGCCGGTCGGAGGCGTCGGAGAGCGTCGTGCGGATCAGCAGCGGGTCCCCCTCACTGCCGTGCTTGACCACGGAGGAGACCATCACCGGCAGCCGGCTCCCGTCGGCACCCTTCATCTCCAGCGCGATGCCGCGCAGCTCGCCCTGCATGCGCAGCAGCGGTGCGAAGTGCGTCTCGTGGTAGAGCTTCCCGCCGACGGTGAGGAGATCGGCGAAGCGGACCTGCCCCACCACGGCCTCGCGCTCCAGGCCGAGCCAGTCGAGCAGGGTGGTGTTGACCTTGGCGATGGTTCCGTCCATCAGCGTCGACAGATAACCGCAGGGAGCCGTCTCGTACAGGTCCTCGGCACTGTCCTCGAGCAGCGCGGTGAACGCGGCGTTCGTTCCCGCGGCGTCCCCGATCTCGGCCGGCTCCGGCTCGTCGCCTCCGAGGCTCATCAACGCAAGGCCCCCAGGAAGTCGAGTATGGCTTCGTTGGTGGCCTCCGGCGCGCTCAGCTGCGGGCAGTGCCCGGTGGCGTCCAGGGTGACCAGGCGGGACGAGGGGATCGCGGCGTGCACATACGCGCCGACCTCACGCGGCGCGATCATGTCCTGGGAGCATTCGAGCACCAGGGTCGGCACCGTCACGCTCTTCAGGTCCTCGCGGCTGTCGGACAGGAACGTGGTGCGGGCGAAGACCCGGGCGATGTCCGGGTCGGTGGCGCAGAAGCTGTTGGTCAGTTCCTGACCCAGCTCCGGCCGCTCCGGATTGCCCATGATCACCGGTGCCATCGTGGACGACCAGCCCAGGTAGTTCGAGTCGAGCGAGGACAGCAGCTCGTCGATGTCCTCCGCGGTGAAGCCGCCCCGGTAGCCGTCGTCGTCGATGTAGCGGGGGGAGGGCGCCACCATCACCAGCGACCCGATGCGCTCGGGTGCCGTCCGGGCGGCGAGCACCCCGACCATGGCGCTGACGGAATGCCCGACGAAGACCGCCTGCTCGAGTCCGAGTTCCGCACAGACGTCGACCACGTCCTGGGCGTAACCGTCGAGTGACGCGTACCGCTCCTGGCTCCAGGCCGACAGATCCGAGCCGCCGGAGCCGACGTAGTCGAAGAGCACCACGCGGTGCCGCTCCGCCAGGGCAGGCACGGCCAGCCGCCACATGTTCTGGTCGCAGCCGAAGCCGTGCGCGAGGACCACCGCGGGCCCGTCGGCCGGCCCCGTGACCGTCACATTGTTCCTGGCTCGAATATCCATGCCGTACATCCTCCCACCTGCCCCAAGAACCCCGGACGCGGCGTCGGTGCCCACGCTCACCCCCCGCTCATCCCACGGCGCGAGCCCGGTCGGCACATCGCGCGCAGAACGCGGCGACAAGGCGGCAACCTCGGGTCCCGCCGCGACGACTAGGGCGTACGGGACAGCGACACCCGGGATTCCACACCGGGATTCCATGACGAACAGGGAGCCGACCATGAGCCGAGCACGTTCACGAAGACTGCACGTCACGCTGGCCACGCTGGTCGCCACGGCCGCGACCGGCGCGGCGCTCACGCTGCCGGAGGCCGCCGCGCAGACGGACGCCTCCGCGCGGCCCGGGGCCTCGGCCGCGGTCGGCAGCGCCACCGGCTACGCCTCGCAGAACGGCGGGACCACCGGCGGCGCGGGCGGGAAGACGGTGCGGGCCACGACGGGCACCGCCATCCACACGGCGCTGTGCACCCGGGCCGCCGACGACACCCCGATCACCATCGAGGTGCAGGGGACGATCAACCACGGCAACACCTCGAAGGTGTCGGGCAGCAGCTGCAACACCGCCGCCGGGGTGATCGAGCTCAAGCAGATCAGCAACGTCACGATCGTCGGTGTCGGCAGTGGCGCCGTCTTCGACCAGCTGGGCATCCACATCAGGGATTCCAGCAACATCATCATCCAGAACGTGACCGTCAAGAACGTCAAGAAGTCCGGCTCCCCCACGTCCAACGGCGGCGACGCCATCGGCATGGAGAGCGACGTCCGCAACGTCTGGGTCGACCACACGACCCTGGAGGCGTCGGGCGGGGAGTCGGAGGGCTTCGACGGCCTCTTCGACATGAAGAACAACACGCAGTACGTGACCCTCTCGTACAGCATCCTGCGCAACTCCGGGCGCGGCGGCCTGGTCGGGTCCAGCGAGAGCGACGTCTCGAACGGCTACGTCACCTACGACCACAACAAGTACGAGAACATCGACTCCCGCACGCCCCTGCTCCGCGGCGGCACGGCCCACATCTACAACAACTACTACGTGGGCCTGCACGAGTCCGGCATCAATTCCCGCGCCGGGGCCAAGGCCAAGGTGGACAACAACTACTTCAAGGACTCCAAGGACGTCCTGGGCACCTTCTACACCGACGCGGCCGGCTCCTGGCAGGTCAGCGGCAACACCTTCGCCAAGGTGACCTGGTCCCCCGCCGACGACGAGTACAAGCCGGCGGGCCCGAACCCGACGTCCAACACGACGGTGACCATCCCTTACGCGCACAAGCTCGACAGCGCCGCCTGCGTACCGGCCGTCTTGGGCAGAACCGCGGGAGCGAACACCGGCCTCAAGGTGTCGGACGGCACCTGCTAGGCACTGCAGCCGCTCAGCCCCCACCACCGCAAACAATCTTGCGGCGGGAAAGCCGCTGGCCAAGGCCGCTGTCGGGCCCAACTCCGGCTCCGTATACGAACTTTGGAGGCATCAGACCCCTCAGTCTTGGATAGCAATGCGCTCACACCACGCGGTTCCCCAGGCCTGCGGCATGTGCCTGCCTGGGCTGCCGCGCCGGGCAGGATTCCTCAAGGCTGAAGGGTCCCCATCATCGTGCAACCGGCTCAAGAGTTCGGCGACAACCCTGTCGAAGTACGCGAAACCGGGCACTACACGGAGGAGTACGTCCCCAGCTTCGTCGAGAAGTGGGACTCCCTCATCGATTGGGAGAAGAGAGAGGAGAGCGAAGGGAACTTCTTCATCGACCTGCTGCACAAGTGGGGGGTGAGGAGCGTGCTCGACGTCGCGACGGGCACGGGATTCCATTCCGTACGGCTGCTGGCCGCCGGATTCGAGACCGTGAGCGCGGACGGCAGCGCGGAGATGCTGGCGAGGGCGTTCGAGAACGGCACCAAGCAGGGCGGACACATCCTGCGGGTCGTCCAGGCGGACTGGCGATGGCTCAACAGAGACGTCCACGGGGAGTACGACGCCATCGTGTGCCTCGGCAACTCCTTCACCCATCTCTTCTCGGAGCGGGACCGGCGCAAGGCACTGGCCGAGTTCTACGCGATGCTCAAGCACGACGGAATTCTCATCTTGGACCAGCGCAATTACGACGCGGTCCTGGACGACGGCTACACGAGCAAGCACAGGTATTACTACTGCGGTGAGGACGTCATCGTGGAGCCGGAGTATGTCGACGAGGGATTGTGCCGCATGCGGTACAGCTTCCCGGACAACTCCATCTACCACCTCAACATGTTCCCGCTGCGCAAGGACTACACGCGGCGGCTGATGTCCGAGGTGGGTTTCCAGCACATCGAGACCTACGGCGACTTCCAGCACACCTACCGGGGTGAGCAGCCGGACTTCTTCGTGCACGTGGCGGAGAAGGAGTACCGGACCGAGAACGAGGGACAGTACAAAGGCGCGGTCGGCACCGCCCGCAGCTACTACAACTCACCCGACGCCGACACCTTCTACGCCTCGGTGTGGGGCGGCGAGGACATCCACATCGGCCTGTACGAAAGCCCGGTGGAGCCCATCGCGGCCGCGAGCAGGCGGACCGTCGAGCGGATGGCGTCGAAGCTGCAGCTGACCCAGGAATCCGTGGTGCTCGACCTCGGTTCCGGGTTCGGCGGCTCGGCGCGCTATCTGGCGCAGACGTACGGCTGCCGGGTCCTCGCCCTCAACCTCAGCGAGGTGGAGAACCAGCGCCACAAGGAGCTGAACGCGACCCGCTCGCTCACCGACAGGATCGAGGTCGTGGACGGGTCCTTCGAGGACATCCCGTACCCGGACGACCACGTCGACGTCATCTGGTCCCAGGACGCCTTCCTGCACAGCGGGAACCGGGTCCGGGTCCTGGAGGAGATCGCGCGGGTGCTGCGGCCGGGCGGCCGTCTCATCTTCACCGACCCGATGGCGGCGGCGGACGGCGGCAGCACGGACGTACTGCAGCCGATCCTCGACCGCATCCACCTGGACGACATGGGCTCACCCGGCTTCTACACACGCGAGCTGGACCGTCTCGGCTTCACCGCCGTCGACGGCGGTTTCGAGGAGCACCGCGAGCAGTTGGTGAACCACTACACGCGGGTCCTCGAGGAGACCGAGCGGCAGGAGGCGGACGGGCTGGCCAGGAGGATCAGCCACGACTACCTCGCCCAGATGAAGAAGGGGCTCGGCCACTGGATAGCGGGCGGCCGCGACGCGCACCTGACCTGGGGGATCTTCCACTTCAGGCTGGGCGCGGGTGACTGAGCGAGACGGCTGAGCGAGCCGGCTGAACGAGCCGGCTGAACGAGCCGGCTGAGCGGAACACCCGAACATCCGAGCAGCCGTCGGGGCCCGGGTGCCATGTGGCACCCGGGCCCTTCGGCACGTTCTCACACAGGGGCGTCCGTCAGTGGTCGGAGTAGCTGAAGTCGCCGATGGTCCAGGCGCTGACGTCCTCGATCGCCACGCGGTACATGCCGCCGGTCTCCGGGATTCCCACCGTGCCCTGCAGAATCCGCGCCACGTGGAAATGCAGATGGCGCGGGGGCCCCTCCTTGTCCGACGCGGCGGTGAACATGGCGGAGAAATCGCTCAGGCGGTCCGAGTCCGCCAGAACCTCCGACACCCGCTGCCTCCAGACGGATTCGGGAGCCAGCCGGCCGGTGATGACAGCACCACAGGCGACCACGGTCAGAGACATCTGATTGCTGTGCCCGGACTCCACCAGGGCGGCGATGTCAACAAGCAGTTCGTCAGGCTTCGACATGAGAGAAGATTCTAATCGCCGGCCAACGACGCGGCTCACGCAGTGGTGCGCCGGAGTCCCACGGGCCGCGCCGCACCCCCCTCAAGACCGTGAGGCAGTGCCGCATTCCGATCTGTCGCGCATACGCGATTCCATCGTCTCGCTGCGGTCGTACGGGTCGACTTCGGGGCCGTCGTGCGCGTTCGGGGCGGCGCGATCGGCGCCGAATTCGGGGGTGAGGTAGCCGGTGTAGGTGTCGCAGCCGCCGTTGGTGGTGTCGACCTTGTAGGAGACGAAGGAGAACGTCCCCTTCTTGGTGATCACCTTCGCCGGGTCGTCCCAGCTCATCACGGTCTCGCGGCGCACGATGGTACGGACGACTTCCTCGCTGCCCGCTTCGGCGCTCACGACCGGATAGACATAGGTGACATCGGCGGTCACCTCGACCGCGCCGCGCTTGCCTTCCTCGAAGGTGAGGCGGCCTCGCGTCTTGATCACGTCCCCGACGAGACGCACCTTCGACTTCTCGAACCGGCTGAACATCAGCAGCGGATCGTTTTCCTTGCTGGGCGCGCTGAACGCGACGGAGAGGAATTCCTTGGTGTCGGCCTGATGCGGGTTGATGAGTTCGATCGCCTTGGCGGGCCGCTCCCCGCGCAGCACCCCTCGGTCGAGACTGGACGCCGCAAGGAAGTCCCGGGACCGCCCGAGGGCGTCCGCGACCTGCGCACGGCTCATCCAGCCCGTCGCCCGTGCTTCCGGCAGATGAATCCCCGCCACCCCGTCCCGCCAACGGGCCGCGGGCGAGCCCCTGAACGGCTCGTCCACCGTGGGCCGTTGGGCCGCGGCCTCCGTCGCCGGCGCCTGACTCGGACGAGCCGACTCCGCGGCGGCAGGCGAGGCATCCCCGTCACCACCGCCTCCGAACCAGTCCGTCAGGCTCCCCGGAGCGACCGCCACCGCCAGGACAAGCGCGACCACGACGAGACCGACCACGTACCAGCCCTTGCCCCGTCGCCGCGGGGCCGGTCGATGGGTCCGCCACCCCTCCGGCCTGCCGGGCTCGTCCCGCAACCGCCGCGCCACCATGCGGGCCCGCGCCGAAGGCTCCTCGGGAGCGCTTTCAGCGCCCGCGCCCGCCTCCGCGTCCCGCAGAAAGCGCGCCCACTCCTCGTCCGATATGGACCCATCCTTGCCCACGCGGCGTCCCCACCCCTTCGCATACACCCGGCCTCCCCCCAGTGGCCGGCCAACATCCGCGTATCATCACACAACTCATCCAGTGCCCTTCCGGCGTGAGATGCACCATGCGGCGCTCGGCGCCAACGACGCTCGATAGCAGTGAATCGGGCTGACGGCGGGCGGAGGGTGAATGGGGTAAACCGCCGGCCCTACGAATGCGCTTAGTAGGTCCTCCCATTGCCTTCGCGCACGGCCCTTCCCACAATGTCCCGGAACTGAACCGGGGGGCCAGGGTCGAGAAGGACGAGAAGTGAAGCGAAAGCTGGCGACGATCTGCGCCATGGCCGGGGTTATCCTCGCGACCATGGCCATGCCTTCCGAGGGTGCCGACGTCCCCTCTCGTCTGGGCGTCTATGCCGGGCCGGGCAAAACGGATGCCGTGAACGATTCGCGGACGTGGCTCGGGCGGTCACAGATGGATGCCACGGACTATCTGGACCCGTCGGAGAACGACGGCTGGAATCAGTACGCGGCCAAGTACTGGGGTGACTGGAAGAAGGCCGGGGACGGCCGGCAGTTCGTGCTCGGGCTGCCGATGCTGCCCAAGGGCGGAAATTTCCGGGACGGGCTCGCCGGGAAATACGACAGCCAGTTCCGCGACCTCGCCGACCTGCTGGTCAGGAACGGCCTCGCCGATTCCGTCGTCCGCCTCGGGTACGAGGGCAACAACAAGACCATCGGCGCCTGGCAGGGCACTGACGATCCCGCGGCCTATCGGGAGATGTTCCGTCGGGTGGTCACTCTCCTGCGCGCCCAGACCGGGACGCACTTCCGCTTCGACTACAACATGGCCGTCGGCACCTCGGGCAAGGTCACCTCATTCGAGACGCTGTACCCCGGCGACTCGTACGTCGACATCGTGGGCCTGAACATCTACGACGTGTGGTGGGAGCACCCGGACGCGACCCCCGCCCAGCGCTGGGACCACACTCTCACCACCCCCATGGGCGTGAAGGAGTTCAAAAAATTCGCCGCCACGCACACCAAGCCCAAGTCCTATCCGGAATGGGGCCTTTACGGAAGGGGCGACGCCTACATGGGCGGCGGCGACTCCCCCTACTTCATCGACCGGATGGCCGACCTGGTCAAGGACTCGGCGTACCAGGCGTACTTCGACTTCGACTGGGGCGGCGGAACACTGGACGACTACCCCAAGGGCAAGGCGCGGTACAGGCTCCGCTTCGGCGGCTAGAGATCCGTCGGATCGGGTGCGGGCATTGCGGCTTCACGCTGCGTCGTACTCGGTGGAGGTGCTGGGCGTGCGTGCGCCTCCCGAGGAGTCAGGTGACGGTGCCGGTGGGTTCGGTGGTGACGGGCAGGCGGTTGAGCTCCTCGGCTTTGCGAGCCAGGAGGTAGGCGGGGTGGCCGCCTCGCTCAGTGGTGTGGACGAGGTCGAAGCCTTGGTGCTCGCGGTAGTAGCGCACGAGTCGTTGGTGTCCACAGCCGCGCCGTACCCAGAGCTTTCCGGTGCGGGCCGCGTGAGCCAGGGCCCACCAGGCCATGAGCGTGCCGGGCTTGGTTACCCGGTGGTCGGGGTGGGTGAAGGTGGTGGCCAAGAAGAGCGCGGGCTCGGCGCGCTCGGTATCGGTCCATCCCCATTCGGGGGTCTGGTCGTAGAGGCTGGTGCAGCCGATGAGTTCTGCCTCGGGTGAGAGCAAAGCCCATACGGGGGTGTGGCCGTTCCCGGCCTGTGCGGCGATCTGTTCGGCCCGGTCCTCTTCGAGGAGGTCTGCGCCGCCGACCTTGCCTGTGCTCACCATCCAGGCGGCGCGGGCGCGGATTAGCTCGGTGTAAGCGGAGCGGTCGTCGGCGGTGGCGGGGCGCATCACGTACATGGTCTTTGAGGCTCTCAGTTGTGGGCGGCGCGATGGGCGAGGTCGGCGGCGACGACGTCGGCGAGACGGTCGTCTGTGGCGCGGATGTCGCCGGATTCGATGCGCGTCAGGACTCGGGTGAGGACGTCGGCGTCTACGAGCTTGGCGTCGATGAGCGGAGACCCTTGATCGAGTAGGCGTCGCACCTGTGCGGGAAGGGTGGTGCGGACCGCGGTGTTCATGACGTCGGTGAAGTTTTCCGGCAAGGGCGGTTCCACGACCAGTTCGGACAGGCCCAGGGCCGCCAGACGGCGGCGGTGCAGGTTCTTGCGGGAGCGCCAGGAGCGGGGCAGCCACTCGCCGAAGCGGATCATGTGCGGATCGGCGAAGGGGTGCAGGGGCCAGATGCCGGCCTCGAGCAGCAGCGGCGCGGCCGATGCCATCGCGAGCAGGGTCATTTCGTTGACGACGGCGGGCGGGCAGGTGTCCCCGTCCACGTCCGTGAGGGCCTCGCGGGCGGCAGGCCCCAGCCATTCGGTCATCGCGTGGCCCGGGCCGACGGGCGGGTGTGGTGCTTCCCGGGGAGTGAGGGCGACCATCTCGTCTCCGCCGATCCCGGTCACCACGGTACGGATGCCGGCCCCGGCCAGTTGGTAGACAAGGGCGGCGGTGGCCTCGTGGTAGGGCTCTTCGTAGGGGTATACGTATCCGCTCAGGGCGCGTCGTCCGTCCGGGTGCAGAGGAGGCAGGGCCGGGGTGGTGATGTCGGTGCGAAAGCGCCCGGTACGGAGCATCTCGGCTCGCCGCGTGCGCTGTTGTGCTCCCATCGGGCCGGGGAGGAGCATCGCCGAGGCGGTGACCCTTCCGGGGTGGCGCAGTGACAGATGGGTGCCGGTGACGGCCGAGTCGAAGCCGCCCGAGACATGCGCGCTGGTGGTGTCCGGGTCGTACAGATGCCGGTCGAGCACCGCGTCGAGCATGGTGCCGTACGCGGTCAGTACGTCGGCGTCGTCGGCCAGAGCACGGGCCCTGGAGTGCAGCGCCGGGGCAGGCTGCTCGAAGCGGATCGGTCCGTGACCGTTGTAGTGGGCGGCTGCGCGCTCGGTCAGCCGGTACAGGCTGGTGAAACAGGTGTGGTGGCTGTAGCGGAACCACAGGCTGAGCAGTCGTGCCGTCTCGGCGACATGGAAGTCCACGCGGGGCATGCGTTTGACGAGGTCGGCGGTGGTCCACGAGCCGTGCAGCACACCGTCGACGGCTGTCAGGTACAGCGGAGCGGTGCCGTGTTCACCGGCCCTGAGGCTGACCGTGCCGTCGGGGGCAAGATCGATGGCGACGAAGTTCAGGGGCCAGGCCAAGAGCTCCGCGCGGAGCTCGCGGAAGGTGGTGGTGGACAGTTCCACGACGGCACATCGGGCATCGCCCGCACGACGTGCGTCGCGCTCGCGGAGGTGGACAAGGACCTGTCCGGTGTCGCGGTCGGTGAGGGCGACCGCGTCCAGGGACGGATGGTCCAGCGGGGCAACCCAGGACGCGCCGCACTGAAGGCGGGTGTTGTTCCACGCCCACCCGCCGGCCTCGCGGCGGGCCGGGGTGGGTTGGATGCGCAGTTTGAGCACGGGTCCTCCACGAGGTGGGGCGTGGGGCCCGGCCGGGCGGGGTCTGGGCCTGGCCGGGCCCCACGCACACGGGTGCTGGGGCGGGGTGGGTCAGACCTTGAGGCTGTCGTATTCGTGGTTGGTGTCCGAGGAGCCTGCTTCCTTCTTGTAGGCGAAGCGGGTTGCCAGGTCGGGGACCTCGTACTGGGCATGGTCGGTGAACAGCGGGCCCAGCTCGATGCCGCCGAGCGTCGTGGCTTGCCGGCTGGTGGATTGGTCCAGGCGTTGCTTCACAGCGGGTTCCATTCGTCGGTTGTGCTCCGGGGCGGGCGGATCTGCCCGCGGGACCCGTGCCGGGCCGCCTCGCTGGGAAGCAAGGGCGGCTGGTGAGGTCCGGCACGGGAGTTGAGAACTGTCAGGTGCCGGCCAGTGTGTGGATAAGGAGCAGGCTGAAGGTGATCACGACCAGCGATACCAGCGCCGTGGTGATGACCGTCTCGGTCGCTCTGGAGCGCATCGGACGCCGAGCGCGGCGACCGTCCCGGCGGTTCACCACGACGGCACCATCGCGTTCTTGAGCAGGCGGCATGCTCCGGCGAGGAGGTAGAGCCGGGCGGTGGGGTTGGTGAAGGCGCCGGTCTGCTGGTCGTGTTGTACGGATCTGGCGTGGCGGATGCTGTCGGCGAGGACATCGCGAGCGCGTTGCTCGGCCGGGCTGCGTCCCGGCATGCGGTTCAGGTGGTACTCGGCGGGCGTGATCAGCGCGGCCAGGTAGATGGCCAGCTCAACGGCCACGGCGTCGGCGAGACGGCTGCTGGGGTCGGCGACGGCGAGTCCTTCGGCACGGTGGACGGCGTTGTCGACGAGAGCCAGGTCCACGGGGTCGTTGGTGTTGTGGTGGGGGGTGGTCATGAGGGTCACCGTGGGCTCCCTGGGGTGGACGAGATGGTTCCGTCTGGTTCCTGACGTACAGCCAACTACCGGTCACGCTGCGCGGGTACCGTGAAGGAAGAGCGCGCTCGTAAACGCCGTAAAAGCTGTCGGAGCTGGCGGGAGAATCACTCATGGCAGGCACCACGCGTACGCCGAACATCAAGCTGGCCAACCTTCTTGACCAGGGGCAATGTCAGCGCGAGGAGCTCGCCCGCGCGGTGAACCGCATCGGCGCCCTCGCCGGTATGCCGCTGACCTACAGCGGTCAGTCGGTTTCGATGTGGCTGCGCGGCCACCAGCCAAAGCAACAGGTCAGGGCAATAGTGGTAGCCGCCCTGTCGGAAAAACTCGGCAGGCCCATCACGCACGAAGAAGCAGGCCTGACCCCCGCCACGCCCGCCGGAGGCTCTCACCACCCCGACACTGTTGAGGTGTTGATCGACCTGGGAAGGGCGGACATGGATCCCTCTCGACGCGGCGTCCTCGCTGCCGGCGTATTCACCGCGGCGCTGGCGGTGCCCGCCTTCGGTACGGCGGCAGCGCATGCCGGCGAGCCGGTCTCACCGGGCAAGGCGACCACGCGCATCGGCGGCTCGCAGGTCGCCTCGGTGCGGCGCACGACCGTCCGGATCGCCGACATCCTGGACGAGGACGGTGCAGGCCACGCACGGCCGATGGCAGCTGCATTCCTCGTGAACACCGTCGGGCCGTGGATGAAGGCACAGGCGTCGGGCCCTGTCGCGGCCGACATGAAGGCCGCAGCCTCGGACCTGACGTACCTCACCGGCTGGATGGCGATGTACGAAAAGGACCACGCCGCCGCCCAGCGCTGGTACCTCAAAGCCCTCTCCCTCGCCGACGAAGCCGGCGACCACGTGACCTACTGCCGCACACTGCGGGGCATGTCGCTGCAGATGACGAGCCTTCGCCACGGCCGCAAAGGGCTGGAGTTCGCCGACAGCGCCGCCGAGGCAGCCCCACAAGCCGGCCCGCGCCTGGTGGCATTCCTGCGCGGCCAGCAGGCCCACGCCGCATCCACGGTCAAGGACCGCAGGCAGGCCCACGCACGGCTGAGCGAGGCCGAGGCGGCGCTGTCGAAGGCCGACAACCGGCGGGACGCCGTGGGCGGGTACGACCGAACCGCTTGGCTCTTCCACCTCTCGCACGTGCTCTACGAGGAGCGGGACTTGCCCGGCAGCATCAAGGCGCTACAGGACTCCATCAAGGTGCAGCCCGCACAGGAACGGCAGGGCCGCGTGCACTCCTACGCCCTGCTGGCTCAACGCCAGCTCGCCCACGGGCACCTGGACGCGGCATGCGCCTCCTGGGGCCGGTTCCTGGACGAGTACGAGCTCGTCTCCTCCGCACGCGGCGACGAGCATTTCGGGACGATGCGACGGGAGATGCGCGCTCGTGCCAGCGCACGACCTGTGAAAGAACTGGCGGGACGGGCGCGAGAAGTCGCCGCCCTCAAAGCATGACATGCAAGGCTACTGATAGAGCCTTGCCGTCGAGCAGGAGCCGGGCGTTCTTCCGCCGCAAACTCTGAGGTGTCCGAGATTCAGCTGCGGTGGAGGACCGAGCGGCAAGTTCTTGTACTGGCCAGGGTACGGACCGTGGCCTCGTGAAGGATCCGCGTGACAGCAATGACCGCGGCAGGCGAAAGTCACGCTTGCTGTCGTCGACGGGAGGGCACACAGCCGTTTGCTAGCTCTCCCGGCGTCACAAGCCTCGCTCGGTGCCTGGCCCGTCGACAGGCTTGACGGGCTTTCGTGCATGCCGTGGCACTGGGAGAACGCCTTCCTGCGTCAGCTCTGACGCGGATATGAGAGAGGCGGTGCAAACCGCCTCCAGTAGTTCCCGCTGCGCCGGCTCTTCCTGCACCAGCAGACCGAGGATATTCAGCAAGGTGAGCAACTCGGTGGTCCAGTCGGGAGACCACTGACGAGCCACCTCAAAATCGAGGTCCAGTCGCCGCTTTCCCGCTGGCTCTTTGCGGCGATAGCCGAACCACTTGTCCAGGACGTTCATCCCGGAGACCTGATACTCCCTGGTTGATGGCGGTACGGGCTCGATGCACCCCGAACCAATCCACAGGCGCTGCTTGCCTGGCTCATACCGGAGAGCCTGAGGCATGCCCGCTTCCGTGTCGGGTATCTCAACAACACAGCGAGGGCGGCCAGACAAAAGCCTCAGCCCCTCACGCGTACGACCCTCTGCCTGATCGGAAAAGCGATCCCCGTATGTGTGCAGCCACAGCACACGGCGGCCGAGGCGAACGGCATGCTCCCACAGCCGGGCGTCTCCCGTCAGCGGCACCCGAACGCCTGGGTCTTCGAGGTTCTCTCGAAAACTCTCCGTGTAGGCCGGGTGGGAGACCACGGCGGCTATGTAGGCCAGAAAGTCTTCGGGGGTGACCGGGACGGCAAGCCGTCGGGAAACCGCACCAAGCAGTGCGGGAGCAAAGTTGGGGCACTCTGCCCATCCGTCTCGATAGAGCGGGCGGACACAGCCACTGCGTCCGTTGAAGTAATCCATGTCAGGAAGCAGCGCGCTGAAAACAAGTGCTGGCCCGTCCACGACGGGATGCGCGTTCTGCTCCACGGTGAACACCTGATGTTCACCCCGCACCCGCCAGAGGTCGGGCCGCGCGACCACCATGAGCCGGTGATCCGGCAGAACCCATTGCCGGTCGAAGGAGCGATACCCGATCCGGACAGGAGAGGGCTGAGGCCGCTGTTCCTGTCGTAATGGAGTGGTGTCGTAACCCGCTAGTCCAGCGAGCGGTGCCACTCGGCTGTCGATCGTACGATCCCTGGCCTCCCCGAGAAGTCTCTTACGCTCGGCAGGGTCAGCGCTGAGGAAGATCCGCCACCGATTGCGGAGGGTCGCCTCATCCGGCGCATAGACCCACACCCGGCCCGGCGTCACTCCGCGCGAGGACCACGGCATGAGGTCTGCCAGCGGCGGTGCGCTCATCCATAAGTCGTCTCCTTCCGGAAGGAAGGGGTCTGTGTCTCCCCTTGCGCAGTCGCGCCACTCGGGATCGTCGAGGGTCAGGTTGAGTAGGCGCTCCGCCTTGCCGTCTCGACGCCCGTGCACCTTCAGGTGGTGCACGCGAGCGCCGTCCTCCCGGTGCCCTTCACGCAGACGCACGAACACCGCGATGCACAACTCCTGTGCAACAGATGGAAAGAGACGGTTCGCCACGGCAGAGCGTTGGCCTTCGGGAGATAGATCGATGATCCAACCTTCGTCGGCCGATTTCCTCAGGTAGCGGCGCATGCCCGCGAATGCGCGGCTCTTCAGCCAGGCCTTGGGGGTGATGTAGGCGACCACACCGAACGGCGCGTCATCATGCGCGTCGAAGACCTTCCAGGTCCCCCAGCGCCAGAAGAAGACATGGAGGTTGGTCAGCTTCGATTCGTATCTTCCGTTGCCTGCCAGCCGGAAGGCATCCAACGGTGGTTTCTCACCAATATTCGGATCGCCTGCCTCAATCCATTTGCCGGCACCGCGTGTCACGGCGTCGTGGGGCGGATTGCCGATGACCACCATCACGCGTTCGTCCCGCTTGACCTTGTTGGCCTGACGACGCGACTCTGCGAGCGGGCGATAAGTGTGGGGGATCCAGTTGAACTCCGCCTTCGGGTTGTCGAGGGTGTCGGCGACCAGGAGGCGCAGCCCCTGCCTCGGAGCCGCGGAGCCGTAGTCCTTCAACAGCGCATGCATGCGCAGATCCGCCACGGCGTAGGGGCCGATCTGCCTCTCGAAGCCGACGAGTCGCTGGCCCACTAGTTGCCGCAGTCGAGACCAAGCGCTCCAGGCCCTTCCTCCTCGGTGATGGTGGCGGCCGCCCGCCTGAGGATCGACAACAAGAACGTGCCCGTCCCCATCGCGGGGTCGACCACGACTACTTCCGGCGACGCAAACCCGCTTTCGATGCCGAAAGACCGCTGCAGTATCGCCTCGGTCAGGCGCACCATGGCCTCGACCACGCCGTGCGGTGTGTAGTAGGAGCCCGTGCGGACGCGCAGCTCGGTCCCACTCGACTGCGCCCACCACCCGCAGCAGCGTGTCCAGCGTCGTCGACAGGTCACTGGTCGCCGACTCCTCGGTGAGGACATCGAGAGCCTTGCCCATCAACGAGTGCCGCTTGCCCAACTTCGTGGCAATCGCATGCACCGACTCCCCTTCGAACGCAATCCCTTCGACCCTCGCCAGCAAGAGGGCGAACACGACCGTCTGACCGAACTGCTCGACGAACTCACCATCGGTTGTCTCTGGGAAGAGCAGGCGCCGCCATTCCTCGGCGATCTCAGTGAAGACCTGGCGGCGCCTGCCGGCCTTCTCCTGAACCATCGACTCGGCTACCTCATCGCAGAGCAGACGGCACAGGCCAGCGACAGAGCGAACCAACTGCGCGGTGGTACGCGGCGGCTTGGGCTGCCAGAGGAGAAAGTCACGAAGCACCCTGGACAGAGCCGCTCCCTCCGGCGCCAGTCGAGCGCCGGACTTGAGGACGGAGCCTTTCATTCCGGCACGCTTGCCAAAGAGTTGGCCGCCGCGGTACAACGCGAACTCATCCCCGTCGCAATACAGGACGTTGGGAAGCAGCCGCAGCTTCTCCCACTGGGCGGCGCTGTCCCCGGTGAAGGCCGAGGGATCTGCCCCGCGTCCCGGCCTCTTCAACTCGATGTACCCGACGAGCGCTCCGTTGACCGAAACCGCGTAGTCGGGCCTGGCTCGCAGGTCCACGAGTGGGACTTCACCGACCAGTGTGACGGTGAACCCCCAGCCGTCGCCCAACCCGCCTGAACAAAGTCTCCAGTGGGCCACGGAGCTGATCCTCCTGCCACCCCCCGCCTCTGAGCTTGGGCGTGACTTCGGCCCCGAAGGCAGAGACGGCCACTTGCACCGCTTCTTCATACGTGCCGCGTTGAAGTGCTCGGTCCGCCATGTCGCCCCCTTGAGGACAAACGCGGCCGACGGCACTCGAAGGGCCCCCGGCCGTGCCCCACCCTCGACTACGTCCGTGACTAATCCCGGACATGCCACTCTCACCGAATGTAAATACGGAAGCGCAAATTGTGAAGAGTGCGTTCTCCATGAGCACTCCTCCGCGCCCGACTTCAGTCGACACTCCGCATCCGTCGGCGCGAAGGCCTCCAGCGGCTGCGCCACAAGCAGAGACCGGCAGACCACACAAACGCAACCGGACAGGGGGGCAAGGATTCGCATGGCCCCATATCCCGGCCTGCGGATATGGGGCCGCCGCTCCCGACCCCGCCCCCACTGGGAGCGCGGGTGACCAGCAGCAAGAGCGCAAGCACTTACCCCGGAGGCCACCCGATCGACGGGGAGCCGCAGGTAACAAAACGGACACTGATGTGAACGTGCGCGCAAGAAAACGAATATGTGCGCAGCCGCCCGAGTGGGAGCAAACAGGCAAGGGGTCGCACTGGGAGCGTGCTCCCGCTCCACGCTCCCACCCGGGAACGTGGGAGCAACAGAAAAAGGGCCGTTCGAAAACGGCCCTTCAGCTGCGACGTTCGAATGTTCGAACTAGTCGGGACGACAGGATTTGAACCTGCGACCCCTTGACCCCCAGTCAAGTGCGCTACCAAGCTGCGCCACGTCCCGGTGCCCGTGTGACCTGGGGTTTCCCCTGGCCGAACGTGCACCGAAACAATACCGCACTCGGGGCCGTGATCGCTCACGCCTTTCGAGCTGTTGACCTCAAGCGGACTTGAGGTTGCACTCTCTGTGGCATGACGACGACAACGGAACGTGCGCTCCGGCGTGCGGATGGATACGGATACACAGACCTGTCCCGCCTCATGGGGCGGATGACCGGGGACGAGAAGCACGGGCCCGCCGCGACCTCCACCCTTGATGCGCTCTGGGTCCTCTACGACCGGGTGCTCAGGGTCACACCCGAGCAGATGGAGGAGGCCGGGAGGGACCGGTTTCTGTTGTCCAAGGGGCACGGGCCCATGGCCTACTACGCCGTCCTCGCCGCCAAGGGCTTCATCCCCGTCGACTGGCTGGAAGGGTTCGGGGCCTACGACTCGCCGCTCGGGCACCATCCGGACCGGGTGCTCGTGCCGGGGGTCGAGATCGGGAGCGGGTCGCTCGGGCATGGGCTGCCGATCGCGGTCGGGACCACGCTGGGGCTCAGGGCGCGGGGGCTCGCGGATGCCCGGGTGTGGGTGCTCGTCGGGGACGCGGAGCTGGACGAGGGCAGCAATCACGAAGCCATCGCCTTCGCCGGGCCCGCCGGGCTCGAACGGCTGCACACCGTCGTGATCGACAACGCCTCCGCCCGGCACGCCAGGCCCGGCGGCATCGCCGCCCGCTTCGAAGCCGCCGGGTGGTCCACCGCGACCGTCGACGGGCGCGATCACGACGCGCTCTACGCGGCCTTCACCGCGCCGCACCCCGGCCAGCCCCGCGTCGTCGTCGCCCGCGTCGAGCCGAAGGGGCCGTAGGGGCGCCTCGCACCTCCCCTCCCCACGGGCGCTTGTTCGGCCTCGCGCCCGTCGTTTCCTTCCCCTTTTGCGCTACTCCTCGGAGGTTTTGTCATGGACACCATGCGTGATCGCTTTGCCCCCACCCTCTCTCGCCTGCTCGACGAGGATCCGCGTGTCGCCGTCGTTCTCGCCGTCATCGGTGCGGACGGGTTCGCGGAGGCTCAGCGGAAGCACCCGGAGCGGGTGATCGATGTCGGGATCCGGGAGCAGTTGCTCGTCGGGGCCGGGGCCGGGCTCGCCTTGGCCGGGATGCGGCCCGTCATGCACACCTTCGCCAGCTTTCTTGTGGAGCGGCCGTTCGAGCAGGTGAAGCTGGACTTCGGGCATCAAGGTGTTGGGGGCGTCCTGGTCAGCGCCGCTGCCTCCTTCGACTGGCCCGCCGGTGGCTACACGCACATGTCGCCCGGCGATGTGGCGTTGCTCGACACGCTCGACGGTTGGACCGTGCATGTGCCTGGGCACCCGGACGAGGCCGAGACCCTGCTGCGGCACGCGGTCGCCGCCGGTGACGACAAGGTCTACGTACGGCTCTCCGTGCAGTCGAACGCTCGGGCTCTGCCGGTCGACGGCACCCGCTTCCACACCGTGCGTGAAGGGCGTGGTGGGGTGGTTGTCGCTGTCGGGCCCATGCTCGACAACGTTCTTGCCGCCGCTGAAGGGCTCGACCTCACCGTTCTGTACGCGACCACCGTGCGGCCCTTCGACGCGGAGGCTCTGCGGCGCGCGACGGGGGCCGCCACCGTCGCCGATGTCGTCGTGGTCGAGCCTTATCTGGCCGGGACCTCCACCGCTGCCGTCAACGACGCCCTCGCCGACGTTCCGCACCGGGTGCTCGGGCTCGGTGTCGGCCGTGCCGAGCTGCGTCGCTACGGGCAGGTCGACGAGCACATGGCCGCGCACGGGCTCGACATCCGCTCGCTGCGGGAGCGGATCAGCCGCTGGGCGGGGGCTGCAGCGTCTTCGCGGATTCTCGTTTAGCTCCCGGGCGCGCGCCGCCCACTGTCTTCCTTGTAGCGCCCGTTTCGGGCTCGTGGCCCCCGGGGCGGGCTCTCCTCGCTCCTCCCCCGCTCCGGACCGGTGCCCGGCCGTCCACCCGCACCAACCCTCGTATCGCGGGCACGGAGAGCATGGCCAGGCAGACCACGACCGTCGTCACGGCCCCCGTGATCAGCACCTGTTCCGCGCCGAACGCGCTCGCGGCCGGGCCCGCGAGGGCCTGGCCGACGGGCAGCAAAGCGATCGATCCCGCGACGTCGTAGGCGTGGATGCGGTTGAGGACGTCGGGCGGCACCTGCGTCTGGACGCTCGTCGCCCACATGACTCCCCAGAAGGAGAGTCCCGCCCCCGCGACCGCGGCGCCCACCGCCATCAGTGGGACGCCCAGCTGGGCGCCGACGGTCGCCGGGAACGCGCAGTAGCCGATCAGGGCGAAGGAACCGGCGCGGAGCATGCGGCGGGGGCGCAGACGCAGGGCGACCAGGCCGCCGAGTACGGTGCCGGCGCCCAGGGCGGAGTTCACCAGGCCGTACGCCCCCGAGCCGTGCTCCTGCACCACGAGCGTGGCGACGAGAGGCGTCAGTGGGCCGGTGGTCGTGATCATCAGGACGCAGAAGATGGCGATGACGCCCCACAGCCAGGTGCGGGACCTGAACTCCCGCCAGCCCTGCACCAGGTCGGCCCGGAAGCCGTTGCTGTGCGGCAGCGAGCCGGGCAGCGCGGGCGGCAGCCGGAGCAGGACCAGGCACAAGGCGCTCAGGCCGTACGTCCCCGCGTGCGCGGCGAAGACCGCGCCCGGCGAGGCGAAGGCCACGAGCACGCCGGCCACGGCCGGGCCCGCCAACGCCGCGGCGGACTCGGCCACGCGTATCGCGCCGTTGGCCTTCTGGACGTCGGCGGCCAGGCGCGGGACCGTGCTGGCGACGCCGGGCTGGAAGATCGCGCCCGCCGCGCCGTTGACCGCTCCGATCACGCAGATCTGCCAGAGCACGACGTGGCCGCTGAAGAAGAGGACCGCCGCGACCGACTGCGTGCCGAGCCGGGCCACGTCCGCCCCGATCATCAGCAGGCGGGTGCTGAACCGGTCGGCGAAGACCCCGCCGAAGATCACCAGACCGGCGAAGCAGACCGTCGTGGCGGCCATGGCAAGACCTACGGCACCCGCTCCATGCCCGTGCTGGAGCAGCCCCGCGGCGAGGGCCACCGGCAGCATCGTGTCGCCGAGCTTGGCGACCGTACGCGCGCCGAAGAAGAACCCGAAGTCCCGGGACCAGATGCTCGTGCCTGGGCGTGCGGTTTGTCCTGGGGGTGTGGTTTGTCCTGGGGGTGCGGCTTGTTCGGTCACCTGCCTGCCGGTGGGCGTGCGCTTGGCCTTGCGCTTGGCCTTGCGCACGCGCGTGGCGCGCTCACCCTCGCCGGACCCGCCCCCAGCAGCCCCGCCCTCCGCAGACCTGCCCTCAGCAGACCCGCCCTCGCCCATCCCGTCCCCTGACGGCACCGCAGTCCCCTCCCCCGGCAGCGGCGTCCGGTCCGTCGTCCCACGAACCCCACCCTCCACCTCTGCCGGGATCATGCCACGGGGTACTGACAGCGGCCGATCCCTTTTAGTCCGCCGGCGGAAGCCCCAACTCCGGGTACGCCTCCAGGAGTCGGGTGGGGGCCGCCTGGCGCCAGGAGTCGGCGAGAATGTCGCTCAGTTCGTCCTTGTCGAGCGCCGAGAGCCGTGCGCGCACCCAGGCGAACATCGCCTCGTGGTCGGCGATCCAGAACTTGTCGGGCTCGGCGAGGACCAACTCGTCCCGCTCCTCCTTCGGGCACCGCACGGCGATGGACGTCTCGTCCTCGGGGAGCGTGGCGAACATCTTCCCTGCCACCCGGAAGGTGGGCATGCTCCAGGCGATCTTCTCCGTCGTATCCGGCAGGGCCAGTGCGATACGCCGGACGTCGTCACCCGTGACCTGGGCTTTGGCTTTGGCTTTGGCTTTGGCATGAGCTCGAGACATGTCCCGAACGGTAGCCAACACCACTGACAGTGACCCCCCGGGACCACCGACAGCGCGCCCCGCCCCTCACAGCACCCGCTTGTCCATCCAGCTCAGCAGGTCCTCCTGCACTTCCTCCCTGTTGGTCTCGTTGAGGATCTCGTGGCGCGCCCCCTCGTACCCCTTCCAGGTGAGGTCGTCGAGGCCCACGTAGCGGTAGTCCTCCACGAGTTCGTGAACCAGCGTCATGCCCTGGTTGCAGGGGTCCTCGGTACCGACGGCGATGTGGACGGGCAGGTCGACAGGGACCCGGGCGAGGTTTCGCGGGTCATTCATCTTGCGCACGGCACGCACCCAGTCCAGGCAGAGCCCGGCGGAGAAGGGGAAGCCGCAGCGCTCGTCGGCGACGTACGCGTCGACCTCGGCCTCGTCGCGCGAGAGCCACTCGAAGCCGGTGCGGTGCGGGTACGCGTCGTTGAAGGCGGCGAAGAGTTCGGGGAGGTAGGAGGAGAGCACCTCACGGCCGCCCTCGGCGATCTCGCGCTCCAGGCGGGCGATCGACTCCTCGATCCCGACACCGGGCAGGGAGCGGAACGTGCCGGAGAGGATCACGCCCGCGAGGCCGTCCGGGTACTCCTGCGCGTAGTCCCTGGCCAGGTGCGAGCCCATGCTGTGGCCGAGCAGGAAGAGCGGGGTCCCGGGATGCAGGGTGCGTACCTGGTCGCCGATCGCCTTGAGGTCGTCGACGATGGCGCGCCAACTGTCGAACGACGAGTCGGCCTCGCCGGACGCGTCGGACCGCCGGGCATCGGGCGCCCCATCGGCCCCCTCGTCGGAAGACCCGTCGGAAGGCGCGTCAGAGGACGAGCCCGTCACCCCGTACCCCCCGGTCGCCTGCGCCGTCGCGCCATGCCCCCGGTGGTCCGAGGCGATCACCCCGTAGCCGTGCTCCATCAGATGGCGGGCGAAACGGTCGTAGCGCAGGGCGTGTTCGCCCGCGCCGTGCGCGATCTGCACGAAGGCACGCGGCCTGCCGTCGGCGGGCAGCCAGGTGTACGTGGCGACGGGGACGCCGTCCGCCGCGTTCACGAGTCCGGCGGTGTACGCGGCGGGGGCGGGCGTCGAGGCGTGGTCAGGCATTGCGTAAGGCTCCCCTGTACGACTTCTGGGACGTTCTGGATGGTTTCCGGGCCGGCTTCGGCAGAGCTGCGTCCCTGCTGCTGAACGCCGCTACCGCACACCTGCCCCTGAAACCCTCCCCCGCACACGCCACCTCATACCGTCCTCGTACGCCCTCGTGCGGTGTGCGCCCTCGCCGTGCGGTGTACGCCCTCAGACCGCCCGCATTCCGTCCTCGCATCAGCGCCCTCACCCAAGTACCTCTGCGTGACCCCCTTCTCACGCCAAGCCCTTACGACCCATTGACCCCCCGTCAGAGCGGAACCTACGCTGAGCAACGCGCACGAGAAAGCGCTTTCTAACCCACGCACCCCCACCCGCACCCACCCCCGCACAACTCACCCCCACGCAACTCGCACTCACCGCAAACCCGGCTACCGGCAGCCGTCCACCCGCCCAGCCCAGGGAGCGCCATGAGTTCCACGAGTCCCACCGCGCCCAGACGCGGCCCCGCCACGTCGAGACCGGGCCCCACCACGCCGAGCCCCTGGCTCGCGCTCATCGCCCTGCTGGCCCTCGTCATCGGCCTCGGGCTCACCGCACCACCCCGCGCGGCCGCCGAAGCGAAAGCCCAGCCGCACCCCGCACCCACAGCCCCGGCCGAAGCCGAAGCCGACCCCTTCCGCGTCCTCGTCTTCTCCAAGGTCACGAACTTCCCCCACGACTCGATCCCCGCGGGCATCGAGGCCATCAAGAAGCTCGGCAGCGAGAACGGCTTCGAGGTCGAGGCCACCGACGACGCGGCGGCCTTCACCGACGCCAATCTCGCGCGCTTCCAGGCCATCGTCTTCAACAACACCAACTCCACCCCGGAGAAGGGCGACCTGCTCGACGCCGACCAGCGTGCGGCCTTCCAGAAGTACGTCCGTGGCGGCGGCGGCTGGGTCGGGCTCCACGCGGCGTCGGCCAGCGAGCGGGACTGGTCCTGGTACGAGGGTCTGGTCGGGGCGATCTTCGACAAGCACCCCGAGGTGCAGACCGGGCGCGTCAAGGTCCTCGATCACGCGCACCCCTCCACGAAGGGCCTTCCCGAGCTCTGGGAGCGCACGGAGGAGTGGTACAACTGGCGCGCCAATCCGACGGGCAAGGTGCACACTCTCGCGCAGGTCAAGGTGCGCGACGGAGTCACCGGGCTCGACGAGGGTGTCGACCAGCCGTGGTCCTGGTGCCAGAACTATGACGGCGGTCGCTCCTGGTACACCGCGGGCGGGCACGACAAGGCGGCCTACCAGGAAGAGAGCTTCCTCAAGCACCTTCTCGGTGGCATCGAGTGGGCCGCGGGCACCAAGCCCGGCGACTGCACCGCCACCAAGACCGGCGCCTTCCAGCGCACGCCGCTCGCCACGAACGATCTGGCCGACCCCTTCGAGCTCGCCGTCGCGCCCGACCGCCGGGTGTTCTTCGTCCAGCGCACCGGGAAGCTGAAGATCATCGATCAGGAGACGCTGAAGGTCTCCACGGCGCTCGACTTCGACTACACCCCCGAGATGACGAGTCAGTCGGACGGGCTGCTCGGCCTCGCGCTCGATCCGAAGTTCGAGGACAACCACTGGGTCTATCTCCTCAACTCGGACAAGAACGAGAAACGCATCAATCTCTCGCGCTTCACCGAAGCGGGCGGAAAGGTCGATCTGGCCTCGGAGAAGCGGATCCTGACCATTCCCACCTTCCGTGGCGAGGGCCGGGCGAACTCGCACATGGCGGGGTCGATCGCCTTCGACAAGAAGGGCGACCTGTATATCGCGACGGGTGACAACACCGATCCGTTCGCGTCGGACGGATTCAGCCCGATCGACGAGCGCGAGGGCCGCCGCGCCTGGGACGCGCAGGGCACCTCCGGCAATACGAACGACTTGCGGGGCAAGGTTCTGCGCGTCACGCCGAAGGACGACGGGACGTATTCCGTGCCCGAGGGCAATCTCTTCGCGCCGGGAACGGACAAGACCCGCCCCGAGATCTACGCGATGGGCATGCGCAACCCCTTCCGCATCACCACGGACCCGCTGAGCGGCGCCCTCCTGATGGCGGACTACGGGCCCGACGCGAAGAACGCCGTGGCCGACCGCGGCCCGGAAGGGACCGTCGAGTTCAACCGGATCACCAAGGCGGGCAACTACGGCTGGCCGTACTGCGTCGGCAACAACATCCCGTTCAACGACTACGACTTCGCGACGAAGAAGTCGGGCGCGAAATTCGACTGCGCGAAGATCGTGAACGATTCGCCGAACAACACCGGCCTGCGCGACCTGCCTCCGGCCCAGGCCGCGGATGTCTGGTACGCCTACTCCGCCTCGGAGAAGTTCCCCGAACTCGGCACGGGCGGCGGCGGCCCGATGAGCGGTCCCGTCTACGACTACGACGCCGCCAACACGTACAAGACGAAGTTCCCCGAGTACTTCGAGGGGAAGTGGTTCAACTACGAGCTGACGCGGCAGTGGTTCAAGGTCTTCTCGATGCAGGAGAAGGACCAGACGTTCACCGACCCGCGCTTCGAGCCCGCTAAGGCGGGCGATCTCCAGTCGATCAACTCCATTTTCGGCGACATGAAATGGAACCAGCCTTTCGATGCGGACTTCGGTCCTGACGGTGCCATGTACGTCATCGACTTCGGGCTCGGCAGCGGCACGGGCCGCGGCGGCGGCAACGAGGGCGCGGGCATCTACCGCATCGACTACGTGGCGGACGGACGGCTGCCCGACGCCCGCGTCAAGGCCACGCCGGACAACGGCAGCACGCCTCTCGAGGTCAAGTTCTCCAGCGAGGGTTCGGGGCTGCCCGGTGGCAAGCCCGTCACCTACGCGTGGGACTTCGACGGGAACGGCACGACCGACTCGACCGAGGCCAACCCGACACACACGTACACCCAGAAGGGGCAGTTCAGCGCGCGCCTGAAGGTCACCGGGCCGGACGAGCTGAGCAGCCTGGCCGTGCAGGAGATCACCGTCGGGAACACCCGGCCCGTGGTCAGCATCCAACAGCCGCCCAACGGCGGGACGTTCAGCTTCGGCGACACCATTCCGTTCAAGATCAAGGTGACGGACAAGGAGGACGGGAAGATCGACTGCAAGCGGGTCGTCGTCCAGTCCCAGCTCGGGCACGACACCCATCTGCATCCGCTGGACAACTACACCGGTTGCGCGGGCGAGATCGCGACGGACGCCGGTGACAGTCATGGCCCCGGGCAGAACCTGTACTACGGGATCACGGCCCAGTACGAGGACAAGGGCGCGTCCGGCGCGCCGGCCCTGACGGGGTCCTCCTCGCTGACGCTGCGGACCTCCTTCCGGGAGGGCGAGCACCGTACCGCCACCGGGGGCGCGCACGGCGGGGTGGACATCGGTGACCGCGCGGACGCGTCCGGCGGCAAGCGGCTCATCGAGATCGAGGACGGCGACTGGGTCTCCTTCGACCCGGTGCACCTCAAGGGCGTCGACTCCGTGACGGTGGGCGCGGCTTCGGCCGGGCTCGGCGGTGACATCGAGTTCCGCGCCGGTTCCCCGACGGGCAAGCTGCTCGGCAAGGTGAGCGTGCCGAACACCGGTGGCTGGGGCAACTTCATCTCGCCGACCACCCAACTGGCCGACCACGACGGCACGACGAAGCTGTACGCCGTCTTCACCAACCCCGAGTGGACGTCCGAGAAGGCCGACCTCCTGACGCTCGACTGGCTGCACTTCAACGGCCCCGGCGTCGAGAAGAAGGCCGGGGCGAAGGTGACGGTCAAGGCGTCTCCGGCCGACGGCACCGCGCCTCTCGCCGTCAAGCTCACGAGCACGGTGAAGCTCCCCGCGGGCCGCACGGCGGCCTCGTACCACTGGGACTTCGGCGACAACGTCAAGCCGACCGGGACGGAGGGCGCCACCGCCGAGCACACGTACGCGCGCAAGGGCCCGTACACGGCGCATCTGACCGTCACGGACGACAAGGGCGACACGACGACCGGCGCGGTCCGGATCACGGCGAAGTGAGGGGACGGCCATGACATCCATGAAGAGAACCGGTCCGAACGGGACAAGCCATGGTGGGGGCAGCCCCAACGGGACCAGGCGCGCCTTTCTCGGTACGTCGCTGGGGCTCGCGGCAGCGGTCGGTACCGCACTGCCCGCGCGCGCGAGTGACGCGTCACGGTGCCGGCGCATCCCGCGCGGCGGGATCGGCATGCACCTCTACACGATGCGTGATGCCCTCGCCCGGGACTTCGCGGGCACGCTGGAGCAGCTCGCCGACATCGGCTACGCGACGGTGGGCGTGAGCGGCAGGCACGGGAACGACGCGGCCGGCATCCGGCGGATGCTCGACGCGGTGGACCTGCGCGCGGTCCTCGAACACGTCTCGTACGACATCCTCAAGGGCAGTGGTCTCCCGCAGGCGCTGGAGGACCTGCACACCCTCGGCGCGAAGTGGCCGGTGGTGCCGAGTCTGCCCGGCGCGCTGCACACGCCGGACGGATTCCGGGAGGCCGCACGGCAGTTCAACCGCATCGGGCAGGCGTCGCGTGACGCCGGGCTCGGTCCGGTGCTCTTCCACAACCACGGCTCGGACCATGTGGTGGTGGACGGCACGAGCCTGTACGACATCCTCCTCACCGAGACCGACCCGCATCTGGTCGGCTTCGAACTGGACGTGTACTGGGCGGCGAAGGGCGGCGCGGATCCGGCTACGTACTTCGTGCGGCACCGGCGGCGCTTCCCGGCGCTCCATGTGAAGGACATGGCCCCGGACGGCGGCTTCGCCGATGTCGGCTCGGGGACGCTGGACTTCGCCGCGATGTTCGACGACGCGCAGGCGGGCGGCGTCAAACAGTGGCTGGTGGAGCACGACAGCCCCGCCGATGCGTTCGCCACGGCCCGCAACAGTTACGCGTATCTGGCCGCACTGCGGTACTGATGGGCCGGCTCCGGCCGGGGTGCGCCCGAACCGCCCACCTTCTTGAAGAAGAGGGTGGTCGGGTGGAGCACCCCGGCCGGATCGGCCGCGTAGTCGGGGATGGTTCCGGCAGCCGTCCAACCGCCGCGCCGGTAAAGGGACTCGGCGGGGCTGCCGGTCTCCGTGTCCAGGACCAGGAGGGTGACGCCCGCTTCGGCCGCCGCCTGTTCCGCCGTGGCCAGGAGGGTGCGGGCGAGGCCGCGGCCGCGTGCGGAGCCGTGGACCATCAGCTTGAGGATCTCGGCGCGGTGCCTGCCGTTGGGCTTGTCGACGAAGCCGACACTGACGGTGCCGGTGATCCGTTCGCCGTCGCGCGCCACCCAGATCGCGAGCCGCCCTTCGGCCACCGCGGGAGTCAGGCTCCGCCACCAGTCGGCGGCGGCGGTCCTGTCCAGGGGCGCGAGGAAGCCGAGGGACGATCCGCCGTCCACGACGTCGGCGAGCAGGGACGCCAAGTGATCTGCGACTGACTTGAGTTGACCGGCCGATAGGCGCGTCGGTGCGCTCATCGCGCGACCACCACCAGGGCGTACCGCACGGCCCGCTGCCCGATGCACCGGAACCGCGTCGGCCCCCACAGCCTGAAGCGCAGGCAGTCCCCGGCGTGCAAGGCATGCGTCTCGCCCTGCACGGTCACGTCGAGGCCACCGTCGAGCACCCAGATGTGCTGCTCGAGCCCGGCCACGGGAGGCCGGTCGTACGCCACGTCGGCGCCCGGCTCCAGTCGGCCCTCGACGAGTTCGCCGCGCAGCCCGGCGTGCGGCGGCGACACCGACCGGCGTACGAAACCGGAGGCGCCGTCGGTCCACACGCTCTGGTCGGCGGCGCGCACCAACTGCGCGGGCTCGGCCTCCACCTCGCTCAGGAGCTGCGACATGGTGCGCTCGTAGACGGCGCAGAGCCGGTTGAGGAGGGACGCGGTGGGGCTGATCTCCCCGCGTTCGGCCCGCGACAGGGTGGAGCGGCTCACGCCGCTGCGGTCCGCCAGATCGCCAAGCGACCAGCCGCGTTCCGCGCGCAGTTCGGCGAGGCGGGCGGCGAGCCGTTCGTCGACCCCGTCGTGTTCCACAGTCGGCATGCGTTCCATATTCGGCACGGTATCCCGAATATGAGACGCACGACAATCCCCGCCGTCTCCGTGAATCGGCCCTCACTCGTGCGCGGACACCGCCCCCAGCAGCTCGCGGATGCGCCCGGTGGCCTCGCCGAACTCGGCTGTCGCCAGAGTCGTCGCGTACGAGCGCTCGGCGGGGAGGCCGACGTCGATGATCTCCTCCACCGTGCCGGGCCGCGGACTCATCACGACCACGCGATCCGCCAGATACACGGCCTCCGGGATCGAGTGGGTCACCAGGAGCACCGTGGTCCCGGTCTCGCGCCAGATGCGGTTCAGCTCGACGTTCATCTGCTCACGCGTGAGCGCGTCGAGCGCTCCGAAGGGCTCGTCCATCAGCAGCACCGGGGGCTCGTGAAGCAGTGCTCGGCAGAGCGCGACGCGCTGTTGCATGCCGCCGGAGAGCTCGTGCGGATAGGCGTCCTCGAAGCCGCCGAGTCCGGTCATGCGGATCAACTCGTCGGTACGCGCGCGTGCCTCGGCGCCCGGGATCCCCCGCATCTCCGCCTGGAGGAGGATGTTGCGGCGTGCCGTGCGCCAGTCCAGGAGGGCGGCGCGCTGGAAGACGTACCCGATGTCGCGGCGCGGTCCGCGCACCCGCTCGCCGCCGAGCAGCACATCGCCCGACGAGGGCGCGAGCAACCCGGCGATGAGCTTCAGGAGGGTGGACTTGCCGCAGCCCGACGGCCCGACGATCGCCACGAACTCGCCCGCGCCGACGTTCAGCGAGACGTCCCGCAGAGCCGTGACGTCCTTCTTCTTCGTACGGAAGCGGACGGCGACGTCATCGAGGCATACCGCGGTCGGCCGCGCGTCCTGCTCCGCCGTCTCCCCCACCCTCGCGCGTGGCTCGTCGCTCGTCTTGAGCGTCGTGTCCTTCGCCATGGCCCTGCCGCCCCTCAGCCCTTGATTCCCTTGGCCGCGTCCCAGTACTCGGCGACGGGCTTGGCCTCCTTGACCAGGCCCGCCTCGGAGAAGACGTCGATGGTCTGCTGCCAGTCCGCCTCGGTGTTGGCGCCCGGCGCCTTGCCCTCCGTCGCGTCGGTGTGCAGCAGGGTCAGCGTCGTCTTGAACTGCTCGGACAGCACGTCCTTGGGCGGCAGTTGCTCGGAGGCGCCCTCCATCGAGGCGACCGCGGGCTCCGGGCTCTTCTCCGCGGCCGCCCACGACTCGCTCACCGCGGCGGTCATGCGCTTGGCCAGATCGCCCCTGCCCTGCAGGGTCTTGGGGCCTGCGATGAGGCCGTTGGAGTAGAAGTTCAGGCCGTTCTCGGAGAAGCGCAGATACGAGACGCCCTTCTTGGCCTTGTTCTGCATGGTGGGGCCCTGGTCGCTCGCGTACCCGAGCAGCGCGTCCGTCTTGCCGGAGATCACCGCGGCGATCTTGCCCGCCGGGTCGGTGTTCTGGATGTTGACGTCGGAGACGTCCATGTCGTTCTTCTCCAGGAAGATCGGGAAGGTCTTGGTGAGCGCGTCGCCCGCCGTGCCCGCGATCGTCTTGCCCTTGAGGTCGGCGGGCGACTTGATGCCCTGGGCCTCGAAGTACTGCACCGAGGCGGGCGTCGTCTGCAGGAAGACGCCCAGGCTCTTGACCTTCACGCCCTGGTCCACCCCCGCGAGCACCGCGGGGGTGTCGGCCCAGCCGAAGTCGGTCTGCCCGGCGCCGGTGGCCTGCACGGTCTTCTGCGACCCCTGGCCCGCCCTGATGTCGACGTCGATGCCGTGCTTCTCGAAGATCTTCTGCTGCTTGCCGTAGTAGAACGGCGCGTGTTCGCCGTACGGATACCAGTTGAGCGTCAGCGTCACCTTGTCGAGCTTCTTGCCTGAGTCGCTGGTGCTCGTCTTGTCGTCGTCGCCACCACAGGCCGTCGCGGTCACCGCGACGAGGGCCAGGGGGACGATGCCGGTGAGCAGTCTGCGCGCGTGCATGGGACGGCCCTTCTCGCGTACGTCGAACATCGGACATGGCGGGGTGGGTGCGCCGGCACCGCGGGGTGGGTCTCAGTCGGCCGTGATGGGGTCAGTCGGCCGTGACGGGTGTCAGTAGGCGGTGGTGGCGGCCACGTCCCTGCGGCTCGCGTGCCACGGGAGCAGCAGCTTCTCGGCGATCTCGACGAGCACGAAGAGGACGACGCCGATCAGCGACATGACGAGCAGGCCCGCGAAGAGCATCGGGGTGTCGAGGTTTCCGTTGGCCTGCAGGATCACGTACCCGAGGCCTTCGTTCGCGCCGACGAACTCGCCCACGACGGCGCCGGTCACGGCGAGCGTGACGGCCACCTTCAGACCGGAGAAGAGGTGCGGCAGCGACGCCGGGAAGCGGATCTTGAGGAAGGTCTGCCAGGGCCGCGCGCCCATGGTGGCGGAGAGCTGGAGCATCTCCGGGTCGACGGCCTTCAGTCCGGTCACCATCGAGATGACGACGGGGAAGAAGGCGATGAGCACGGCGATGAGGATCTTCGGCGCGATGCCGAAGCCGAGCCAGACGACGAACAGCGGGGCGATCGCGATCTTCGGTACGACCTGGGCGAAGAGGAGGATCGGGTAGAGCGTCTTCTCGACGGTCGTCGAATAGACCATGAGGACCGCGGCGAGGACGCCGACGACCACGGCGATGACGAAGCCGAGCAGGGTCTCGTAGGTGGTGACCCAGGTGTGCTGCCACAGGTAGTCGGGCTTGTCGAGGATCACGTCGAAGGTCGCCCCCGGCGAGGGTACGAGATACGCCTCGACCATCTCGGTGGCGGCGATCAGCCACCAGACGCCGAAGCAGACGAGCAGCAGGACCAGCGGACGCCAGCTCTTCTCGGCCGCTTCCGCGAGGCGTTGGCGCGGGGTGGGACGGCTGCGGTCGACAACGCCCGCCGTTTTCACGGGCGTTGCCTGCAGTGCGCTCTGGCTCACGGTGAACTCCCCTGGCGTGAAGCGGTGACGTGAGGGTGGTGGGTGACTCGGTGATCAGTGAGTCGGTGAGTCGGTGATGCGGAAACCGCTTTCAGAAAGCGCTTTCTGATACGGTGTTCGCCACGCTAATGACTGGCTGACCGCAGGGTCAATAGGTCGGCTCGAAGTTTCGCGACGCGAGACGAGGGGGGCGCGGTGCGGGCGTTGGGGCACGAGCAGGGGTCCGGAGCAGGGCGGCGCCAAGGGCAGGCGCAGGCACCAGAGCAGGCGCCGAGGCAGAGGCAAGGGCAGGAACCGCAAGCCGCCGCCGCGCCGGGGCGGGGACGCGAGCGCGGGCCCCATGTCACCCTCCACGCGGTGGCCAGGACCGCCGGGGTCTCCCCGGCCACCGCGTCCCGGGCCCTGAACGGCACGACGCGCGTACGCGAGGATCTGCGGCGCAGGGTGCTCGAAGCGGCGGACCTGCTGGGATACATCCCCAACGCCCATGCGCAGGCGCTCGCCAGCTCCTCGAACAACACCGTCGGCGTCATCTGTCACGACGTCGGCGACCCGTACTTCGCGGCCATCGCGAGCGGGGTGATGGCGGCGGCGGCCGAGCAGGACGTGCTGGTCATGCTGGCCAGTACCTTCCGCGCTCCGGCACGGGAGATCGCGTACGTCTCGATGCTGCGGGCGCAGCGGGCGCGCGCGATCCTTTTGATCGGCTCGGGCTTCCAGGACCCCGCGTGGGAAAGGGCGTTGGAGTCGGAACTCGCGCCCTACATGCGTGCCGGGGGCCGCGTCGCCGTGGTCAGCCGGCACCGCAGCCTGCGCGTGGACACGGTGCAGCCGGAGAACCGGGCGGGGGCGGGTGCGCTGGCGCGGGCTCTACTGGCCCTGGGTCACCGGGAGTTCGCGGTCCTCACCGGCCCCGAGCGCCTCACCACGGTCGCGGACCGCCTGGCCGGTTTCCGCGAGGCGCTGGCCGAAGCGGGGGTGGCCCTCCCCCCGGAGCGGGTCGTCGAGGGCGCCTTCACCCGTGACGGCGGCCATGCGGCGGCGGTCGAACTGCTACGGCGGGGCCGGCATCCGACGTGCGTCTTCGCGGTGACGGACGTGATGGCCGTGGGGGCGTTGGGCGCACTGCGGGAACGGGGGCTCCGGGTGCCGGACGACGTGTCGCTCGCGGGCTTCGACGACATCCCCCTCATCGGCGAACTCACGCCCCCACTGACCACTGTGGCCCTGCCGCTGACACGGATGGGCAGGGACGTACTGGCCCTCGCCCTCCGCGAACGGGGCGCGAGGTCACGGGTGGAGCGGGTAAGGGGCGAGGTGGTACTACGGGCCAGCACGGGTCGGCCTGGGGGCTGAGGGTTCAGGAGGGCGGGAGGGGGGCGCGCCTGGGTTCGGCGTTTGATGCTTTGCGTAGGTGCTCCGCCAGGGACTCGGTGGCCGGGGAAGGCGGGCCCGTTGTGGTGCCCCAGGCCAGGAGGTGGTGGCGGCGGGCCCAGGAGTCCTGCAACTCGCATACGTCCAGGGGCTGGGAGGGGTCGATCACGCGGCGGGGGACTATGGCGAGGCCGACGCCCGCCGCCGCGAGGGCCACCAGGACGTTCAGGTCGGCGACCGTCGTGCGGTAGCGCACGACCGGTGCGTGCGGGCCCACATGTCTCTCGATCCAGCGGCGCAGCGAGGCATCGGCGTCCAGGCCGACGAGGGGGTGCTCGGCCGCCTCGCTGTAGGTCAGGGACGTACGGCCCGCGAGGATTCCGCCCGCCTGGCCGACCACCACCAGGGAGTCGTCACCGAGGGGTTCCATCACCAGGCCGCAGCCGCGCGCCTCGTCGTCCAGGACGATTCCCAGGTCCGCCTCACCGTCGGCCAGCATCCGCACGATCTGTGGCGTGCGGTTCTCGAAGACGCGTACGTCGACATCCGGATGGGCCAGAAGGAACGAGACCAGGGCCCGCGGCACGAGCCGGTGCACCGCCGAGCCGCCGCCCAGCAGGGTCACGGGCGCGGTCGGGGATCTCGTATAGCTCGCGACCGCGCTCTCCAGACGGACGGTCTGCGCCAGGACCTCGCGCGCGTGCCGGGCCAGCGTGGTCCCCGCCGGGGTCGGCCGGACGCCCCTCCGGCCGCGGATCAGCAGCGCCACACCGGCCTGCTGTTCCAGCGAGCGGACCCTCGCGCTGGCCGACGGCAGGCTCAGGTGCATACGACGGGCGCCCGCCGTGATCGACCCCTCCGTCACGATGCCGAGGAACAGCCGCAGATCGTCCAGGTCATAGCGCACCCTCGTGAGCCTAAGCCACAGCCTTAGGCTGGGTACACCGATAACGCATTGTGGGCCCACCACCCACAGGGCGATGCTCGGCAGGTGTCAGAAATACTCCTCGTGCTGGTGGCGGGCGTCGCCGCCGGAGCGCTGAACTCCGTCGGCGGCGGAGGCACGTTCGTGGCGCTGCCCGCTCTGGTGGCGGTCGGCCTGTCCCCCGTGACGGCGAACGCGTCGTCGACCATCGCCCTCGTCCCCGGAGCCGTGGCCAGCGGATGGGTCTACCGACGCGAACTCACCCCGCTCGGGACGACATCCACGAAGGCGCTGACGGTGGTCAGCGTGGTCGGTGGCGGGCTCGGCGCCGTCCTGCTCCTCACCCTCCCCGCCGCGTCGTTCGACGCCGCGGTGCCCTGGCTGCTCGCGTTCGCCACGCTGGTTCTGGCCTTCGGCCGCCGCCTCTCCCGCGCGCTGAGCGACGCGCTCGGCCGCGAGCTCGGCATCAGCTCCCGGGCCGTTCTGCTCTGCCAGTTCCTCCTCGCCCTGTACGGCGGATACTTCGGCGGGGCCGTAGGCATCATGATGTTCGCCCTGTGGGGCATCGGCCTCGGACTCGACACCGCGGTCAGCAACCCGATGCGGGTCACGCAGATCGCGGCCATCAACCTCAGCGCGACCGCCCTGCTCCTCGTCGCCTCCGACGCGCTGAGCAACCCGCTCGTCCTCGCCACGATGTTCGCCGGCGCGCTGGCCGGCGGCTTCACCGGAGCCCACTTCGCGCGCCACCTCTCCGACCGGCTGCTGCGCGGCATCATCCTGACCACCGCCGTGTCAATGACCGTCCTCTACTTCGTGCGCGGCTGAGGCGGGCCGTCATGGACAGCTCACACTCCGACGCCGACACCGCGTCGCCGCACGCTGAACCGCCGTCCACGCGACCGCCGTTCAGCGACGCAGCGCGAGCCCGGCTGGCGATGGCGTACGAAGCGTGCGAGCTGGCCGAGATCGCGCGCGCGGCCGTACCTGTCGGAGACCACGAGCTGCGCCCCGACGGCACCACGTACTCCCCCGGCTCGGCGCTTTCCGATGCCGTCCACGTGCTGCGCGCCGCGCAGCGCCTCTTCGAGGCCGCCGCCGTGTACGAGCGGCTCGGCGGGGCGAGCTGGCAGGTCATCGGCGACACCCTGGGCGTGGACGCGCCGGCGGCGCGGGCACGCTTCACCGCGGCCGAGTCCTGCTTCCGTGAGGAATTGCGCGCTCTCGAGTCGGCCCAGTCCGCCAGAAGTTCCACCCAGAGGGGGTGGTGGTGGGATTACGTTGCAGGCAACCCGCTGGAAGCCGCCCGCGACCTCGACGACTGGGTCCACCGCCACGCGGACGGGGAGGGAGACGTGGACGGAGACGGAGACGGTGCGGGCCTCGGCGCCACGCCGGTCTCCGGCGGCCTGACGTGAAGCGACCTCAGCCCGGACACAACTGAGCTCTCCACACGACCGCCTGACGCCACGTCACAGACAAGAACCGGACCGCCACTCTCCACACACCCCTGCCCCGCCCCGCGCCCCGTCAACAGGTCCGCGCACACCCACAGTCGACGCCACCTGGGGCGATCCCCCACGCCCACCCCCGCCAGCTCTCCTTGATTGAGGGGTAAATAGCAGCCGAAATCCACCCGTATCGGCAATCGCGCTCAGCTCCTACTCTGTGAGGCGCACACGCGGGGGATCACTGTCCGTCTTCCACGGAGGTTGGCAATGTCTGCGTTGTCCGAGGGGATCTACCTGCTCAAGAACGAGGCGAGCGGGCTGTACGCGGGAGTGCAGGGGGCCAAGACCGCACAGAGCGCCCCGGTCGTGCAGCAGGAGCTGCACCCGCAAGGAACCGCCCGGCACAGCCAGTTGTGGCATCTGCGGCCCAGCGCCGCCAAGGAGGGTGCCTGGACGCTGCAGAGCGTGCACAGCGCCATGCGCATGGACATCATGACCGGCCGTGGCCGCGCGGGCTCGCCGGTGCAGCAGTGCCCGGCGGAGACCCGGCAGGATCTGCTGGAGTCGCAGCTGTGGCGGCCGGTCGCGGCCGGCGACGACCGGTACACGCTGGTCAACGTGAACAGCGGCCACCTGCTGTCCGTCGAGGGCGACAGCAACATGCCGGACGTGCCCCTGGAGCAGGCGGCCAAGCCCTCCGCGGGCGCCCGCATCGCCCAGCAGTGGCGCCTGGAGCGGGTGCCGAGCCGGGGCGAGACCACGGCGTTCGACGCGCTGACGGCCACCTTGGTCTCCGCCGGCGGCGGCATCCTCGGCTCGGTTCTCGGCTCCCTGAGCGGCGCGGCCAAGCAGGCCCTCGACGCGGGCGGCGGAATCTTCGAGGCGGCCGCCAAGTCGATCCCGGACAGCGACGCGCCCTACGTACGCTTCGAGGGCTTCCGCCGTGACGAGTTCATCCGCTTCTCCAAGCGCCGCGGCATCGAGGCGGGCCCACGGAAGATCGCCGAACAGTTCCCGCACCTGCCCAAGCCCTTCCGCGACGGCTTCGACGCCGTGGGTCCGGCCGCCAAGCGCAGCGGTCACACCTATCTGGGCTTCACGCGGGACCAGGCCATCGAGTTCTCCGACAAGAGCCATGGTCCCGTCCACGACGCGGAGGCCATGCTGCACCCCGGCCTCGTACAGGCGGTGGGCGAGCTGTGCGACGTCACCGGCTTCGGCACCGAACGCGGCAGGCTCGTGATCTTCGGCCGCAAGGACAGCGTCACCATGGACCCCACCAAGGTGGACCTGGCCCGTGGCTCGTCCCACCAGCAGTTCCTGCTGACGGCCGCACCCGACTCCTTCGGGTTCGGGCCGGACGCGGCGGCCACGGCCGTCTCGGACTCCACGGCGCACTACTTCCTCACCAAGGGCGACGAGTTCGTCGTCGTCTCCGAGGACAAGCTCATCCAGGGCCCGGCCAGGCTGACCGAGGCCTACCCGTTCCTCGACGGCCTCTGGATGTAGGGCTGTAGCCACCGCTCACCCTCGCGCACCCCGGTCCCGTCTGCCCCAGCACCGACGGGACCGGGGAACCGCCCCCTATCCCGCCGCCTCCCCCAGCGCGTCAAGCACCGGACGGATCAGCGGATGCTCCTCCGCCCCGCACCGCACCGCCGCGAAGACCCGGCGGGTGGGAGCGACGCCCTCCACCGGGCGGATCACCACTCCCGAGACGTCCATGCCCCGCAGCGCCGAGCGGGGCACGAGCGCCACGCCCGCCCCCGCCGACGCCAGGGCGACCACCGCGCGGAAGTCGTCCGACCAGTGTTCGAGCAGGGGCTGGAAGCCTGCCGTCTCGCAGGCGAGTATCACCACGTCATGGCAGGGGTTGCCGACGAAGGGGCCGATCCACGCGTCCTTGGCGAGCTCCGCGAGCGGCACCCGCTCCGCCGCCGCCAGGCGATGTGTCTCCGGGAGCACCGCGTCGAACGGCTCCGCGTAGAGCGGGACGCGCGTCAGCCGCGGGTCGTCCGCGCCCGGCGCGCCCCGGTACTCCACCGCCACGGCGACATCTACCTGCCGGTCGAGGACCATCGGCAGGCTCGCGTCGCCCTCCGCGTCCTGGACCCGCACCCGGATTCCGGGCGCGAGGGTCGAAAGGCGCGCGAGGGCGGGGCCGACGACCAGGCCGATCCCCGTGGCGAAGGACGCCACGGTCACCGTCCCCGCCGCGCCCGAGCTGTACGCGGCGAGCTCCGCCTCGGCCCGCTCCAGCTGGGCGAGGACCGCGTTCGTGTGGGAGAGCAGGATCTCGCCCGCCGGGGTCAGCCTGACCCCGCGGGCGCCCCGCTCGACCAGGCGGTGACCCGTCTCCTGTTCCAGGGCGGTCAGCTGCTGGGAGACCGCGGACGGCGTGAGATAGAGCGCGGCTGCAGCGGCCGTGACCGTGCGGTGGTCGGCCACCGCACGGAGGATGTGCAGCCGCCGCGCTTCGATCATGGGGTCGATTGTCCCGCACCACGGGGCCCACCGACACCACTGGTCCGGCCAAGCCCTCGGTCACCCGAGGGTGCCCTCAGTCACCCGAGAGGCTTGGCCGGACACCGTCAGGCGTCCAGCTCCGCCCGCGCCGCCACGAAGGCGTCCACCGCGCGGTTCACGTCCTCCGTGGAGTGGGCGGCCGACAGCTGGACGCGGATGCGGGCCGCGCCCTGCGGCACCACCGGGTACGAGAAGCCGATCACGTACACGCCGCGCTCCAGGAGCAGCTCGGCCATGCGGCCCGCGACCGAGGCGTCGCCGATCATCACCGGGGCGATCGCGTGGTCGCCCGGCAGGATGTCGAAGCCCTCCTCGGTCATCCGCGAGCGGAAGAGCGCCGTGTTCGCGGCGAGCCGCTCGCGCAGGTCGCCCGCCGACTCCAGGAGGTCGATGACCTTGAGCGAGGCCGCCGCGATGACCGGGGCGAGCGTGTTCGAGAAGAGGTACGGGCGCGAGCGCTGACGGAGCAGCGCGACGATCTCCGCGCGGGCGGCGACGTAGCCGCCGGAGGCTCCGCCGAGCGCCTTGCCCAGCGTGCCCGTGATGATGTCGACGCGGTCCATGACGCCGTGCAGCTCGGGCGTGCCGCGTCCGCCGGGTCCGACGAAGCCGACGGCGTGCGAGTCGTCGACCATCACCATGGCGTCGTAGCGCTCGGCGAGGTCACAGATCTCCCGCAGCGGGGCGACGTACCCGTCCATGGAGAAGACGCCGTCGGTGACGATGAGCTTCCGGCGCGCGCCGCCCTCGGAGGCCTCCTTCAGCTGCTGCTCCAGGTCCGCCATGTCGCGGTTGGCGTACCGGAAACGGCGGGCCTTGCTCAGCCGGATGCCGTCGATGATCGACGCGTGGTTGAGCGCGTCGGAGATGACCGCGTCCTCCGCGCCGAGCAGCGTCTCGAAGACTCCGCCGTTGGCGTCGAAGCAGGACGAGTAGAGGATCGTGCCCTCCTGGCCGAGGAACGCGGAGAGGCGTCCCTCGAGCTCCTTGTGCACTTCCTGCGTACCGCAGATGAAGCGCACGGACGCCATGCCGTAGCCCCAGCGGTCCAGGGCCTCGTGCGCGGCGGCGATCACCTCGGGGTGGTCGGCGAGGCCGAGGTAGTTGTTCGCGCAGAAGTTCAGGACCTCGCCGGGGCGGCCCCCCGCGGTGACGGCGACCGTGGCGGACTGCGGGGTGCCGATGACGCGCTCGGGCTTGTGCAGTCCGGCGGCGCGGATCTCGTCGAGGGTGGTGCGCAGGTCGTCGCGTACGGAGTCGAACATGCTGGGTTCCTTCGGCTGCTGAGGCGGTCGGGTTCAGGAGGGCCGGGTGGTTCGGGGGCCGGGCGGTTCAGGGGCCGGGCGGTTCAGGGGCCGGGCGGCTCAGGCGGTCCAGTCGAGGATGACCTTGCCGCCGCGGCCGCTCGCCGCGTCGTCGAAGGCCGCCTCGAAGTCACGGTGGCCGTAGCGTCCGGTGATCACGGGGGCGAGGTCGAGGCCGCCTTCGAGCAGCACGGACATGGAGTACCAGGTCTCGAACATCTCGCGGCCGTAGATGCCCTTGATCGTGATCATGGAGGTGACGATCCGGGACCAGTCGACGGCGAAGTCCTCGGCCGGCAGACCGAGCATGGCGATCTTGCCGCCGTGGGTCATGTTGGCGAGCATGTCGCGCATCGCGACGGGGTTGCCGGACATCTCCAGGCCGACGTCGAAGCCTTCGCGCAGGCCGAGCTCGCGCTGCCCCTCGGTGATCGAGGTCTCGGCGACGTTCAGTGCCAGGCTCGCGCCGACCTTGCGGGCGAGCTCCAGGCGCTCCTCGCTGACGTCCGTGACGACGACGTTGCGGGCGCCGGCGTGCCGGGCCACGGCCGCGGCCATCAGGCCGATCGGTCCCGCCCCGGTGATCAGGACGTCCTCGCCGACCAGTGGGAAGGACAGCGCGGTGTGCACGGCGTTGCCGAACGGGTCGAAGATCGCGGCGACGTCGAGGTCCACGGGGACGCGGTGCACCCACACGTTCGAGGCGGGCAGCGCGACGTACTCCGCGAACGCCCCGTCCCTGCCGACACCGAGGCCCACCGTGGCACGGCACAGGTGGCGGCGGCCCGCCTGGCAGTTGCGGCACTTGCCGCAGACCAGGTGGCCCTCGCCGCTGACCCGGTCGCCGGTCTTGATGTCGGCGACGTCCCGCCCGGTCTCCACGACCTCGCCGACGAACTCGTGGCCGACGACCAGCGGCGCCTCGATCGCCTGCTGCGCCCAGCCGTCCCAGGCCCGGATGTGCAGATCGGTCCCGCAGATCCCGGTGCGCAGCACCTTGATCAGGACGTCCCCGTGGCCGATGACCGGCTCCGGTACGTCCATCAGCCGGAGACCCGGCTCTGCCTTCTCCTTGACCAGCGCCTTCAACGCAACGGCTCCTGTCGTACGTCGCTTCTTCCCCCGACGACACAGGAATCTTCCCTACGGCGGCGCCCTGGTCCATCGAGGATTTCTTAAGCGCCGCCGCAGCTTTCCTTCAGGCCCTGCTCTGGCCCCGCTCGAAGTAGGCGATCAGCTCCGGGTCGAGCTCGGGGACCTCACGCGGCGTACCCCCGTCGCGCAGCGACTGCGTGGCGCGTACGCCCGCCGCCACCGCCATCCGGGCCGCGACGGGCGAGGTGTCGGTGCGCCCTCCCTCGCGCACGAACCGTACGAACTCGTCGATGAGCAGCGGGTCGGAGCCGCCGTGCCCGCCCTCGTCCTGCTCGTCCGGCACCGGGTACTCGGCGTCGGCTTCGGGGCGGTAGGTCGAGCGGCGGGCGTTCCAGACCTTCACCACGCCGCCGGGGCCGTCGCCGAAGTTCTCCAGGCGGCCCGCGTCGCCGATGACGGTGTAGTTGCGCCAGTAGTCGGGCGTGAAGTGGCACTGCTGGTAGGAGGCAAGGACCCCGTTGTCGAGGCGCATGTTGACCAGGGAGACGTCCTCGACGTCGATGACGGGGTTGAGGTCGCGCTGGGTGTGCGGCGGCCAGTGGCCGTCCTTGGTGTACCAGTCGTCCGTCTTGGGTTCGCCCGGCTCGCGGCGCGGGTTGTCCCCGTAGACCATGAGGTCGCCCAGGGCCTGCACCTGGCGGGTGTAGCCGTCGGCGAGCCAGTGCAGGACGTCGATGTCGTGGGCGGCCTTCTGGAGCAACAGGCCGGTGGTGTGCCGCCGTTCGGCGTGCCAGTCCTTGAAGTACCAGTCGCCTCCGTAGGCGACGAAGTGGCGTACCCAGACCGTCTTGACCTGCCCGATCTCGCCACGCCCGATGATGTCGCGCATCAGCCTGACCACGGGCATGTGGCGCATGTTGTGGCCTACGTAGAGGCGCGTCCCGGTCTCGTACGCGGTCCGCAGGATCTCGTCGCAGGCTTCGATGCCGATGTCGAGGGGCTTCTCCACGAAGACGGGCTTCTTCTCGCGCAGCGCCTCGCAGGCGAGCTGCGCGTGGGTGTGGTCGGGGGTGAGGATCACGACGGCGTCGACGTCCGGGTCCTCGACGACCTTGCGGTGGCCGGTGGATATCAGGGCGCCGGGGAAGGCCACGGCCGCCTCCGTCCGCGCGGTGACGTCAAGGTCGGCGAGGGCGGTGACGCGCGAGCCCGCGCCTGGCCGGTGTGCGGTGCGGGCGAGCGAACCGCGCAGGCCGTAGCCGAGGACGCCGAGACGGAGGTCGGTCATGGTGTGCCTTTCCGTACCAATACCTGTGCACAATTGCTTGTGCGCGTGCGGGTGTTGCTATGTACGTGCAGGGTGCACGAGTACGTGGGCGAGCGCCATGCTTCCCGTGCCGGTGAGCTTGATCCTTATGTATCTGGCTTCCGCGTCCGTGTCGAGGAGTGTGGGCCGCAGCGCTCGTCCGCCGACCCGCAGGGTCGTCGCGTCGGAGAAGTCCGCGGTGCGGGCGAGTTGCACGTCGAAGCCGGCCGTGGTCATGGAGGTGTTGTTCCAGACCTCGACCTGTCCCACGCGCCGCGCCTCGCCGAGGTCGACCTGCCACCAGGCGCCCGGCTCGGACAGCGTGCGGGTGTCGGTGGAGGTGTCGCCGTCGGTGGCGTACGCCGCCGGGGCCGCACCGTCCGTGGAGGACTGGGACGCGGTGCCCGCGCGGGCGAGGTCGGGCCGCAGTTGCTCGGCCGGCGCTCCGTGCGCCCCTGAGCGGGCCGCCACTGCGAGTGCGCGCGCAGGCAGCCGGTCGAGCTTGGTGTGGTTGTCCTCCATGGTCGATCCGGTGCCGGTGAGGGCCGGTGCGTCGGTGTCGGTCCAGTTGCCGGTCGCGTGGTTGCGGATGCCGTAATCGGCCCAGTTGGAGACCCACTTGTAGCCGACGCGGGTGATCACATTGCCTTCGACGCGGATGTACGAGGACTGCTCGTCGAGGTAGATGCCGTTGCCGTCGCGCTCGGTGTTCCCGTAGGCAGAGCGGTTGATGTAGTTGCCGGAGACGACCGTGCCGGGCTGGGCTCCCTGGGTGTAGACGGCGCCGCCGTCGTGCTGGGCGTGCTCGACGCGCATCACGTTCGTGATGCGGTTGCCCGTGATCCTGTTATCCCGCAGGACGGACTCCTGGGCCTCGGGCTGGTTCCACCCCCAGCCGACCGAGATCCCCGAGTAGGGCAGGTCGTCCAGGGTGTTGTGGTCGACGGTCAGCCCGGCCTCGTACCCGGCCCAGATGCCGACCGCGTCGGTGTACTCCACTCCGGCGCGGCGGATCGTGTTGTACGCGACGGTGTTCCGCTCCCCCGCGCCTCCCGCCTGCGGCTTCGGCTCGGTGTCGCCGACGTACACGGCGCCGGACGACAGGTCCGTGAAGCGGGAGCGGGTGACCGACGAGTCCTTGGTGCCCGCCTCGAAGATGACTCCGGCGCCGCCCAGCCGCGTGAACTCGGCCCCGGTGACCGTCACATGACGACCGCCCCGGACCGTCAGTGCAGCGCTCGGCTTGGTGTAGTGACGGCCCGCGTGGTCGACCGGGCCGCTCGCTCCCGTGAGGGTGAGCCCGGCCTGGGTGCCCGCATAGCCTTCGTCGGTGGACGGTTGGCCGTACGCGGCGTGGGCGAAGCCGATGCCCTGTACGCGCACGTCGTGAGCGCCGTCGACGACCATGAGACGCTCGGTCACCGGGGTGAGCACGCGCGCGTGGCGCATGTCCTCGCCCTTGCGCGGGAGGTAGGTGACGGTGCGGTCCTCGGCGTCCCACACGAACTCGCCCGGCTCGTCCAGGAGTTCGCGGGCGTTCTCGAAGAAGGCCACTCCGGAGTAGCGCGCCGAGTCGACGGTGGTGGAGTCCCACGCCGGACCCGTACGGTTCGTGCCGCTCGCGGAGTTGGCCCAGCAGGGCTGCGCGAACGTCATCCGGTCGCCGTCCACGGAGGCGATCCGGCAGTGGTAGTTCCGCCAGCGGACCTTGATGACGGCCTCCGCACCGGTGGGGCGCCGCCACGTGTCGATCCCGGTGGCGGTGGCGCCCGTCATGCCGGTCTTCGTCGCGTCGCAGGTCCTCGCCGCGCAGGCCTCGCCCCGCGCGCGCACGGCCCGCTCGCCGTCCACGAAGAGCTGGCGCGGGGTGATTCCTTCGGGGACCTTGGCCGTCCAGGTGCCGTCGGCGCTCTTGTCCCAGCCGGTCAGCGCCTTGCCGCCGGACAGGACGGGACGGGCGCCGCGCGCGGCGGTCCAGGTGACGGTGTGCCCGTCGCGTCCGGAGTCGGCCGCGCCCAGCTGCAGCGGCTCGCTCAACTCGTAAATGCCGTCGGCGAGTTCGACGCGTACGTCCCGTCCGCTCACGGTGCGGGCGGCGTCGCGGGCCGCCCGTGGAGTGCAGGGGCGGGCGACGGTGCAGGACTCGCCCGAGCCGTTCGGGGCCGCGTGGATGACCTTGGGCCCCGGGGCGGCCTGGGCCACGCCCTGCGGGGCGATGGCGGCGCCGAGGGCGGCGAAGGCCATCGCCGCCGCGGTGACGTGCGGGCGCCTCACTGCGCGACACCCCAGTCCGGGTGGCCCGGCATGGGCGGGTTGTCGAGGTCGAACAGCCAGTGGTGCAGGAAGGTGCCGACCGAGTCGTCGCCGGTGACCTCGACGGCGTTGTCGACGAAGTCCTGGGTGGAGGCGTTGCCGTGCCGGTGCCCGGTCAGCCACGCCTTCATGACGGCGTCGAACTTCTCCTGGCCTATCTGCTGGTTGAGGGCGTACAGGGAGACCGCCGCGCCGTCGTAGATGTTGAAGCCGCCGAGCCCGGTGGGCTTTCCGGGTGGCCCGTCGGTCTTGCGGACGGCGTCGAGCTTGGCGTACGCGGTCCGCATCTTCTCCTCGATGGGCTGGAAGCCCTTCTGGTCCGCCCACACGGCCGCGTAGTAGACGGCGGGTCCTTCGTTCAGCCAGGCGTCCTGCCAGGTCGCGGGGGTGACGGAGTCACCGAACCACTGGTGGGTCAGCTCGTGCACCATGGTGGTCGAGTAGGTGGGCCGGTCGAACCACGAAGGCCCGAAGAGCGACAGGGTCTGGTTCTCCAACGCGTCGCTGTAGCCGTCCCGCACGATCTGCACCCCGTACGTGTCGAACGGGTAGCGCACGCCGAGGGTCTTCTCCAGCCACGCCAGTTGGCCGCCGGTCTCCTCGGCGATGGGCTTGTACTTGGCCTGCTGGTCCTCGGGGACGAGGTGGCGCAGCTTCACGCCGTGCGGGCCGCGGCCGTAGAGGTAGGTCTGCTTGTTGACGGAGATCCCCAACAGCTCGGGCGCCATGGGTGACTTGAGGGAGAAGTCCCAGGTTTTCCTGGGTCCGGAGGTCTTGGTCGCGGCGGCCTCGCGGGTTCCGGTGAGGTTGCCGTTGGCGCCCGGTGTCCAGCCGTCGGGGGCGGTGAGGTGGAAGGACCAGGTGGCCTTGTCCGAGGGGTGGTCGTTGACCGGCGCGAAGGTGTCGGCGCGCGAGGCCTGGGCCGCGGAGGCGAAGCCGCCGTCGGACATGTAACGCCAGCCGGGCTGGCCGATCGGCTTCGTCTTGCCGTTGCCGTGATAGGTCAGTTCGACGTCGAAGGCGCGGTGGTCGCGCAGGGCGCCCGCCGGGGTCACAGTGAGCTCCTGGCCGCTCTGGCCGGACACGATCGCCCAGCCGGCCTTCTTGCCGTTGACCTTGACCGCGTCGATGGCAAGGGAGTCGACGTCGAGGTTGAACGACGACAGGTCCTGGGTGGCCCTCGCCTTGATCTTCATGGTGCCCGCGAAGTCGTACGTCACCGGCGTGAAGTCGAAGGAAAGGTCGTAATGGCGGACGTCGTAGCCGCCGTTGCCGAGCGTCGGGAACAGCGGGTCGCCGACGCCGTCCGCTCCCGGGGACGGGTCGAAGGGCGCCGCGTGGGCGGGGAGGGCGAGCGCGAGAGTGGCGGCCGCGGCCACGGTCGCCGTCGCGGCACGGACGGTGCGAGCACGTGCGGTTCGGGTCCTGTTCTCAGCCATGGGGCCGCAACGTAGTAATCGCTTACTGTCGCCGTCAACACCTTGGAGTCCCCGCCGGTTGCCCCTGACCGCGCCCGTCGCGAACCCAGGGACAGAAAGAACATAGAAAGATGCCGGGCCCTCTTGCCCTCTCGTAGCAACCGCTTACATGCTGTCGCGGAATCGCTCACGCCTCTCACGTTTCTCACGCCGCTCCCTCCCCCACCCTCCGATGCCCCGACGCCTCACGGGAGTTCCCATGCGCACGCCCAGCTCCGGCTCCACCGGTCCAAGCCGCCGTACGCTCCTCGCCGCGAGCGCCGCATCCGCCCTTGTGGCACCGACGCTGACACCGTCGCTCGGCGGCACGGCGTGGGCCGCCCCGGACGCCTCCCCGGACGCCGACCCCTTCAAGACCCTGCTCGCCCGCGCCGCGGCACAGCTCACCGGCGGCACGTTCGACCCCGCCGACCCGGACTTCGCGGCGGCGCTGAAGGTCCTGGACACCCAGGCCTCCGGCTGGTGGCGGGACCTGGACCGGTCGGCGGGCCGCACCGCCCTGTGGGCCGACCTCTCCCCCGCGAAGGACGCGGGCAACTTCGGCCAGAGCTACACCCGCCTGCGCACGATCGCCACGGCCTGGGCCACGCCCGGCACCTCCCTCAGCGGCAGCGCCGAAACGGCGGACGCCCTGCTCGCCGCCCTGCGCTTCCTGCACGACGACGCCTACAACCCCGGCCGCCCGGAAGCCGGCAACTGGTGGTTCTGGGAGATCGGCGCGCCCCGCGCCCTGATGGACACCTGCGTCCTGCTGGGCGACAAGGTCCCGGCGGCCGACCTGACGGCGTACGTCGCCACCGTGGCGAAGTTCTGCCCCGACCCGGACCGCCGCACCAACGCCCCGACCCTCTCCGAGACCGGGGCCAACCGTGCCGACAAGGCCGTCATCGTGGCGCTGCGCGGGCTGCTCGCGCGAGACCCGGCCACGCTGACGCTGGCCCGCGACGGCCTCTCCGACGTCCGGGACAAGGGCAGGAACAGCCTGTTCACGTACGTCACTTCGGGCGACGGTTTCTACGAGGACGGGTCCTTCGTGCAGCACGGCTCCGTCGCCTACACGGGTACGTACGGCAGTGTCCTGCTCGGCAGCGCGGGGCAGCTGATCGCGCTGCTCGCGGACTCCGAGTGGGCCGTCACCGACCCGAAGACCTCCGTGCTGTACGAGGCGGTGGACCGGACGTTCTCGCCGGTCGTCTTCGACGGGCTGATGATGGACGCGGTGCGCGGTCGGGCCATATCCCGCGAGAAGGCGCCCGACCACAAGGACGGCGCGGCGGCCGTCTCCCACATCCTGCAACTGGCGGGCGGGGCCCCCGCCGCGTACGCCGAGCGGTGGCGCGCGCTGGCCAAGGGGTGGATCAGCCGCAACACGTCCCACCCCTACCTGAGCCTGGTCGGCGTTCCCGCGATCGCCCGCGCCAAGGCGGTTCTCGACGACAGAGACGTACCCGCCGCTGACCGGCTCACCGGGCACTTCGCGTTCGCCGACATGGACCGGGTGGTGCACCGGCGTCCCGGCTGGGCGCTCACGCTCTCGCTCTCCTCGAAGCGCATCGCCGCGTACGAGGCGGGCAACGGCGAGAACCTGCACGGCTGGTACACCGGCGACGGCATGACCTACCTGTACGACGGCGACGACCTGGGGCAGTTCGGGGACGGCTTCTGGGCGACGGTCGATCCATACCGCCTGCCGGGCACCACCGTGGACACCCGCGAGCGCGCCGACATCGGTTCCGGCGCGGGGACGGGGACCTACCGGCCCAAGAACGCCGTCGCGGGCGGTGCGGTGCTCGACGCGAGATTCGGCGCGGCCGCCATGGAACTCCTCGCCGACGGCAGCACGCTGCGCGCCAGGAAGGCGTGGTTCTTCCTGGACAACGCGGTCGTCTGCCTGGGCGCGGACATCACCGCGAGCGACGGCCGGAGCATCGAAACGGTCGTCGAGAACCGGAACCTGTACGAGGACGGCGCGCCCCGGCTCACGGTCGACGGCCGGCGGCAGCCTTCGCGCACCGGCTGGTCGGCGCCCCTGCCCGGCGCCCGCTGGGCCCACCTGGAGGGCACCGGCGGCTACGTCTTCCCCGACGCCCCCGGGCAGCCCGCGCACGGCCGGGGCGGGGCCCGCCTCAACGCCCTGCGCGAGGAGCGGACCGGCACCTGGCGCGCCATCAACACCGGCGCGGACACCGGGGGCAGCACCACGCCCCTGACCCGCCGCTATCTGACCCTGTGGCTCGACCACGGCGTCTCCCCCACCTCGTCCTCGTACGCCTACGTCCTCCTTCCCGGAGCGAGCGCCGCCGCGACCGCCGTCTGGGCCCACTCGCGCCCGGTCCGCGTCATCGCCAACAACGCCACCGCCCAGGCCGTCGAGGCCCGCCGCCACGGACTCCTCGCCGCGCACTTCTGGGCGCCAGGCAGCGCGGCCGGGATCTCGGCATCGGGCCCCTGCACCGTGATCGTCCGACGTGACGGCGGCGGCATCTCGCTGGCCGTGGCCGACCCGGGCCGCACCGGCTCGACCGTCACCGTGGAACTGCCCTTCCCCGTACGGAAGGTGGTCGGCGCCGATGACACGGTCACCGTCACCCCGGGCCGCCACCCCGTCGTCACTGTCCGCGTAGAGGGCTCACGCGGCCACACCCACACCGCACACCTGAGGTGACAGGCACGCTGTCGCCCGGAAGCCCCCATCCCCAGGAAGCACGGACCCACCATGCCCGCACCGCATCTGGCCCTGCCGCCCACCGACCGGGTCCTGTCCCCGCTCACGGGCTGGACCCGCGCCCACTGGGAGGCCCTCGCCGACCGGCAGTTGGAGGCGCTCGTCCCGTACGCGACGCCTCACTTCGCGCAGTACCGACTGCCCGGCCGGAGCAGTTGGTCGGGGGTCGTGTCGGACGGCCTCGAGGGATACGCGCGGTCATTCCTCCTCGCCTCCTTCCGGATCGCGGGAGCGGGCGGCGAGGTGGACCCTCACCTCATCGAACGCTACGCGCAGGGTCTGACAACGGGCACGGACCGGGATACCGCGGGCGGCGAGGCGTGGCCCGAACTCAGCGACTGCTCCCAGCAGATGGTGGAGGCGGCCTCGATCGCGATCGGTCTGCACGAGACCCGCCCCTGGATCTGGGACAAGCTCGACACCCGGGTCCAGGAGCGGGTCGTGGACTGGTTCTCCGGCTTCGTCGGCGGCCGGACGTGGGACAACAACTGGCGCCTCTTCCAGGTGGTGTCCGAGCAGTTCCTGGCGTCCGTCGGCGCCCCGTACAGCAAGGCGGACATCGACGGCGGGCTCGACCGCATCGAGGACTGGTACCACGGCGACGGCTGGTACAGCGACGGCGACGGCCGCAACTTCGACTACTACATCGGCTGGGCGATGCACCTGTACCCGCTGCTCTGGGCCCGCATGGCGGGCCAGGACGACGAGGGACGCGGCAAGGTCTACCGCGAACGGCTGACCCAGTTCCTCACCACCTACCCGCACTTCTTCGGCGCCGACGGCGCCCCCGTCCACCAGGGCCGCTCCCTGACCTACCGCTTCGCGGCGACCGCCCCCGTCTGGATGGGCGCTCTCGCGGACTGCACGCCCCTGGCCCCCGGCCTCACCCGGCGGCTCGCGTCCGGCACCGCACGGCACTTCGTGGAGCGCGGCGTCCCCGACGAGCGCGGGCTGCTTCCGCTCGGCTGGTACGGGACGTTCCTGCCGGCCACCCAGGCCTACTCGGGCCCGGCGTCCCCCTACTGGGCCAGCAAGGGCTTCCTCGGCCTGCTGCTGCCAGCCGACCACCCGGTGTGGACGGAACGCGAACTCCCGCTCCCCGTCGAGGAGTCCGACCAGTACACGGCGCTCCCGCAGCCCGGCTGGCTCCTGCACGGCACACGCCCCGACGGCATCGTCCGCCTGATCAACCACGGAAGCGACCACAACCCCCTCGAAGGCCCCGCCGCCGACGACCCGCACTACGCCAAGTTCGGCTACTCCACGGCCACCGCCCCCGAGACCGCCCCGAGCGCGTGGGAACGCACCGTGGACAACCACCTCGCACTCCTCACGCCGGACGGCACCCCGTCACGCCGCCGCCGCATCCACCCGGTGCGCTGCGAGGGACGGGTGGCCGCATCCCGCCACGACGCGCAACTGCCGGGCTTCGACGGTGAGTTCCCCGTCGAGTCGACCAGCGCGCTGCACGGCCCCTGGGAGATCCGCGTCCACCGCGTGCAGGCCCCGGCAGGCGTGGCCGTACGCGAGGGCGGTCACGCGGTGGCCGACACGGCACAGCCGCACGCCGAGCAGGGGCCCGGCTGGGCCCTCACCCGTACCGAAGCCGGGCTGACCAGCGCCGTCGTCGCCCTCCACGGCTGGGACGAGGAGGCAGGCATCGCCCGCGAGGTGGCCGCCAATGCCTACGGCCCGCACTCGGCGACGCCGTACCTGCGTCTCACCGGCCACGAGGGCGGCACCAGCGTCCACGTCACCCTGGTCGTGCTCTCCCAGGACACCGTCCTGCCCTCGGCGTTGCGGGAGTCCCTCACCTGCACGGTGGAGGGCGACACCGTCCGGCTCCGCTTCCCCGACGGCACCCTCCTGGAGGTATGAGCGTTCGAGGGCTAGCGTCAGATCCCGCCGTCCTCCCGGCGGTGGATCTGCTCGATCAGCTCGGCCGCCATGGCCTTGATCGTCTCCAGTCCCGCCCTCCCCCAGGGGCGGGGTTCGACGTCCACGACGCAGATGGTGCCGAGCGCGATGCCCGTGCGGTCGATGAGCGGGGCACCCAGATAGGAGCGGATGCCGATCTCGTCGACCACCGGGTTGCCCGCGAACCGCGGATAGTCGCAGACGTCCTCAAGGACGAGGGCCTTGCGCCGCACGATCACATGCGGGCAGTACCCGTGATCGCGCGCCATATAGCGGTACGCCGTGTCCCCGGCCGCCGCGGAGGTCAGCTCGGAGCCGCCCCCCAGGGCGTCGGGGGTGTGCAGGCCCGCGAAGAACTGCCGGTTCTCGTCGATGAAGTTGACCATGGAGTACGGCGCGCCCGTGATCTCGGCGAGCCGGTCGGCGAAGGCGTCGAAGGCGAGCTCCGGACGCAGGCCTATGCCGAGTCTGCGCAGCCGCCGCACCCGGCTCGGCGCCTCCTTGTCGACGGGAGTGAGCAGCAGGGGCGCGGTCGAGTCGTACATCAGGTGTGGGCTCCGTAGCTCGGTGCGGCCGGGGCGTGGGCGAGGAGGTGTTTGACGAGGGTGAGGAGGGTCGCGATGCCCGAGCTGGAGATCCGCGCGTCGCACCGCACGACGGGCACCTGCGGGTCCAGGTCGATGGCGGAACGTACCTCTTCGGGTTCGTAGCGGTGGGCTCCGTCGAATTCGTTGATCGCGACGATGAAGCCCATGCCGCGCTGCTCGAAGAAGTCCACCGCCGCGAAGCAGTCCTCGAGGCGGCGGGTGTCGGCGAGGACCACCGCGCCGAGCGCGCCCTCGGAGAGTTCGTCCCACATGAACCAGAAGCGTTCCTGGCCGGGCGTCCCGAAGAGGTAGAGCACGTGCTCCGGGTCGAGGGTGATGCGGCCGAAGTCCATGGCCACGGTCGTCGTGGTCTTGTTCTCGACGCCCGACAGATCGTCGGTGCCTTCACTGACCGTGGTGAGGAGCTCCTCCGTGCTGAGCGGCGCGATCTCGCTCACCGCGCCCGTGAAGGTCGTCTTGCCGACCCCGAAACCTCCCGCGACCAGGATCTTCAGCGCGGTGGGGAAGGGGTCAGAGCTGTCGTCGTAGTCCATCGAGCACTGCCTCCAACAGGGACCGGTCGGTGGGGTTGTGGTAGAAGTCCGGGGCTCTCAGGGTGAGCGCCCCGCAGTCGACGAGATCGGAGAGCAGCACCTTGGTGACGACCGCGGGCAGCTTCAGCTGCGCCGCGATCTCCGCGACCGATGTGGGGGCCGTGCAGAGCCCGAGTGCCTGGGTGTGTTCGGGCCCCAGGTAGCCGGTGACCAGACCTCCGGTGGCCAGCACCTGGGTCAGGAGGTCCAGTTGGGCGGTCGGCCGGGTCCGCCCGCCGCTGACCGTGTAGGGCCGGACGAGCCGTCCGGCGGATTCGTCGAGCCAGGGCCCGTCGTGCGGGGCCGCCACGCTCAATGCCTCATCGGGGCGGGTTCGCCGACAGGTTGCCGGGGCGCGGTGAGGAGGTAGGGGCGCACGCTCTTGACCAGCATCGCCATCTCGTAGCCGAGGACCGCCGCGTCCGCGTCGCGTCCCGCGAGCACCGCGAGACAGGTGCCGGAGCCCGCCGTGGAGACGAACAGGAGGGTGGAGTCGAGTTCCACGACGACCTGGCGCACGTCGCCCCCGTCCCCGAACCGGATGCCCGCGCTGCGCCCCAGTGAGTAGAGCCCGGAGGCGAGGGCCGCCATGTGGTCGGCGCTGTCCGGGTCGAGGCCGTGGACCGACTTCACGAGTCCGTCGGAGGAGAGCAGGACCGCGCTGTGGGTGTGCGGCACGCGCTGCACGAGCCCGCTCATCAGCCAGTCGAGGTCGGATACCTGCCCGGTCGGCGCATCGCTCGCCATGGTGGATCGACTCCTTGGGGTACGAAGGTCTGCCGGGGCAGACAGGGTGCTGGTGGGGTGGTGCGGTTCAGCCACCCTGGTCGCCCCCGTCGCGGGGGGTGCTGAGGTCGGGTCCGGGCGCCGGGTCGCGCATCTCCTGGGCGGCGGCGAGTCCGATGCCGCGCTGGAAGGCGGCCATCAGGCCCGGGTCGTGGCCGATGTGGTGTTCGCTCTCGGGGCGGGGCGTGGGCGCGTCCCGCAGTTGGGGCGCGATGTGTTCCTGGGCGCGCCGCTTGGGCAGTTGGGGCCTTGCCACCCGGCCGTGTACGGCGGTGCCGTTGAGCGGGGTCGGCAGTGTCCCGGTGTGCTCGGCGGCGGCCTGCCGGTCCTCGGGCCTGATCCCCGGCACGGCGTCGGCCGGCGTCGGCCGGCCCTCCCTGCCCCGCACGGGCAGCGGGGCGGGCCCGGAGCCGTGCGTGCCGGGAGCGGTCGGCGGCGGGTTCTGCGGCACGTCGCGCTGCGGCTGCAGGGGCACGGCCACCGGCTCCGGCCGGGGGGCGGTGACGGGCGCCTGCGCGGCGGCGGGGGCAGGCGGGGGCGCGGCTTCCGGCGCCGGCTGCGGACGTCCTGCGGCGGGCTCGTCCTGCGGCTCGGTGCCGAGGAGGCCCTGCGGAAGGATCAGTACGGCCTGCACGCCTCCGTAGATGTTGGTCTGGAGGCGGACCGCGATGCCGTGGCGCCGGGCGAGCGCGGAGACCACGTAGAGGCCGATCCGCCCGTCCTGGAGAAGGCTCGCGACGTTGACCTGGTCCGGGTCGGTGAGCAGGTGGTTCATCTTGTTCTGCTCGGTCAGCGGCATGCCGAGGCCGCGGTCCTCGACCTCGACGGCGAGCCCGGCCGTCACCAGGTTGGCGCGCAGCAGGACCTGGGTGTGCGGGGCGGAGAACACCGTGGCGTTCTCGACGAGTTCGGCCAGGAGGTGGATGACGTCGGCGACGGCGTGGCCGCGCAGGGTGCCCGCGATCGGCGGCACCAGCTTGACCCGCGAGTACTGCTCGACCTCCGCGATGGCCGAGCGGAGCACCTCCGTCATGGAGACCGGGTTGCTCCACTGGCGGCGCGAGATGGCGCCGCCGAGCACGGCGAGGTTCTCGGCGTGCCGGCGGATGCGGGTGGCCAGGTGGTCGACGTGGAAGAGGCCCTTGAGCAGCTCCGGGTCCTCGACCTCGTTCTCCAGTTCGTCGAGGATCGAGATCTCGCGGTGCACGAGGGACTGCAGCCGCCGGGCGAGATTGACGAAGACCTCGACCTTCTGTTCGCTGCCCGCGTGGCTGGAGAGCTGGGATGCCTGCACGACGGCGGTGACGGCGACGTCCTGGGCCCGGGACAGCTCGGCGGCGAGCAGCCCGAACTCGTCGCCCTCCGGGGCGGGCGCGGCGGGAGCCTTGCGCGGGGGCGGGCCGTCGCCGCGGCGCAGCTTCTCGACGACTTCACGCAGCTCGGCCTGTCCGCGCGCGGTGGTGCGGCGCAGGGTGCCGACGCGGTCGCGTACGGAGGTGGCGGTGCGGTCGGCGGCGACGGCGGCGATCACGACGCTGGCCAGGCTGATGGCACCGGCGGCGGCGAGGATGACGAGCAGCGCGGGTTCGAGCGGTCCGGGGGACGAGCGGACGATGAACAGCACGGCGGCAGCGGCGCAGAGCACCACCGCGACGGCGGGCAGTACGGCGATGCGCAGGAGCTGCGGCCGTATCCGGGCCTCGGGCAGCGCCGTGCCGGGTCGGCTCCCGGGCCTGCCGTGCCGGCCGCCCTCTCGGCGGTCTGCGCGGGCGGCCGGTGCACGGAGGTGAGACATCAGCGTCCTCGGTCGGGGAGCGGGCTCCGGCGGGCACGAGGTGTGGGTTCGCGGCATCGCCGTACCGGTCGGGAGGGCACAGGCAAGATCGCTGCCATGATCCCTGCGTCGACCGGCGGACACTCACGGTAGTCACCAACGCTTCATGTGCGGGGGGCAGTTGACAAAGTCCGGCACCCCGCGTCCCGCTCTGGTATGACACGTCGCACGGCCGTCCGATTAACCGCCGGAGAAGTGTTCGACGTCCGCGGGCGAGAGCGATCCGGCGCGAGGCCGACCCGTCACGAACGTCCCAATGTGACACCCGAGCCACCCGGACTTCGCAGAGAAAGGACAACAGCGCATCCGTATCGGTGAAATACCGGTAGAACCCTGAGAGCCGTCGGCGCCGTACTGCAATATCCGTCAACACGAGCGTGACGGGCGACGTGGACCCGCACAGCGCGGGAGGGGACGTGCTCCACCCGGGTGCGGACGCGTCAGGTGAAGCGAGGCATCAGCGATGTCGGTGGAAAGGCTGCAGGACACCGGGAACCAGCCGGGGTTCTTCCGGGAGCTGGTCGAATCCTCACAGGACGCGATCCTGATGAAGACCCTGGACGGGCAGATCATCTTCTGGAACGCGGCGGCGCAACGGCTGTACGGATACGCGCCCGAGGAGGCCGTCGGCAGCCATGTCGGCATGATCGTGCCCCCGGACCTCAAGGACGAGGAAGCCGGACTGCTCGCGCAGATCGCCCGGGGCGTACGGATCGAGCACTACGAGACCCGCCGGACCGCCAGCGGCGGCCGCGTCCTGGACATCGACGTGACCCTGTGGCCGATCCGCGCCCACGACGGGACCATCACGGCCGCCTGCTCCCTCATGCGCGACATCACCGCCCGCAAGAGAGCCGACGCGGAGCTCACCGAGTTGCACGCGCAGCAGCGTCAGGTCGCGCTGGCCCTCAACCTCATGGGCAACGCCAAGCAGATTCCCGGGGCGCTCGCGGCCAGCCGGTATCTGCCGTCGACGCAGGGGCAGGGGGTCGGCGGGGACTGGTTCGACCTCATCGACCTGGGCGCCGGCCGGGTCGGTGTCTTCGTCGGCGACGTGATGGGGCGCGGCCTGGACGCGGCCGTGGTCATGGGGCAGTTGCGCTCCGCGGCCCGCGCACTTGCCCTGGCGGGGCTGCCGCCGTGCGAACTGATGCAGACGCTGGACGCGTTCACGCGTGATCTGCCCGAGCCGTTCGTCACCTGCGTCTATCTGGAGGCCGACCCCGCCCAGGGCGAGGTGACCGTGTGTTCGGCCGGTCATCTGCCGGTGCTCCTCATCGAGCCGGACGCGACCGTGCGCGAGTTGCCGGTGCCGACCGGAGTTCCTCTCGGGGTGGGCGGGGTGCCGCACCAGCAGGTACGTCTGCCGCTGCGGGCCGGCACGACCCTGACCCTCTACACCGACGGTCTGGTGGAGACGGCGAGCAGCGACATCGATCTCCGTCTGAAGCTGGTCACCAACATGCTGGAGGACGTCTTCGCCACGGCCGGCGGCCTGGAGAGCGCCGCCGACAGCGTCCTGCACGCGCTGCTGCCGGACACCGAGACGTACGCCGACGACGTGACCCTGCTCCTCGTCAGCTTTCCCACGGCGCCCCTGGACACCGCCGAGACGGGCCTTGAGTGCGAGGCGGTCTCGATCCCGGCCGGGCGGCACTTCCTGCGGGCGAAGCTGGCGGAATGGGGGCTGACGGCGCAGACCGACACGGCTCTCCTGCTGGCCTCCGAACTCCTGACCAACGCGTTCCGCCACGCACGCGGGCCCTTCAACCTGCGGGTGTGGCACAGCGTCCGCGAGCTGGGCGTGGAGATCACCGACCACACCACGCCCCGGCCGCGGGCCCGGCTCGCGGAGAGCACCGAGGAGGACGGCCGCGGGCTGCTCCTGGTTGAGGCCCTCGCCGACGCCTGGGGCACCCGCCCCACCACCACCGGCAAGACGGTCTGGTTCACCATGCTGGTCGCCCCGGCGGTCAAGAGCTCCCCTCAGGCAACCCTAACCCCCACGCCCGGCTGACGCGGCCGCGGAGCAAGCACCCGTCAACCGACCCGCGCCGCCTCCGGCTCCCCGGTGCCTTCCGTGCGCTCGGGGCGGTCGGCCGCTGTCGCGTGCTCGGTGGGTTCCGTCGCTGTCCCGGTGCTCGCGGTGTCGCCCTCCGGGTGGGCCCACCCGGTCTCCGGCTCGATCGCGACGCCGCGCCACCACGGCTGGGACGGGATCGCGTCCGACGCGGGCTCGAACGGCTCGCCCGGTACGGGAAGCGCGATCCTCGCGCCCACGCGGGCCGCCTCGGCGAGCGTGCCCTCGCCCGGCGCGGACCACGGGTGCGGCGCGAGATTGAACGTGCCCCAGTGGATCGGCAGCATCACGCCGTCGGGGCGCCCGCCCTGGAGGTCCAGGTGCGCGCGCACTCCCTCCTCGGGGGTCATGTGGATGTCGGGCCAGAACTCGCTGTACGCCCCGATCTGGATCATCGTGACGTCGAACGGGCCGTGTTCCGCGCCGATCTCCCGGAATCCGCCGAAATAACCGGTGTCACCGCTGTGGTACACGCTGTGCTCGGGTCCGGCGACGGCCCAGGACGCCCAGAGCGTGTGCTGCGGGTTGCGCACGCCGCGGCCGCAGAAGTGGCGCGCGGGCGTCGCCGTCAGGGTCAGGCCGCCCACCTTCGTGGCCTCGTTCCAGTCCAGCTCGCGCAGCCGGTCGGCCGGGACGCCCCAGCGCTCCAGGTGGGCGCCGACGCCCAGCGGCACCGCGAACACGGTGTCCGTGCCGACCAGGGCCTGGATGGTGGGCATGTCCAGGTGGTCGTAGTGATCGTGCGAGATCACCACGACGTCCACAGGGCCGAGCGCCGCGAGCGGCACCGGCACGGGGTGCAGCCGCTTGGGTCCGACCCAGGAGAAGGGAGAGCACCGCTCTCCCCAGACGGGGTCGAACAGCACCCGCTGCCCGTCGATCTCGGCGAGCACACTGGAGTGCCCCATCCAGGTGATGCGCAATCCGCCGGCCGGGGGCACGGCGAGATCGGCGAGGGTGGTGGCATGCACGGGAACGGTGCCCATGGGCCCGCGCCGGATCCGCTCCTCCTTGCGGAAGTAGATCTTCGCGAACTCCAGCGTCGAACCGGTGGGCCGGGTCCGCGCCCCCTCGGGGTTCTGGAAGGACCCGTCGGCGAAGTTCGGCGATCTGTGGATCCTCGCGAGCCGCTCACCGGCCGGATCCGCGCCGAAGGCGGCGGTCCTGAGCGAGCGGAGCCCAGAGCTCAGCGAACGGGACACAGCACCTCCTGGAAGGGGTAGGTCAGATCTCCATTATGTGCACCGCCTCCGACAGCGGCCGCCCGGAGGGGTCCGCACCGGCCAGGCGGAGGGCCCCGCACCGGGCACGCGCGCGCACGCGCGTGATGTACTCCTACTGATCCCTCATTCAGTAGGAGTCCCCCCATGCCCCCAGCACCCCTCCTCTCCCTCACCTGGACCGACCACCTCACCGGCCACCGGGGTTACCTGGTCATCGACCGTCTCGTCCGCGGCGTCTGCAGCGGCGGCCTGCGGATGCGCCCCGGCTGCACCCTCGACGAGGTCGCCGGCCTGGCCCGCGGGATGACGATGAAGGAGGCCCTGCACTACGACCCCAGCGCCCGCTACATCCCGCTCGGCGGCGCCAAGGGCGGCATCGACTGCGATCCGCGCGCCCCGGAGGCGTACGACGTCCTGGTCCGCTATCTGCGGGCGATGCGCCCGTACGTCGAGAGCTCCTGGACGACGGGCGAGGACCTGGGGCTGACCCAGGACCTGGTCGACGCGGCGGCGGCGGAAGCAGGCCTGATCTCGTGCGTCCAGGCCGTCCACCCGCTCCTGGACGACGAGGCGGCGGCCCGCAAGCGCCTGGCGGACGCGTTCGCCGTGCGGGTCGACGGGATCGGCCTCGCCGAGCTGGTCGGCGGCCACGGCGTCGCCCAAGCGGTCCTCGCGGCCCTCGACCGTGCGGGCCACGCGCACGCGGGCGCGCGCGTGGCCGTACAGGGCCTGGGCACCATGGGCGGCGCGACCGCGCGGTTCCTCACCCGCGCGGGCCTGAGAGTCGTGGCCGTCGCCGACATCAAGGGCACGATCGCCAACCCGGCGGGTCTCGACGTGGAGGCACTGCTCGCCGCCCGGGACGCGCACGGCACGGTGGACCGCTCCGCCCTGCGGCCCGGGGACCGCGAGCTCCCGGGCGATGCCTGGCTTTCCACGGAGGCGGAGATCCTGGTCCCCGCGGCGGTGTCGTACGCCATCGACTCGACCAACCAGGCGCGAATCAAGGCCCGTTGGATAGCCGAGGCGGCCAACATGCCGGTGCTGCCCGAGGCGGAGCAGCTCCTCGCACAGCGGGGCATCACCGTCCTGCCCGATGTCGTCGTCAACTCCGGTACCAACGCCTGGTGGTGGTGGACGCTCTTCGGTGACATCGGCCCCGACGCGGACGAGGCCTTCGCGTACACGCGCCGCTCGATGCGGGCCCTGGTCGACCTGCTGCTGCGGCGCGCCGAAGCGGACGGCACGACGCCACGCGCGGCCGCCCACGCGCTGGTCGCCGACCGGCTGCCGGTGATCGGGGAGCGCTTCGGCTGGTACGCGGACGCCGAGGGCCGTGGGTAGGCTGCCCGGCGTGGCGAGAGTGCGGTTGAGCGTGGCGGAACGGCGGGCGGAACTCCTTGCCGCGACCGTCGAACAGATCGAGGTGCGCGGTGTGGCGGCCGTACGCATCGCGGACGTGGCCGCGGCGCTCGGGGTGAGCAACGCGCTGGTCCTGTACCACTTCTCCACGAAGGAGAAGCTGGTGGCAGCGGCTTTCGCGCACGCCGCGGAGGGCGATCTGGCGCACCTGCGTGCCCTCCTGGGGCGCCGCACCACGGCCCTGCGCCGCCTGCGCGCCGCCATCCGCTGGTACGCCCCCACCGGTCAGGCCAAGGGCTGGCGCCTGTGGATCGAGGGCTGGTCCGCCGCGCTGCGCGAGCCCACCCTGCGCACGGTGACGCGCGACCTGGACCAGCAGTGGAAGGCCGCCCTCGCGGAGGTCATCGGGGAGGGCGTCGCCGCGGGCGAGTTCACCTGCGCGGACCCCCGGGCCACGGCCCTGCGCGTCACGGCCCTGCTCGACGGCCTGGCGGTGCAGATGACGGCCTACGAGGGCTCGCTGTCCCGCGCCCGCATGCTGGCGTGGGTGGACGAGGCCCTGGACCGTGAACTGGGCCCGGCCCCGGCCACATCGCCCGCCGCGGACGACTCCCCCTTCAGGACGCCGACTTGATGTGCATCCTGACGGTGTACGGGTCCACGCTCCCCTTGGCCTCCACGTGGTCCCCCGACGACTCCCCGCGCAGCCGCCGCCCGAACCACGGGACCAGGTACTCGCGCGCCCAGTTGATGTCGTCGCGCCGCACCTCCAGCGTGCCGCGCGGCGGCTCCGGCGGCCACGGCTGGTCCGGATCGGCGGGGACCTCGAGGCCGAGCACCTGGGCCGCGCGCAGCGCCACCCGGGTGTGGCCCTCGGCGGAGAGGTGCAGGCGGTCGCCGTCCCAGGCGCGGCGGTCCTGGATGGTCTTGAGGGACCACAGGTCCAGGACCGGGCAGCCGTAGCGGTCGGCGATCGCGCGGACATGGCCGTTGTACGTGGCGATCTTGCCGCGCAGGTGCTTGAGGACCGGGACCCCGCGGGTGTCGAACCCCGTGGTCACCATGACCGTGCCGACCGACGACGTGAGGTCGGCGACGGCCCGCTCGAACCGCTCGGCGACCTCGTCCGGGTCGGTGCCGGGCCGGATGATGTCGTTGCCGCCCGCGCAGAACGTCAGCAGGTCGGGGCCCAGCTCCTTGGCCAGGGGCACCTGGTCCGCGACGACCTGGTCGAGCAGCTTGCCCCGCACGGCGAGGTTGGCGTACCGGAAGGTGTGCTCCGGCAGCCGGTCGTCGAGCAGCACCGCGAGGCGGTCGGCCCAGCCGACGAACGCGCCGTCGGGACCGGGGTCCCCCACACCTTCGGTGAAGCTGTCGCCGACCGCTGCGTAGGAGGTGAATGTGTCCGGGATGAAGGTTGTCGACTCTGCTCTCACGTCGTCACATCTTTCACCTCACCAAGTGACCTACGCCACCGTAGGGAGGGGTTGACGGGGGGTGAGATAAGCCACCGGTCAAGTTTCGTCCAAGCCAGGAATAGACGGCAACGCGGAGCCGCCGTGAGGGGGTTCACCTGTGAGGCAACGCTCATGCACCGGCAGTGATTGCTTCAGGCACCCGTGTCGTATGGTCGAAGTCCCACCCCGACCGGCGAGTCGCGCCGGCACCCGGACCGGAGGAGCCCCCGTGACGCAGCAGGTCCCGCCGACAGAGCTGACGACGACCGAGCAGGCGGAGCCCGAGCTGACCGGAGTCCGCAACTTCCGTGACGTGGGCGGACTTCCGACCGTGGACGGCCGCCGGGTGCGCCACGGCCGGCTCTTCCGCAGCGGTCACCTCGCGCACGCCACCGCGTCCGACGCCGCGTTCCTCTCCACCCTGGGCCTGCACACGATCTACGACTTCCGGAACGCGGCCGACCAGCGCCTCGAAGGCCCGGACGTCGAGCTGCCCGGCGTACGCAACGTGAACCTGCCGCTGACCGACCCGGCCCACGGCGCCGAGTTCTGGACGATGGTCCGCGACGGCGACCTGGACCAGCTGCGCGCGGCGCTCTCCGAGGGGCAGGCCGCGGGACGCCTCTCCGACACGTACCGCGAGATCATCAGGGATCGCACCGCCGAGCACAGCCGGGTGCTGCACGAGATGGCGGCGGACAGTGTGCCCGCGCTGATGCACTGCGCGGCGGGCAAGGACCGCGCGGGCCTCTCGATAGCCGTCACGCTCCTTGCCGTCGGCGTCGAGCGCGACGCCATCGAGGCGGACTACCTGGAGTCGAACGCCACCCACCGCCGCTACAAGGTGCGCCGCAGCGACAGCTCACCGAACGCGATGTCCCCCGAGGTCATGCAGCTGCTCAGCCCGCTCTTCGAGGCCCGCGCCGAGTATCTGGCCGCGGCCTTCGAGACGATCGAGCAGACCTGGGGCGACACGGAGACCTACCTCACCGAGGGCCTCGGGCTGGCTCCCGAGACCCGCGAGCGGCTGCGCGAGCACCTCCTGGACTGACACTCCCCACCGGCAACACCGGCCACGCCGTCACTGGTTCTGCGCGCCCAGCGTGAAGAGCAGGTAGATGAAGGCCGCGAACACGTGGCCCACGGCGACGTAGATGATCAGCCGGATCCAGAGCCCGCGGGGAAGCTTCTCCTCCATGGACATGTCCTTCTTGGCGGGAACGGCCGGTTCGGGCTGCCGCGCTTCGGGTTCCGTCATCGCGTGTCTCCCAGGGTGGGGCTGTGCGGGGTCCCGCCGAGGCACAGCGCGGTGGCGGGACTCTGCAGCAGGGTGTGGACGAAGAGAAGGTCGGTGCCGAGGTGGTCCGCGGCGGCGATCCGGTGCGGGGTCAGCGAGTCGAAGTGCGCGCTGTCCCCCGGTTCGAGCGTGTACGTGGTGTCGCCGAGCCGCAGCCGAAGGCGCCCCTGGAGGACGTAGAGCCACTCCTCGCCGGGGTGGACGCGCACGATGTCGCCCTGTGCGCCGTGCGGCACGTGCACCCGCAGCGCCTGCATGCCCCGGGCCTGCGCGCCCGCCTGCCAGTAGGTCCAGCCGCCGGCCCGCGTCGGTTCCATGTCCGAGGCGCGGACGATCGCGTCCCGGTCGGCGGGCTTCTCGCCGAGGAGCTCCGAGACCGTCGTACCGTAGGTGCGGGCGAGTGCGAGCAGCATCGGCAGCGAGGGCTGGCGCCGCCCGGTCTCCAGGCGGGAGAGATGGGCGGGCGAGAGCCCGGCGGTGCGGGCGGCGGCCTCCAGCGTCAGCGCGGCACGGCGCCGCAGCTCACGCAGTTGCGGGGCGACGGCGGGCAGCGCATCGGCGGCCTCCGGGTCGAGCGGTTCGGGCTCGGCATTGCTCATACCTCGATTGAGCCAGGCTCTTGCCCCCGAGGCAACTTTCTTGCCCCAGAGGCAAAAGCCCCCTGCGCCTGGCGCGACAGGCGCCTGTGCCTGGCGCGACAGGCGCCTGTGCCTGCCGCGACAGCCGCCTGTGCCTGCCGCGACAGCCGCCTACGCCTGCGGTGACGCCTCAGCGGTTGGCGACCGCCTGCTTCACCAGTGTCCTGCCGAAGTCCCACATCAGCCCGCCGCCGCTGTGCGCCTCGTCCATCACGGCGGTGAAGGCCTCCACGAACCGGTCGACCTCCCGCTCTCCGACGGTCAGCGGCGGGATCAGCTTGATGACCTCCAGATGGTCGCCGGAGACCTGGGTGAGGATGCGGTGCTTCTGCAGCAGCGGCACGACGACCATCTGCGCGAAGAGGCCCTTGCGGGCCGCCTGCAGCATGGTCCAGCGGCCGCGCAGCTTCAGTGACGTGGGCCGCCCGAACTCGATGCCGACCATCAGGCCCCGGCCGCGCACCTCGCTCAGCAGCTCGTAGCGGTCGACGAGCGCGCCCAGCCGCGTCTTCAGGAGCTCGCCGGTCACGCGCGCGTTCTCGACGACCTTCTCGTCCTCCATGACCGCGAGGACCGCGAGCCCGGCCGCCATGGCCTGTGCGTTGGACCCGAAGCTCGCCGAGTGCACGAGCACCCGGTCCATGGACGAGTAGACCTTCTTGAAGATCCAGTCCTTGCCCAGGGTCGCGCCCACCGGCACATAGCCGCCGGACAGTGCCTTGGCGACGCACACCAGGTCCGGCTCGACGCCTTCCTCGTGCTGGTAGGCGTAGAAGTCGCCGGTCCTGCCGAGGCCCGTCTGCACCTCGTCGGCGATGAGCAGCGCCTTGTGCCTGCGCAGCAGCTCCTGGGCGGCGAGCAGATAGCCGGGCGGCGGCGCGTGCACGCCCTTGCCCTGGATGGGCTCGACGATGAGCCCCGCCACGTCGCCTTTGGCGAGCTCCGCGCGCAGGGCGTCCAGGTCACCGAGCGGCACCGCGGTGTCGGGCAGCAGGGGTGCGAATCCGTCCCGGAAGCCCGACTCGCCGTTGACCGAGAGCGAGCCGGTGGTCAGGCCGTGGAAGGCGTGCGTGCAGTAGAGCACCCTCGGCCTGCCCGTCGCGTACCGCGCGAACTTCAGCGCGGTCTCCACGGCCTCCGTGCCGCTGTTGCCGAAGAAGACCCGGTCCAGGTGCGGGCTGTGGGTGAGCAGCTTCTCGGCGAGCAGGCCGGGCAGCGGCTGGCAGTCGAAGCGCGTCAGGTCGGCGAGCGAGGCGTCCAGGACGTCGTGCAGCGCCTTGCGCACGACGGGGTGGTGGCGGCCCAGGCCCATCACCCCGAAGCCCGCGAGCATGTCGAGGTAGTCGTTGCCTTCCGCGTCCCAGAAGTACGCGCCTTCGGCCCGTTCGTAGACCTTGTCGAAGCCGATGGTGTGCAGCATGCGCGGCAGCTGATGGTTCAGGTGCCGCGCGTGCAGTTCGTAGCGCTCGGCGCCCCGCTCGGCGAGCAGTCTGCCGAGGTCGAACTCCTTGGTCATGCTCCGTGCTCCTTGGCTGCCAGTGTGGCGCTGATCCGCCCCGCGATCTCGACGGGGGTGAGCCCGATGTCCGCGAGCACCTCGGCCCGCTTGGCGTGCGCGAGGAACTGCTCGGGGATGCCGAACCGCCTTACGGGTACGTCGACTTCGGCATCGCCCAGTGCGAGGGCGATGGCCGCGCCGACCCCGGAAGCGCGGCTGTTGTCCTCCACGACCCCCACGACGCGGTGCCGTGCGGCCAGCGCGGGCAGCTCGGCGTCGACCGGCTTGACCCAGCGCGGGTCGACCACGGTGCAGGTGAGGCCACGCTCCCGCAGCAGCTCCGCCGCCTGCAGGCAGACGGGCGCCATCACGCCGACCGCCACGAGGAGCACATCGGCATCGGCGTCCAGGCTGAGCACGTCCATGCCGCCGATCCGGTCGACGGCGGGAATCGCCGGGCCCACCGACTCCTTGGGGAAGCGGAGCAGCGTCGGCGCGTCGTCCACGGCGACGGCTTCCCGCAGTTGCGCGCGCAGTTGGTCCGCGTCGCGGGGCGCGGCGATCCGCAGGCCCGGCACGACCTGGAGGATCGACATGTCCCACATGCCGTTGTGCGAGGCCCCGTCGACGCCCGTGACCCCGGCCCGGTCCAGGACGAAGGTGACGCCGCACTCGTGCAGCGCGACGTCCATCAGGAGCTGGTCGAAGGCGCGGTTGAGGAAGGTTGCGTAGACGGCGACGACGGGGTGCAGGCCGCCCGTCGCGAGTCCGGCGGCCGACACGGTGGCGTGCTGTTCCGCGATACCGACGTCCCACACCCGGTCGGGGTAGGTCTGGGCGAACTTCGTCAGGCCTACGGGGCCCAGCATGGCCGCGGTGATCGCGACCACGTCCTCCCGCTCGGCACCGATGCGTACGATCTCTTCGCCGAACACCGTGGTCCAGGACGGCCCGTTCGAGGGTGCGAGGGGCTCGCAGGTCAGCGGGTCCATCACGCCGACCGTGTGGAAGCGGTCGGCCTCGTCGGCGAGCGCGGGTTCGTAGCCGCGGCCCTTCTCGGTGAGGCAGTGGACTATGACGGGGCCGTGGAAGCGTTTCGCACGTCGCAGTGCCGACTCGACGGCCCCGGTGTCGTGCCCGTCGATCGGCCCGACGTACTTCAGGCCCAGGTCCTCGAACATGCCCTGCGGCGCGAAGGCGTCCTTGAACCCCTTCTTGGCGCCGTGCAGCGACTCGTACAGCGTGTGCCCGACGACGGGGGTGCGCTGGAGTATGTCCTTGCCCCAGGCCAGGACCTGTTCGTAGCTGTCGGTCGTGCGCAGCGTGGCGAGGTGGTTGGCGAGGCCGCCGATGGTGGGGGCGTACGAACGTTCGTTGTCGTTGACGACGATGATCAACGGCCGGTCCTTCGCGGCCGCGATGTTGTTGAGCGCCTCCCACGCCATGCCGCCGGTCAGCGCGCCGTCCCCGATGACGGCGACGACATGGCCCCGCTCCCCCAGGACCTGGCGCGCCTTGGCCAGGCCGTCGGCCCAGCCGAGCGCGGTCGACGCGTGGCTGTTCTCGACGATGTCGTGCTCGGACTCCGCGCGCGAGGGGTAGCCGGACAGCCCGCCCTTGCCGCGCAGTTTGGAGAAGTCCTGCCGGCCGGTCAGGAGTTTGTGCACGTAGCTCTGGTGTCCGGTGTCCCACACGATGCGGTCGAGCGGCGACTCGAAGACCCGGTGGAGGGCGATGGAGAGTTCCACCACCCCGAGATTGGGGCCGAGGTGGCCTCCGGTCCTGGCGACCGCGTGCACCAGGAACTCCCGTACTTCCTCGGCCAGTTCGTCGAGCTCGTCCTCGGTCAGCGCCTTCAGGTCACGCGGCCCCCGGATGGATTCCAGAATGGTCATGCTCGGCCCCCTCTCTGGTGGAACTCAGCTCACGGTGACGTCCGGCACCCCTGAGGTGACGCCGTCGTCCTGCATCTGTTCGGCGATCTTCATCGCCTCGTCGATGAGGGTCTCCACGATCTTCGACTCCGGTACGGTCTTGATGACCTCGCCCTTGACGAAGATCTGCCCCTTGCCGTTGCCGGACGCGACGCCGAGGTCGGCCTCGCGGGCCTCCCCCGGCCCGTTCACGACACACCCCATGACGGCGACACGCAGCGGCACTTCCATGCCGTCCAGGCCCGCGGTGACCTCTTCGGCCAGCTTGTAGACGTCGACCTGGGCGCGCCCGCAGGACGGGCAGGAGACGATCTCCAGACGGCGTTGGCGCAGGTTCAGCGACTCCAGGATCTGGATGCCGACCTTGACCTCCTCGGCGGGCGGCGCGGACAGCGAGACCCGGATGGTGTCGCCGATGCCCTCACTCAGCAATGCCCCGAAGGCGACCGCCGACTTGATCGTGCCCTGGAAGGCCGGTCCGGCCTCCGTCACGCCGAGGTGCAGGGGGTAGTCGCAGGCCGCGGCCAGCTGGCGGTAGGCGTTGACCATGACCACCGGGTCGTTGTGCTTGACGGAGATCTTGATGTCCCGGAAGCCGTGCTCCTCGAAGAGCGACGCCTCCCACAGGGCCGACTCGACCAGGGCCTCCGGAGTCGCCTTGCCGTACTTCTTGAGAAGACGTGCGTCCAACGAGCCCGCGTTCACGCCGATCCGGATCGGCGTACCCGCGTCGTTCGCGGCGCGGGCGATCTCGCGCACCTGGTCGTCGAACTGCCTGATGTTGCCCGGATTCACCCGCACCGCCGCACACCCGGCGTCGATCGCCGCGAAGACGTACTTCGGCTGGAAGTGGATGTCCGCGATCACCGGGATCTGCGACTTCCGCGCGATCGTCGCAAGGGCGTCGGCGTCGTCCTGCGTCGGGCACGCCACCCGCACGATCTGGCAGCCGGACGCGGTCAGTTCGGCGATCTGCTGCAGCGTCGCACCGATGTCGGACGTACGCGTCGTCGTCATCGACTGCACCGACACCGGCGCGCCGCCCCCCACGGCCACCGGACCGACCTCGATGCGCCGCGAGGGGCGGCGCTCCGCGACCGGCCGGACCGGCAGCTCAGGAAGGCCCAGTGCGACAGGCGTTCCAGGGGTCATGACGTCACCCCGCGCGGTTGGCGGAGACCGTCTCACGGGCGGCACGGATGGACTCCTTCAGGGAGCCCATGGTGGCCAGGACGGCGGTCGGCTCGTAGCCGCAGTGGGCCATGCAGTTGGCGCACCGCGGGTCCTTGCCGCGGCCGTACTTGTCCCAGTCGGTCTCCTCGATGAGCTCCTTGTACGTCGGGACGTACCCGTCGCTCATCAGGTAGCAGGGGCGCTGCCAGCCGAAGAGCGAGTAGTTCGGGATCGCCCACGCGGTGCACGGGAAGTCCGCCTTGCCCTCCAGGAAGTCGAGGAACAGCGGCGAGTGGTTCAGACGCCAGCGCCGCCTGTTGCCGCCCGCGAAGGCCTTCCTGAAGAGCTCACGGGTCTGCTCGACGCCCAGGAAGTGCTCCTGGTCCGGTGCCTTCTCGTAGGCGTAGGCGGGCGAGAGCATCATCTCGTCGACCTGCAGCTCGTCGTTGAGGTAGTTGAGGACCTCGATGATGTTCTGCGGGGTGTCGTTGCTGAAGAAGGTCGAGTTGGTGGTGACCCGGAAGCCGCGCTTCTTGGCTTCCTTGATCGCCGCCACCGCCTCGTCGAACACGCCCTCCTTCGCGACGGACTCGTCGTGCCGCTCGCGCATGCCGTCGATGTGCACGGCGAACGCGAAGTACGGGGAAGGCGTGAACTTGTCCAGCTTCTTGCGCAGCAGCATGGCGTTGGTGCACAGGAAGACGTACTTCTTCTTGGCCACCAACTGCCGCACGATCTCGTCCATGTGAGGGTGCATCAGCGGCTCGCCACCGGCGATGGACACCATCGGCGCACCGGACTCGAGGACGGCGCCCACGGCCTGGGCGACCGGCATGCGCTGCTTGAGCACACCGGCCGGGTGCTGGATCTTCCCGCATCCCTCGCATGCGAGATTGCACGCGAAGAGCGGCTCCAACTCGACGATCAGCGGAAACTTCTCACGCTTGCGGAGCTTTTGTTCAAAGAGATACGTCGCGACCTTGATGGTCTGGCGCAGCGGCATGGCCATCTGGCTCACCTCCGAGGGAGCAAAGAAGAACGGTGCCATTCGAAAAATGCGGGAAGCACGGCGCGAAGAACACGGAAAGCCGATATTCCACCGCGCACCGTGCCGATGCGGACGAGTTCGTGCTGTGGGGCGTCCACGACCACCCGGACGGCGGCAACGGGACGGTCTCCCGCCCGCAGCGCGCTGTGCAGGGTCACGGCGGACTCCATGTCCACCGCGATGGCTCCCGTGGCGAGCAGGCCGGCACGTTCGTGCCCTCGGACGACATGGTCGGATCCGATGAGCGGTCCGGTGTGCACGGTGCGGCCGGGAACGGCCCGCTCCAGCTCCTTGACCAGCAGATCGGTGCCGACGCAGGGCGTGTGGCCATGTGCGTCGCGGGTCTCGTCGGCGACGATCAGGTCGCCGGGGTGCATGCCGGGGGCGAGCCCGGCGCAGAAACCGGTGGCCACGACGGCGGCGTGGCGCAGCGGTTCCTTGCCGAGGGCGCCGGTGACGGCGCGCTCGGCGTTCTTGGGGCCCATGCCCGTACGGAGCAGGGTGGCCCGCCCGTGCGCGCCCCCGCGGTCGCCCGTGCGCAGGGCGAGGTGCTCGATGCCGAGCGCGCAGGCGATCAGCAGCGGCGCGGGGTCCGGCGCGGCCGGGGTCCTCTCCATCAACCCCCCTTGACGGAGAGGCCGGTGAACGGCTCCCCGTTGACGTACCGGCCCAGGGCGGTGAGCGGGAACACCTGCCGGTAGAGGTGGTAGTTGATGGAGAAGTCCCAGGGGAAGCCGGTGCCGGTGAAGTACGGCTCGTCCCAGGAGCCGTCGTCCCGCTGTGTCTCGGCGAGCCAGGCGACGCCCCGCTCCACGGCCTTGGAGTCGCGCTCTCCGGCGGCGAGCAGCGCGAGCAGCGCCCAGGCGGTCTGCGAGGCGGTGGACACGCCGTGGCCCCGCCACTCCTCGTAGCGGTAGGAGCGCAGGTCCTCGCCCCAGCCTCCGTCGTCGTTCTGCACCGACTCCAGCCAGCTGACGGCGCGGCGCAGCGCGGGGTGCGAGCCCGGCAGGCCCGCGGCGGTGAGCGCGGGCACCACGGACCCTGTCCCGTACACGTAGTTGACGCCCCAGCGGCCGAACCAGGAACCGTCCGGCTCCTGTTCGGCGAGCAGCCACTCGATGCCGCGCCGGGTGCGCGGGTCGTGTGCCTTGCCCTCGATGGCGAGCATCTCGACGACGTGCCCGGTGACGTCGGCCGACGGCGGGTCGATGACCTCCCCGAAGTCGCAGAACGGCAGCCGGTTGGGGAACGGGCTGGTGTTGTCGGCGTCGAAGGCGGCCCAGGCGTTGTTCTTGGACTGCATGCCCAGGGTCCAGCGCACCCCGCGGCTGATCGCGTTCTCCATGCGCGCGCGGTCCGGGTGGTCGACGCGGCGCAGCGCCAGGATGACCTCGGCGGTGTCGTCGATGTCGGGGTAGTTGTCGTTGTGGAACTCGAACGCCCAGCCGCCGGGGGCCAGTTCGGGTCTGCGTACGGCCCAGTCACCGGGCCGCGCGATCTCCTCGGCGAGCATCCAGTCCGCGGCCTTGATGAGCTGCGGATGGTCGGCGGGCACGCCCGCGTCGGCGAGGGCGATGGTCGCCAGGCAGGTGTCCCAGACCGGCGACTGACACGCCTCGATCATCCGTGCGCCGTCCTCGCGCCACACCGCGAACCGGTCGAGGGACGCCAGACCCGCCTTGAGGACCGGGTGTTCCAGGTCGTAGCCGAGCAGGTGCAGCGCGATGACGGAGTAGACGGCGGGCGGCTGGATGCCGCCCCAGCAGCCGTCGTTCTCCTGGCGTTCGATGATCCAGCGGGCGGCACTGTTCATCGCGGCCTTGCGCACCCTGCGCGGCGCGACCTTGTGGTAGACGTGCAGCGCCTTGTCGAGACGCTGGAAGAGGCCGTCCCAACTTCCCAGGGGCGCAAGGGGCTTGTCCGGGTTCGGGACCCGCGCGTCGCTGTGCAGCTCGTCCAGCGGGAAGGGCGCGGGGCGGACGGGGCGCTTGGCGGAGACGACCGTGAGCGGCACGATCGTCTGCCGTGCCCAGCACCCGAAGTCGTAGATGTTGAGGGGCAGCCACTTGGGGAAGTAGATGAGCTCCGGCGGGAGTTCGGGCAGGTCGTCCCACTTCCACCAGCCGAACAGGGCGAGCCAGATGCGGGTGAAGACACGGCTCTCGGCGATGCCGCCCTGGTCGCGGATCCAGGCGGAGGCCTTCGCCATGTGCGGGTCGTCCGGGGCGTCGCCCGCCAGGCGCAGCGCGACGTACGCCTCGATGGTGGTGGAGAGTTCGCCGGGGCCGCCGAAGAAGGTGGCCCAGGTCCCGTCCTCGCGCTGCTCGCCGCGGATGAAGAGTGCGGCGGCGCGCGTGGTCTTCTCGTCCCGGATTCCCAGGAACTGACGGAGCAGCAGATCCTCGGCGTCCATCGTCACGTTGGTCTCGAGGTCGCCCTTCCACCAGCCCTGGGCGTCCTGCTGTCGCAGCAGGAACTCGGTGGAGCGTTGTATGGCGCGCGCGGCGGCGTCATGTGGCCCTGCTGTCGCGGCGGCGCGGTCGAGTGGCTGGCTGGCCGAGGTTGCGCGGGGCGTCACCGCTCCGGTGCTTCCGTCGGTCGTCGCTGTCATGGCTTCCCCTTCGTGCAGTCGTCTTCTCTGCTGTGGGTCCGCCGTCGGCCGACGCGCTGGGCGCCGGCCGGCGACTGCGAGTCATATCTGCCCGATAGTGATCATCTCTTTCGTACGACGACGAAATCGGCGAGCGCGACGAGCTGCGCCCGCACCCGGTCCGGCATCTGGACGGTGTCCAGGGCCTCGATGGCGATGGTGTGCTGGCGCCGGGCCTCCTCGGCGGTCCACTCCCGGCCGCCCGCCTGCTCGATCAGCGCGGCGCGCGCGGCGAACTCCTCCTCGGAGAAGCTGTCGAAGTCGTTGCTCTTGGCGTCGGCCGCGAGCAGCTCGCCGAGCTGCTCGGACGCGGGCCCGCCCGCGGCGAGCGCGGCCACCACCGGCAGGGACTTCTTGCGCTGTCGCAGGTCGCTCCAGGTCTGCTTGCCGGTGGACTCCGGGTCGCCCCAGATGCCGAGCAGATCGTCCACGGCCTGGAAGGCGAGGCCGAGGTGGTAGCCGTACTTCTCCAGGACGTCGGCGGTGTGGTCGTCGGCGCCGCCGAGGACCGCGCCGATGGAGACCGCGCAGGCGAGCAGGGCGCCGGTCTTGTTGCCCTCCATCTCCAGGCACTCCTCGACGGTGACCCGCTCGCGGTGCTCGTAGGAGATGTCCTGCGCCTGGCCGTCGATCAGGGCGCGGGTGGCGGTGGTCAGGCGGCGCGTGGCGCGGCCCGCCTCGACGGTGCCGATCTCCAGGAGGATCTCGTTGGCGAGCGCGAAGAGGGCGTCGCCGACGAGGATGGCCTGGGCCGGACCGTGCACCTTCCACACCGTGTCGCGGTGGCGGCGCTGCTCGTCGCCGTCCATCAGGTCGTCGTGCAGCAACGAGAAGTTGTGCACCAGCTCGACGGCGACGGCTCCGGGTACGCCGACCTCCGGCGCGGCGCCCGCGGCCTCCGCGGAGAGCAGGGCGAGCGCGGGGCGCACGGCCTTGCCGCCGTCGCCGTCCGACGGGTTGCCCTCGGCGTCGATCCAGCCGAAGTGGTAGGCGGCGACGGTGTCCATGGGCGGGGCGAGGCGGTCCACGGCGGACCGCAGCACCGGGGTCGCCAGCGTCCTTCCGCGCTCGAGCAGTGAGGTCACGTCCACCGTGTCGGCAGCCGATTCGGCCGAGGGCACAGTCGGCACAGTCTCTCCTCTTGTTCCGGTGCTGGATTCCTGGGGACCTGACCCCAGGAGGGCTGGCTTCACGCGGCCTCCTCGACGTCGAAGAGGTGATCGCGTGGGCGGTCGAGAGCGGAGAGAGCGGCCCCGGCGGCACTGATGCCACTGCGCACGGCGCTCTCCATGGTCGCGGGCCACCCGGTGGCGGTCCACGCCCCGGCCAGATACAGGCCGGGAGCCTTGGTGCGAGCACCGGGCCGCAGCCGGCCCACACCGGGAGTCGGCGCGAAGGTCGCCGTGCGCTCCCGGGTCACGAAGAAGTCCCGTACCTCCGCGCCGTGCGCGGCGGGCAGCAGCCGCTCCAGCTCCGGAAGATAGCGCTCGCGCAACGCGGCGACGGGTGCGTCGATCTCGTCCTGGGCGGCGGACTGGGACAGCGCGACGTACTGCCCCTCGGTGAGTCCGGAGGCGTCGGTCCGGTCGAAGACCCACTGCACCGGCGAGCCGATCGCCGCGAAGAACGGCCTCTTGAGGACCTTGCGGTCGTACACGACGTGGATGTTGAGGATCGGCGCGGTGTCGATGTCGAGGAGCCGGTCGGGCTCGTCCAGGGCGCCGTCCGGGAGCAGGTCGTGCGTCTCGTGCTGCGGCACCGCGAGCACGACGGTCTCCGCCTCGAGCGTCTCGCCGGGAACTTCGACCTGCCAACCCCCGTTCTCCGTACGGGAGATGGAGGTGACGCGTGTCCTCAGTTCGGTTCGCACGCCCGCGGAGTCGAGCGCCTTGCGGGCGAGCGTGTCATGGATGTCACCGAGGGGCACATGAGCCCAGCCGATGTCGGCGGCGCCCGGCTGCGAGAGCAGCCCGGTCTTGAAGACCATCGCGGCGAGCCCCAGCGAGGAGTCCCCCGCGACGGCGTTCAGCGTGGCCACGCCGACCAGGTCCCACAGCGCCTCGACGGCACGCGCCGACTGACCGTGCTCGGCCAGCCAGCTGCCGAAGTCCTGGCCGTCCAGCCTGGGGTCGGCCGGGTCGAGTCCCTTGAGGGCGAGCGCGGCGCGGCCCACGTTGGCGCGCTCCGCCAGCGACAGATGCGGGTACGTGGCGAGGCTCGCCGCCAGATGCAGCGGTACGGGCAGCGCGGTGCGGCGCAGACGTCCCAGCCGGTTGCGGTCGGCGTCGAGTACGGGCACGTCGAGACGTTCCTGCAAGGGCGCGAGGGCGGCACCGTCGACGCGGTCGAGGAACCAGCGGTAGGCGGTGCAGCAGCGCAGATAGACGTGCTGGCCGTTGTCGACGGTCAGTTCGCCGCGCTTGAAGGAGAAGGCGAGCCCGCCGAGGCGCGGCCGCCCTTCGAGCAGCGTCACACGCAGTCCCGCGTCGGCCAGGGACAGCGCCGCGGTGATCCCGGCGAGACCGCCGCCGACCACCACGGCGGCCCCGCGGCCCACCTTGCCGTCGGCCTCCGCGGCCGGCCGCGTGTCGTCGTCGCTCATGCTCTTTCTCCCTCGGCGGTTGCAGTCTGGGACGCCAGGGCCGGGCGGAGGGTTGCCCGCCGGTTGCAGGGGGTTGCCCTACGTTCACCGCATTCGCCGCGGATGCCCATCAAGTACGCCTCCTGACGGTCTGTCGGGAGATGGTGCGCGCATCGAGACCGGAGAGACCGCGCACGGCGACGTACGCCTTTTCACGGCCGGGCAGCGAGACACGGCCGCGCAGGACCGCCTCGGGCTCCCGCTCGATGCGGTCGAGGAGGCGGCGGTAGATGCCCGCCATGGCGGCGACGCAGGCCCCGCTGCGCCGGTCCAGCATGGGAAGGAGCCGGTATCCCTCGGCGAACAGTGCCCGCGCCCTGCGCACCTCGAAGTGCACGAGCCCGGCGAAGTCGGAACCGGCGGGCGGCTCGGAGCCCGAGAACCCGGCGGAGCAGCCGAACTTGGCGAGGTCGTCGGCGGGCAGATACGTACGGCCGCCCTCCGCGTCCTCGCGCACGTCACGCAGGATGTTGGTCAATTGGAGCGCGAGGCCGAGCGTGTCGGCATACTCCGGCGCGCGCTCGGCATGGAGCGCCCCCCGTTCGGTGCCGAACACGCCCAGGGAGAGCCGCCCGATGGCCCCCGCCACACACCGGCAGTAGACCTTCAGGTCCTCCCACGTCTCGTACGTCTCACCGCGGACATCCATCAGGACCCCGTCGATCAGCTCGTCGAGCCCGCCGAGCGGAATGGGGAAGTGGTGTGCGGCGTGCGCGAGCGCCACCGCCACGGGGTCGGTGTCGTCCTCGTCCACGTTCCCCGCGCGGATCCGGGCGAGGAGGGCCCGGGTCTCGTCGAGGCGCTCGGCCTTGACGTCCGGGGCGAGCGCGCCGTCGCCGATGTCGTCCACGCGCCGCGAGAGGGCGTAGAGCGCCGACATGGCGCGGCGCTTGGGCATCGGCAGCAGCCTGATGCCGTACGCGAAATTGCGTGCCTGCTGTCCGGTGACGGCCTCGCAGTAGCTGTATGCGGCGAGAACCGGCGCGGACACGTTCGGGCCTGACTCCACGGTCCGGCTCACCCCTCTCCTCGCAGAACCGCCCCCACCTCGCGCAGCAAACGCGGTTTGGTGGGCTTCGGCGGTCCAGGAAGTACGTCGTATCCGGCGGCGGCGATCGCGGAGACCGCCGCCCTCCCCCCAGCCACGAAACCTGCAAGCAGCACCTTCAGCCTGCCGTGGACGCTACCCACCAGGGGGGTGCCTTCATTCAGGAGGCAGCGGGCGCGTTCTGCTTCATATGCAACCAGTGCGCGCACCGATGCGCCTGCTGTCGGCGCGGCGAGATCCCGCTCCTGGACATGGAAGCGCCTCATGTCCTCGGCGGGCAGGTAGATGCGGCCTTGTGCCAGGTCCTCGGCCACGTCCTGCAGGTGCTCGACGATCTGGAGGCCGGTGCACACCGCGTCCGAGCGGCGGATGCGCTCCGGCGTCGCGGTGCCCGTGATGCCGAGCACGAGCCGGCCCACGGGGTTCGCGGACAGCTCGCAGTAGGCGAGGAGGTCGTCGTACGTCTCGTAGCGCGTGACGAGCTGGTCCTGGCGGTTGGCCGCGATCAGGCCGAGGAAGGGTTCGGGGGTGAGAGCGCAGCGCCGCACGGTGGGCTGCAGCGCGCGCATCAGCGGGTGCCTCGGGGTGCCGTCGAAGACCCGGTGCAGGTCGGCCTCGAAGGCGTCAAGGAGGGCGAGCCGGTCGTCGGCGGCCCCGGGATCCACGCCGAGGTGGCGGGCGTCGGCGCCGCCGGGGGCCAGGTCGCCGTCGCCGATGTCGTCGACGAGGCGGGCGTAGCCGTACACGGCCATGAGGTCGTCGCGCCAGGCGCGGGGCAGGAAGAAGGGCGCCACGGGGAAGTTCTCGTCCGCGGCCTTCGCGAGGACGGCGGATGCGTCGCGCAGCTGGAGATCATCCGTAGCCATTGCCGTCACATCTCCCGTTCTACACTGCCGACCCAATACATCCTATTTCGGACACGCCGCCCGGCCCTCCGCGAGACGGACCGTGCCATGAGCCGGGGGCGCCGCACGATATCGCCCCACTTGCCGCGAATCAGCACCGCTACAGCTTACGTTGTACAACGCAGCCTGCATCGTCGGGGTGTTCCGCGCATCACAACAACACACCGATTGGCGTCAATCTTCCCTGGGCGCAAGGGACTTGAGGCAACCACCGGGACGGTCGTGCCTCAGGACGCGACAGGGCCCCGCCGGGTTGACTCCGGCGGGGCCCTGGTGCATTCGGGCGTACGACAGGGGCTATTTGCCCGTGAACTTCTCGTACTCCTTTATGACCTCGTCGGTCGGCCCGTCCATGCGCAGCTCGCCGCGCTCCAGCCACAGCACGCGGTCGCAGGTGTCACGGATGGACTTGTTGTTGTGGCTGACGAGGAAGACCGTGCCGGCCTCCTTGCGGAGCTCACGGATGCGCGCCTCGGAGCGCTTCTGGAACTTGCGGTCACCCGTGGCGAGTGCCTCGTCGATCATCAGTACGTCGTGGTCCTTGGCGGCCGCGATGGAGAAGCGCAGGCGGGCCGCCATGCCCGAGGAGTACGTGCGCATCGGCAGGGTGATGAAGTCGCCCTTCTCGTTGATGCCCGAGAAGTCGACGATCTCCTGGTAGCGCTCCTTGATCTGCTCGCGCGTCATGCCCATCGCGAGGCCGCCGAGTATGACGTTGCGCTCGCCCGTGAGGTCGTTCATCAGGGCCGCGTTCACGCCGAGCAGCGAGGGCTGGCCGTCGGTGTAGACCTTGCCCTTCTCGGCGGGCAGCAGGCCCGCGATGGCACGGAGCAGGGTCGACTTGCCGGAGCCGTTCGAGCCGATCAGGCCGATGGCCTCGCCGCGGTAGGAGGTGAAGCTGACGCCGCGCACGGCGTGCACCTTGCGTACGCCGCGCTCCTCGCCGCGCCTGAGGATGCGGCTCAGGGCGGAGGTGGCGCTGCCCTTGCCCGTCTTGGCGCCGTTCACGCGGTAGACGATATGCAGCTCGTCGGCGATGACGGTGGGGATGTGTGTCCTGTCGATCTTGTCGACGGTGTTCTCATCAGCCACGGCCGTAACGCTCCTCAGCCTTCCAGAAGTACACGAAGCCCCCGGCGGCGATCAGCACGGCCCAGCCCGCGGCGATCGCCCAGGTCCAGTAACCCAGCGGGAGGTAGTCGATGCCGTACCCGTCGATCAGCGCGAAGCGCATCAGGTCCATGTAGATGGCCGCCGGGTTCCACTGCAGGATGTCGGCGATCCACTCCGGCTTGCCCTTGAGCATGACCGGGATGGAGAACATCACGCCGGACGCGTACATCCACGTGCGCATCACGAACGGCATCAGCTGAGCGAGGTCGGGGGTCTTGCTGCCCAGCCTGGCCATGATCATCGCCAGGCCGGTGTTGAACAGGAACTGCAGGGCGAGGGCCGGAACGATCAGCAGCCACGACAGCTTGGGGTAGCTGCCGAAGCCGATCGTGATGACGAACAGCACGATCATCGAGAACAGCAGCTGCTGGAGCTGCTGCAGCGAGAAGGAGATCGGCAGCGAGGCCCGCGGGAAGTGCAGCGCGCGCACCAGACCGAGGTTGCCCGCGATCGCCCGGACACCCGCCATCACCGAGGACTGCGTGAAGGTGAAGACGAAGACACCGGTGACCAGGAACGGGATGTAGACCTCACGCTCGAAGCCCCGGTCCGCCTCCAGGATCAGACCGAAGATCAGGAAGTAGACGAGCGCGTTCAGGAGCGGCGTCGCCACCTGCCACAGCTGGCCGAGCTTGGCCTGGCTGTACTGGGCGGTCAGCTTCGCCTGCGAGAAGGCGAGGATGAAGTGGCGCCGTCCCCAGAGCTGGTTGACGTACTCGAAAAGTCCGGGCCGTGCGCCGCTGACGGTCAGACCGTATTTGGCGGCGAGATCGGCCCGGGAGAGCCCGTCATCGGGCGACGGAGGCGAGGTCACCGCGACTCCGCCGTCATGCGTTGTCTCACTCACGAGTGGAAACTTTCGTCTTCAGATGCGCAGCCGGTCGGGCGTAGGCGTGGGCCAGGGACCGGGGTATGGCCCAGATGTTCTCAGACCCGAGCTTCTCAGATGACAGGAGGTCGGCCCAGTCGGGTCAGGCGCCACACCGTACGCCACCTCATCGGCCTGCGAGGTCCGCAGGGCGTCGTCCAGCCCTCCTTGAAGCCGCCGAACCAGGCCTTGAGCGCGGGGCCCGAGGGCTTCCTGGCCAGGGTCAGGAGCATCCACACGCCGAGGTAGACCGGGACCAGGAGCGCGGGCAGGTTGCGACGGGCGAGCCAGACACGGTTGCGCGCGACCATCCGGTGGTAGACCGCGTGCCGCGAGGGGGCGGTCGTCGGGTGGAAGAGCACCATGTCGGCGCGGTAGTCGATCATCCAGCCCGCGTCCAGGGCACGCCAGGCGAGGTCGGTCTCCTCGTGGGCGTAGAAGAACTCGTCGGGCAGTCCGCCGACCTCGGCCATGACCTGCGTACGGACGGCGTTGGCGCCGCCGAGGAAGGTCGTCACCCGGGAGGAGCGCATCGGGTCGGCCGCGCGCAGGCGCGGGACGTGCCGGCGCTGGGTCTCCCCGGTGTCGGGGTCGGCGATGCGGAAGCTGATGATGCCGAGCTTCGGGTCGGCGGCGAAGGCCTCGCGGCACAGCTGGGCCGTGTCCGTGTTGGCCAGGAGGCCGTCGTCGTCGAGGAAGAGAAGGATGTCGACGTCGGTGCCGCCGGGGCCGAAGGCCTCGATGCCGACGTTGCGACCGCCGGGGATGCCGAGGTTCTCGGGCAGCTCGACGGTGCGTACGCCCTCGGGGACCTCGGGCACGGGGGCGCCGTTGCCGACGACCACCACCTCGACGGGGTCGCCGTCCTGCTTGGCGACCGAGTCGAGCAGGGCGCGCAGCTCCTGCGGCCGGTTGCCCATGGTGATGATGACCGCGCCGACCTTCAGGGGCCGGCTCCCCGCCGCACTCACTTCAGCCTGCTGGAGGCGAGGATGGACACGAGGTGCAGCAGCGTCTGCAGCATCGCGATACCCGCGAGGACGGCGACACCGATGCGCGAGAAGAGCAGGTCGCCGCGGACCGAGTCCACGATCGCGAGGACCAGGATCAGCAGCGACGCCTCGATGCCGAGCACGAGGCGGTGGAACTTCAGCGCACCCGCTGCCCTGCGCGCCAGGGCCATGCCGGAGGAGCGCGGCTCGGAGGCCGACTCCTTGACCGGCGCGAGGCCCTGCTGGTGACGGGCGACTCCGACGAGGTCGGTCTCCGCCTTGATCAGGATGGCGCCGAGCGCGGCGAGCGTGCCGAGGAAGGCCCACAGCCAGTCGATGCGGCCCGAGCCCCACAGGTCGGCGGCGCGCAGACCGAAGCCGACGAGCACCGCGGCGTCGCACAGATAGGCGGCGACGCGGTCCAGGTAGACCCCGGCCATGGAGTACTGCTTGCGCCAGCGGGCGATCTCGCCGTCGACGCAGTCGAGCAGGAGATACAGCTGGACCATGATCACGCCGAGCACGGCGCCCGTGATCCCCGGCACCAGAAGCGCCGGGGCGGCCAGGGCGCCGGCCACGGTCATCAGATACGTGAGCTGGTTGGGCGTGATCCTGGTGTTCACCAGGTAGCGGTCGCAGCGCAGCGAGATCTCTCGCATGTACAGGCGTCCCGCCCAGTGCTCACCGCTGCGCCGGTCCTTCACCCCTGCGGGGTGAACGACGGGGCGGAGTTCAGCTACCGATGGCCTTGGCATAGTCGGCGTATGCGTCCTTGATCTGGTCGGAATTCAGATTGAGGTGCTCGAGGATCGTGTAGCGCCCGGGGCGCGTCTGCGGGGCGTACTCCACGACCTGGACGAACTCGTCCACGGTGAAGCCGATCTCCTCCGGCGTCACGGGGAGGCCGTGCCTGCGAAGGACCTCCACCATGTACAGCGACTCCTCGCGTGCTCCGCGCAGGAACATCGCGAAGGCCGCGCCCAGGCCGCACTGCTCGCCGTGGCTCGCCGCGCGCTTGGGGAAGAGGAGGTCGAAGGCGTGGTTGATCTCGTGGCAGGCGCCGGACGCCGGGCGGGAGTCGCCCGACACGGACATCGCGATGCCGGTGAGGACCAGACCCTCGGCGAGGACCTGCAGGAAGCCGTCGTCGCCGACGCCGCCGGGGTGACGCAGGACGGCCTCGCCGGCCTGGCGCGCCATCGCGGCCGCGAGGCCGTCGATGTCCTCGCCGCGCTCGCGGGCGGCGAGCTCCCAGTCCGCGATCGCGGAGATGTTGGACAGGGCGTCGCCGATGCCGGAGCGCACGAACCGTACGGGGGCCTCACGGATCACGTCGAGGTCGATGACGACCGCGATGGGGTTCGGCACTCCGTACGAGCCGCGGCCCGCGTCGTTGTCGAGCGTGGCGACCGGCGAGCACAGGCCGTCGTGCGACAGGTTCGTCGCGACGGCGACCAGCGGCGCGCCGACGCGAGCGGCGGCGAACTTGGCGCAGTCGATGATCTTGCCGCCGCCGAGGCCCACGACCGCGTCGTAGCGGCCCTTCTTGATGGCGTCGGCGAGCTTGATGGCGTCATCGAGCGTGCCGCCGCCCACCTCGAACCACTCGGCGGTGGGCAGCGACGGTTCGAGCCGCTGACGGAGCACCGCGCCGGAGCCGCCGCTGATGGCGATGGCGAGCTTGCCGGTTGACGAGCAGATCCGCTGGTCCGCGAGGACACCGGCCAGGTCGTTGAGCGCCCCCGGCCGGATGTCCACGACGACCGGCGAGGGGATGAGCCTCGTCAGTACTGGCACGCGATCTCCCGGCCCTTGGCGAGGTCGTCGTGGTTGTCGATCTCGACCCACTTGACGTCGCCGATCGGCTCCACGTCGACCTTGAAGCCGCGGTTGACGAGCTCCTGGTAGCCGTCCTCGTAGTAGAGGTCGGGGTCGCGCTCGAAGGTCGTCTTCAGGGCGTCGGCCAGCTGCTCGGCGGCGTCGCCCTCGATGAGCGTGACACCGATGTACTCACCGGTGGCGGTCGCCGGGTCCATCAGCTTGGTGATCTTCTGGACGCCCTTCTCGGGGTCCACGATGACCTTCATCTCCTCGTCGGCGAGGTTCTTCACCGTGTCGAGGGCGAGGATGATCTTCTTGCCGTCGCCGCGGGCGGCGAGCAGCGTCTTCTCGACGGAGACGGGGTGCACGGTGTCGCCGTTGGCGAGGATCACCGTGTGCTTGATCGCGTCACGACCGCACCAGAGGGAGTAGGCGTTGTTCCACTCCTCGGCCTTGTCGTTGTCGATCAGCGTGAGCTTGAGGCCGTACTTCTCCTCGAGCGCCGCCTTGCGGTCGTAGACCGCTTCCTTCTTGTAGCCGACGATGATCGCGACCTCGGTCAGACCGATCTCCGCGAAGTTGCCGAGGGTCAGGTCGAGGATGGTGGTGTCACCGTCGACCGGCACCAGGGCCTTGGGAAGCGTGTCGGTGTAGGGGCGAAGACGCCGTCCGGCGCCGGCCGCCAGCACGAGGCCGATCATGCGGGTTCTCCTTCATCGTGTACGGCGGGTGCTCCACGTTTGTGAGCGGTCACCCAGAAGCGGATGCTCTCGACGAGCACCACGAGTGCCACGGCCACGGCGAGAGCCGTGAGCGCGACGGTGAAATCTGTGTCGGTGAGCAGGGCGGCGGCGAGAGCGACCGCCAGCGTCCTGCCCTCATGCCCGCCGATCGCCCGCACCAGCCAGTGCGGCGGCGCGCCTGCGTCGCCGCGGATGCGGTACACCGTGTCGTAGTGATGGTAGGCGACGGCGGACACCAGTCCGAAAGCCGCGGGCAAGGCGCCGTTCACGTCCGCGTGGGCGGCGAGCAGCAGGATCGTCCCGTACTCGGCCGCGCGGAAGAACGGCGGGACCAGCCAGTCGAGGGCGCCCTTGAGGGGGCGGGCGACGGCGAGACCCGAAGTGATGACGTAGATCACCGCGGCGACGATCACCCACGGGCTGCCGTACGACGTGAGTCCCGCCACGCAGACCAGCACGGCGCCGCCGACGAAGGCGAGGACCGGCGCGGGCAGCGCGAGGCCGCCGAGCCGGAGTGCGGCGAAGGACGACGCGAGCGGCCCGGTGTCCGCCAGGTCCGCCAGGGCCTGTGCGGCGCGGTCGGTGCGGGTGGCCTTGCGGGTGAGCGAGCGCAGGACACGGCCCGCCGTGGTGTAGCAGGCGGCGAGGCCGCAGCCGATGAGCAGCACGATCAGAGTGATGCGCGGGGTGGTCACCGCGGTGAGCACGGCGATCAGCGCCCAGCGCTCGCCGATCGGCAGCACGATCATCCGGCGCAGCCAGACCGTCCAGCCGACGCTGTCGAGCTTGTCGGAGAGGGCCGCGGTGGGGCTGGTGTTGGCGGTGGCGTCGTGGTTCGCCTCGTTGAAGGAGAAGTCGACGACGTGCCGGCAGGTCTGCAGGACCATCGCGCCGAGCGCGAGCGCCCAGACGTCGTCGCCGCCTCGGGCGGCTCCGAGCGCGAGGCCCGCGTAGTAGGCGTACTCCTTGGCGCGGTCGAAGGTCGCGTCGAGCCAGGCGCCCAGCGTCGAGTACTGCAGGGAGTAGCGGGCGAGCTGCCCGTCCGTGCAGTCCAGGACGAAGGAGAAGAGCAGGAGGAGGCCGGCCGCGACGAAGCCGCCGCGGGTGCCGGTGGCCGCGCAGCCCGCCGCGATCAGGGCGACGAGCAGCGATGCGGTGGTGACCTGGTTCGGGGTCAGGCCGCGGCGCGCGCACCAGCGGGCGATGTAGCGCGAGTACGGGGAGATGCAGTACGTCGTGAAGAAGCCGTCCCGCGACTTGACGGCCGTGCGCAGGCGTACGGCTTCGTCGTCCACGGCGGCGACGGCCTGGCGTGCCTCGTTCCGCGTCTGCGGATCGCTGGGCACGGTGGCGACGAGGGTGCCGAGGTCGGGGCGGTGGAGCGCGCGGCCCTCGGCCTCGATCGCCTCGGCCACGTGGTCCGCGAGCGCCTCGACGGTCACGGCGGAGCCGCCGTTGCCGGGGCCGGTGGTGGCGGTGCGCAGGGCGCGCGTCAGGTCGGCGCGGGCCTCGGGCTGCGCGGTGACGGCGCCGGGGACGGCCGAGGCCGCGAAGCGCGGGTCCGTCAGGCCCAGGCGCAGCGCGTGGACGTGGCCCACGAAGCGCGCGTCGACGACCGCGACCCGCTGCCCGGCGGGGACGGCGGCGAGCAGCGTCTCGGTGTCCGCCGCGTCGGAGGCGACCCGGACGTCAAACCCCAGGGACCGCAGATCGCCTTCGAGCGGCGACCCGGGGACCGGCTGACCGGTCAGGATGGCGGTCGACAGACGAACTCACTCCTTGATTGCCGGCGCGGCTCGCGCCGGGCACGTGCGTGATGAGGGGCGCCCCTGGCCGGCAGCGGCCGGGCGGCACGTCGGCAGAGGCTATCGGATGATGGGAAGCGGGCGTTCACCGCCCGTTTACGGCCCATAAGCATGACCTGCAGAGGCCTCCGCCAACGCGATCATCATGGTCGATCGGGGGCGGCACCCACAAACCGCGCCCCATCGACCGGCATAAAGTGGACGCCCATGACATGGATGATCACAGGTGGAGCGGGATATATCGGGGCACATGTGGTGCGGGCTCTGGCCGGCGCCGGGGAGCGGGTCGTCGTCCTTGACGACGTCTCGGCCGGGGTGCCCGAGCGGCTCCCCGCGGACATCCCTCTCATTAGGGGCTCATCGCTCGACGGCGAGCTGCTGCGGCGGGTCTTCGCCGAGCACGAGGTGACCGGTGTGGTGCATCTCGCGGCGCGCAAGCAGGTCGGCGAGTCCGTGGAGCAGCCGCTGCGCTACTACCGCGAGAACCTCGGCGGCCTGGTGACCCTGCTCGACGCGGTGGCCGAGGCCGGCATCAAGCGTTTCGTCTTCTCCTCGTCGGCCGCGGTGTACGGCAACCCGCCCGACGTGGACCTGGTGACGGAGAGCACCCCCTGCGTGCCGATCAACCCCTACGGCGAGACGAAGCTCGCCGGGGAGTGGCTGGTGCGGGCCGCCGGGCGGGCGCATGGCATCGCGACCGTGTGCCTGCGCTACTTCAACGTGGCGGGCGCCGCGACCCCCGAGCTCGCGGACACCGGGGTCTACAACGTGATCCCGATGGTCTTCGACCGGCTCACGCGTGACGAGTCGCCGCGGATCTTCGGCGCCGACCACCCGACCCCGGACGGCACCTGCGTGCGCGACTACATCCACGTCGCCGATCTCGCCGACGCCCACCTCGCGGCGGCCCGCCGCGTCCAGGCGCACCCCGAGGGCGACCTGACGGTGAACATCGGCCGCGGCGAGGGTGTTTCCGTACGCGAACTCGTGACGCTCATCGGCGAGATCTCCGGCGACACCCGCCCGGCGATCGTCGAGCCGCGCCGCGACGGCGACGCGCCGCGCGCCGTGGCGGACGCGGGCCTGGCCGCCGAGAAGCTGGGCTGGAAGGCGCGGCGCACCGTACGCGAGATGGTCGAATCCGCGTGGGCCGGCTGGTGCCTCCACCACCCGGAGGCGCGCCGCCCCTGACCACGTCAGCGCTCTGACCTGCGGTCATTTCCGCAGGTCAGAGCATATGACAACGGTGTTCAGTGCCGTGTTGCCGGATACCCCCCACCAGTAGTTCACTGTGATCGCGACAGACGCGCGACCAGGGAACAGAAGACCGATACCGAGCACACGGAGGCGGCTTCCATGGGGGCTGGGCACGATCACGGACACGCGCACGGGGGGACGGCGACAGCGGCGTACCGGGGACGCCTGCGCATCGCGCTCTCGATCACGCTCACCGTCATGGTGGTCGAGATCGTCGGCGGCATCATGGCGGATTCGCTCGCGCTCATCGCGGACGCGACGCACATGGCGACGGACGCCCTCGGCCTGGGCATGGCGCTGCTGGCGATCCAGTTCGCCAACCGCCCGGCCACCGAGAACCGCACCTTCGGCTTCGCGCGCGCCGAGATCCTGGCCGCGCTCGCCAACTGTCTACTGCTGCTCGGCGTCGGCGGCTACGTCCTGTTCGAGGCGATCCAGCGGTTCATCACGCCCGCCGACACCGAGGGCGGACTGACCATCGTCTTCGGCGTCATCGGCCTGGTGGCGAACATGATCTCCCTCTCGCTCCTGATGCGCGGCCAGAAGGACAGCCTGAACGTGCGCGGCGCCTTCCTGGAGGTCATGGCCGACGCGCTCGGCTCCCTGGCCGTGATCGTCGCGGCGGTGCTCATCCTGACGACCGGCTGGCAGGCGGCGGACCCGATCGCCTCCCTCGTCATCGGCCTCATGATCGTCCCGCGTACGGTGAAGCTCCTTCGGGAGACCCTGAACGTGCTCCTGGAGTCCGCCCCGAAGGGCGTGGACATGGCCGAGGTCCGCTCGCACATACTGGATCTGCCGGGCGTCGAGGACGTCCACGACCTGCACGCCTGGACCATCACCTCGGGGATGCCGGTCCTCTCCGCGCATGTGGTCGTCAGCACCGAGACACTGAACGCGATCGGCCACGAGAAGATGCTGCACGAGCTGCAGGGCTGCCTGGGCGACCACTTCGACGTCGAGCACTGCACCTTCCAGCTGGAGCCCGTCGGCCACGCGGAGCACGAGGCGAAGCTCTGCCACTGACCGGTCCATGAGTACCGGTGAGGGTGGCTTCCGGTGGTTCCTTGCCAGGAGGGCCCCTCACGTGCGGCAGACTTGAGGCTCGTAGACCGAAGCGAAGGATGGGTATGCCGACCACACCTGCCACCGCGGCGAACAGCTCGTCGAACGGCACCGGAGAAGCGATCTTGCTGGAACTCGTCGACGAGGACGGCAGGACCATCGGCACAGCGGAGAAACTCTCCGCGCATCAGGCGCCCGGGCAGCTGCACCGGGCGTTCTCCGTCTTCCTCTTCGACGAGCAGGGGCGGCTCCTGCTGCAGCAGCGCGCCCTGGGCAAGTACCACTCCCCCGGTGTCTGGTCGAACACCTGCTGCGGCCACCCGTACCCCGGCGAGGCGCCGTTCGCGGCCGCAGCGCGCCGGACGTACGAGGAGCTGGGCGTCTCGCCCTCGCTGCTCGCGGAGGCGGGCACGGTGCGCTACAACCACCCGGACCCCGACTCGGGTCTGGTGGAGCAGGAGTACAACCACCTCTTCGTCGGGATGGTCCAGTCGCCGCTGCGGCCCGACGCCTCCGAGGTCGGCGAGACCGCGTTCGTGACGGCCGCCGAGCTGGCGGAGCGGCACGCGAAGGGGCCGTTCTCCGCCTGGTTCATGACCGTCCTCGACGCGGCGCGCCCCGCCGTCCGCGAGCTGACGGGGCCTGCCGCCGGCTGGTGAGTCAACTCCCGTGCGGGCCGGAGCCGTTGGGCTTCAGGGGCAGGGCCGCCCAGATGACCTTGCCCCCGCTCGCGGTGTGCTCGACGTCGCAGGCACCGCCCGCCTCCTGGGTGATCTCGCGCACGAGGAGAAGGCCGCGGCCGCCGGTCTGGCCGTGGTCGGCCACCAGGGCGGTCGGGCGGTAGGGATGGTCGTCCTCCACGGAGACCCGCACCCACTCGGCGCCGACCGCCACCTCCACCGCCAGCATCGGCGAGAGCAGGGCCGCGTGCCGTACGGCGTTGGTGACCAGTTCGGAGACGATCAGGAGCAGGCCCTGCACGAGGTCGTCCGACACGGGCACGCCCTGGCGCGCGAGCAGGTCACGCACCGCGTGCCGCGCCTGGGGCACCGAGGCGTCCACGGCGGCGGCGGTGAACCGCCACACGCCTTCGTACGGCACTTTCGCGGGCTCCCGAGGGAGTGGGCCGGGGCCCCTCCCGTCGTCGTCCATCGTCCGGTCGCCGCCCTTGCGCTCGATTGTCACCACGCATCGAGTGTTGGGAATGCGTTGGTCCGGACCGTGCGACTGAACAGAAGTCAGCGACTATCGACGGTATTTGATCACTGGCGCCCGAGCGCGTCGGGTGAGTGATTACTTCTGTCCCTCCGGCTTCGCTTTGAAGCTTTCTTCCGCTTGTACGGGTTGTTCGCCTTGTCCCGTTTCCGTGCCCTCGCTGACCATGCTCACGATCCGGCGCCCGCCAAGACCCGTGGCGAGCAGGCCGAGGCCGTCGAAGAGCAGCGCGAGCGAGAAGAAGCAGCCGATCACGTACTGGCTGCTGCTGGGCCAGTTGGCGAGCACCAGGATGCCCAGAAGGAGACCGAAGGCACCCTGCACGAGCGTCCAGCCGAACTGCGGGCCGCGCACCACCAGGCTGCCGACGAGCCGGAAGACACCACCGGTCAGGAACAGCAGCGCGGCGAACATCGTCAGCGCCTCCGCCGCCACATCCGGCCTGCGGATGATCACGACGCCGGCGGCGAGGTTCAGGGCCGCCACGACCACGCCGAGCCAGAAGAAGTTCGTGCCTCGCGACTGCACCGCGTGCGCCAGACCCACACAACCGCCGATCAGGAGCAGCCAGCCGAAGAGGAGCATGGAGGTGAGGGTGGCCACGCCCGTGTAGACGAGGCCCACGAGCCCGGCGATCGCCAGGATCGCACCGAGGAGGGCCAGCCAGCCGAGACTGCGGTTGAGCTGCTTGGCGCCCTGGGCCTGCGGTGCGGCGGCCTCGGCGCTCTTGGATCGGGCCATCAGCGTCTCCGTCCTGCTTCCCCCGCTGCACAGAGTTCTCAGGGCCGCCCCTTCTTGATCGTACGTTCGAGAGGTGCGGATAGCATCCTGCGCATGGAGCCGCAGCTGAGGCAGGCCGTCACCCACGGCGTCGCCACCGTCGTCATCGACCATCCGGCGAAGCGCAACGCCATGACGGCGGACATGTGGCGTCAGCTGCCGCCGCTGCTCGCCGGGCTCGCCGCCGACCCGGCCGTGCGGGCCCTCGTGCTGACCGGCGAGGGCGGGACCTTCTGCGCGGGGGCCGACATCTCCTCGCTCCGCGAGTCGCCGGGCGAGGCGCAGGACCTGGCGGTGCGGGCCGAGGAAGCCCTCGCCGTCTTCCCCAAGCCGACGCTGGCCGCCGTGCGCGGCTACTGCGTGGGCGGCGGGAGCCAGCTCGCGGCGGCCTGCGATCTGCGGTTCGCGGACGAGGGCGCGCTGTTCGGGATCACTCCCGCGAAGCTGGGGATCGTCTATCCGTCGTCGTCGACGCGGCGCCTGGTGGCGCTCGTGGGGCCCTCCGCCGCCAAGTACCTGCTGTTCTCCGGTGAGTTGATCGATGCGGGGCGGGCGCTGCGCACGGGTCTCGTCGACGAGGTGCTGCCCGCGGGCGAACTGGACAAGCGGGTCGCGGAGTTCACCGCCGTCCTCGCCGCACGCTCACAGCTGACGCAGGCCGCGGCCAAGGAGTTCGCGGCCGGCCGCCTGGACCGCGACGCCCACTGGGGCGAGCAGGCGCGTGCGGGCGGCGACACCGCCGAGGGGGTCGCCGCCTTCCTGGAGCGCCGCGAGCCGCGCTTCACGTGGACTCCCGGCGGCTCCGCTGCGGGCGACGGCGCTACTGGCTGAAGCGGCTGCCCGCGCGGAACTCCTCGACGAGGTGCGCGGGCGCCTTGTGCGGGGAACCGGCGTCGTAGGGCGGCTGGGGGTCGTACTCCGTCAGGAGCTGCACGGTCTGGGCCCGCTCCTCGCCCGCGATACGGCCGATCAGGGCGAGCCCCATGTCGATGCCGGAGGAGACCCCGGCCGCCGTGACGTACTTGCCGTCGAACACCACCCGCTCCTCCGTCGGCTCGACGCCGAACCTGCCCAGCTCCGCCAGGGCGAGCCAGTGCGAGGTGGCGCGGCGCCCCTTGAGCAGTCCCGCCGCCGCGAGCAGGAGGGAGCCGGTGCACACGGACGTCGTCCAGGTGCTGGTGGCGTCCGCGGACCGCAGCCAGCCCAGGAGCGCCTCGTCCGCCATGTGGTCGCTCTGGCCAGGACCGCCGGGGACGACCAGGACGTCGGGCTCGGGTATGTCGGCGAAGGAGCGGTCGGCGACGAGCGTGAGGGAGCCGGTGTCGTTGCGCACGGGGCCGGGGCGCTCGGCCACGAAGACGGTCTCGGCGCCGGGCATGCGGCTGAGCGTCTCGTACGGGCCGACCGCGTCCAGGGCGGTGAAGCGTTCGAAGAGGGCGATGGCGATCTGCATGGCGTGCCTATCCGTCGAGGGCGGGTGCCGGCTGAGCGGAAAGTGAGGCGAGAGGGGCGTGGAAGCGCCGCCGGTACTCGGCGGGGGCCGCGCCGAGGGTCTTGACGAAGGCGCGGCGCATCGCCTCCGGAGTGCCGTAGCCGCAGGCGCGCGAGACCTCCCCGATCCCGTGCGAGGTGTCCTCCAGGAGGCGGCGCGCGTGCTCCACGCGCACCCGCTCGACGTACTTGCCCGGCGTCATCCCCGTCTCCGTCTGGAACGCGCGGGCGAAGTGCCGCGGCGAGAGGCGGGCGCGGGCGGCGAGCGACTCGACGCAGAGATTCTCGTCCGGGTGCTCGGTGATCCACTGCTGGACCTCGCGCAGCGGCTCGCGCAGGGCCGTCTGGGCGGCGAGCTGGGCGCTGAACTGCGCCTGGTTGCCCGGCCGCCGCAGGAAGACCACGAGGTAGCGCGCGACCATCAGCGCCTCGTCCCGGCTCAGGTCCTCCTCCACCAGGGCCAGGGCCAGGTCGATGCCCGCGGTCACGCCCGCGGAGGTCGCGACGTGACCGTCGCGCACGAAGATCGGGTCCGGGTCGACCTCGATGGCGGGGTGATCACGCGCGAGCTTGTCGCAGAACGCCCAGTGGGTCGTCGCCCGGCGGCCGTCCAGGAGCCCGGCCTCGGCGAGGAGGATGGCGCCGGTGCAGACGGAGACCAGGCGCCGGGCGCGGGGGGCGTTCGTCCGGAGCCAGTCGATCAGGCGGGGGTCGGCCTCGCGGGTGCCGATGCCGCCGGGGGCCAGGAGCGTGTGCGGCGCGGGGGCGTCGGCGAGGGAGGAGTCCGGCACGAGCGTGAGGCCGCTCGACGTGCGCACGGGACCGCCGTCCAGGGAGGCGGTGCGGACGCGGTACGCGGGCCGGTCACCGCCGTGGCAGGCGGCGGCGCCCGCGAAGACCTCCACCGGCCCCGTCACGTCGAGGCTCTGGACGCCGTCGTAGAGGACGACCAGGACAGTTCGCTGCTCCATGCCCTGATTCTTGGCCGCTTACAGGATGGCCGCAATGACGAATGACCCACTCTTCCTGCCACCGACGGCGGCCGGGCGGGGGCGGCGCGGTCTCGTGGCGCCCCGGACTTCACGTCATACCAACCAGTCGGTAGCGTGCGGTCATGACTTCTCTCAAGCCCCCCTCCCCGGCCGCGGCCCTGCACCCGCGCGCGGGACGTCGGTGCCACACCGTGCTCAATTCGCTGCACTCGACGCACTACTTCTCGCCCGACACGGGGCGCGAGCTCGCCGAGATCGGGATCACCCACCCCAAGGCCGTCAACTTCGCCGTGCGGACGGCGGCGATGGGGCCGGTCGGCGCCGGAATGGTCACGGCGGCGTTCTACAACTACAAGCACGAGGCCGTTGCCAAGCATGTCCCCGACATCTGGCGCATCGCCTCCCCCGAGGACGTCCTCGCCGCACGCCTGCGGGCCGTCGACTCGACGCTGCGGCGCCTCCTCGGAGACGAGGCCCTCACATCGCCGGAGATGGCGGAGGCCGCCGAGCTCGCGCTGCGCGCCACCGAGGCCTGCTCCCGCTCGGCGCGGCCGCTCTACGCCGCCCACGCCGACCTTCCCGTACCCGAGCAGCCGCACCTCGCGCTCTGGCACGCCGCGACGCTGCTGCGCGAGCACCGGGGCGACGGGCACCTCACGGCCCTCCAGCACGCCGAACTCGACGGTCTCGAGGCCCTGGTGAGCCACACCGCGACCGGCAAGGGCATGCGGCCGAAGTGGAACTTCAACACGCGCGGCTGGACCCAGGAGGACTGGGACGCGGCCGTGGAGCGGCTGCGCGCCCGCGGACTGCACGACGGGGTGGCCGAGTTGACCGAGGCGGGCGTCGCGCTGCGCAACGACGTCGAGGAGGCCACGGACCGCCTCGACCGGGCGCCGTACGAGCACCTGGGCGCGGCCGGCGTCGAGCGTCTGACGGAGCTGGGGACCGTGTTCGCGGGCGCGGCACTGCAGGCCGGGGCGTTCCCCGCGGATCTGCTCGGCAAGGAGTAGCCCGGCGAGGAGCAGGCACAGGCACGCGGCCGCCGGGCATGTCCGGCGCCGTACGAGGTACCCGTTCGTCTCCGGTCCCGCGCGACGTGTGCGGACCGGGCGACGAAAGGGGAAATGCCGTGTTCCGTGCGATCGCGGATGTCCTGCGCACGATCGGCACGGCGCTCGCCCTCCTGGTGACCTGGCCGTTCCGCGCCCTGGCCCGCCTCTTCGGCGGAGCCTCGCGCTCCGGAAGGCGGACGGGACGCCGCCCGGGGCGGGCACGCCGGGTCTGATCCCCCCGCTGTCGGTGCCACCTGCCACAATTGCCCCGCAACCCCAGTGAGAAGGCGGGAAACGTGGCACCTCTGCAGACGTCCACTCCAGCATCGATCGAAGGCAGGATCGCCGAAGAACTCGGCGTACGGGAGCGGCAGGTGAAGGCCGCCGTCGACCTGCTCGACGGCGGCTCGACGGTGCCCTTCATCGCTCGCTACCGCAAGGAAGCGACCGAGATGCTCGACGACGCGCAGCTGCGCACGCTCGAGGAGCGGCTGCGTTATCTGCGGGAGCTCGAGGAGCGGCGCGCCGCGATCCTCGAATCGGTCCGCGAGCAGGGCAAGCTCACGGACGATCTCGAGGGGCAGATCCGCGCGGCGGACACCAAGGCGCGCCTCGAGGACATCTACCTGCCGTTCAAGCCGAAGCGCCGCACGAAGGCGCAGATCGCCCGCGAGGCAGGCCTCGAACCGCTGGCGGACGGCCTGCTCGGCGACCCGTCGGTGGACCCGCTCGCCGCTGCCTCGGCCTTCGTGGACGCCGACAAGGGCGTCGCCGAGCCGCAGGCCGCACTGGACGGTGCCCGCGCCATTCTCGCCGAGCGGTTCTCCGAGGACGCCGACCTGATCGGCGAGCTGCGCGAGCGCATGTGGGTGCGCGGCCGCCTCGTCGCGAAGGTCCGTGCGGGCAAGGAAGAGGCGGGCGCGAAGTTCGCCGACTACTTCGACTTCGCGGAGCCCTTCAAGGAGCTCCCCTCGCACCGCGTCCTCGCGATGCTGCGCGGCGAGAAGGAGGACGTGCTCGACCTCGTCCTCGAACCGGAGGAGCCCACGGAGGGCCCGTCGTCGTACGAGGGAATGGTCGCCCACCGCTTCGGCGTCGTGGACCGCGGCCGCCCTGCCGACAAGTGGCTGCAGGACACGGTGCGCTGGTCCTGGCGGACCCGCATCCTGGTGCACCTGGGGATCGACCTGCGCCTGCGCCTGCGCACGGCCGCCGAGGACGAGGCCGTCCGGGTCTTCGCGTCGAACCTGCGCGACCTGCTGCTCGCCGCACCCGCGGGCACGCGCGCGACGCTGGGGCTCGACCCCGGTTTCCGTACGGGCGTGAAGGTCGCCGTGGTCGACGCGACCGGCAAGGTCGTCGCGACGGACTTCATCAACCCGCACGTCCCGGCGAACAAGTGGGACCAGTCCCTGGCCACGCTCGCGAAGCTCGCCAAGGAGCACGCGGTCGACCTGATCGCGATCGGCAACGGCACGGCGTCCCGCGAGACGGACAAGCTCGCCGGTGAACTCATCGCGAAGCACCCGGAGTTGAACCTCACGAAGGTGATGGTCTCCGAGGCGGGCGCCTCGGTGTACTCCGCGTCGGCCTTCGCCTCGCAGGAGCTGCCCGACATGGACGTGTCGCTGCGCGGCGCCGTGTCCATCGCCCGGCGCCTGCAGGACCCGCTCGCCGAGCTGGTGAAGATCGACCCGAAGTCCATCGGCGTCGGTCAGTACCAGCACGACCTCTCCGAGGTGAAGCTGTCCCGCTCGCTCGACGCGGTCGTCGAGGACTGTGTGAACGGCGTCGGGGTGGACGTGAACACGGCCTCCGCCCCGCTGCTCGCCCGGGTCTCCGGCATCGGCGCGGGCCTCGCCGAGAACATCGTGACGCACCGCGACACGAACGGCCCCTTCTCCTCCCGCAAGGGCCTCAAGGACGTGGCACGGCTCGGCCCCAAGGCGTACGAGCAGTGCGCGGGCTTCCTGCGCATCCGCGGCGGCGACGACCCGCTCGACGCGTCCAGCGTGCACCCCGAGGCGTATCCGGTGGTGCGCAAGATGGCGAAGAAGACGGGCGGCGAGGTCGCCTCGCTCATCGGCGACACGGCGACGCTGCGCTCCCTGCGGGCGGACGAGTTCGTGGACGAGTCCTTCGGTCTGCCCACCGTCAGCGACATCCTGAAGGAGCTGGAGAAGCCGGGCCGCGACCCGCGCCCCGCCTTCAAGACGGCGACCTTCAAGGACGGCGTCGAGAAGATCTCCGACCTCGCGTCCGGGATGGTCCTGGAGGGTGTCGTCACGAACGTGGCGGCGTTCGGCGCCTTCGTGGACATCGGCGTCCACCAGGACGGGCTCGTCCATGTCTCCGCGATGTCCAAGACGTTCGTCAAAGATCCGCGCGACGTGGTGAAGCCGGGCGACATCGTCAAGGTGAAGGTCATGGACGTCGACATCCCGCGCAAGCGGATCTCGCTGACGCTGCGCCTGGACGACGAGGCGGCCGCCCCCGGCGGGGAGCAGCCGAAGCGGGGCGGACGTCCGCCGCAGCCGCGGGGGCAGCGGCCCCCGCGGCAGCAGGGCGGCGGACAGGGCCAGCGCAAGGAGCGGCAGGGCCCGCCGCCGGCCAATGACGCGATGGCGGACGCACTGCGCAGGGCCGGGCTCCTGAACCCCAAGCAGCGCTGATCCGGGGAGAGTCGGCGGAGGTCAGGGTGACAGCTCGGTCACCTTGCCCTCCGCCACCTCCAGACGGCGCGTGACCCGGACGGCGTCCAGCATCCTGCGGTCGTGGGTCACCAGGAGCAGCGTGCCCTCGTACGCCTCGAGGGCGGACTCCAGCTGTTCGATGGCCGGCAGGTCGAGGTGGTTCGTCGGTTCGTCGAGGACCAGGAGGTTGACGCCCCGGCCCTGGAGCAGCGCGAGACCCGCCCGGGTGCGCTCGCCCGGCGAGAGCGTGGCCGCGGGGCGCAGGACATGGGCCGCCTTCAGGCCGAACTTGGCGAGCAGCGTGCGGACTTCGGCCGGTTCGGTGTCGGGCACGGCCGCGCAGAACGCGTCCAGGAGCGACTCCGGGCCGTGGAACAGGGCACGCGCCTGGTCCACCTCGCCGACGAGCACTCCCGAGCCGAGGGCCGCGTGGCCCGCGTCCGTCGGGATGCGGGTCAGCAGGGTGCCGAGCAGGGTCGACTTGCCCGAGCCGTTCGCGCCGGTGATCGCCACCCGGTCCGCCCAGTCGATCTGCAGCGTCACGGGGCCGAGCGTGAAGTGCCCGCGGTGCACCTCCGCGTCGCGGAGGGTGGCGACGACGCTGCCGGAGCGCGGCGCCGACGCGATCTCCATCTGCAGCTCCCACTCCTTGCGGGGCTCCTCGACGACGTCGAGCCTTTCGATCATGCGCTGGGTCTGGCGTGCCTTCGCCGCCTGCTTCTCGCTGGAGTCGCTGCGGAAGTTCTTGCCGAGCTTGTCGTTGTCCCCGGCCTTGCGGCGGGCGTTCTTGACGCCCTTGTCCATCCAGGAGCGCTGCATCTGGGCGCGGCCCTCCAGGGCGGACTTCTTGTCGGCGTACTCCTCGAACTCGTCGCGGGCGTGGCGTCGCGCCACGTCACGCTCCTCCAGATACGCCTCGTAGCCGCCGCCGTAGAGGTTGACCTGCTGCTGGGCGAGGTCGAGTTCGAGGACCTTGGTGACGGTGCGGGTGAGGAACTCGCGGTCGTGGCTGACGACCACCGTGCCGGCGCGCAGTCCGCGGACGAAGCTCTCCAGGCGTTCGAGGCCCGCGAGGTCGAGGTCGTTGGTCGGCTCGTCCAGGAGGAAGACGTCGTAGCGGGACAGGAGCAGCGAGGCGAGGCCCGCGCGGGCGGCCTGGCCGCCGGAGAGCGAGGTCATGGGCTGATCGAGGCTGACGTCGAGGCCGAGCGAGGCGGCGACCTCCTCCGCCCGCTCGTCCAGGTCGGCGCCGCCGAGGGCCAGCCAGCGCTCCAGGCTGGTGGCGTACGCGTCGTCGGCGCCGGGGGTCCCGTCGACCAGGCCCTGGGTGGCCTCGTCCATGGTCCGCTGGGCCTCGTCGACGCCGGTGCGGCGGGCGAGGAAGGCGCGGATGGTCTCGCCGGGGCGGCGGTCGGGCTCCTGCGGCAGGTGACCCACGGCGGCACTGGCCGGGGCGAGGCGCAGTTCGCCGGTCTCCGGGGTGTCCAGGCCGGCGAGGAGGCGCAGGAGGGTCGACTTGCCGGCGCCGTTGGCGCCGACCAGGCCGATGACGTCGCCGGGGGCGACGACCAGCTCCAGGGCGGAGAAGAGGGAGCGGTCGCCGTGGCCGGCGGCGAGATTCTTGGCGACGAGGGTTGCGGTCATCAGGGGGTCGAGTTTAGGCGAGGCGCAGGTCGGCTCGCGCGGCAGTATCCGCGTGGTCGGCGCCGTGTTCCTGTCCGGCGGCCCGGCACACCCGGGGCCCCGTCACTACCGCACTATCGGCGCCGTCAGGACGCTGTCCGTCGTTCGGGCCACCAGGAACGATTCTCCCTTCGTCGCCTTGGCGTCGAGCCGCACGCGGTGCTCGCCCGGCTCCAGTACGCCGTCGAAGACCGCATGGACCTGGGTGCGGGAGAGCCGGTCCAGGCGGTAGGCGAGCAGCTGGACCCGGCACGTCGAGGTGATCTCCACGTCCGCCGAGCCGTCGGCCGCCGCGAGCCGCGTCAGACGCCGCAGCTCCAGCGGGCCGCGGTCCAGGGCGTGCTCTATCTGCGCGACCAGGAGCGGGATGATCGGGGCGAGGCCGTCGACGTACGCGACCCGGAGCCCCGCCCCTTCGAACGCCGCACGTACCCCGTCGCGCGTCGCCGCCGGAACGGAACGGCCGAAGGCCACCGCCCCGTACGTCCGCAGCTCGTCCGGTGGCACGCCCGCCGCGTCCGCCGCGATCTCGGCGCCGACACCGATCGTGCGCAGCGCCGCCGCGAGCTTGGCGAGGACGGCGACACGGGCGCCGATCAGGAGCACCCTGCGGCGCGGCGTCGGCTCGCCGTCGGTGAGCAACTGCCCCAGCGCTTCCCGGTATTCGGCTCCCCGGAACCGGAAGGGCCCTATGCCGTGGTAGCCGTTGAGCTCCAGATCGGCCCGGTCGGCCGTCTGCCAGGCGAAGTCCCGCCATACGTAGGTGTCGGTGCCGTCCGGCGCCCGCTCGATGACCGCGGTGACCGCTCCGCAGTCCAGGCCCTCGCACTCGGGGCAGCCGTAGATGACGTGCCGGTCGTCGAGCAGGGGGGCCTGGGTCTCCAGGAGGAGGCCGCGTACGTGGTGGGTGAAGATCGCGGGTGGTACGTCGGAGGCGAGCGGGGAGACGGCGTCGAGGTCGGAGAGCTGGAACAGCAGCGGGCGCCCGTTCACGATGAAGTCGACGAAATCGCGGTGCACTTGGAAATCACCGTTGGCGAGGACTCCACCGGCGCGCATGGCCGGTGCCAGACCGAAGGTCGCGTACTCGGCAGACATAGGGTGAGTATCCCCATCTGTGCGGTGATGTGAGCACGGCATGACGTATTCCGCCACGTTCCCGGGACGAAGGGGGCGCCGGTCAGTGCGCCGGGCGGCACGGACCGGCCGTACGCGTGGTCGATGGCGTACGCGGCGAGACGCGGCTGGACATTCCGCGGCCGGCGCCGAGGGGTGAGGACGCGCAGGAGGCGGCGCGCCTCGCGAACGAAGCGGCCGCCTCCTGAAGGGGGTGCGAAAAGTGGTGGTACGTCAGACCGACTTGGCCGGACTCTCCTCCTCGTCGCCGTTGTCGCTCGGGCCGATGCGGAGCTCGAAGTCGCCGTCGTACTGCTCGTGGCCCGCGATGACGGCCTTCTCGACGGCCTCCGTGCCGTGCTCACCACGGACGATCAGCGGGTCGTGGCGCAGGTCCCGCATCAGGGCCACGCACATCCCGATCATCACCAGGGTGAAGGGCGCGGCGACCAGGATCGTCAGATTCTGCAGGCCCTGGAGCGCGTTGCCGGACCCGTCGCCGATGAGCAGCATGATCGCCGCCACGGCTCCCGTCACGACGCCCCAGAAGACCACCACCAGCTTGCCGGGTTCCAGCGCGCCCTTCTGCGAGAGCGTGCCCATCACGATGGACGCCGCGTCGGCACCCGACACGAAGAAGATGCCGACGAGGATCATCACGAGCAGGCTCGTCACCGTGGCGATCGGGTACTCGTGCAGCAGGCCGAAGAGCTGGCCCTCGGGGGTCGACTCGCCGCCGAGACCGCCGCTCTCCTTGACCTTCATGGCCGATCCGCCGAAGACGGCGAACCAGATGAGGCTGACGGTGCTCGGCACCAGGATGACGCCGCCGACGAACTGCCGGATCGTGCGCCCACGGCTGATCCTGGCGATGAACATGCCCACGAAGGGCGTCCAGGAGATCCACCAGGCCCAGTAGAAGACCGTCCAGCTGCCCAGCCAGTCCGATACGCCCTTGCCGCTCGAGGCCTCGGTGCGCCCGATGAGCTGGGGCAGGTCGCCGAGGTAGGAGCCGATCGAGGTCGGAAGCAGGTCGAGGACGATGACGGTCGGGCCCGCGATGAAGACGAACACGACGAGCAGCAGCGCGAGCACCATGTTGATGTTCGACAGCCACTGCACGCCCTTCTCCACACCGGAGATGGCGGACGCCACGAAGGCCACCGTGAGGACGGCGATGATGGCGACGAGCAGGCCCGTGCCCGCGTTGTCCATCCAGTCGAGCACCTCGAAGCCGCTGCCGATCTGCAGGGCGCCGAGGCCGAGCGACGCGGCGGATCCGAAGAGCGTCGCGAAGATCGCGATGATGTCGATGACCCTGCCCCAAGCGCCGTTCGCGCGCTTCTCGCCGATGAGCGGCGTGAAGACGGCGCTGATGGTCTGCCTGCGCTTGCGCCGGAAGGTGCTGTACGCGATGGCGAGACCCACGACCGCGTAGATCGCCCACGGGTGGAGCGTCCAGTGGAAGAGGGTGGTGGACATCGCCGTTTCCATCTTCGCCGCCGAGTCGGCGGGATCCGTGCCCGGCGGGGGCGTGGTGAAGTGGGCGAGCGGCTCGCTCACGCCGTAGAACATCAGGCCGATGCCCATGCCGGCGCTGAACATCATCGCGACCCAGGAGATGGTGCGGAACTCCGGCTCCTCGCCCTCCTCACCGAGCGTGATCTTTCCGTACCGGCTGCAGGCGAGCCAGAGCGCGAAGACCACGAACCCGCTTGCCGCCAGCATGAAGGCCCAGCCACCGTTGTGGATGAGGCCGTTGAGCATTTTCGTGGAGGCGCTCTCGAGCGAGTCCGTCGCCACGGCGCCCCAGACCACGAAGGCCAGGGTGAGAACGGCGGTCACGCCGAACACGATGCGGTCGGTCTGGGGATGGGCGCCGCCGTGAGCGGCGTGCATCAGATGTCCGTCCCCTCCCCCGCCGTCCGCTTTCTGTTGTTCTTGCGTCACAAGTACACCTCTCACGGTTTCGCATTCGTACAAACTCTGTGGTCCGCTACCCAGTACCACATGTGACGCACCTAACAACCACTCAACAATTGGTGTCGGGCGAACCGGTGACGAGGTGGTAGGCAGCGCGCTCGTCGAGAAGCAACGGTACGAGAGATCGCGCCGACTGCCGCATCGGCACGTAGGCTCCCTTGCCGTCCTTCCTGACCTTTACTCCGTGCAGGGCGAGTTCGTCCTTGATGTCGCCGAACTGCTGCGCGTCGAGCCGGTAGCCGCACGGCGGGTCCTGGATCACTTCGGCCGGCTCGGCGGGGTCGTTGTCGGCGCCGCCTACGTAGACGGGCCCGCGGTCGCGGAAGCCTTCGAGGCGGGCCGCGTCGGTGGCCGCCTCCAGCTGTCCGCGCCGCTCGTCGGCGTAGCTGAACAGGCCGCCGAGCGCCGCGAGTTGCGAGGTGACACGGCGCCGGCTGTTCAGCGCCTCGTCCTTCTTCTCGGCTTCGGTGAGCGGATCGACGCGGCTCTCGATGAGCAGACCTGCCGCGTGCTTGATGCCGGAGACGTTGCGCAGGATGCGTTCCTGACCGTCGCCCGCCGTCTGTTTGATGGGCTCCCCGGTCACCGGATCGGTCCAGATTCCATACGTCCCCGTCGTATGTCCCGCCTTGCCCGCGGCGGGCCTGACGTACGCCTTGGACAGCGTCTGCGCCTCCTTGTGCACCGCCTCGTCGGTGTTGAGGTTGCGCGGCCACAGGTCGAAGAGGTCTTTGTCGTAGTACTTCGGGGTGGCGCCGTACTCGTGCAGGTCGTAGATGGAGTCGGGCTTTTTGTCGCGGATGACGGCGGCCATGGCGCGGGCCTCCGCGGTCTGCAGGGAGATGTGGTCGCGGTTGATGTCGACGCCGTCGGAGTTTCCGCGGGTGTCGGCGGCGCGGCCGTCCGGGTTGGCGGTGGGTATGACGAGGAGTGTGGTGCGCGAGAGGAACGTGCGGGTCTTCTTGTCCTTCGCGTACGCCAGGTCGCGGATCGTCGACAGACAGGCGTCGCGGCCCGACGGCTCGTCGCCGTGCTGGCTGCAGATCAGCAACACCGTGCTCTTCGTGGGGCGTTCACCGATGCGGACCAGTTGGACGGGCCGGTCCTGCTTGGTGGTGCCGATGCGGGACACCGAGACCCGGTCGCTCGCCTTGTCGACGGTGGCGAGCAGCTTCTGTTCCTCGGGCTGACTGGTCCAGCGCGCACCGTCGGACTCCTCGAATCCGGTGCGGGGCGGGGTCGGCGTCGCCTGCGCGGGCACCGTCAGGAGGGGCGCGGCGAGCGCGGCGGTGGCGCAGGCGAGCACCAGGGTGCGGACACGGGGCGTGCGGCCGGTGCGGGGGCTCATGAAGTGCTGCCTCCAGGTACGGGACGGAACGGACGCGGCGGGGCCACGCCGTCGAGGCGGGAGTCGCGGTCGGTGGCGGGACCGGTGGCGCGGAACGCGTCGGCGCCGCCGACCAGCGGCACCTTCGCCCAGGTGCGGGCGAGGTCGATGGTGAGGGTCGGGGTGTCGGCGGGGGGATCGATGAGGTCCTTGTCGGTGCCCGCCACGATCAGGGCGAGGCGGTGGCCCTTCGGTACGACGTGGTCGCTCGCGGCGAGGTCGAGGGTGATGGTGTGCTTCTTGCCCGGGGTGAGGGGGCGGCCCTTGTGGTCGTCCGCGTAGTTGCCGAGGTCGGCCCAGCCGCGGCTGAAGATCGTGTGCTCGACGTCGGCGGTCTTGGCCTTGGTCTCCTTGAAGCAGGAGCTGTCACCGGCGGTGCTCGGGCCCCAGCAGGTGCGTTCGGGAAGCGTGGTGATGCCCTCGCCGGCGCTCGCGTAGTCGCGGATGGTGGCGGGGCCGAGGTCGACGAGGACCGCGGAGAGGTGGGCGGTGCGGGTCGTCGGGGTCGCGGTGACGATGACCTCGGAGGAGCCGGAGAGACGCAGGTCGCTGCCGAGGGGGCGGCTGACGAAACCGGCCTTCGACGGGGTGGAGGTGTCGATCTGCGCGGCCCAGTCGGTCTCGCTCAGCTTCGGGTCGTCGGTGAAGGTCTCGCTGCCGGAGCCGGAACGCGTCCCGAGGGTGCCGACGCCGGGCGAAGTCCCCTTGCCGGGGCGGAGCTTGACGGTCTCGGTGGCGCGCGGGGGCCAGACGCGGTCGGTGGTCCACTGTCCGGGGGCGCGCTCGATGTCGGCCATCGGCTCGCGGTCGATGCCGTTGTCGTAGCCGAGGAGTTCGTGGTCGAACCAGCGGTGCAGGGTGCGCACCCAGTCGCCTCGGCGAAAGTCGAAGGGGTCGACGTGACCGGTCTGGCTGAGCCACACCTTGCGGTCGACGCCCTCGTCGGCGAGTGCGTCCCACCACTGGCCGAAGTGCTTCATCCGGACGTTCAGGTCCTGCATGCCGTGTACGGCGAAGACGCTGGCCCGCACCTTGTCGGCGTCCGGGGTGTAGTCGCGTTCGCCCCACAGCCGGGTCCAGTCACCGGTACGGGGTGCTTCGTCGACAAGTCGCTTCTGTACGGCACCGCAGCGGGCCCGCGCCTCGGGGCTCTCCACGTAGTCCGAGAGCCACTCGGGGCCGCTGTCGTAGAGCGGGGCGCCCTTGGCGAAGTAGTAGTCGTACCAGGAGGAGATCGCGCCGATCGGCACGATGGTCTTGAGACCTCGCACTCCGGTGGCGGCCACGCCGTTGGCGACCGTGCCGTCGTAGCTCTTGCCGATCATGCCGGTGGCGCCGTTCGACCAGGACGCCTTGGCGCTCTTGCCTCCGGTGCGGGTGGTGTAGCCGCGGGCCCGGCCGTTCAGCCAGTCGACGACGGCCTTGGCGGACTGGACGTCGGAGCGGCCGCCCACGTCCACGCAGCCGTCGGAGCGGTTCGTGCCCGCGAGGTCGACGGCGACGAAGCCGTAGCCGCGGGGGACGAAGTAGTTGTCGTAGTAGAGCGGGAACTGGACGGGGTTGCCGTCCGCGTCGTACGTCTTCTTCTGGCTCTCGTTGCCGCGCCCGCAGCAGGAGTAGTACGGGCTGGCGTCCATGATCACGGGGATTTTCCGGCCGTGCTGCGCCGGTTCGCGGGGCCGGACGATGTCGACGGCGACCCGGTCGGTCTTCCCGTCGCTGTCGCCGTCGATCTTCGTGTCGACCCAGACGGATTCGCGGATCGCGCTCTCGTACGAGTAGACGGGCTTGCTCTCACGTGGGGCGCTCGGCGCCCCTTGGGCGGCTCCCGGGGTCAGGAGCGTGGACAGCAGGGCGGCGATGGCCGCCAGCGGCAGGGATCTCCGGATCAAGCGCGTGCGTCGCGCACGTATCGGCATGGCGCGGAAGGTACACCGGTCAACTCCGGCGCGACAGAGGGCCGTACACACGCACGACAGGTTCGTGGGGCGTTTTGGCACATGTCGGCCGAATGGCGATCGTGTGACAGCAGCGACCATGGACATGACGCGTGGCCTGGGGGCTCAATAAGGTCGGACACGGCTACGGATCAACCCCTGCCACCACCCCCTACGACGCGTACGACTTGGAGCTCTTGTGCACCGCAGACTCATCGCCCCGGGCGCGCTCGCGGCCTCTTTGCTGCTGGCGATCCCGGCATCGGCGGCCGACTTCACCCCGGGGGCGCCGGGTATCGGCGATCCCTACTACCCGGCCAGCGGCAACGGCGGATACGACGTCTCGCATTACGACCTGCGGCTGAAGTACCAGCCGAAGACCGACCTGCTCGAGGGCACGGCCACCCTCAACGCCACCACGACGCAGGCCCTTTCCCGCTTCAACCTCGACCTCGGCCTGAAGGTCAGCGAGGTGCGGGTGAACGGCAAGAAGGCCGCTTTCAAAAAGACCGGCGAGCAGGAGCTGGAGATCACTCCGGCGGCCGGCCTGCCCAAGGGCACACCGATCACGGTGGTCGTCCGTTACGCGGGCAAGCCGTCCGAGGTGAAGATCAACGGCTTCACGGCGTGGGCCCGCACGCCGGACGGCGGTGTGGCCGCACAGGAGCCGGAGTCGGCCGCCTGGTGGTACCCGTCCAACGACCACCCGCTCGACAAGGCGACCTACGACGTCTCGGTCTCCGTGCCCGACGGTTCCCAGGCCATCTCCAACGGCGTCCTGCAGTCGCAGAGTTCGCGGCTCGGCTGGACGCGCTTCAACTGGCGCTCGAACAAGCCGCAGGCCAGCTATCTGACGACGCTCGCCGTCGGCAAGTTCGACATCACGACGGACAAGACCGCGGACGGCCTGCCCGTCCTGAACGCCTACAGCAAGGACCTCGGCGACAACGCCGGCGCCGCGCGGGCGAGCATCGAGCGGTCCGTCGAGGTGGCGGAGTGGCTGGAGACGGTCTTCGGCAAGTACCCCTTCAACGCCCTGGGCGGCTACGTCCCGAACGTGACGAGCGGCTTCGCCCTGGAGACGCAGACGCGGCCGTTCTACAGCCCGAGGCAGTTCGCGAACGGCTCCAACGTGTCCGTCGTGGTCCATGAGCTGGCCCACCAGTGGTACGGCGACAGCGTGTCCGTCGACGGCTGGAAGGACATCTGGATCAACGAGGGCTTCGCGCGGTACAGCCAGTGGCTGTGGTCGGAGAAGGAGGGTGAGGGCACGGCGCAGGAGCTGGCCGACTACGTGTACGCCCAGCACCCCGCCGACGACCCGTTCTGGAAGGTCAAGCCCGGTGACCCGGGGCCGGAGAACCAGTTCGACATCGCCGTGTACGACCGCGGGGCGCTGGCCCTGCAGGCGCTGCGCAACGAGATCGGCGAGAAGTCCTTCTCGGCGATCTTGAAGGGGTGGCCGAAGGAGCATGCGTATGGGAACGCGAAGGTGGGTGACTTCGTGAAGTACGCGGAGAAGGTGTCCGGCAAGCCGCTGGCCTCGCTCTTCGACGCGTGGCTGTTCCAGCCGTCGCGGCCGGACGCGCCTGCTGCGCGGGGGGCGGGGATCGCTCGGTCCTCGGCGGTTCCGGCTGCGCCGAAGTCGTGGAAGTCCATTGCTGCGACGAATGGTGTGCACGGGCACGGTCACTGATACTGGGCCGCCGCTTCGCGGCGGATTTTTCCCGCCCACCCACTCGATCACCCGGCAGCGATCCGCTGGGAAGGGCGGGTGGGTGGGATATCAGCCCGTCCGGCGTTTGAGGACGAGCTCGGCGGAGCCGGTGATTCTTGCCCGGTGCGCCCGAGCCCTGCGAGCCATCGGCAAGTAGCGCAGTCGTTCCGGCAGCCGCGGCACCACCGCCCGCACGACCCGGCCGAAGCGGCGCAGCCTCCGCTCCTGGGCGGCCGTCCACGGCAGGCCGATCGCCAACCTCGCGTCCGGCGGCATCAGGCCGATCGTGAGGAAGCGGCGGAAGCGGGCCAGCGGCGGAAACAGCAGCGGCCACAGGACGCGCAGCGCCACCCGCAGAAGGTAGGGGCCGCGGTCCGGTGGCGGCACCGGACGGTCCGTGGCGACGAGATCGCGGACCACCTCGGTCTGCTCCAGCTCATCGGCGAGGATCTTCGCGTAGTACGGCCAGAACTCCTCGAGCGTCTGCGGCATGTCCCGGTCGTGGATGCCGAGGATCCGGCCCACCTGGAGCCACTCCGCGTACAGCTGCCGCGCCTGCGCCTCGGTGAACGGGCGGCCCAGGTACTTCTGCGCGTGGTGGTAGACGGGGAACCCGGTGGCGTGGACCCACGCGTAGTAAGCGGGCGTCAGCGCGTGGTAGTCACGGCCGTGCGCGTCCGTACCCCGGATGTGTTTGTGCAGGTCACGCAGCCTGCGTCCTTCCTCGGCCGCGCTTTCGCCGCCGTACACCCAGGTCTGCAGCGACCGCAGCGACCGCTCGCCGCGCCCCCAGGGGTCGGTCCGGAAGACGGAGTACGTGTCGACGCCCGCGCCCACCGCGGGGTGCGCGACCTGCATCGTGAGCGCGGCGGGCAGGGCGAGCAGGGCGCGGACGTCGCCCGCGATGTCCCACAGGATGCCGCCGGGCGGGGGTGGCTCGGGAGTCTGGCGGCGGTCCGGCATCACACGGCTCCCTGGGGTCGGCGGGCCCGCCGGTCGGTGCCCGGTGTGTACGTGTTCCAGTATGCGACTGGTGTTGACGCGACCGGTGAAACAAGTCGATAGTTCTTGTAACTTTGACACACCAGGCGGGAGAGCGCATCAAATGGCTTGGCGCGGGGGCAAGTTGAGGCCATGGACGGCCGGGCAGGTACTCGTGGACGCCGCCGAGGTCCGCTACACCGTACTGAGGCACCGTCGGTCCGCACGGCCGCCCACACCCCGGTCACACCCCTGGAGCGCCGCATCATGACCACCTTCTTCGTACGTTCCCCCGCCACCGGCGAACCGCTCGGCGAGCACCCGGTGCACGGCCCCGACGACATCGCGCACGCGGTCGCACGCGGCCGGGGCGCCGCCGCCGTCTGGGCGGGCCTCGGCTGGTCGGGCCGCCGTGCGCGGCTGCTCAAGTGGAAGCGGTCGCTCGCCGTACGGATGGACGAGCTCGCGGGGACCGTCGCCGCCGAGACGGGCAAGCCGGAGCACGACGCGCGCGCCGAGGTGCTGCTGTCCCTTGTCCACCTGGACTGGGCGGCCCGGCACGCCCACGGCGTGCTGCGGGTGCGCCGGGTTCCGTCGGGGCTGCTCTCGGTCCATCAGCGGGCGCTGCTCGGCTACCGGCCGCTGGGCGTCGTCGGGGTGATCGGCCCGTGGAACTATCCCGTCTTCACCCCCATGGGCTCGATCGGCTACGCGCTCGCCGCGGGCAACGCCGTCGTCTACAAGCCGTCCGAACTGACAGCGGGCACAGGGGTGTTGCTGGCGCAGACCTTCGACGACGCCGTGCCGGACTGCGCGGGGCTGTTCCAGACGGTGACCGGCCCCGGATCGACCGGCCAGGCGCTGGCCGAGGCCGGTGTCGACAAGGTCGCGTTCACCGGATCACCGGGGACCGCGCGGAAGGTGGCCGAGGCGTGCGCCCGGTCACTGACGCCGCTCCTGGCGGAGTGCGGGGGCAAGGACGCGGTGATCGTGGGCGCGGACGCCGACCTGCCGGCCGCCGCGGACGCGGTGGTGTGGGGCGCGATGGCCAACGCGGGCCAGACCTGCGCGGGCGTGGAGCGGGTGTACGCGGTCGAGTCCGTGCACGAGAGGCTCTGCGCGCTGATCGTCGAGAGGGCGCGTGCGCTCAGCGCCGGGGAGACCTACGGGCCGATGACGCTGCCCTCCCAACTCGGCGTCGTGGAACGCCACATGAAGGAGGCCCTGGCAGCGGGGGCGCGGGCGCCGCTCGGCGGCCCCGAGGCCGTGCGCGGCCCCTATGTGCATCCGGTCGTCCTGGTGGACGTGCCCGAGGACTCGCCCGCGATGACGGAGGAGACCTTCGGCCCGGTGGTCGCGGTGAACCGCGTACGCGATCTCGACGAGGCGGTGCGGCGGGCCAACGCGTCGGCGTACGCGCTGGGTGCAGCGGTCTTCACCGGGTCGCGCAGGACCGGGCTCGCGGTGGCCGCGCGGCTGAACTCCGGTGCCGTGTCAGTGGGTTCGGTGCTCGGGTTCGCCGCCGTGCCCGCGCTGCCGTTCGGCGGCACCGGAGAGTCGGGGTACGGCCGGATCCATGGCGCCGAGGGGCTGCGGGCGTTCGCGGTGCCGCGCTCGGTGACGGTGAAGCGGTTCGCGCCGTACGCGGACCTGACGTCGTTCACGACGGCGCGGGAGAAGACGGCGCGAGCGGTGGAACTGGGGCGCAGGCTGCACGCCCGGCTCTGAGCCGCGGGGCCCCGGAGCGTCGGGCCTCACCTGCCGAGCAGCGGGACCAGATAGCGGCGCGCGAAGTCCCGTACGTGGTCGTCCTCTTCGAGCGCGAAGCAGCTCACCGGATTGAGCAGGAAGGAGACCGTGATCCGCACCATCAGCTCGGCCACCGGCGTCGGATCACCTTCCTCCTTCCCCTCGGCGCGCTGCGCCCGGCGCAGCCGGTCGGTGAGGTATCCGCGCATGGCGAGGAAGGCGGGGCCGCTCTCCAGCGTCAGGAACGGCAGCATCGTCTCGGGTTCGAGGCGCATCAGGCCGCCGATGAGCGGGTGCTCGCGGATGTGCCGCAGGACCACGACGAAGCCCTCGACGATGCGGTCCTCCATCGTCGGGAGGGGGGCGACGGCCTCGTCCACCTCCCGCACGAAGCGGCGGTACTCGCGCAGCAGGCAGGCGGAGACGAGCTCTTCCTTGCTGCCGATGCGGCGGTACACGGTGACGCGCGAGACCCGGGCGCGCTTGGCGACGTCGTCGACGGTGGAGCGGCGCAGGCCGAACGTCATGAACTGCTCGCGCGCCGCGTCGAGTATCTGCTCGGTCAGGGCGTCGGGCGGCGGTGCCGCGTCCAGCGCGCGCTCCATCATCGAATCCATGAGCCCTCCCCGTCGTCCCTGCGCACTCAACCACAGCCATGGCGCCAACTCCCCATGGCTACACGGACACTAACTCAATCTCTTTGTAACTATGCCCAGACCAGGAGGGTTCCATGACGCAGCGGCTCAGCTCGGAGCAGCTCGACTTCACCGCCGCGCTCCGTGACTTCGCGCAGCGCGAGTGCGGCACCCGGGAGCAGCGCGACGCCCTGACCGCGGAATCCGGCGGCCCGCACTCCCCCGCCCTCTACGCGAAGCTGGCCGAACTGGGCTGGCTGGGCGTGTGCCTGCCCGAGGAGTACGGCGGGTCGGGCGGTGGCATGACGGACGCCTGCCTCTTCCTGCGCGAGACGGCACGCGGGCTGGTTCCCGCGGGCGGCTTCGTCACCTCCGTCATCACGGCGAAGGCGTACGAGAGGTTCGGCTCTGCGGCGCAGAAGAAGGCGGCGGTGGGCGGGGCCGTCACCGGGCAGGTCCTGTCGATCGCGATGTCGGAGCCGGACGCCGGGTCGGACGTGGCGGCGCTGCGGTGCCGGGCCGAACGGTCCGACGACGCGGGCGCCGGCGGGTGGCTGGTCAACGGGCACAAGACATGGATCTCCAACGCGCACCTGGCCTCGTACATCCTCCTGGTCGCCCGCACGGACGCGGGCGGGCCCAAGCACGAGGGACTGACGATGTTCCACGTGCCCGCGGACACCCCGGGGATCGAGATCCGCGGGATCTCCACGATGGGCGGCCGCGAGGTCAACGACGTCTATTTCACGGATGTGCGGCTGCCCGCGGACGCGGTCGTGGGCGCCGAGGGCAGGGCGTGGCCGCAGCTGATGGCGGGGCTCAACGCGGAGCGGCTCTTCCTGGCGGCGAACATGCTGGGGCTCGCCGAGCGCATCCTCGACGACACGCTCACGTATGTGCGCGGGCGGGAGCAGTTCGGGCGTCCGGTGGGCTCCTTCCAGGCGCTGCGGCACCGGATCGCGGATCTGGCGACGGAGATCGAGTGCGTACGGCTCCTCGTCCTCGACGTGGCGGCGAGGTGTGACGCCGAGCCGGAACGGCTCTTCCCGCGCGAGGCCTCGATGGCCAAGCTGAAGGCCACCGAGACGGCGAAGCGCGCGGCGCTGGAAGGCATGCAGATGATGGGCGGCTACGGCTACGCGACCGAGTACGACATGGAGCGGCATCTGCGGGCCGCGGTGGTGTCGACGGTGTACGGCGGCACCAGTGAGATCCAGCGGGACATCATCGGGAAGTGCTACGGGCTGTGACGCACGGGCCCTGAGCCCCGTGCCCCGTCGGTCCGCTCACCGGGCGGCCTCGTACGCCTCCAGGACGATGTCGACGACCGCGTCCGGTGCGCGCAGGGTCGGGAAATGATCGCTGTCCCGCAGCCGCACGAGCCGGCAGTCGGGGATGCGTGCCGCCATCTGCTCGTTGCAGCGGATCACCTCGGGGTCGTCCCGCTCCCCCAGGGCGAGCACGCACGGCACGTCCAGCTCACCGAGGCGCCCGAAGGCCGGCGGGTCGGGCACCTGGTGGGGGTGGACGGCGAACCAGGCCGGGATCACCGCCCTGATGAGCGCCGCCGCGGGGTCGTCCCCGGCCCCCGCGGCGGCCGACGTGCGCCTCACCAGGGTCACGATGCCGTCCATGTCGCCCGCCTCCGCGAGCCTGCCCACCTCGGCGGTGAACTCCGCCATGACGAAGTCCGGGTTGCCGGTGATCCCGGGGACGAGCAGCGCGAGGCCCGCCACCCTGGCGGGGTCGCCGAGCGCGAGGCCGATGGCGGTGGTGCCGCCCATGCTGGATCCCGCGAGGAACGCCCGCGCGACGTCGAAGTGGTCGAGGACCGCGCTCAGGTCCTCGACGAGCGAGAACGGCGCGGTGGGTGCGGGAGACCTGCCGTACCCCCGCGCGTCGTAGCGGATGACGCGGCGTCCCTCCGCCAGGCGCGGCACGATGCCGTCCCAGACCCGGGAGTCGGCGACTCCTGGGTGCAGCAAAACCAGCGGCATTCCCTCGCCGCCGAAGTCCTGCGCCCACACTTCGCCGTCCTTGACCGGCACCATGAGTTCCATGGTGCGAGCGTGCCGTGGGTCCGGCCCGGTGGCCAGACGGAACTCGGCCTGTCTCCCGGCTCTAGCGGCCCGAAGCCGACGCCGTCGGGAGCGGCTCTCCCACGATCCTGCTCGCGAGGACCGTGGCCAGGTCGGGGACCTGGGCGCGCAGGGCCGCCTCCGTCGACGCGCGTTCCGTCGCGAGCGCGGCGCGGCCCGCGGTGAACATCTCGTCGCGTTCACGCACGGCGTCCTCCCGTGCGGCGGCGATCAGGGCGGCGCCTTCCTCCCGGGCCCGCTGGCGCGTCTGCGCGGCCTCCTGACGGGCCTGGGCCAGCAGGTCCGCCCGCTCGGCGCGTATCCGCTCGGCCTCGCGGCGCAGGTCCGCCGCCGGTCCGCCGGTGACGCCCTCGAGGATCGTGGCGCGCTCCTGGAGTACGCCGTTGACGCGGAGGATCATGCGCCTGACGAAGAAGTAGAGGGAGCCGAACAGCACGGCTCCGACAGCAAGATTCTCGACATCCGGGTTGATCGGCCCTAGCGGCATGGGAATGAGCTGCATGCCGCTGATCTACCCGCTCATGTGTGCCCAACAACGCGCATCTGCACGCCAGTTGAGTGACGCTCGCCACTCCATGGCGACCTGGACGCCCTTGCCCGACGGCGCGGTGGCGTCACCTCGGGGGTAAGTGATCCCCGACATGACGCCACCGTGGGCGCTGCCACTGACAGTCGCCGTCGACCTGCTGTTCTCGTGCGCTACTTCGTGAGGCCCGCGGCCTCGCGGTCCACCCTGCGGCGGATCCCGTACCAGCCGGCGGCCAGTGCCGCCGCGATGATCGGGATGAGGTAGAGCGTCTTGCGGCCGATCTCGGGGTCCTTCCACATCAGGCCGAGCACGGAGAGCAGGAAGACGATCGTGACGATCTCCGTGACCGGGCTGCCGGGAAGCCGGAAGCTCGGGCGGGTGAGCAGCCCCTCCTTGGCCCGGCGGACGAACGCCAGGTGGCAGATCATGATGATCACCCACGTGCTGATGATGCCGAGGGACGCCACGTTCAGGACGATCTCGAAGGCCTGGCTCGGCATGAGGAAGTTCAGGCCGACGCCGAGCACGCACACCGCGGAGGTGAGCAGGATGCCGCCGTAGGGGACCTGGCTCTTGTTCATCCGGGCGGTGAACTTCGGCGCGGAACCCGCCATCGCCATCGAGCGCAGGATGCGGCCCGTGGAGTACAGGCCCGAGTTGAGCGAGGACATCGCCGCCGTGAGGACGACCAGGTTCATCACGTCACCGGCCGCGGGCACGCCGATCTTGGACAGGACCGTCACGAACGGGCTCTGGTCGGCCGAGTACACCGACCCCGGCAGGAGCAGCGCGAGGAGGACGACGGAGCCGACGTAGAAGAGGCCCACGCGCCACATGATGGAGTTCACCGCGCGCGGGACGATCTTCTGCGGCTCGGCGGTCTCGCCCGCCGCGACACCGACCAGCTCCAGCGAGGCGTACGCGAAGACGACGCCCTGCATCACGATCACGACCGGCATCAGGCCGTGCGGCAGGAAGCCTCCGTTGTCGGTGATCACACTCAGGCCCGGCGTCTCGCCGCCGACCTTGTGCTGGGTGACCAGCAGGAAGATGCCGATCAGCATGAAGGCGACCAGGGCCGCGACCTTGACGATCGCGAACCAGAACTCCATCTCGCCGAAGTACTTCACCGAGATCAGGTTGATCACGAGGACGACGGCGAGGGCGATCAGCGCGAGCACCCACTGCGGGATGTCGGTGAAGAGGCTCCAGTAGTGCGTGTAGAGCGCGATCGCGGTGATGTCGGCGATGCCGGTGGTCGACCAGTTGAGGAAGTACATCCAGCCGGCGACGTAGGCGCCCTTCTCGCCGAGGAACTCGCGCGCGTAGCTGACGAACGAACCCGACGAGGGCCGGTAGATGACCATCTCGCCGAGGGCGCGCACGACGAAGAAGGCGAAGATGCCGCACACGAGGTACGCGACGGCGAGCGCGGGGCCCGCGGAGTGCAGGCGGCCGCCCGCACCGAGAAAGAGTCCAGTTCCGATCGCGCCACCGATGGCGATCATGTTGACGTGACGGGCCTTGAGGTCCTTGCTGTAACCGGCGTCGCCCGCGTCCGCGGGGGCCTGGGACGCATCTGTGCGGGATGCGTCCGCAGCGGCCGTGTCTACGGCTTCCTTGCTCACGTGGGGGGTCTACTCTCTGGTGCCCGGAAAACTCCGGTGTCCGGATGTGCTCCGGCCCACGACACCCCTGACATGTGCGTGGACCGACGCGACACCTTCCCCCAGAGATCACCCGACATGCGGTGGCGCACGTCACATAGCGGCACTTCTCACATGGTGGGCAGGGGGTGTACACACCATGATCACAGGGTGTACGGATCGTGCCTCACTGGGTGTAGAGCCCGTCGATGGCCTCCGCGTACTTCTCCCGGATCACCCTGCGGCGCAGCTTCAGGGACGGCGTCAGCTCCCCGGTCTCGGGGCCCCATTCCTCCCCCAGGAGCCGGTAGCGCTTGATCTGCTCGGTGCGGTTGAGGCGTGCGTTGGCCGCATCGACGGCCCGTGCGACCTCTTCCTGTACGGCCTCGCTCGCCATCAGGTCACCCGTGATCCCGTGCCCCGCGGCCCATACGGGGGCCATCTCGGCGTCCAGGACGAGCAGCGCGACCAGGTAGGAGCGGCCGTCGCCGTGCACGAGGGCCTGGCCGATGAGGGGGTGCTCCTTGAGGGTGTTCTCGACGAGCGCGGGCGAGACGTTCTTGCCCGTCGACGTGACGATCAGTTCCTTCTTGCGGTCGGTGAGCCAGAGGAAGCCGTCCTCGTCGATGCGCCCGACGTCGCCGGTGGCGAACCAGCCGTCCGCGTCGCAGGCCGACTCCACGCCCCCGTCGGGCAGGAGATAGCCGTCGAAGACCGTCGCGCCGCGCACCAGGATCTCGCCGTCGTCGGTGGTGCGGATCTCCAGACCGTCCAGGGGCCTGCCCACGGAGCCGAGCCGGAAGGCGTCCGGGGTGTTGATGGTGACGACCCCGGTGGTTTCCGTGAGCCCCCACGCGTCCATGATCACGATGTCGAAGCCCGCCCAGAAGCGCACGACGTCCAGGGGCATCGAGGCCGCCGCGCTCGCGGTCCACACCAGGCGGTCGAATCCGGCCAGCGAGAGCAGCGGGCCGATGACCTTCTCCTTGGCCTCGCGATACGCCCTCTCCAGGTCGGCCGGCGGTGCCTCGCCGCGCTCGACGCAGTCCACGCGCGCGCGTGTCGTCTCGTTCGCCGCCTCGATCGACTCCCGCTGCTCCTGCGGCAGCCCGGCGAGCACGGCCTTCACGGACGCGGCCAGCTTCTCCCACACGCGCGGGACCCCGAAGAACTGCGCGGGACGCAGCTCGCGCGCGGTCGCGGCGACGGCGGTCGGGTCCGCGCACAGGTGCACGTGCGAGGCGCGGAACACGGGCAGGTAGATGCCCAGCATGCGCTCCGCGACATGGGCGAAGGGGAGGTAGCTGATGTGCTCCACGAAGTCGGGGAGCTCGACGACGGCGTCCAGGGCGACGCCGTTGAGGACGACGTTGCGGTGCGTGATGCGCACCCCCTTGGGGTCGCCCGTGGTGCCCGAGGTGTAGACGACGGTCAGCGGATCGTCGGCCCGGGACTCGCGCCAGGCCTTCTCGAAGGAGTCCGGGTCGAACAGCCGGCTTCCGGTGGCGTGCAGTGAGCCGTACGTGCGGTGCGGGCCCGCGTCGGCCGCCTCCACGACCACCAGGCGCTCGATGGGCGCGTCGGGGTCGGTCAGGAGCGGCTCCCAGCGTTCCAGCTCGCGGGCGCCCTCGATGATCGCGAAGCGGGCACGGCTGTGCCGGGCGATGTGCGCGATCTGCTCGGGGGCCGAGGTGCCGTACACGGTGATGGGGACCGCGCCGATGTGTACGAGCGCGAGATCGCTCAGCCAGTGTTCGGGGCGGTTGCCCATCATCATCAGGACGTGCTCGCCGCGCCGTACGCCGAGCGCCGTGTACCCGGCGGCGAGGACCCCGATCTTGCGGCGGGCCTCGCGCCAGGTGAGTGTCGTCCACTCCCCTTCGGAACCTTCGGAAGCGGCGCGCCAGGAGAGTGCCGGGTGGTCGCCGTGGTCCTCGGCGTTGCGGAGCAGCAGGGCGGGGAGCGTGATGTCGGCGGGTTCCCCGGGGAGTCGCAGGATCGTGGTCATGACCGCCTCCTGGCGTCATCGACGAAGCAAGTGACTGGCCCGGACGCTTTCACAACAGTGGTGAGACAGCAATACTGTTGCACCTGATCGGTGCACAACTCGGTGCCCGGCCACGGGTGCACGACTGAGGAGGCGATGCGCTGCCATGACGATGACGACGGCTTCGGGCACGGACGAGCCGACGCTCACGGTCGACGAGCTGGCCGCGCGCGCGGGCGTCACCGTCCGCACCATCCGCTTCTACAGCACCAAGGGCCTGCTGCCGCCCCCCGTGATCGGCCCGCGGCGGGTCGGGCACTACGGCCAGGAGCATCTGTCCCGGCTCGGGCTCATCGAGGAGCTGCAGCACCAGGGCATGACACTGGCCGCGATCGAGCGGTACCTGGAACAGCTGCCGTCCGATCTGAGCGCCCACGACCTCGCCATCCACCGCGCGGTGGTGGCCTCCTGGGCCCCCGACTCCGCCGAGGACACCGACCACGCGGAGCTGGAACGCAGGGCGGGCCGCACGCTGACGGACGGGGACCTGGACCGGCTCTCGGCGATGGGCGTCGTCGCGCCCGGCGAGGCCCCGGGCGCGTACCGCGTCGACCCGGGGCTGCTGCGCCTGGGCGTCCAGCTGCTCGACGTGCCCATCGCGCACGAGACGATCCTGGCGGCCCGCACGGTTTTGATGGAGCACACCCGCTCGGCCGCCGTCGAACTCTCCCGGCTCTTCCGCGACGAGGTGTGGAGCCCCTACCGCGACCGGGAGTCGGACCCCGAACACGTGGCCGCGATGCGCTCCCTGTCGGCCCACATGCAGCCGATGGTGGTGCAGGCCCTGGTGACGGCGTTCCAGCGCTCCCTCAAGGAGGAGCTGCGGGAGTGGCTCGCAGAAGGCTGAGCCACTCCCGCGTACGCGCGACAGGTCAGTTGTCGCTGAACTTCTCGCCCCTGTCGGCCTTCTCGACAAGGAGCGCGGGCGGCGTGAACCGCTCCCCGTAGCGGTCGGCCAGCTCACGCGCGCGTGCCACGAAGCCGGGCAGGCCACCCTCGTAGCCGTTGATGTACTGGAGCACACCACCGGTCCAGCCGGGGAAGCCGATGCCGAAGATGGAGCCGATGTTGGCGTCGGCGACGGACGTCAGGACGCCCTCCTCCACCAGGCGTACGGTGTCGAGCGCTTCGGAGAAGAGCATCCGCTCCTGCATGTCCTGGAACGGGATCTGCGTGCCCGGCTTGGTGAAGTGCTCGCGCAGGCCCGGCCAGAGCCCGGCGCGCTTGCCGTCCACGTAGTCGTAGAAGCCGGCTCCCCCGCTCCTGCCGGGCCGCTCGAACTCGTCGACCATGCGGTCGATGACGGAGTCGGAGGGGTGCCCGGCCCAGGTGCCGCCGGCCTCCTCGACGGCGCGCTTCGTCTCGTTGCGGATCTTGCGGGGCAGGGTGAGGGTCAGCTCGTCCATCAGGGAGAGGACCTTCGCCGGGTAGCCCGCCTGGGCCGCGGCCTGCTCGATGGACGCGGGCTCGATGCCCTCGCCGACCATCGCGACGCCTTCGTTGATGAAGTGCCCGATCACGCGCGAGGTGAAGAAGCCACGCGAGTCGTTGACGACGATCGGCGTCTTGCTGATCTGGCGTACGAGGTCGAAGGCGCGGGCGAGCGCCTCGTCCCCGGTGCGCTCGCCCTTGATGATCTCGACGAGCGGCATCTTGTCGACGGGCGAGAAGAAGTGCAGGCCGATGAAGTCGACGGGCCGCGTGACGCCCTCGGCGAGCTGGGTGATCGGCAGCGTCGAGGTGTTGGAGCAGAGCAGCGCGTCCGGCTCGATGACGTCCTGGATCTCCTGGAACACCTTGTGCTTGAGGGCGGTGTCCTCGAAGACGGCCTCGATCACGGCGTCGCAGCCGGCGAGGTCCTGCGGGTCGGCGGTCGGCGTGATGCGGGCGAGCAGCGCGTCGGCCTTCTCCTGGGTCGTACGACCCCGCTGCACCGCCTTGGCGCACAGCTTCTCGGAGTAGGCCTTGCCCTTGGCGGCCGCTTCGGCGGAGACGTCCTTCAGGACGACCTCGATGCCGGCGCGGGCACACGAGTAGGCGATGCCCGCGCCCATCATCCCGGCGCCGAGGACGGCGGCCTTGCGGACCTGGCGCGGCTCGATGCCCTTGGGGCGGTTGGCGCCGGAGTTGACGGCCTGGAGGTCGAAGAAGAACGCCTGGATCATGTTCTTCGCGGTCTGTCCGGTGACCAGCTCGGTGAAGTACCGGGCCTCGATGGTCAGCGCGGTCTCGAAGTCGACCTGCGAGCCCTCGACGGCGGCCGCGAGGATGTTGCGCGGGGCCGGGTAGGGCGCGCCGTTGATCTGCTTCTTCAGGTTGGCCGGGAACGCGGGCAGGTTCGCGGCGAACTTCGGGTTGGCCGGGGTGCCGCCGGGGATGCGGTAGCCGGGCTTGTCCCAGGGCTGCGCCGACTCGGGGTTGGCGTCGATGAAGGCACGGGCCTTCTCGATCATCTCCTCGCGGGTGGCGGCCACTTCGTGGATCAGGCCGTTCTCCAGGGCGCGCCTCGGGTTGTACTGGGTGCCCTGGAGGAGCACCTTGAGCAGCGCGTCCGCGATGCCCATGAGGCGTACGGTGCGGGTCACGCCGCCGCCCGCCGGGAGCAGGCCGAGGGTGACCTCGGGCAGGCCGATCTTGGAGCCGGGCGCGTCGAGCGCGACGCGGTGGTGGCTGGCCAGGGCGATCTCGTAACCGCCGCCGAGGGCCGCGCCGTTGATGGCGGCGACGACCGGCTTACCCAGGGTCTCGATGCGGCGCAGGGAGCTCTTGATGGCGACGCCCGCCTCGAACGCGTCCCGCGCGTTCTCGGGGCCCGCCTTCATCATGTCCTTGAGGTCACCGCCCGCGAAGAAGGTCTTCTTGGCGGAGGTGTAGATGATGCCGCGGATGGAGTCCTTCTCGGCCTCCGCGCGTTCGGCGATGGCCGCGATGGAGTCCTTGAAACCCTGGTTCATGGTGTTCGCGGACTGGTTGGGGTCGTCGAGGACGAGGGTGACGACACCGGTGTCGTCCTGTTCCCAGCGGATGGTGGTGCTTTCGGTCATTTGTCTGTCTCCGTGAAGTCTTATGCGGGGGAGGTGGGCGGCTACGGGGGTGGGCGGTGCCGTTTCATTGCCGACTGACGGTGGGTGGGGGCTGATCGCGCAGTTCCCCGCGCCCCTGAAGGCGTGCGGCTTCGCCGCTGCCTTCCCCGGTGCGCGCCCCTGAGGTGGCGCACGCAGTGCGCATCTCAGGGGCGCGGGGAACTGCGCGACCAGCCACAACGCACCCGCAGTCGGCGACGGACAACAGCCCCTCGGCGCTTAGCCGGAGACCCGTTCCACGATCGTGGCGATCCCCATGCCCCCGCCCACGCACAACGTGGCGAGCCCGTACCGCAGGTCACGCCGCTCAAGCTCGTCCACGAGCGTGCCCAGGATCATCGCCCCCGTCGCGCCCAAGGGATGCCCCAACGCAATCGCCCCGCCGTTGACGTTGACCTTGTCCAGGGACAGGCCCATGTCCTTGACGAAGCGCAGCACGACCGCCGCGAACGCCTCGTTGATCTCGACGAGGTCGATGTCGTCGATGGTCAGGCCCGCCTTGGCGAGTGCCTTGCGCGCGGCAGGGGCGGGGCCGGTGAGCATGATGGTCGGCTCGGAGCCGGAGACGGCCGCGGAGACGATCCGGGCGCGCGGCGCGAGGCCGTACCGCTCGCCGACCTCCTTGCTGCCGATGGCGACCAGGGCCGCGCCGTCCACGATGCCCGAGGAGTTGCCCGCGTGGTGGACGTGGTCGATCTTCTCGATCCAGTGGTACTTCTGCAGCGCCACGGCGTCGAAGCCGCCGAGGTCGCCGATGTCCTTGAAGGACGGCTTCAGCTTGGCGAGCGAGTCGGCGGTGGTGCCGGGGCGCATGAACTCGTCGTGGTCCAGGACGGTGAGACCGCTGCGGTCCTTGACCGGTACGACGGACTTCTCGAAGCGGTTGTCCTTCCAGGCCGCCGCGGCGCGCTCCTGGGACAGGGCCGCGTACTCGTCGACGTCACGCCGGGAGTAGCCCTCCACCGTCGCGATGAGGTCGGCGCCGATGCCCTGCGGCACGAAACCGGTCTCGTAGTTGGTCATCGGGTCGGCGAACCAGGCGCCGCCGTCCGAGCCCATCGGGACGCGCGACATCGACTCGACGCCGCCCGCGAGAACGAGGTCCTCCCAGCCCGAACGCACCTTCATCGCGGCCATGTTGACCGCTTCGAGACCCGAGGCGCAGAAGCGGTTCTCCTGCACGCCCGCGACGGTGTCGGGAAGACCGGCGGCGATGGCCGCGACCCGCGCGATGTCGGAGCCCTGGTCGCCGACGGGGCCCACGACGCCGAGGACGATGTCGTCGACGGCGGCCGGGTCGAGGTCGGGGAACCGCGCCCGGATCTCGTGGATCAGGCCGACGACGAGGTCGATCGGCTTGGTGCCGTGCAGGGCGCCATTGGCCTTGCCGCGTCCGCGCGGGGTGCGGATCGCGTCGTATACGTACGCTTCGGTGGTCAGGACAGCAGCCTTTCGCAAAGAACTTTGCAGGTGAGGGTGGGGAAGGCTCAGGCGAGCAGGGAGCGGCCGATGATCTCCTTCATGATCTCGGTCGTGCCTCCGTAGATCGTCTGGATGCGGCCGTCGGTGAAGGCCTTGGCGACGCGGTACTCGGTCATGTAGCCGTATCCGCCGTGCAGTTGCAGGCAGCGGTCGGCGACGCGCTTCTGGAGCTCGGTGGCCCACCACTTGGCCATCGAGGCGTGCACGGCGTCGAGTTCGCCGTTCGAGTGATCGACGATGCAGCGGTCGAGGAAGGTCCGGGTGACCGCGCACTCGGTGGCCATCTCGGCGATCTCGAAGCGGATGTGCTGGAGCTTGGAGAGCGGGCGCCCGAAGGCCTCGCGCTCCTTGACGTACGTCATGGTGATGTCCAGGAGGTGCTCGGCGGCGGCGATCCCCGCGACGGCGATGCCCATGCGCTCCTGCGCGAGGTTCGTCATCAGGTGGATGAAGGCGCCGTCGAGCTCACCGAGGAGGTTCTCCTTGGGGACGCGTACGTCGTTGAAGAACAGCTCGGCGGTGTCCTGGGACTTCTGGCCGATCTTGTCGAGGTTGCGGCCCCGCTCGAAGCCGTCCATGCCGCGCTCGACGACCAGGAGGGACAGACCCTTCGCGCCACCCTCCGCCGACGTCTTGGCGACGACGATCACCAGGTCGGCGAGGATGCCGTTCGAGATGAACGTCTTGGAGCCGTTGAGCAGCCAGTGGTCGCCCTGGTCGGTGGCGGTGGTGCGGATGCCCTGGAGGTCGGAGCCCGCGCCCGGTTCGGTCATCGCGATGGCCGTGATGATCTCGCCGGAGCAGAAGCCGGGCAGCCAACGGCGCTTCTGGTCCTCGGTGGCGAGCGAGGTCAGATACGGGCCGATGATGTCGTTGTGCAGGCCGAGCGCGAGCCCGGCCGCGCCCGCCCGGGTGAACTCCTCGGCGAGGACGGCGCTGTAGCGGAAGTCGGTGTTCCCGCCGCCCCCGTACTCCTCGGGCACGGCGAGCCCGAGCAGCCCCTGCTTGCCCGCGGCGAGCCACGCGTCACGGCTGACGATCCCGTCCTTCTCCCACTCCTCGTAGTGGGGCAGCACCTCCTTGGCCAGGAAGGTGCGGACGGTCTCGCGGAACGCCTCGTGCTCGGCGGAGAAGATCTGTCGCTTCACGTTCGGCCTCCTACAGCCCTAGAGCCAGCCCTTGACGGTCTCGATCAACTTGGCCGGCTCGGGGCCGACGGGGATGACGTTGAGCATGGTGACGCCCGCCGCACGGAAGGCCTCGACACGCTCGCGGACGTAGCTCTCGGGTCCGCACAGCGACATGAGCTCGCAGAACTCGTCCGGGACGGCGGCCTCGGCTTCCTTCTTCTTGCCCGAGAGATACAGCTCCTGGATGAGCTTCGCTTCCTTCTCGTAGCCGTACGCGACCGCGAGGTCGTTGTAGAAGTTCTTCCCCGGGGCACCCATGCCGCCTACGTAGAGGGCGATCTGGGGTCGGGCCAGATCCCGTGCGGCGGCCGCGTCGTCACCGATGGCGAGCAGTCCGCCCGCGACCGTCTGCAAGGGGCCGAGCGCCGGATCGCGCTTCTCCTTGCCCTCGGCGAGCGGGGCGCCCCACACCTGGTGGGCCTTCTCCGGGATGAACAGGGTGGGCAGCCAGCCGTCGGCGATCTCGGCGGTCATGCGGACGTTGGCCGGGCCCAGCGACGCCACGTAGAGGGGCACTTCGGAGCGGACCGGCCTGGTGAGGATCTTCAGCGGCTTGCCCAGCTTGCCGCCCTTTTCCCTGGGCAGCGGCATGTCCGTGACGCCGTGGTGGTCGATGACCTCGCGGCGCAGGATGCGGCGGGTCAGCTCGATGGCCTCGCGGGTGCGGGCGAGGGGCTTGTCGTACGGCTTTCCGTGCCAGCCCTCGACGACCTGCGGGCCCGACGCGCCGAGCCCGATGATCGCCCGGCCGCCGGAGATCGCGTCGAGTCCGGCCGCCGTCTGGGCGATGAGGGCGGGGGTGCGCGAGTAGACGTTGAGGATCGCGGCGCCGATCTTCATACGCTCGGTGCGCGCGGCCAGGTAGCCCATGATGGTGGGCGAGTCGAAGCCGTACGCCTCCGCCACCCAGACGGCGTCCAGACCGGCGGACTCCAGGGCCGCGACATCGTCGGCTGCCTGCCGCGGGTCGCCCGCGTAGGCGAGAGGTGCGGAGATCTCCATCAGCTGTCTTCCTTCGTGGTGGTGCCGGAATGCCGGACGAGCGCCGGTACGTCCCAGTCGCGGGCCACGGCCTCGGTGTCCGCGCCCGGCTGGGCGGGGCCGCTGCGCACGTCCGTGGGCGTCGTGGAGAAGCGGGGCGCGGGTGCGGGCTGGGTGATGCCGCCGTGGTCCACGAAGGTGCCGCGGGCGGCGAGGTGGGGGTGTGCGGGGGCCTCGCGCAGCGAGAGCACGGGCGCCACGCACGCGTCGGAGCCCTCGAAGACGGCCGTCCACTCCTCGCGCGTACGTGTCCTGAAGCGGGCGGCGACCGCCTCGCGCAGCTCGCCCCAGCGGGCGAGGTCCTTGCGGGCCGGCGCCTCCTCGGTCAGGCCGAGGAGCGCGATGAACTCGTCGTAGAACTGCTGCTCGAGGGCGCCGACGGCCATGTGCCCGCCGTCGGCCGTCTCGTAGTTCCCGTAGAACGGGCAGCCGCCGTCCAGGAGGTTGGCGCCGCGCCGGTCCTGCCAGCCGCCGGCCGCGAGCATGCCGTGGATCATCGACGTGAGGTGCGCGGTGCCGTCGACGATCGCGGCGTCCACGACCTGCCCCGCGCCGGTCGCCCGCGCGTGGTGCAGGGCCGCGAGGACGCCGACGACGAGGTAGAGCGAGCCGCCCGCGTAGTCGCCGACGAGGTTGGCGGGGACGGTGGGCGGCTCGTCGGGGTTGCCGATCATGCCGAGGGTGCCGGTGATGGCGATGTACGCGATGTCGTGCCCGGCGCGCTGGGCGAGCGGTCCCTCCTGGCCCCAGCCGGTCATCCGGCCGTAGACGAGCCTGGGGTTGCGGGCGTGGCAGGCGTCGGGGCCGACGCCGAGGCGCTCGGCGACGCCGGGGCGGTAGCCCTCGATGAGCACGTCGGCGCGGTCGACCAGGTCCAGGACGCGGTCCGCGCCGTCCGCGGCCTTGAGGTCGACGATCACGGAGCGTTTGTTGCGGTTGGTGACGTCGTACGCGGGATTGATCGCGAGACCGCCGCCTCCCGGCCGGTCGACGCGTACGACGTCGGCACCGAGGTCGGCGAGGAGCATGGCCGCGAACGGCCCGGGACCGATGCCCGCGAGCTCGACGACACGCACCCCTGCGAGCGGTCCGTGAACGTCCTTGTCCGGAACTGCCATTGAGCCCCCAGCGCTATGGCACAGCTATGACACAACTGATGTAACACCAGTGATGCTAAGAACGTGTTCCACTCCGCACAAGACCCTAGCAAGCAAGCGCTTAGACAAATCGGGGGACGGGCCTTGCGCCGCGACTCCCCCCGCACGCTAGCCTCGGCCACCGACATCGGCGTGGGGCGCACGGCAGAGAGGTGCCATGACCAGTCAGAACGGCAACGGCAAGGAGCGTGCGGCGGACCGCACGTACGACATCGTGCTCTTCGGGGCGACGGGTTTCGTCGGTGTGCTCACCGCGGAGTACCTCGCGGCGCACGCCCCCGAAGGCGTGCGCTGGGCGATCGCGGGGCGTGACACCGGGAAGCTGGAGCGGCTGCGGGACACGCTCGCCGAAGCCCACCCCGCCTGCGCGAAGCTCCCCCTCGTCCGCGCCGACGTGGCGGACCCCGCGTCCCTGCGGGAGATGGCGGGGCACGCGCGCGTGGTGGCCACGACCGTCGGCCCCTACCTCGAGTACGGCCAGGAACTCGTCGCCGCGTGCGCCGACGCGGGCACGGACTACGTGGACCTCACCGGTGAGCCGGAGTTCGTCGACCTGATGTACGTGCGGCACGACGCCCGCGCGCGGGAGACGGGCGCGCGCCTGGTGCACTCCTGCGGCTTCGACTCGGTCCCGCACGACCTGGGCGCGTACTTCACGGTGCGCCAGCTGCCCGAGGGCGTGCCGCTGCGCGTCGACGGGTTCGTGCGCAGCAACGCGACCTTCTCCGGGGGTACGTTCGCCTCCGCGCTCGCCCAGTTCGCGCGCGGCCCGCAGATGCTGGCCGCCGCACGCGACCGGCGCCGTCACGAGCCGCGCGTGGTGGGCCGCAAGGCGTACGCGCCGCCGAGCGCGCCCCGGTACGCGGGCGAGGTCGGCGCCTGGGCCCTGCCCCTGCCGACCATCGACCCGCAGGTGGTGCAGCGCTCGGCCCGCGCGCTCGACCGCTACGGGCCCGACTTCCGCTACCGCCACTACGCGGCCGTGAAGACCCTGCCCTTCGCGGTGGGCGGCGCGGTGGGTGTCAGCGCTCTGGTCGCCGCGGCCCAACTGCCGCCCGCACGCCGATGGTTGTCGTCGCGCCTGAAGCCGGGCGACGGGCCGAGCGAGCAGCGGCGCGCGGACAGCTGGTTCTCCGTGCGGTTCGTCGGCGAGGGCGGCGGCAAGCGGGTCTACACGGAGGTCTCGGGCGGCGATCCGGGGTACGACGAGACGGCGAAGATGCTGGGCGAGGCGGCCCTGTGCCTGGCCGTCGACGACGACCTGCCGGACGTGGCCGGGCAGTTGACCACCGCCGTGGCGATGGGCGACGCCCTGACGGCGCGGCTGACGGCGGCCGGGCTCAGCTTCCGGGTGGCGGCGTCGCGGTAGTAGTCGCCTCGCGCAGCGCCGCGCGGCAGAGGGCGTCCGCGCGGCGCGTGGACTCCGGGAGGCGGTAGCGCGGCGTCAGACGGAGCGTGTGGGCGCAGGCGTTGTCCAGGCTCACGCGGTGGCCGACGGAGACGAAGACCGGCTTGACGTCCTCGCGGGTGCGCAGGGCGCGGCCGATCTCCTCGGCCCCGTCGAGGAGCGGGGACGCGCTCGCCCGCGGCGCGTCCGGAGCCTCGTACGTGAAGGTGAAGGGGTTCTTGGCCACGCCGATCGTGGGCAGCCCGGTGAGGACGCCGAGGTGGCTCGCGAGGCCGAAGCGGCGGGGGTGGGCGATGCCGTAGCCGTCGCAGACGACGAGGCCGGGCGCGGCCCGCAGTTCCCCCAGGGCGGCCAGCACGGTGGGGATCTCCCGGAAGGCGAGCAGTCCCGGCACGTACGGGAAGGCCACGCGGCCCACCGCGGTCGCCTCCTCCACGACGTCGAGTGTCGCCGCGTCCAGGACGACGACCGCGGCCGCGACGATGTCGCGCTCGTCGTCGTAGGCCACGTCGACGCCCGTGACGTGTCCGGTGCCCGGCTCGGGGCCCGCCTCGTCGAGCACGACCCGGGCGCGGAGCCGGTCCTGGACGGCGCGGGCGGCCTGCTCGTCGGTGGGCCAGTCCGCGGGCGCGTGGGCAGAGGCAGTCGTGTGCGTCGTCATGGTGCGGGCAAGCCTAGGCGGAGCTCAGCTCACCTGGTTGCCGGGAACTTCCAGATGAACGTCTGGCCGCCCTGCTCGGACCAGTGGACCTCGAGCTTCTTCGCGTCCTTGGGGACGAGGTAGGTCTCGCACATGACGTGCGTCTCGCCCCGCTTCCAGCCCTTGATGGACGAGGGGGCCTCGCAGCCCGGCGTGCGGTCGGCCGCGCCGACGATCAGGGTGCCGCGCCTGCCGTCCGCCCAGATCGTGGTGGGCTGGCTGGCGCGCGGGCGCTCCGTGAGGGTCGGGCCGGACCTGTGCGTGTACTTCACGTAGGCGATGGCCGGGACCAGGCCCTTGGCCAGCTTGGGCTCCGAGACCATCTTCGCGGTCTGCGCCTCCGTGCCCAGTTCGACCTTCTGCGCGGTGAGGTCGTAGGTGACGAAGACGTCGCCCTCCTTCGCCTCGCCGGTGGCGCTCTCGCCGGTGCCGCGCGCCACCCGCTTCCGGTCCGACGCGTCCTTCTTGCCGTCGTGGCCGCTACAGGCGGTCAGCGCGAGGGCGAGCACGGCCACCGTCGCGACACCGCGCGAAGTGGTCTTTCTGTACAGCAAAGTGTCTCCCGGCAGAAATGGGGCAGCCGCGCGGCACGAAGTGGCCCCATGGAGCGGCAGGTGGAGCCGTCAGCATAAGAGTCGGCCAGGTGAGGGACCGCGACCGCCCCGGGCCACCGCCACGGATGGCGGCGCCCGGCGGTAGCCTCGCGATCATGTTCGTTCTCGAGTTGACCTACACCGCGCCCGTGTCCGCCGTCGACAAGGAGCTCGATGCCCACGTCGCCTGGCTCGACCAGCTGTACGAGCAGGGCGTCTTCATCGCCTCCGGGCGCAAGAACCCGCGCGACGGCGGCGTGATCCTGGCCGTGGCCGACGACCGTGCCGCCATCGAGGAGATCGCGGCGGGCGACCCCTTCGTGCTCGCGGAGGTCTGCGAGTACCGGATCACCGAGTTCATCGCCACGAAGACGGCCCCGGCACTCGCCCCCTACCGGCAGCAGCTGCCCTAGTTACCTCCGCTCCCAGCGGGCGATCCGGCCCTTCTCGCCGGACGCCCAGCAGGCCCGGTCGCGCGTGCAGTCGACGGTGTCGTACGACCCGGAGTCGACCGTCCGCCAGCTGCGCCCGCCGTCCGCCGTGACGTCCGTGCCGGTGGGCCCGACCGCGAGCGCGCCCCGGCGGCTCCCGGGCAGCCAGGCCACCCCGGAGCGGTAGGCGGGCGGGGGTTCGGCTGCCGTGGTCCAGGTGCGGCCGCCGTCGCGGGTGGTGGCCGCGGCCTTGGGCGAGGGCTTGCCCGCGTTGTAGTCACCGCCGACCGCGATGCCGTGCGTACGGTCGCGGAAGGCGAGGCCGAAGACACCGCGGGCCGGGTCGCCCGCCGGGATCGGCGCGTCCGTGGCCGTCCAGGTGCGGCCACGGTCGGCGGAGTGCAGGACACGCGCGCGTGCCGCTCCCCCGGTGGCGAGCCACACGTCGCGGGAGCCGGAGCTCACCAGGCACTGGCCGCTCGCCGCGAAGCCCGCCTCGCCCTCCTGGGCGGCGGGCATGCCGTCGCTGGGCAGGACCTTCCAGGAGCGGCCGCCGTCGGCGGTGGACAGGATGCGGTACTTGCCGTCCACCGGGTCGCTCATCGCCAGACCGTGGCGCCGGTCGAAGAACGTCATGCAGTCGTAGAAGGCCTTCGGGTCGGTGTTGCGGAAGGACTCCGTCCAAGTCGCTCCGCCGTCCGACGTGCGCAGGACGCGGGACGCCTCGCCCTCGCCGATGGCAAGGACCACCGCGCGGCGGCCGTCGAAGGCCTCGACGTCCCGGAACTCCAGCCCCTCGGCCCCGGGCGGAGAGACGTTCCGCCAGTTCTCGCCGCCGTCCGACGTGCGCAGCACGGTGCCCTTGGCGCCGGCCACCCAGGCGGTGTGCCTGCTGATGGCGGCCAGACCGCGGAAGCGCGCGTCGGAGCCGCTGTCCTTGAGGTCCCAGCCGCCGCCGCGCTGCGACTGGCTCCCGGCGGCCGCCTGGGCGGGGCCGGGCGCGGCAAGCGCCGTCGCGGCGAGCGCCGCCCCGCACAGTCCCACCGACACCGCACGGCCCGTGGACCGCACCCATCTCGTCTTCCCCAGAGACTTCATGGCGGGCGAAGTTACCACCGGAACGCAGGATTCCTTCCGGGGATTCCGTGAAGAGAGTGAAGAGCACGCGGTGACCGAGGTCACTCCGTGTTCGCGTGCACGGATTCCGTCATTCCGACGTCTATCAAAGTGCCGACCCGAGTCGTCCAGCTGTAGTTGAGGGAGCAGGCGTTGTCCACCAGCATCGAACAAGCCGTAGAGGCCCGCCTCGTCGCCGCCGCACCGCGGATGTCGACCATTCCCGCGACGCTGCACTACGACCGGAGCGATCCGTTCGCCGTCCGGATGAGCTTCCCCGCCCCGGCGACCCTGGAGGGCATCGAGGTCTACTGGACCTTCGCCCGTGAGCTGCTCGCCCAGGGCCTGGAGCAGGGGGTGGGCGACGGCGACGTCCGCGTGCGGCCCTACGGCTTCGACCGCACGGTCGTCGAGTTCCACGCCCCGGAGGGCACGGCGATCGTCCACATCCGCAGCGGCGAACTGCGCGGCTTCCTGCAGCGCTCGCTCGCCCTGGTGCCGATGGGCGACGAGCATCTGTACGTCGACCTGGACCGGGACCTCGCCGACCTGATGCGGGACGCCTGCTAGCACCCCGGTCGCGGACCGCCCCTCAACCGCCCCCGCTGCCGCCCGACCTGGCCGCCTCCGCGGCCGAGACCGCCGACGCCAGGGCCTTGCGCAGCCGGCGCATCACCTCCGGGAGTTCCGGGCCGGGGGCCCCGGCGCGGTCGGTGAGCTCGTCGAGCCGGTCCTTGTACTGCCTGCGTTCCTTGCCCGGGATGATGCCGCGCAGTTTGCCCGTCGCCGCGCAGACCACCAGGGCCGCGTCGCCGGGCGGGACCTCGGACACCGGCACCGGACCACGCAGGACCGCGAGCGCCTCGGCGTGCAGGACCTCCACGTATCCGGCGCGCTCCAGTTCGTAACGCCGGGAGGGGAAGATCCCGAGGACCCGGGTGCGCTCCGACCGCAGATAGCCCTCCGCCACCAGCTGGTCGCGCACCCCGTCCATCGTGTGCCCGGACTTGTGAGTGATCCAGCCGCGCCATTTACGGGGCCGGGACTCCTCGATGAGTTCGAGGACGCCGTCGAGCGCCTGTTCCCCGGTGCGGGCGCCGAAGACCGGCGTGACGATGCCGTCCACGTCCGAGACGAGTCCTCTCTGGGCCAGCTCCGCCAGCGCGCAGGCCCGTACCGCGTAGGGCAGGTCGGGTGCGCCGGCGATCCTGTTCCGGCCGGTGTCCCAGGCCAGCAGGAAGATCCGGGTCGGAAGTGAGAGCGAGCCATAGGGCATGAGGGCCTCCTCGTACGCGCTCCTGTCGGCGCTCCTCGTCCGCGCTCACGATAAGTCGTTGACAGCCCCTGGGCCGCACCCTACGGTGTATAGCGGTTCTGTTGTCGCCGATAGGAGTAGGACGTTGCTCGTCTGAGGTCTGGTGTCACCGCGTCACACGGCTCGGCCGTGTGCGTAGCGTGCGACCTCGGCGTACGAGCCGTCCCCAGGCGCAGGGCCCTTTTTTCTGCCCTCCTTGCCGCCTTTTGACGACGCTGCTCCCGTCCTCTAGTCGCACCTCGCGGTGTCCCGAAACGCGTTGCCCCTGACCGCGCTTCATCTCACGCAACCGCGAGGACCCCATGTCTACCCACCCCACCTCCATCACGTGCACGTCGCTCGACTTCACCTGGCCGGACGGCACCGGCGTCTTCGAGGGCTTCCAGGCGGCCTTCGGCACCGGCAGGACCGGCCTCATCGGCGTCAACGGGTCAGGAAAGTCAACCCTGTTGAAGCTCGTCGCCGGTGAGCTCACGCCGACCGACGGCACCGTCCGCGTCGCCGGTGACATCGGGTACCTGCCGCAGAACGTCACCCTCGACACCACGCTGCGCGTCGAGGAGGTGCTCGGCATCGCGTCGACGCGAGCGGCCCTGCACGCCATCGAGTCGGGCGACGTGGCCGAGGAGCACTTCACGGCGGTCGGTGACGACTGGGACGTGGAGGAGCGTGCCGTCGCGACCCTCGATCAGCTCGGCCTCGGCCACATCGGCCTGGACCGGACCACCGGCGAGGTGTCCGGCGGCGAGTCCGTGCTGCTGCGCCTTGCCGCGCTGCTGCTCGGCCGGCCTGATGTGCTCCTGCTCGACGAACCCACCAACAACCTGGATCTGTACGCCCGTCGGCGCCTCTACGCGGCCGTCGAGGCATGGTCCGGAGTCCTGGTCGTGGTCAGCCACGACCGTGAACTCCTCGATCTGGTCGACCAGATCGCCGATCTGCGGGACGGAGAACTGAAGTGGTACGGAGGTAATTTCTCGGCGTACGAGGAAGCGCTGGCCGCCGAGCAGGAGGCCGCGGAGCGCATGGTCCGTGTCGCCGAGTCCGACCTGAAGAAGCAGAAGCGCGAACTGGCCGACGCACACGTCAAGTTGGCCCGCCGCAAGCGGTACGGCCAGAAGATGTGGGACACCAAGCGCGAGCCCAAGGTCGTCATGGGTGAGCGCAAGCGGCAGGCACAGGTGTCCGCGGGCAAGCACCGCATCATGCACGAGGAGAAGCTCACCGAGGCGAAGGAGCGCCTGGACGAGGCCGTCGAAGCGGTGCGCGACGACGACGAGATCCGCGTCGACCTGCCGTTCACCGCGGTCCCGCCCGGCCGCACCGTGCTCACGCTGCGCGAGCTGACCCTGCGTTACGGAGCCCGTGTGCAGGGCGAGTTCGAGCTGCGCGGCCCCGAGCGGATCGCGCTGGTCGGCCGCAACGGCGCGGGCAAGACCACGCTCCTGCGGACCATCGCCGGAGAGCTGGCAGCCGTGGAGGGCGAGGCGCTCGCGCATGTCCCGTTGCGTTTCCTGCCCCAGCGCCTCGACGTCCTCGACGAGGAACTGACCGTCGCCGAGAACGTGGCACGCTTCGCACCCGCGGCCACCAACAACAGGATCCGGGCCCGCCTGGCCCGCTTCCTGTTCAAGGGGGCGCGGGCCGATCAGCGGGCGGCGACCCTCTCGGGCGGCGAGCGGTTCCGTGCGGCGCTGGCCGCGCTGCTGCTCGCGGAGCCCGCGCCGCAGCTCCTGATGCTGGACGAGCCGACGAACAACCTCGACATGGCGAGCGTGAAACAGCTGGCCACGGCCCTGGAGTCGTACGAGGGGGCACTGATCGTGGCCAGTCACGACGTGCCGTTCCTGGAGTCGATCAACATCACGCGCTGGCTGCTGCTCGACGGAGAAATGAAGGAAATCACGACAGAAGCTGTCGGGTATCCCGGCTAGCTTCGCGTGTATGCACCAGTTCATCACCATCACAGGAGCCCGTGAGAACAACCTCAAGGAGGTGAACCTGCGCATCCCGAAGGACCGGCTCACGGTGTTCACCGGCGTGTCGGGGTCGGGGAAGTCGTCGGTCGTGTTCGACACGATCGCGGTCGAGTCGCAGCGCCAGCTGAACGAGACCTTCACGTGGTTCGTCCGCAACCGGCTGCCGAAGTACGAGCGGCCGCACGCGGAGACCATCGAGGAGCTCTCGCCCGCGATCGTCGTCGACCAGCGGCCGATCGGCGGCCACTCGCGCTCCACCGTGGGCACGATGACGGACATCTACTCGGTGATGCGCGTGCTGTTCTCGCGGCACGGCACACCGAGTGCCGGTCCGGCCACCGCGTACTCGTTCAACGACCCGTCGGGCATGTGCCCCCGGTGCCACGGCCTGGGCAAGACCGTACGGCCCGACTACGACCGCATCCTGGATCCCGCCAAGTCCCTGGCGGACGGCGCGATCCTCTTCCCGCCGTTCGCCGCCGGGACCTGGCAGGGCCAGACGTACACCAACACCCCCGACCTGGACACCCACAAGCCGGTGGGACGGTTCAGCGCGCGGGAGCGGGAGTTCCTGATGCGCGGCGGCGAGCAGGGCGGCAAGGTCAACGTCGACAACACCGGGGGCGCGCGGGACATCGACTACGAAGGGCTCGCGGACCGCTTCGAGCGGCTCTACCTCAACCGCGACCTCTCGACGCTCTCGCAGAAGACCCGCGACCTCGTGCAGCGCTTCCTCGTCGAGGGCGAGTGCGACGTCTGCGAGGGGGCGCGGCTCAACGCGGCGGCGCTCGCCACCCGCATCGACGGCATGAGCATCGCCGACTGCTCGCGCATGGAGGTCACCGACCTCATCCCCGCGCTCGCCCGCATCGACGACCCGGTGGCCGGGCCCGTCGCGTCGGCGGCCGTGGCGGCACTCGAACGGATCGAGGCGATCGGCCTCGGCTACCTCAGCCTCGGCCGCGAGACGTCCACGCTCTCCGGCGGCGAGGGGCAGCGCCTGAAGACGGTGCGGCACCTCGGCTCCAGCCTGACCGGGATGACGTACATCTTCGACGAGCCGAGCGTCGGGCTGCACCCGCGTGACGTGGGGCGGCTCAACGACCTGCTGCTGCGCCTGCGCGACAAGGGCAACACCGTCCTGGTCGTCGAGCACGACCCGGACGTGATCGCCGTCGCCGACCACGTCGTCGACATGGGCCCCGCGGCGGGCACCGGCGGCGGTCTGGTCGTCTTCGAGGGGACACCGCAGGAGCTGCGCCGCGCCGACACGCTCACGGGCCGGCACCTGCGGCGCTCGACGGACGTCAAGGAGAGCCCGCGCGAGGCCATCGGCGGGCGGTGGGTCAAGGGCGCCGACCTGCACAACCTCAAGGACGTCAGCGTGTGCGTGCCGACGGGGGTGCTCACGGCGGTGACGGGCGTCGCGGGATCGGGCAAGAGCACGCTGGTGTCGCGGGCGTTCGTCGCCGAGCACCCGGACGCCGTGGTCGTCGACCAGTCGGGCATCGGCATCTCGGGCCGGTCGACCCCGGCGACGTACCTCGGGATCATGGACTCGCTGCGCAAGCTGTTCGCGCGCGAGACCGGCCGGGACGCGGGGCTCTTCAGCTTCAACTCGGCGGGGGCGTGCGGGAGTTGCCAGGGCCGCGGGATCATCTACAGCGACCTGGCCTTCATGGACCCGGTGACGACGACCTGCGAGGCGTGCGAGGGGCGCCGTTTCAAGGAGGACGTGCTCCGGCTGACCGTCGGCGGCAGCTCCATCGCCGACGTCCTCGACATGACGGCCGAGCGCGCCCTCGCCTTCCTCGCCGCCGTCGACGACACGGCCGTACGGCGCAGGCTGCGGGCCCTGCACGACGTGGGGCTCACCTACCTGACGCTCGGGCAGCCGCTGAGCACCCTGTCGGGCGGTGAGCGCCAGCGCATCAAGCTCGCCACGCAGCTGCACCGCACCGGCACGACCTATGTCCTGGACGAGCCGACGACCGGCCTGCACATGGCGGACGTGGACGGCCTGCTCGCCCTCCTGGACCGGCTCGTCGACGCGGGGAACACCGTGGTCGTCGTCGAGCACAACCTGGAGGTCGTCAAGCACGCGGACTGGGTGATCGACCTCGGCCCCGACGGCGGCAAGCACGGCGGCCGGATCGTCTTCGAGGGGACACCGGGACAGCTCGTCGAGGCGACCGGATCATTCACCGCCGATCATCTGCGACGAGACCTGGGCCTGGACCCCTCGCACGCTGCATGATGAGCGGAAAGACCCCGGCCCGGCGCCCGCCGGGTGGGGGCGCCCCCGCCGCTCCACCCCTACGGAGAACATCCCGTGCCCAGCAGGAAAGCGCTGATCCGCCGGCCAGGACCGCGCCTCGCCGAAGGCCTGGTCACCCATGTCGAGCGGACCCCCGTCGACGCGGACCTCGCCCTCGAACAGTGGGAGGCGTACGCCGACGCGCTGCGGGCGCACGGCTGGGAGACGATCGAGATCGAGCCCGCCGACGACTGCCCGGACTCCGTCTTCGTCGAGGACACCGTCGTCGTCTTCCGCAACGTGGCGCTGATCGCCCGCCCCGGCGCCGAGTCCCGGCGGCCGGAGACGGCCGCCGTGGAGGAGGCCGTGGCCCGGCTCGGCGCCTCCGTGAACTGGGTGTGGGAGCCGGGCACGCTGGACGGCGGCGACATCCTCAAGGTCGACGACACGATCTACGTGGGCCGGGGTGGGCGCACGAACGCAGCCGGTGTGCGGCAGCTTCGGGCGGTCTTCGAGCCGCTGGGGGCGCGGGTCGTCGCCGTACCCGTCAGCAAGGTCCTGCATCTGAAGTCGGCGGTGACGGCGCTGCCGGACGGCACGGTCATCGGCCACCCGCCCCTCGTGGACTCCCCCTCGCTCTTCCCGCGCTTCTTGCCCGTGCCCGAGGAATCCGGGGCGCACGTGGTATTGCTCGGTGGCGCGAAACTGCTCATCGCGGCGAGCGCGCCCAAGAGCGCGGAGCTGCTCGCGGACCTCGGTCTCGAGCCCGTCGTGGTGGATATCAGCGAGTTCGAGAAGCTTGAGGGCTGTGTGACATGCCTCTCAGTCCGGCTGCGGGAGCTGTACGCCTGACCAGTCCTGGGGCGGAGGGGACACGAGAGGCTCCTGGGCCCCTCTGTCTCGGCCACTTTACGGAGGGCTTAACCTACGGCAACGTAACCTACGAGACCGTAGGTAGGTACCACCGCTCGTGCTACCGCGTAACCCCTACGCACGTAATCCGTAAAAACTCCCGTCCCCCCTGGAGCCCCCGTGACGATCACCTCTCCCCATCTCGGCAGCACGGACGACTGGACCGATGCCCGGTTGCTGTTCGCCCTGGAAGAAGTGGTCGAGAAGGAGCTCAACCGCCACCTGAAGGTGGCGAAGGACTGGATGCCGCACGAGTACGTCCCGTTCTCGGACGCCCGGAACTTCCCCGGTTACTTCGAGGACGGCGAGGCCTGGGAGCCGGAGCAGTCCAAGGTGACGGACATCGGCAAGATCGCCCTCGTCGTCAACCTGCTGACCGAGGACAACCTCCCCAGCTACCACCACGAGATCGCATCCCTCTTCGGCCGCGACGGCGCCTGGGGCACCTGGGTGCACCGCTGGACCGCCGAGGAGGGCCGCCACGGCATCGTGATGCGCGACTACCTCCTGGCCTCGCGCGCCGTCGACCCGGACAAGCTCGAGCAGTTCCGCATGGCGCACATGGCCGAGGGCTTCGAGTCCGACAACCGGCACTCGATGCTGCACTCCGTCGCGTACGTGGCCTTCCAGGAGCTCGCGACCCGCGTCTCGCACCGCAACACCGGCCACCAGTCGGGCGACCCGGTCTGCGACCGCATGCTGGCGCGCATCGCCACCGACGAGAACCTGCACATGGTCTTCTACCGCAACCTCCTGGGCGCGGCCTTCGAGCTCGCCCCGGACCTGACCATGCAGTCCGTGCGCGACGTCGTCGTCAACTTCCGGATGCCCGGTCACGGCATGCCCGGCTTCGAGCGCGCCGCCGCCCAGATGGCCATCGGCGAGATCTACAACATGCGCATCCACCACGACGACGTGATCCAGCCCGTCCTTCGCTACCTGAAGGTCATGGACATCGACGGGCTCGGCCCCGAGGGTCTCAAGGCGCAGGAAGAGCTCGGCCTGTACATGAACGGGCTCGACAGCGAGGCCAGCAAGTTCGACGAGAAGCTCGCCGCCCGCAAGGCGCGGATGGCGGCCCGGGGCAAGTAGGGCACCCCTCCCCGGCGGGGGTGCCGGCCTCGCCGTCACTCCCGCGTCGTGCACACCGTCAGCGCGGCGTCCCGGACGTCCGGGACGCCGTGGCCCCGCAGGGACCCCAGCAGATCGCGCCAGGCCGCGGGCCAGCCGGTCCGCTCCCCGAGGGACTCCACCGCCGCGACGGCGAAGAGTCCGGACGCGTGGCCGCCGTCCTCGGCCAAGCGCCGGGCCACGGGCAGCAGCGATGCCGTCTCCCCCTCCGTTTCGGCCAGGCGCGCGCCCAGCACCGACGCCGTCCGTACGGCCAGCGCGGGCCGCCCCTCGTGCAGCCGGGCCAGCCGCGACACCGCGTCCGCCACCTCCGCGGACTCGCCGTCCAGCGCCACGGCGCCGGCGAGCACCTCAGCGGCCTGCGGCACGAAGTCCCCGTACCCGGCAAGAAGCTCGGCCGCCCGCAAGGCAGCGGTGCGGTACACCTCGCCCTCGTCGGTCAGCGTCCGGGCCACGTAGTCGATCCGCCGCCGCGCGGGCAGATCCCGGTCCGGCGCATCGGACGCATCGGAACCCGCCGCCAGCGCCGCGAGTGCGCCGCACAACGCCTCAACGCCTCCGGGCGCGGTCGCCGCCGCCGTCACGAGACCCCGCGCGGCCACCTGCCACGTGGCCCGCCGGTCGAGGTCCGCGACGGCGTGCGCGAGGACCGATGCCGCGTCCGGCGACCACGGGGCCCACCGCGCCAGGGCGGCGAGCGCCTGGCCCGCCGCCTCGTCGTCATCGGCCCCGACCGCCTCGCGCACCAGGCGCGCGTACCGCTCCCGATGCTCCGGCGCCAGGTCGAGCGGCCGGACCCGAAGCACTGCCGTGCGCAGCACCGCCTCACCCCTGGCTGCGTCCCTCAGCAGCGCCCAGACCCGCTCCTCGCCGAGCAGCCCACCCGCGAAGGCGACACACGCCGCGCGTACGTCGCGGTGTGCGTCCGGCGTCTCATAGGCGTCGGCGAGCAGCGCCGCCGCCTGGGGCGCGGGCAGCCGTACGGCGGCCAATCGCGCGGCCTCCTTGCGGCTCGTGACCTTCTTGCCGGGCCCGCACAGGATCTCGCGCAGCAGCGGCGCGAGCCGGGAGGGCGGTGCGTGCCGTGACGCCCGCGTCGCCGCGTACACCGCGACCCGCGCCCGCTCGCCCCCCGCGTGCGCGAGCAGGTCGGGCAGTACGTCCCCGGGCCGCGAGATGTGGGCCAGGGCGCCGATGGCCGCCTCGGCGAGCACCGTGTCGGACGATGTGGTCCAGCGGCGTACGAGCTCCTCCCCCGGGCCGGGGACGCACGCGGCGCGTGCGATCGCCTCGGCCCGGTCCCACTTCGGGAGCCCCGCGTCACCGGCTGCCTGCCCCAACTGACGCGCCAGCGCCTCCTGTTGGCGCGGCAGCCAGCGGCTGATCTGGCGGGCGTCGGCCGGTACGGTCCAGGCGGCACCCTTGGTCAGGAACCGTCCGTAGGGCGGTGTGGCGGAAAGGAGGGGGTCGAGCAGGTCCGTGCGGCGTGAGCACAGCACGGCGTGGACCGGCGCGAGCACTGCGGTCGACTGCTCGTGCGCCAGGACGCGGGCGACGCGTTCGTCACGGGTCGCGGGTGGCTGCAACCACAGGTCGACCGCCCTCGAAACCGTCGCGTTGCTGCCGAACCGGATGGCCTGCCACAGGAGTTCCTGCACCTCCCGCATTCCCGCGGCACGCCGGCCGACCGCGCGGGCCAGCGCGAAGGTGAGGCTGTAGTCGGCCTTCTCCGCGCCCGCCTCGATCCAGGGACGCAGCGCCTCGAACACGTCGTGCTCCTGGCCGCGGCGCAGCGTGTGGTCCAGGCGTCCGAGGTCGGCGCCGCCGGTGTTGCCGGAGATGCGGACCAGCGTGCGCAGCGCCCAGTTCACCAACTCCCGCTGTCCGCACGCCGCGTGTTCGCGCAGGACGGCGACGGCCAGGCGGCTGAGGCTGCCGCGGGTGCGGTGCGAGGAGTCGCGGGCCGTGACGGCGTCGGCGGAGATCCGGTCGAGGAACGGTTCCGCATCGGTCCCGAAAAGGGCGGGGCGGGTCTCGGCGAGCGCGGCCAGGGCGGCGGACCGCACGGGGTCCTGCTCGTTGGCGAGCCGGGTCATCTCTTCGAGTACGGCGGTGACTTGGGCCCGTTCGCCGGAGCGGGCGGCGTTGCGGACGAGCAGCGGCCACGCCTCCGCGCGGTCGTCGGCCGCGGGCCGCCGGGTCGCCGCCACGAGCCGGTCGCGCACCTCGGCGCAGGGCAGGAAGGACTCGGCGAGCAGGACGGCACTCCAGTGTCCGCCGCTCTCCTTGACCCGCTCGGCCATCCGTCGCGCCTCGTCGGCGACGGCGCTACGGGGCAGCGCGCCGAGGATGACCCCGTCGACGGTGACGCCTCCCGCGCCGCGTCCCTCGACGGCGAGGGCGTACACGGCAGCCCGTTCGGCGGGCGGGTGGGCGAGCATCAGCCGGGCCAGGTCAGCGGAGTCGTCGGCGACCGTGCGGGCGTAGGCGCGCAGTTCGGGCAGGCCGGAACGGGCGAGCTTGCGCAGCACGGGAGCCGTGAGGTGGCCGCTGTGCCGCAGCGGCCACCCCCAGGGCCCGGAGAGGATCGCCAGGACACGTCCCGGCGCGGCACCGGCCAGCACACCCAGACGCGGGCGCAGGTGCGGCGGAAACACGCTCGGCGCGAACCGTTCGAGGAGGTCGAGCACCCGGGCCGGCTCCGCCTCCGTGACGGCCGCGATTCCCGCCGCGTACCGCTGCCACCACGCGTCCCGCAGCGCGACGGGCAGCGCGTCGAGCTCATGTCCGGCGACGTCGAGCAGGGCTCCCGCGTGCCGCCGCGCCAGCGGGCGCCAGCCCCGTACGGCATGGAAGAGGCCGGGCAGCAGCCGCTCGACCACGGGACCCGAGCAGCCGGGGAGCAGCCGGGCCGCCTCGGCGTCGCCCCATTGCCGGCGCAGCGGTTCGATGACGCGATCGGCGAGCGCGGTGCGGCGCCCGGCGACGATCGCCCGCAGCAACTGCCGCCGCACCACCTCGGGGGCGTCGTCGAGCGCGGCCTCGAAGGCGGCGTCCGGCACTCCGTGGCTCTGGGCGACCCGCAGCGCGTGCCCCCGCACGAAGGGGTCGGGGTCGGCGATCCGCGCCGCGGTCCACTCGGCGTCCTTACCGGCACAGGCCAGCAGGACGGCCACCCCGCGCTCGTACGGGCCGCCGCGCTCTAGCTCCTCGATGACGGACCGCAGCGCCCCGCGTCCGGCGAGGTCCCGGGCGCTCTCGGCGATCTCCCGCACCCGCCGCGGATAGGGCAGGGGGTCGAGGTCGGAGAGCAGATAGTGGGCGGCGGTCTTCTCGTGCGGAGCCATGCACGGATTGTGCCCGGTGGGACCGACTCGGGGACGAGCAATTGCCAAGGGGGCGGGGCGACTGGAATCGAACCAGCGTGTTCCGGTTTTGGAGACCGGCGCGACAGCCCCTGCGCTACGCCCCGCCTTGCGGTGAATCGTATCCCCAGGGCGGGCCGAGGTCTCGGGATTCGGTCGGTGAGAAAGGTTTCGCCTCGCGAGCTCAACGGTGAACGCTGCGTACCGCCGCCACGTCCCGTGGGGTCGACGGTGCCGGGATGTGTGCGCTGAGGGCGGCGAGGCGGCGTTTGATGCTCGCCTCGATGCCCTGGCCGAGGACGAAGCGGGTGGGTGTGCGCGCGTGGGCGGCGGTGTCGAGCAGGCGGTGGGCCTCGCGACTGCGTAGGCCGGTGTGGGCGAGCACCAGGTGCGACAGGCGGTGTTCGACCGCGGCGAGGCTTTCCGCGATGGCTCCCGACGCCGTGTCGTCGATGTGGTTGTCCGCCGCTCCGAGCGTCCCCGCGGCGCGCACCCGGCCGAGGTCGAGCAGTCGCACTCCGGCGGTCACGGAGGCCGCGACGAGCCGGGCGGCGGCTCGCGGCCCGATGCTGTTGCTGGCGAGGGCCAGGCGGTCGAGCCCGCCCGGCTCCGCGCGCTCCAGCCCCTCCGCGATCAGCAGCGCCCCCTCGTCGCCCAACGCCGCTGCCGATACGTACAGTTCACGCACTCCGCCCCGCGCGATCAGCTCGGCCAGCGGGGCCGCGCCCGACGGTCCCAGCGGGTTGCCGCCAAGGAAGACCCGCTCGACGCCACGCTCGGCACCGGCCGCCGTGAGCAGGGCGTCGGCGAGGGCCGCCGCTCCGGCCGCGTCCAGGCCGGTCTGGACGAGGTCGAGGGTGCGCAACGTCCGTACGGACTCGATCAGTTCGGTGGCGGCTGCTCCCGCACCCGGGCCCAGCGGATTGCGTTTGAGCCAGAGTCCCGTCACGACCTGCGGCGAGGCACGCAGCTGGTCCGCGATGCGGCAGGCGCCGCCGGCGGTGATGCCGTTACAGCCGAGGTAGAGCGTCTCGACTCCGGTGGGGCCCGTCTCGCCGGTCGCGGCCGCCGCCGCGACGGCCGCGCCCTCGTCGCCCAGACCGTCCGTGCCGAGCAGCAAGTGCCGTACGGCAGGCTCCTGTTCGTCGCGGTCGGCCCGCAGTGCTCCGGCGATCAGCGCGGCACCCTGCGGTCCGATCGCCTGCTTGCAGAGGTCGAGCCGCCCGTCCGGAAGTGCGGTCCCGGTTGCGAAGTCCACCCGCTCGCTCGGCGCCTTTCCGCCGCGCAACCAGGCGAGCAGCGGGTCCAGTTCGGCGAGGGGGCGCGCTTCGACGCGGGGCACGCCCGCGAACTGAGGTGTCACAGACGGGTCGTTCACCACTCGGCCTCCCGGTAGTCCTTGAGGAAGACTCCCGAGACCGGCGCGCCCGCCTCGCCCCGCACGATCGGGTCATAGACACGAGCCGCGCCGTCCACCACATCGAGGGGCGTGCGGAAGCCCGCGTCGGCGATGCGGTCCTTCTTCGGTGCGGGGTTCTCGTCGGTGATCCAGCCGGTGTCGACGGCGCACATGTGCACGCCGCGCGCGGCGAGTTCGGCGGCGCTCGTGCGCGTGAGCATGTTCAGGGCGGCCTTCGCCATGTTCGTGTGAGGATGCCCGGCCATCTTGTTGCGCACCGCGAAGCGGCCCTCGACCGCGGTGACGTTGACGATGTAGGTACGGGGGCGCGGCGAGGCGAGCAGCAGCGGCAACAGCCGGTCGCAGAGCAGGGCCGGGGCCAGCGCGTTGACCAGCTGGGTCTCCAGGACCTCGGCGGGGTCGAGGTCACCGAGCCGGGCCGACCAGGAGTTCTCCGGCGAGGGATCAGGCAGCAGGCCCGCCTCGTCGGCCTCGTTCAGGACGAAAGCGAGCGCGCCCCGCGTCGCGGCGGCGTCCTCCAGCGCCGCAATCGGGCGGAACCCGGGCGCGCCACGAGCCCCGGCGGGCAGCCGCGCCGACTCCCCCGCCATGAGCGCCGCGTACGACTCGGACGGCCTGCGCACCGTCTGCGCCGCGTTGTTGACCAGGATGTCCAGCGGTTCGCCCTCCTGGCGCAACTCCTCGCACAGGCCGAGGACTTGGCGCGGGTCACGCAGGTCGACGGCGAGCACGGTCAGCCGGTCGAGCCACTTCTCGCTGCCGGGCACGGCACGGAAGCGGCGCCGCGTGTCGTGCGGGAAGCGGCTGGTGACCAGGAGTTCCACGCCGTCGCGCAGCATCATCAGGGCCAGCTGGAAGCCGATCTTCACGCGGCCCCCGGTGAGCAGCGCGCGGCGCCCGCTCAGATCGGTGGCGAGCCCGCGCCGGGCTCGGTTGTCGGCGGCGCAGTCGGGGCAGAGCCGGTGGTAGAAGAAGTCGACCTGTCGATACGACGCCTTGCAGACATAGCAGGGCCGGGGCCGCCGGAAAACTCCCGCGACACCCGCGGAGCCCGTGGCTACGGCAGCACCCGCACCACTCACACCACCCGCAGCCTCATCGGCGACCAGCGGCGCGTCCTCCCGGCGGTCGTCGGCCCCGGTGGCGGTGGCGGCCATCACGGCGGCGTCGGCGGCGGAGAGTTCGGCTCCGCGCGCCTTGCGCCTGCGCAGCCGCCCGTCGCGGGCGAAGGACGCGGCGACCTGTTCGGCGCGCAGCCGCGCGGGGTCGTCGACCGGCAGCGCGCGGAGCCTGCCGACCACGTCGTGGAAGACCGCGAGGTCGGCCTCGCTGATCCCCCCGCCGGTCGCCTCGCCGGTCGCGCCGCTCTCACTCATCCGTCCCGCCCCGCCCGTGCCGTCCGCTCGTGGTCCCGACCGGATTCGAACCGGCGTATCCGCCTTGGCAAAGCGGCGAGTCTGCCTCTGCTCTACAGGACCCCACACCCGCGGACCAGGAGTGTTCGGCCCGCCCGCGCTCCCGGATCGTAACCGCACAAGACCCCCGTGCCGAACCGATTTACGACCGCCCGCCCTGGTGCAACGGTGGGCACGGGGGTGGAACCCATGGCGCAGACCCATGAGTGGATGTTCTACGAGGTCATGTGGCGCGGCTGGGCGGGACGGGCTCAGGTGCCCTACCCCGTTCCGTGGTGGGCCCAGGCGGCCTTCCGGCACTGGAGCGACGACTTCGACTCGGGAACCTATGAATCCAAGGAGGCCGCCTTCTCCTCCAACGCCCTGTACCGCTACTGGCACATGGTGGGCGTCAAGGACCACCGGCAGGAGTCCCTGATCGGGCAGGCGGGCGAGATCGAACCGGTCTACGACAAGTACTGCCTGTCCTTCTTCCTCTACTCACCGTCGACCGGCGCCGTCCGCCTTCCACAGCTGACGGACGCAGGGGCCGTCGGCCAGCGCATGGAGGCGCCGCATCTGCCGGTGGTCCTGACGACGTTCCGCACCGCCGACGGCACCGAGTTCGTGCAGCGCACCTTCGGGACGGCGATCGGTCCCCGGCAGCGGGACCTCGTCGTGACCCGGCTGACCGTGGGCAGCGCGACCGGGCAGCCGCGCGAGGGCTGGCTGTGCGCGGCCGTCATGCCCGCGGGGCCGAGCGGCTTCCAGCGGCACGACCGCAACGGCCGGCAGATCACCGACCGGCGCCTGACGTTCCTGCGCCATCTGCCCGACGAGGGGCGGGTGGAGACGAACTCGGGCTGGGGCCCGGTGTTCGACACGCCTCCCGAGCAGTTCGGCGTGTACGGCAACCCGGACTTCACGTACGACCCGGGCGCCTATCTGACCCGCAATCCGTTCCACGACCTCGTCACGGGCGGCAAGCTGAACGGCGCCGTGCAGGCGCAGGACCAGATCGCCGGGATGTGCAGTGCGGCGTTCGCCTGGCCCTACCGGATCACCGACGACGAGCTGTTCGAACTCGACGTGCGGCTTCCCGTCGACCTCTACAGCGGGTCCGCCGATCTCGCGGAGATCAAGGCCACTCCGGCCGCGGACCTGGAGGAGGCCAATCGGGTCTTCTGGACGGACAAGCTGATCGCGCGTGGGTTGCAGCCTCAACTGCCGCTGCCCGTATCCCACTTGGCCGACCAGTTCCGCCAGTGCCGTTCGCAGCTCCTGATCCTCTCCGACCACGGCGAGATCCACCCGGGGCCGACGGTGTACGACTCCTTCTGGATCCGTGACTCCTCCGTCGAGGCGACCGCGTGCTCGCTGGTCGGCGACGCGTCGCTGGCCGAGCGCCAGTTGGGCACGCACTATCCGCTCAAGTTCAACCGCGGCTCGGGCCGCATCGGGCCGTGCGCGGAGTACGGCTTCTTCGGCGGCCCGCACGAGAAGGACGACCGCGAGTGGGACAGCAACGGCCAGGCGCTGTGGGCGATCGGCCGCTTCGACCGGACGCACGGCCGTGCCACCGCGTTCGGCGCCAAGCTCTACACGCCGTACGTCATCGACGGCGCCCGGTGGCTGCGGGACAACCGCGACCAGAACGGCCTGCTGCACAGCGGCTGGAGCGCCGAACATCTCGGCGAGCGCCACAAGCCGCACTACTGGGATGACCTGTGGGGCCTGGCAGGACTCTACGAGGCCGCTCGGCTCGCGGAGCGGCTCGGCTCCCCCGACGTCCCCGAACTCTGGGGCGCTTTCGACGACTTGAAGCGGGCGACGGCCGCCTCGATCCGCTGGGTCCTGGAGGAGCAACGCAGGCATGGCGCCTGGGAGACGTACATCCCGACCGGGCCCGCCGACGTCGGGCGGCTCGACTCGACGATGATCGGCACGGCGGCGTTCTTCCACCCGCTGCGGCTGCACATGGGCAGCAAGCTGGGCGAGGACATCGACCGGGCGGCCCGCTGGACGCTCGACACGATGTACGCGCACTTCGTGACCGGCGGCTACCGCCACGAAGCGGCCTGGAACACCTACGGCCCCTATCTCACGACCCAGTTGGCGCACGCCTATCTGCTGGCCGGTGACACCGAGCGGATGGACGCACTGCTCGGCTGGATCATCGGTGCTTCGCTGCCGCGGACCGAGGAGCGCGCGGTGGCGCTCGGCGCGTGGAACGAGCAGCACGCCTTCCCCATCGCCTCCGACTACCGCGAAGTCCCGGGCCGTCACTGGTACATGGGGGACATCCCGCACGGCTGGGCGGCGGCGGAGTACCTGCTCCTGCTCCGCGACATCCTCTTCTTCGAGGCCGACGAGGACCGCGACCCGCACCTCTACATCGCCCCGGGCATACGCCCCCACTGGGTGCCGGACGGTGCCACGGTGGCCGTCGACGACGCCCCGAACCTGTTCGGCGCGCCCTTCGGCTACCGGCTCACCCACGACGCGGGCGGGCGGAAGGTGACCGTGGACATCACGCGGGCGCCGAAGCGGGTGCGGTACGTCTATCCGTGCCGGTTCGGCCCCGTGCGGACGGTCACGGCGGACGGCCGCGACCTGGCGGTGACGGGGGACGACGTACACGTTCCGGCGGGCACGAGGAGGTTCACGGTCACCTACGCCTGAGGTGACGCGCGCGTGAGGGGGTCAGGTGCGTCTGAGGCTGAGCCTCTCCTTCTCCGAGAGGCCGCCCCAGACGCCGAACCGCTCGTCATGGGCCAGGGCGTACTCGAGACACGCGGGGCGCATCTCGCAGAGCCGGCAGATGTACTTGGCCTCGCGCACCGAGCTGCCCGGTTCCGGGAAGAAGAACTCGGATCCGGTCTGGGCGCACAGGGCCTGCTCCTGCCAGGCGAGTTCCGGCTCGGCTGTCATGTCGATCTGCATGCCGCCGATGCTGGCAGGGCGCGCGAAACAGGAAATCAACGAACGATCAACGCTGCGACGTGCGCCGTTTCAGGCACCTGCATTGCGAAGTGACCCCTGCCTCCGCCCCATGGCCGCCGGCCTCACCCCGCGTCGGGCGCCTCCGGCTGCATCAGCGCGAAGCGCGCCCCCGAGGGATCGGCGAGCTTGGCGAAGCTGCCGACGCCCGCGAGGTCCATGCGCGCCATCCGCACCGTGCCCCCGGCGGGCTCGACCTGGGCCAGCACCGCGTCGATGTCGGTCACCTGGAAGTACGGAGTCCAGTACGCCCCTGCCTCGACTTCGTCCGGGGCGTCGGACAGCGGCCACAGGCCCCCGAACATGTCGTCCGCGGTGCCGCCCGCGGGGTGCACCATCGTGTACGAACCGCCCTCGAAGGCCTGGGTGGTGGCGCCCCAGCCGAACACGGATCCGTAGAACTCCTGGGCCGCCGTGATGTCCGGGGTGTAGAGCTCGGTCCAGCACATGCTGTTCGGCGCGTCGACCAGGTCGAGGCCCTTGTTCGTGCCCGGCTGCCACACCGCGAAGCCGACGCCCTGGGCGTCATTGAGGACAGCCATGCGACCCAGGTCGCCCACGTCCATCGCCTCGTACACCGTGCTGCCGCCGGCCTGCTCGACCGCTTTCACCGTCGCGTCGGCGTCCGTCGTCTTGAAATAGATCGTCCAGGCCGGAGGCGCCTGGTCGGCGGGGACGCTCATGGCGCCTGCCACGGTCTTCCCGTCCGCCTGATACATGCCGTATCCACCGAATTCGGCGCCACCGGAGCGGAACTCCCACCCGAACAGTGCGCCGTAGAAGGCGTGGACGCCTTCAAGATCCGGGGTGCCGAGGTCCACCCACGTGGGAGCGCCCGCGACATAACGGGTATTGAGCATGATCGACTCCTTTGTCGCATCTCTCTGCCGTCCTTCTGAGTCTGACACCCACCACTGACAGTGCGCGCGTGCTGCCACCTTGTGAAAGAAGCGAGATTCTGAGAGCGCTCTCAGCCACAACTCTTGACGGCCGAATGGGCCGACGCGACAGTGGTCGCACCACACGGCCACCACCCCCCACACGGCCGCATGACATCCCCCCACACATCCCGGGAGACCTTCCGTGATTTCGCGTCGAGTGTTCCTGTCCACTGCCGCCGGAGCCCTCACCTACCCCGTCTGGGGAAGCGTCCTCAGCCCCGGCGCCAAGGCAGCCCCCGCGACCTGTGAACTCGCCCTGCAGAACAAGTCGTTGCCCGGCGAGGTGCGGGCCTACGTCACCGGGCACGAGCAGGGCACCGACCGCTGGGTCCTGCTGAAGCCGGACGGGGGCGTCTACCGCCCCGACTCGCCGTCGGCCCCGCAGACTCCGCTGCCGGTCGACTGCGCGATTCCGCTGGGCGCGGCGGGTTCGGTGCCGAAGGTACTGACGCTGCCTCAGATGTACGGCGCGCGGGTCTACTTCGTGCGGGACGACAAGCTGGACTTCTTCCTGAACCCGGGCCCTTCGCTGGTCGAGCCCGCCTTCGCGACCAAGGAGGACGCCAACTACGGGCGCACCTGGTCGTTCTGCGAATTCACCTTCAACAGCTCGCAGTTGTACGCCAACATCAGCTACGTCGACCTCGTCACGGCCCTGCCCATCGGCCTGACCCTGGAGGGCGACGGCACGCACACGGTGGCCCCGCTGCCGGACGGCGCCGTCGACAAGATAGCCGCCGATCTCGTGGCCCAAGGGGAGAAGGACGGGCAGCCCTGGGGCGATCTGGTGATCCGCGGCGACGGCGACAAGGTGCTCCGGGTCATCTCGCCGCAGAACCTCATGGCCCCGTACTTCGACCGTCCCAACGAGATGCCGTTCCGGGACGTGTGGAACAGCTACATCGACGAGGCGTGGGAGAAGTACCGCGGCACCGACCTGAAGATCGACCTTCAGGGCGGCCGTGGCGTGTTCACGGGCCGCGTGAGCGGTGACACGCTGACGTTCAACGGCGGGCACACCTTCCCGAAGCCGACGTCCAAGGACATCTTCACCTGCAACCACGGGCCCTTCACCAACAACCCCGGGGACTCCGACGACAAGAAGGGCCTGCTCGCGCGGCTCGCGGCGGGCTTCAACCGCAGCATCATGCTGTCGCACGCACAGCAGCCGAACGGGGCCGGCGCGGGGGACTACTACAAGGGTGACGTGACCAACCACTGGGCCCGCGTGGTGCACGCGAACTCGCCCATCGGTTACGCGTTCCCGTACGACGACGTCCGGCCGGACGGCGAGCCCGATGTGTCCGGGGCGGCGCACGACGGCAACCCGCGCCGGTTCACGGTGAGCGTCGGCTCCTAGCAGCGGCTCCCTGGCGGACCCACCCCCCACACGTGCACCGCCCCGTCGCGCACTGGTCGCGACGGGGCGGCGTGCCGTCCGGCAGGGATCGCCCGCCGGTCCGGAGACCTACTTGCAGTGGTTGCCCGCTGCCGGGTTGAGCAGACCGACGACGTTCAGCGAGTTGCCGCACGCGTTGACCGGAACGTCCACGGGCACCTGGACGACGTTGCCGCTGAGGACGCCCGGCGACTTGTGAGCCGAGCCCTCGGCGTAGGCGCCGGGGCCGGGGTCGGCAGTGGCGGCGGCCGAACCGGCACCGCCGATGACGGTGACCGCGGCGAAGGCCGCTGCTGCCAGGATCGCGCACTTGCGCATGGTGTTACCTCCGGATGAGTGGAAGTGCTGAAGCGAGCCTCACCCGGCATCGATGCGACAAAAACACGGGTGGACCGTGCGGGGGAACGAGGGCACTCGTTCGTGGGATGGGAGGCGTTCCTGGGCCTCTGGGCGGGGGTGCCGGGTCGGGCCACCTGTCCGGCAGTCGGGGCGTTAGGAAGCGGGGGCCCGGTGGTGCGTGAGGGCTGGGCGCGGATCGCGGCCGACCGGCGCCGGTGAGCCGGACGGGGCGGGGTGGGACGCAGCCCGGAGCGGAGTGCTGTCGCTTTACGCCGAGCCCCGTCGCACCAGTTTTGTCGGGAGTACCACGCTTTTCGGGGGCAGGTCGTCGCGGGAGAGCAGCATGCGGGCCATGAGGCGGCCCATTTCCTCGATGTCCTGGCGCACCGTCGTCAACGGTGGGTCCACCTGCTCGGCCACCGCCAGCATGTCGTCGAAGCCCACCACCGCGACGTCCTCCGGCACCCGCTTCCCCCGCTCCCGCAGCACCCGCAGCGCTCCCGAAGCCGTCAGGTCGTTGGCGGCGAAGACCGCGTCCACGTCGGGGACGCGGTCCAAGAGCTCGCGCATCGCCCGCTCACCGCCCGCCGGGGTGAAGTCGCCGTGCGCGACGAACCTCTCCCCCGCCTCCGGAAGCACGTCACGGAAGCCGTCGAGGCGGTCCACGGCCGACGTCTGGTCGAGTGCGCCGCTGATGTGCGCGATCCGGGTGCGCCCCAGCGAGAGAAGGTGGCGGACCGCGTCCCTGGCCCCGCCGCGGTTGTCGCAGTCGACGTACGGAGTCGTCACCGTCCCGTCCGGCCATCCGGGCCGGCCGCCGAAGACCGTCGGCACCCCCGCGCCCTGGATGATGCCGGGCAGCGGATCGTCCAGGTGCAGGGAGAAGACGAGGGCGCCGTCCACATGGCCACCGGCCAGGTAGCGGCCGACCCGCTCGTGATCGTCCCGCCCCTCCGTGAGCAGCAGCACCAGCTGGACGTCACGCGACGTCAACTCCTTGCTGATGCCGCGCAGTTGCAGCGCGAAGAACGGGTCGGCGAAGACCCGGGTCTCCGGCTCCGCGATCACCACGGCGACCGCGTCGTGCCGGCGGGTCACCAGACTGCGGGCGGCACGGTTCGGGACGTAGCCGAGCTCGTCGACCGCCAGCCTGACCTTCTCGGCCAGCACCTCACGTACGCCCGTGTCGCCGTTGACGACACGGGACACCGTGGCCCGCGAGACCCCGGCTCGGGCGGCCACGGCCTCCAGGGTGGGGCGCGGGGCGACGCTCGACGGCTCGGTCACGTGGGGCTCCTCGGGGGCGGCTGGCTGGTGCGCCGGTCAGGATACGACCGGTGGGCGGGGGCGGGGGCACATCCCCCTGCCCCCGGCCCTCGTCATCCGCGCGCGTCCGCCCTGATCAGCTCGGCCGCCTTCTCCGCGAGCGCCACCGTCGGGGCGTGCGTGTGGCCGCGCGTGATCCGCGGCATGACGGAGGCGTCCACGACCCGCAGCGCCGACGTTCCCCGCACCCGAAGCCCCGGATCGGTGACGGAGGCGTCGTCGAGGCCCATCCGGCAGGTGCCGACCGGGTGGTAGAGGGTCTCGGAGGCCCCGCGGATCGTCCGGGCGAGCGTCGCGTCGTCGACCGTGCCCGGATGCGGCGCCAGCGGCCCCGACGTGTACGGGCCGAGGGCGGGCCCCGCGAGAAGCTCCTCGGCGCGGCGCACCCCGGCCACGAGCGTGCGAATGTCGGCCTCGGCCGACAGATATCCGGGGTCGATGAGCGGCGCGGAGCCGACGCCGGGGCCCCTCGGCGTGATCCGGCCCTCGCTCTCCGGCTGGAGCAGCACCACACCGATCGTGATGCCGTGTTCGGTGGGCGGGGTCAGGCCGTGGTGCACGAAGGGGACGGGGGCGTAGAGCAACTCGATGTCAGGGGCGGCCAGTTCCGGCCGCGTCTTGATGAAGGCGACGGCCTCGCCGACGTTCGACGTGAGCGGGCCACGCCCGCCGAGCAGGAAGCGGCCGACATTGGCGAGGGAGTCCGCGCCGGTCAGCGTGACGGGCTCCGGGCAGCGCATGGTCACCGCGTAGGCGAGATGGTCCTGGAGGTTGCGGCCCACGCCGCGGGACTCGATGCGTGGTTCGATGCCCGCCTTCGCGAGGTCGTCCGGGTCGCCGACGCCGGAGGCCTGGAGAAGCTGCGGGGAGCCGATGGCGCCCGCGCAGAGGAGCACCTCGCGGCGGGCGATCAGCTTGCCGGGGACGCCGTCGGCGATGACCCCGGCCACGCGCGTCCCGTCGAACTCCAGCCTGCGGACCCGCGCTTCGGTCAGGACGTCCAGGTTGCGGCGCCGCCTGGCCGGTTTCAGGTACCCGTCGGCGGCGCTCCACCGGCGCCCGCGGCGCTGGTTGACCGGGGTGAGCGCGAAGCCGCTGTGGTCCGGCTCGTTCAGCTCCGTCAGCTCGCGCAGGCCCGCGTCGCGGCAGGCGTCGAGGAACGCGCCGGTGGTGGGGTTGAGGGCGCGGGGCGGCGATATCCAGAGCGGCCCGTCACTGCCGTACACGCTGCCGGCGCCGGTCCCACCGGAGCCGGAGCCGGCGGAGGAGCCGCCGGAGTCACCCGTCCACCGCTCCGCGCGCCGGAAGTACGGTTCCAACGCGTCGTAGGACCACTCGGGCCCCGCGGCCTCGCCCCAGGCGTCGTAGTCGTCGCGGTGACCGCGCACCCACATCATGGCGTTCATCGAGGACGAGCCGCCCAGCGTGTGGCCGCGCGGCCAGTACAGCTCGCGGCCGTCGAGCGCGGACTGCTTCACGGTGGAGTAGTCCCAGTCGTAGGGCGTCTTGAAGAGCTTCGGGAAAGCCGCCGGGATGCGGATCTCGGGCTTCCGGTCGCGTGGCCCCGACTCGACGAGCGCCACCCGCACCGCGGGGTCCTCGGAGAGCCGCGCGGCGAGGACGCACCCCGCGGAACCGGCACCGACGATGACGTAGTCGTACACGCTGTCCTTGCTCAACTCGACTCCCTTGAATGGCAGTTCACGGAGGGATGCGCACAGGGGACGTACGGGTGCTGCGCATGGATGACGCGTACAAGGAGTACACCCAACGTGGACCTCTGGGTAAAGGGATGACGCGAGGATCGGCCTGTCCCACACGATCTCCACATGACGAACAGAAAGGGCGACGCCGAGCACCGCACCGGGCCGACCGTCAAGAGCGCTCAAACCGTCTCCCAGCCCCATGCGCCGGAGACACCGAAGACCCCCGAAGACCCCGCTCACCCCGTACGCACGACTGCCCCGCAGGACGACGCGCTGCCCGACGGCGGCTTCGTCCCCCCTGTGCCTCGGACAAGCACCATGAGGCGTGACAGGCGGTGACGCTCAGCGCCAAGGACGCCCGTCGCTCATGTGCTGCGGTCGCACCCCGGGGCGACCCGGCGAAGAATGGCCGTGTACGGCAATTCGACCATGGCAGGCTGCGCACAGCCGCTGTGCGGCCCGCCGGACGGGACGATCCTCGTGACAACCTCCCCCTTCGGGTCCGGCGACCCGTTCTCCGATCTCTTCAACCGCTTCTTCGGCACGAGTCCGGCAGCCTCGCCGCCGGCCGTGCAGCGCGTGCCCATCGGGCGACTGCTCAGTGATTCCTCGCACGAGCTGCTGGGGGCGGCAGGCGGCCGGGCGTCCGAGGACGGGTCCGATCTCGACACCGTGCACCTACTGTGGGCCGCCACGCAGGTGCCGGCCGCCCGGCAGATCCTGGAGCAGGCGGGCGCCGATCCGGACCAGCTGGCTGCGGACCTGCAGGAGAACCTCCCCACCGGCACCGAACCCGGCGACCCCGGCCTCACACCGGCGGCGAAGCGCGCTCTGCTTGCCGCCCACGCCCGCTCCCAGGCGACCGGTGCCTCGTACATCGGTCCGGAGCACATCCTCGCCGCCTTGCTGGAAGATTCCGGCCTCGCCCGCACGCTGGGATCCGAGGGAGTCTCCTCCGGTCTGCTGAACGGCGGCGAAGCAGGCCGGAAGGCGCCGTCGGGCGAGCACAGCGACACCCCGACCTTGGACGAGTACGGGCGCGACCTCACCGTCGAGGCCCGCAGCGGACGTCTCGACCCGGTGGTCGGCCGCGCCGAGGAGATCGAGCAGACCGTGGAGGTGCTTTCCCGGCGCACCAAGAACAACCCCGTCCTCATCGGCGATCCCGGAGTCGGCAAGACCGCCATCGTCGAAGGACTGGCGCAGCGGATCGTCGCCGAAGAGGTCCCGAAGGCCCTGCGCGACCGCCGCGTCGTGAGCCTCGACATGGCCGGTCTGGTCGCAGGATCCAAGTACCGGGGAGAGTTCGAGGAGCGGCTGAAGAAGGTGATCGACGAGGTCACGGAGGCCGAGAGCGGCATCATCCTGTTCATCGACGAACTGCACACGGTCGTCGGCGCGGGTGGAGGCGGCGAGGGTGCCATGGACGCCGGCAACATTCTCAAGCCCGCGCTCGCCCGGGGCGACCTCAGCGTCGTCGGCGCCACCACCATCGACGAGTACCGCCGGTACATCGAGAAGGACGCCGCGCTCGAACGTCGCTTCCAGCCGGTCATGGTGCGCGAGCCCACCGTCGAGGAGACGGTACAGATCCTCAGCGGGCTTCGCGACTCCTACGAGGCCCACCACCAGGTCCGTTACACGGACGAGGCCCTGGACGCCGCGGCCGCCCTGTCCGACCGCTACATCACCGACCGGTTCCTGCCCGACAAGGCGATCGACCTCATGGACCAGGCAGGAGCACGCGTGGGACTGCGCCGCCTCGGTGCCCCGACCGGGGCCGCGAGCATCGAGGACCGCCTCACCAAACTGCGCAGGGAGAAGGACGAGGCCGTCAGCACCGAGGACTACGAACGCGCCGCACAGCTCAAGGACCAGATCCGGCAGGTGGAGCGGGAACTCGCCGAGGTCGGCGGGGAGCGGGAGGAGGCCGGGAGTGTGACGGCCGAGGACATCGCCGATGTGCTCTCCGCGCGCACCGGCATCCCCGTCTCCCAGCTCACCGAGACCGAGCGCGAGCGGCTCACGAAGCTCGAGGAGGCCCTGCACGAGCGCGTGGTCGGCCAGGAAGAGGCAGTCACCGCCGTGTCCCAGGCCGTGCGCCGCGGCCGGGCGGGCATGGGAGACCCCGATCGGCCCACCGGCAGCTTCCTCTTCCTGGGACCCACGGGAGTCGGCAAGACGGAACTGGCCAAGGCACTCGCTGAACTGCTCTTCGGAGACGCCGACCGGATGGTCCGCTTCGACATGAGCGAGTTCCAGGAGAAGCACACCGTCTCCCGGCTCGTCGGCTCCCCGCCCGGATACGTCGGCTACGAGGAGGCCGGGCAGCTCACCGAGGTGGTGCGCCGCAAGCCGTACAGCGTCGTGCTGTTCGACGAGGTCGAAAAAGCCCACCCCGACGTCTTCAACCTGCTGCTGCAGGTGCTGGACGACGGGCGGCTCACCGACGCCCAGGGACGCACGATCGACTTCCGGCACACCGTGGTCATCATGACCAGCAACATCGCCTCCCAGCGCATCCTGGACCACCAAGGGGCAGTCGAGGACATCAGGGATGACCTGATGTCCGAACTGCAGGCGCACTTCCGGCCCGAGTTCCTCAACCGCATCGACGAGATCATCGTCTTCCACGTCCTGTCCCGGGCGGACCTGGTGCGCATCGTCGACCTGTTGCTGGAACGCAGCCGTCGCAGGCTGCACGCCCAGCAGATCAACCTCGAGGTCACCGAGACGGCCAAGGAGTGGCTGGCCAACCGTGGCTACCAGCCCGAGTTCGGAGCCCGGCCGCTGCGCCGCACCATCCAGACGGAGCTCGACAACCGTCTTTCGAACATGCTGCTCAGCGGCTCGGTCAATCCGGACGACACCGTCATCGCCGATGTCAAGGACGGCGAGCTGGCACTGACCCTCGGTCCGGCGGCCGACTCGGGGGGCGCGGTCGAGCCGGAGGCGGACACGGCAAGCTGACACGGCAAGCTCGGCGGAGTAGCCCCCCCGGAGCGGGTGTTCGCGGTGGTCGAAGAGAAGGGTCGTGCCATGCGGGTGTCGTCCCAGGGCGTTACCGTCGTGGCTCTCCTGGCGGACCCGGACGCGCCGACGGAGATCGCCCAGCGCATGGCCCGGACACTCCCTGCTCGGCTCGCCGACAAGGCAGGCCCGGGGCGACGGTTCGACGTCGAGGTGGTCAGTGAACCCTTCTCCGCGGGGACCGAGGACCTGCCCACCTTGATGCGCCGGATCACGGACCGTGGACGTGCGGAGAACTGGGATGTCGTTGTGGCCCTCACCGACCTTCCGCTGCACTCACACGGGCGCAGACTCGCCGCGCGTCTGAGTCACGAACACGGCCTGGCGCTGCTGTCTCTGCCTGCACTGGGAGGCTGGCGGCTGCAGACGAGAGCCCGGCGGGCCGTGGAGGAAGCCGTGCTCGGCTTGGCGGGTCCGCGGGCCACTGAGGCCGAAGAACCCACGAGTCAGCCGCTTCTGGGCCCCTGCGCCGGTCGTCTCACGCCTGTCCGTCCGGGCCCGATCGGTGAGGAGGAGGCCGCCGATCTTGCCGATCTTCGGTACGTCGTCAATGGGCCCCGCGGATACCTGAGGGTGCTCGTCGGCATGGTCCGCGCCAACCGGCCATGGCGGTTGGTGCCCGGCTTGTCGAAAGCCTTGGCGGCCGCACTCGCCACAGGAGCGGTCGCCACCGTGAACTCCACCACCTGGAGCCTGGCCGAGGCCCTGAGCGCGCCACGCCTCGTGATCGCCATGGTCGGGTCCGTCGGGCTCATGATCGGCTGGCTGATCGTGGACGGGGAGCTGTGGCATCGATCGGCGGAGGGCTCGCCTGAGGCGCGGCAGAAGGCGAGGCTCTACAACGCCTCGACGGTCATGACCGTGGGCATCGGTGTGCTCGTCTGCTACGGGAGCTTGATCGTCATCAACCTGGCGTGGGCGCTGTTCATCCTGAACGACCAAGTGTTCGCCTCCATGACACGAACACCGCTGCACGCCGCGGAGTACGTGACGTTGTCCTGGTTCGTCGCTTCGGTCGCCACCGTGGGCGGCGCCCTGGGATCAGGATTGGAGAGCGACGAGGCGATCCGTGCGGCCGCCTACTCCAAGCGCGAACAGGAACGTCGGCACATGCTCCGAGACGACCACGGTGATCAGACCTCGAAGTGAACCGACACCGATCAGCCCACAGAACTCCTCGGGATCGCTCGTCTAGCCGTGATCGTGCCCGGACGCACCCGACTTCGCCCCGCCGGAGTCACCGGAGCCGGCCGACCCGCCGGACTTCTTCGCCGCCGAAGGATGGTGCGGCTCGTAGTCCGGGATGGTGCCGTCCGCCTTTTTCACCAGGAAGTACCCGGCCATGCCCATGTCGGAGTGGCTCTGCACATGGCAGTGGTACATCCACGCGCCCGCGCCCACCCCCTCCCCCGCGATGACCTGGAAGCCGAAGGAGTCCCCGGGCCCGGTGATCTTGTCGTCGAGGACCTGGCTCGGGTCGTCGGGGCCGGTCAGCAGGCCCGTGCGGTTGTCCGCCCAGCGGTGACCGTGGACGTGGAACGTGTGGTAGTACTCGCCGTGCGTGATCGAGATGAACTCGATCCGATCACCCACCGTGGCCTCGAAGTTGGGGCTGTCGTGCCCGGCCTTGTTGTTGATCGTCATGTCGTTGAAGACGATCGTGAACGTCTTGTCCGGCAGCAGGTCACCCTTGCGCCGCACGACCAGCGCGCCGTAGAGCCCCTTGCGCACACCGCCCGTCCCGTGATCGGTGCCGACGACGTGGTCGTGGTAGTGCCAGTAGCCCGCCGTGCCCGGCCGCCAGGTGCCGTCCTTGCGGCGGCCCGGGGCGTGGGTGCGCCAGGTGTAGGTCCGCTTGCCGCCGGGCTCGACGTGGCTCTTGGTGTGTCTGGTGCCGTCGCTGGAGATCTCGTAGTCCATGCCGTGGACGTGCAGGCTGGCGTCCACGTCCATCGTGTTCTCGAACTCGATGTGCAGGGTGTCGCCCTCGTTCAGCTCGATGAGCGGGCCGGGGATGGACGCCTTGCCCTTCTCCAGGCCGTAGCCCATCTGCCCGTCCGGCAGCTTCTCGGCGTACATCTTGATGCGGCGCACCTCGCCGCCCGCGGGGGCGGTCTTGGGCCCTTCGGCCGTGCTCGCCTCGGGCGCGGTGGCCAGCGACAACGATGTCACGCCGGCCGTCGCGACCGCTCCGCCCACGAGCATCCGTCGGTTGAAGCTCCGTCGGTCCATGCCGAACTCCCCACTGCGGTACGGAGACTGACGGGGCGCAGGTGGCCCCCGGGACGGCCACACGGTATCGGGGGGAGCTTCGTTTATCCACACGCAGGACAAAGTTCGCGGTATTCCGTCCGTACCTATTGGCGAGTGGCAAAAAGAGGTCTAGCTTCATCCGCGCCTGTTGCTGTGACCGACGAGGGGTGGGTGTACTCATGCGGCTCACACCGCATCAAGAGCCCTTGGCTGTACGAGGGTTGAGCAGAGCCAGACGCAGACCGAACCGCGACGACCGGAACCGGAGCCGCTCACGGCGCGCCTGGGCCGCGGCCCTGATCTCCGGGGTCATGGTCACCGGCGCGCTCTCCACACAGGCCGCCACCGCGCGGCCCTATCCCGAGCCACCGTTGACAACGATGTCCCTGCCGTCACCGCCCGGCCAGGCGAACGTGCGCGTCCTCGTCTTCCACGGCTCGGCGGCGGACGGCGACGAGTCGCCCGTCGTGAACGCCGGCATCGAGGCCATCGAGAAGATCGGCCAGAGCGGCCCGGCCGCCGAGCGGTTCAAGATCGTGGCGACCGACGATGCCTCGGTCTTCACGAACGAGGCCAAGCTCGGCAAGTTCAACGCCGTGGCCTTCCTGACCGGCGGCGGCGACGTCCTGGACGCCGAGCAGGAAGCCGGCCTCGAGGCCTTCATGGAGGCGGGCGGCGGTTTCGTCGGCATCCATGATGCGGCCCGCGCCGAGCCGTACTCGTCCTGGTTCACCGGCCTGATCGGTGCCCGCCCGGCAGACTCCAGCCCGACGAACGTGCAGCGCGCCACCGTCGAGGTCGGCGACCGGGAGAATCCGGCCACCAAGGACCTGCCCCTGGAGTGGAAGCGCCCCGACCAGTGGCTGAACTGGACCAAGAACCCGACCGGCGAGGTCCACACCGTGGCCCGCGTGCGGGAGTCCACCTATCAGCCGGGCGCGAGCAAGAACGGCGCCGACCACCCGGTCTCCTGGTGCCGTGACTACGACGGCGGGCGCTCCTTCTACACCGGCATGGGCGGCACGGCGGCCTCGTACGACGAGACCGACTTCCGTCAGCACCTGCGCGGCGCCCTGCTCTGGACGAGCCGCATCGCCCGCGCCGACTGCAAGTCGACCATCACCGCCAACTACAAGGCGTCGCGCCTGACCCAGCCCAACCAGCCGGGCCAGAACGACCAGATCGGCGAGCCGCACGGCCTGGTCACCGCGCCCGACGGCCGTGTCTTCTACATCGGCCGCGGCGGCGCCGACTCGTCCCAGCCGGTCGTCACCGACTGGAACAACCCGGACATCGGCAAGGGCAAGGGCGAGATCCACGTCTACGACCCCAAGACCAAGAAGACGACCCTCGCCGGAGCGCTGACGATCTTCGGCAACAAGGGCGGCGGCGATGAGCTGATCAAGGTCGAGGAGGGCCTGCTCGGCATCGAGCTGGACCCCAAGTTCGAGCAGAACGGCTGGGTGTACCTGCACTACACACCCCACTCGAAGATCAACCGTGAGACGCACATGGCCGAGCGCTACGTCTCGCGCTTCACGCTCGACCAGACCACGAACAAGCTGGACCTCGCCAGCGAGAAGGTCCTGCTCAAGTGGCCGGTGCAGATCCACAGTTGCTGCCACGCGGGTGGCGGCATGGCGTGGGACTCCAAGAACAACCTGTACATCGCGACCGGTGACAACAACTCGTCGGGCTTCAGCAACGGATACTCGGGCAACAACCCGGAGCCCAACTTCAAGGGTGTCTCCTTCGCCGACGCGCGCCGCACGGCGGGCAACACCAACAACCTCAACGGCAAGATCCTGCGCATCCACCCCGAGGCCGACGGGACGTACACGCTCCCGGAGGGCAACCTCTTCACCGGCAAGGAGCCGGACGAGGGCGGCGGCAAGACGCGCGGCGAGATCTATGTGATGGGTGTCCGCAACCCGGCGCGCATCTCCGTCGACAAGAAGACCGACACGCTGTACGCGGGCTGGGTCGGCCCGGACGCGGGCGCGCCGTCGACGACGTGGGGCCCGGCGAAGTACGACACGTTCGCCGCCATCACCCACGCCTCCAACCGCGGCTGGCCGTACTGCATGGGCAACAACCAGCCCTACCGCGACCGCAATCTGCCGGATCCGACGAAGCCGCTCGGCTGGTACGACTGCAAGAACCTCAAGAACGAGTCGCCCAACAACGACGGCCTGGTGAACATCCCGCCGGCCGAGCCGAACAACATCTGGTACTCGCCGCAGGGCGGTGGCGTCGACTACCCGCGCGACGCGAACGGTGTCCCGAGCTACAAGACGGAGGAGCAGAAGATCCTCCTGCCGTGGCTCAAGGGCGGCGGCCAGGCCACGATGAACGGCCCGGTCTACCGCTACGACGCCGCCAACACCAGCGCGGACAAGTGGCCTTCGTACTGGGACGGCAAGTGGTTCGTCGGTGACTTCTACGACGCCGACCAGCCCCGGCACGCGGTCCTGACCGACCCGAAGACGGTCGGCAAGGGCGGACTGCCCACGCACGCCGAGTCCCTGAAGAAGATCATCCCCATCGGCAACGACGGCATCAAGAACCTCATGGACTGGAAGTTCGCCCCGGACGGCTCGCTCTATGTCCTCGACTACGGCCGCGGGTTCTTCACCTCGGACTCCAAGTCGGCGCTGTGGCGCGTCACTTATTCGGGCGGCGCGGCCACTCCGGCCGCCAAGGACCTCGCAAGGAAGGCCGGATGATGCGGGCGGTACGCAAGCGAAGACTCTGGACGGCGCTTCTCGCGTCGCTCCTGATGGTGCTCGGCCTGACCTCCACGGCGGCGAGCCAGCCCGACAACCCGGGCCGTGCGGCGGCCCAGACCCTGACCTGGACCGCGGACAACGCGATCGACAAGTACGCCTCCGCGCCCACCACGGCGGTCGCGGGAGCGACGACGATCGTCTTCGAGAACAGTGAGGCGACCGGCAACACCACCGGCATGCCGCACACGCTGACGTTCGACGTCTCGGACCCCGAGTACAACAACGACGTACCGCTGAACATCCTGGCCAACCCGAACGACGACCAGGGCGGCAAGCACACGGCCGAGGTCACCCTGACGCCCGGCCGGTACCGCTACCACTGCACGATCCCCGGCCACGGCTCCATGCAGGGCATCCTCGTGGTGACCGAGGGCGGCAGCGAGGACACCACCGCTCCCGAGACCGCCGCCAAGGTCGAAGGGCAGACCAACTCCGATGGCGCCTACGTCGGTTCCGCCACCGTCGCGGTGACGGCGACCGACGAGGGTTCGGGCGTCGACAAGACCGAGTTCGCCGTCGGGGCGGACGGCCCCTGGCAGCCGTACACGGCGCCCGTGGTCGTCGACCAGGTCGGCACCCACAAGATCCGCTATCGCGCGAGCGACAAGGCGGGCAACGTGGCGGCGGAGAAATCCGTCGACTTCACGGTGGCCCCGCCGTCGAGCGACGACAAGACGCCACCGGAGACCTCGGCCACGGTGACCGGCGAGAAGAACGACAAGGGTGAGTACGTCGGGATGGCGACCGTCACCGTGACGGCGTCCGACACCGGCTCCGGCGTCAACAAGATCGAGTACGCGGTCGGTGACGGCGGCGCGTGGACGGCCTACAGCGCGCCGGTCATGGTGCACGCGGCGGGCGCCCACAAGATCCGCTACCGCGCGTCGGACAAGGCGGGCAACCAGGCCGCCGAGAAGTCCGTCGAGTTCACCGTGGTCACGCCGCCGGTCGAGGACAAGACACCGCCGGAGACCACCGCCAAGGTCGACGGCACCAAGAACTCGGACGGCGCGTACGTCGGCAAGGCGAAGGTGTCGGTCACCGCGACCGACGCCGACTCCGGTGTCGACAAGGTCGAGTACTCGCTGGACGGCGGTCCGTATCTCGCGTACGCCGACCCGGTGGTCGTCGACCGCGTGGGCCGGCACACGGTGGCCTACCGCGCGAGCGACAAGGCGGGCAACACCTCGGCGGCCAAGGACGTCTCCTTCACCGTCGCGGAGGGCGGCGGGGTCCCGGCCCCCAACTGCGCCGAGTTCGACGAGCGTCTGACGGTCATCGTCGGCACGGTCGACACGGGCATCCCGAACCGCGTCACGAACAACCGGTGCCGCATCAACGAGATGATCGAGGACGAGAAGGAGTGGACGTCCCACGCGCTCTTCCTGAAGCACGTCAAGAGCGTCACGGACAAGCTCCTGAAGGCCGGCGAGATCGACCAGCGTGAGTACAACAAGATCAACAAGGCCGCCAAGCAGTCCGGCATCGGCAAGCCGGGCCAGACCGAGGGCTACCGCAAGATCTTCGACGGTACCCAGGAGTCCCTGAACAAGTGGGAGCAGGTCGGTGGCGGCAAGTTCGGCCTGAACGCGGACGGTTCGATCACCAGCAGCACCACCGTGCAGGGCATGGGCATGCTGTGGTTCCCCCAGCGCAAGTACGGTGACTTCTCGCTGAAGCTCCAGTGGCGGGACGACGCGCCGGGCAACGGCAACGCCAACGGCGGCGCCTTCGTGCGCTTCCCGCAGGTCCACGACCACCCGGAGGAGTCACGTCCGGAGTGGGTCGCCATCAAGTACGGGCACGAGGTGCAGATGCTCGACCGGCCTGACGGCGACATGTACAAGACGGGGTCGATCTACGGCTTCGACCGGGTGGGGCTCGGCGGCGCCGGCGTCACCCCGAAGGGCACGTGGAACGACTACGAGATCAAGGTGGTGGACCAGCACTACTCGATCTACCGCAACGGCGTCCTGATCAACGAGTTCGACAACACGGGCGGCCAGGTCTTCACGCCGCCGCGTGGCGACGACCCCGGCACGGACGGACGGCGTTACTCGTCCGGCTACGTCGGGCTCCAGGTGCACGGGGTCACGGATGTGATCTCGTACCGCGACATCAGGATCAAGGAGCTGTAGTCACCCTGGGCCTCCGCGACTGATCGCATCCCACCGCGGCGCCCTCGTCCCTGTCCGGGGCGAGGGCGCCGTCGCCTGTGGCGGGCGGGGCGGTTCAGTCGCCGGTGTCGGTGGCCGCGAGGACCGCCACCCGCGTCCGGGACGGATCGAGCACCGCGAAGCCCACGTCGGCCGTGTCGTGGTGGAACCACCGCGTGAACGCCATGAAGCGCAGCCACCGGCAGTCGGCCGCGTACCGCACGGCGTCGAGGAACGGCATACCCGCAGGCAGGCCGAGCATCGCGTACAGCCCGCGCCAGGCGTGGAGACGGGCGTAGGCCCCGTGCTGGGGACGCCCGTCGACACCGCCGTTGAACGACGCCGAGTACAGCTCGTTCGCCACGTCGTCGGCCGCCGTCAGACACGCGAGGGCGCCGCCCCGCCCCGTTTCCCCGGCCAGACAGTCCAGCGGCAACTCCTGGAGGAAGGCCATGCCGAAGTCGTCGTCGCCCAGCGGCTCGGGCAGCGTGAAGAACCGCGTTTCGGGTTCGCGCGCCCAGCCTCCCGCGGTGAACGCTCTTGCGGCCTCGCGGGCACGCTCCGCGTCCCGCACCTCCTGCGCCGTTCGCCCGGCCTCCGCGCCCGCCTCCGTGGCCGGGATCTCGGGGAAGCGCCCCCGCAACTGCCCGGCCGACTTCACCGGCCCCGCGCCCCGGACCCGCACCCCGAAGCGGTGCTCCAGATCGAGCCGCTCCCCCGGCAGCCAGGACAACGGATGCCCCAGCTCCCGCAGCCGCGCCGCATACGCTTCAAGACCCGGCCGCTCGCGCCAGGAGACCCCCATCAGCGCCAGTTCGCCCAGCAAGCAGGCCCGCAGCTCGACCTCCGGGTCGTCGGCGCCCCGCGGCGGTTCGGCGAAGAGCGGCTCGAGCTCCGGGATCCGCCGCCCCTTGGCCAACTCTGCGGCAATTCCCCGCAGTTGATCCGGTCGGGATGCGGCCAGCCTCTTCAGCTCCGCGGGGTCGGGCAATTTCACCTGGTCATCGCTCACCCCGGGATTCTACGAGCCGGTGGAGGCCCTGATTCGGCACAGGGTTTCGCCCAGTGGAGCGGACCAAGTATTTTCCCTCATGCATTCACGTACTGAGTGAGCGTGCGCAACGGGGGATGACGTGAACAACAGGCCTGCTGACTGGCATGTCCTTGATCTGGACAAGGATCCGACTCCGGGGGATCCCGACCGGGTCCGGAACCTGGCGAAGAATCTGCATGACTTCGCCGACGATGTATCGAAAGTCCTGCGCGACATCAAGGGGATGGCGGGCGAGGACGCGATCCTCACCTGGGCGGGCAAGACCGCGGAATCGTTCACGGCAGAGTTCGAGGACGCGCCGGGCAAGCTGAAGAAGCTCAAGAAGAGCTACGAGATGGCCGGCGACGCCCTCTCCGCCTACTGGCCGGAGCTGGAACGCTCCCAGGCCCTGGCCGACAAGGCCCTCGCCCAGGGCCGCGAGGCCCAGACCAGCCTCTCCGCCGCCCAGTCCCGCCTGACCTCCGCCGACTCCTGGGTGGATCGGGCGGGCAAGGAAGCCGACAAGTACAAGGACGACAAGGACAGCGGGAAAGACGTCCCCAAACCCGACCCGGACAAGGTCAAGGCCGCCACCCGCAACGCCGACTCCGCCGAGAAGGCCCAGACGGCCGCCAAGTCCGACGTCTCCGCCGCGAAGAGCAACCTGGACGCGGCGAAGAAGATGGCGGAAGACGCGCGCAAGATGCGCGAGGGCGCGGCCGGGACGGCGAAGAAGAAGCTGGAAGACGCCTCGGACGCGGGCATCCAGAACCGCAAGTGGTGGGAGGAGGTCGGGGACTGGGTCACCGACAACTGGGACACCATCGTCGCCGTCTGCAAGGTCGTCGTCGCCGTCCTCGGCGTCATCGCGATGATCGTCGGCGGACCCATCCTCGCCGCCATCGTCCTGGTCGCCGCCCTGGTCGTCCTGGCCGACACCCTCAACAAATATGCGAAGGGCGAGGCAGGGCTGCTCGACGTCGCCTTCGCCGCCCTCGACTGCATCCCCGGCGGTAAGGCCCTCACCAGCGTCGGCAAGCTCGCCAAGGGCATGAAGGGCCTCGCCAAGGGCGGCCTCAAGGGCCTGGGCAAGGGCCTCAAGAACGGACTGCGGCGCGGCGCGGACGACGCGGCCACCAGCAAGCCCGCCAAGGGCCGATGCAAGAACGGCGACCCGATCGACATGATCTCCGGCGAGATGATCATGGAGGAGACCGACGTCGAACTTCCGGGGCTGCTGCCACTCGTGCTGCGGCGCACGCATCTTTCGACGTACGCGTCGGGCCGCTGGTTCGGCCCCTCATGGGCCTCCACCCTCGACGAGCGCCTCGAACTCGACCCTGAGGGCGCCCTGTTCGCCACCGACGACGGCATGATCCTCAGCTACCCGGTGCCCGCGCCCGGCACCTCTGTCATGCCCCGGCACGGCCCGCGCCTCCCCCTGGACTGGGACGGCGCGCCGGGCGCCCCCATCCGCATCACGGACCCGGTCACCGGCCACACCCGTCACTTCGCGCCGCTCGGCCGGGCCACCAGGGCCGACGAGGCGTTCACGCTGCCGCTCGCGGCGATCAGCGACCGCAACGGGCGCCGCGTCGACTTCGACCGCGACGAAGGCGGCACCCCTACGGCCGTCCGCGACTCGGCCGGCCGCCATCTGCACATCGACACCCAAGGCGGCCGGGTCACCGGTCTGCGCCTTCACAACCCCGACGACGGGCCCGACGGCACCACCCTCATCCGCTACGGATACACCGACGGCCACCTCACCGACGTCGTCAACTCGTCCGGGCTGCCCTTGCGGTTGACGTACGACGAGCACGCGCGCGTCACGTCCTGGACCGACCGCAACGATTCTTGGTACCGCTTCACGTACGACGACCAGGACCGCTGCGTACGAGGCGAGGGCGCCGAAGGCCACCTCTCCTGCACCGTCGCCTACGACACCGAAGAGCGCTCGACGCAGTACACCGACTCGCTCGGCCACACCACGACCTACCGGCACAACGAGCAACTACAGCTCGTCGCCCAGACCGACCCGCTCGGGTACACCACGTACGCCGAGTGGGACGCGTACGACCGCATGCTGTCGCGCACCGACGCGCTCGGTCACACGTCACGTTTCGACTACGACGAGCGCGGCAACCTCACCCGGATCACCCGGCCCGACGGCTCAGTCACCACCGCCGAGTACGACGCATCCGACCGCCCCCTCGTGACCACCCTGCCGACGGGCGGCACCCGCCGCTACGCCTATGACGAGCAGGGCCGCCCGACCGGAACCGTGGATCCCCTGGGCGCCCTGACCACCTTCACGTACGACCGCTTCGGCGGGCTCACGAGCGTGACAAACGCCCTCGGCGCCACGCACCGCGCCGAGCCGCACGCCACCGGCCTGCCGCTCGCCACCATCCCGCCCCTGGGCGACGGCACACGCCTGACGCGCGACGCGTTCGGCCGCATCGTCGCGTCGGCCGACGGCACCGGAGCCGTCACCCGCACGTCCTGGAGCGTGGAGGGCCGCCCCTCCGAGCGCCTCCTGCCTGACGGGACCTGCGAACGCTGGTGGTACGACGCCGAGGGCAACGTCGTCCGGTACACCGGCCCCGATGGCCGGACCGTCACGTACGGCTTCACACACTTCGACCGCCGCTCCCGGCGCACCGAGGGCGAGGGCGCCGACGCCTCCACGGTCCGCTTCACCTACGACACCGAGCTGCGTCTCACCGCGGTGACCGGCGCGGCGGGCGCCGTGTGGACGTACTCCTACGACGCCGCTGGCCGTCTCGTCGAGGAGACCGACTTCAACGGCCGCTCCCTCACATACGCCTACGACGCGGCGGGCCGCCTGACCGAGCGCACGAACGGAGCCGGTGAGACGACGACGTACGTCCGCGACGGCTGCGGCCGCGTCATCGAGCGGCGGTCCCACGACAGCGTCACCTCGTTCGCGTACGACGCCGCCGGCCATCTCGTCCGCGCCACGACGCCCGGGACCGAGCTCACCCTCACCCGCGACGCGGCGGGCCGTGTCCTGTCCGAGCGGTGCAACGGCAGGGTGCTGGAGAGCACGTACGACGTGCTCGGCAGGCGCGTCGCCCGACGCACTCCCTCTGGTGCCGTCAGCCGGTGGGAGTGGGACGCCAACAACCGCACCACACAGGTCCGTGTCGCCAACCACCGGCTCGCCTTCTCCTACGGCGCGTCCGGCCACGAGACGGAACGCCGCATCGACGACACGACCGTACTGGCGCAGGAATGGGACGCGGGCCACCGCCTCACCGGGCAGACGCTGACCACGGAGGCCGGGGACGGCGGCCCACTCCTCCAACGCGCGTACGCATACGGCGAGGACGGTGACCTCACCGCCGTGGAGGACCGGGCCCACGGCACCCGCCGCTTCACACATGACGGCCGCGGCCGCGTGGAGTCGGTGACCGCCGCCGACTGGTCGGAGCGGTACGCCTATGACGCGGCCGGCAACGTCAGCCGCGCCGAAACCCCCCAGGGTCCGCAGGGCGAGCGCGTCCACGACGGCACCCTGGTGCGCTGGTCGGGCCACGTCACCTATGTGCATGACGCGCAGGGCCGTGTCGTGCGCCAGTCCCGCAAACTGCTGTCCGGCGGCGTGCGCACCTGGACGTATACCTGGGACACCGAGGACCGCCTGACCGCCGTCACCACGCCCGACGGCCGCCGCTGGACGTACGTGTACGACGGTCTCGGGCGCCGCGTGGCGAAGCGGTTGTCGTCTGCGGACGACGACGGCCGTGCGGTGGAGGAGACCGTCTTCACGTGGGACGGAACGCGGCTGGCGGAGCAGCGGACGTCGGCCGACGGCGCCACCACGAGCTGGGAGTGGGCGCCGGGAACGAACCGGGCACTGATGCAGCTCGAGCAGAACGGACCGGACGTCCCGGCCGGTCCCGCCGCCGGAGCGGACGGCCTCGACCAGGCCGCGGTCGACCGTCGCTTCTACGCCATCGTGACCGACCTCGTCGGCACCCCCACCGAACTCGTCGACGAGGATGGCGGCGTCGCCTGGCGCGCCCGCACCACCCTGTGGGGCACACAGGTCAGCGACAGTGCCCCGGCGGGCGCCGACTGCCCGCTCCGCTTCCCCGGCCAGTACCTCGACCGCGAGACGGGCCTGCACTACAACTTCCAGCGCTACTACGACCCGGCGAACGCCAGCTATCTCAGCCCCGACCCGCTCGGCCTCGCCCCGGCCCCCAACCACCACGCGTACGTCCTCAACCCGCTGCGCTGGACCGACCCTTGGGGACTCGCACCGAGCTGTGACGGTAACCACGGGATCACCGAGAGGCGCGAGACCCACATCGAGGGCCAGCACGGCCCGGGCGCCCAGCAGCGGGCACGGGAGAGCGCGGACTACGGCTCCGAACCGAACATCCCCGGGGAGTTCAGCGAGGACTTCCTGTGGGACGGCGACAACTTCGCCCTCGGCAGCCGCCTCCAAGCGGGCATCCGGGGCACCCCGGCCATGCCCAACCCGCGCGCCACGATGGGTCAGGACAGCCATATCCACCGCTTCGATTACGGCAGCCCCGTCGGCGTCAACGGCAGTGGCAGGGTGACCAACGAGGTCGAGGTGGTCATCCGCGACGGGAACATCCACACGGCGTACCCGATCTGAGCGCTCTCTGCCGCGCTACTCCTCGTGCTTCGCCCGGCTCGGCTGGACCCGCTTCGGCTCGCCCGGCATCTTCGGGTACTCCGGCGGATAGGGCAGGTCACCGTGGCCGTGCTCCCGCTCGTCCCGGGCGGCGAGTTCGAGGAGCGCGTCCAGGGAGAAGGCGTAGTCCTCCATGTCCGCGTGCACGTCCCCGACCTCGGCGAACCGCTCGGGCATCGTGCCGATGTCGAAGTCCTCGGGCACGGCGTCGTCGATCTCGTCCCAGCGCAGCGGCGCCGACACGGGGGCGTTCGGCCGGGGGCGCACCGAGTAGGCGGAGGCGATGGTGCGGTCACGGGCGGCCTGGTTGTAGTCGACGAAGATCTTCTCCCCGCGCTCCTCCTTCCACCACGCGGTGGTGACCTGGTCCGGCATCCGGCGCTCCAGCTCGCGGCCACAGGCGATCACGGCACGGCGCACCCCGGAGAAGTCCCACCGCGGTTCGATCGGCACGAAGACGTGCAGGCCGCGCCCGCCGGAGGTCTTGGGCCAGCCCCGGAGGCCGTACTCGTCAAGGACCGCGCGGAGCTCGTGCGCGGCGCGGACCGCGTCGGCGTAGTCCGTGCCGGGCTGCGGGTCCAGGTCGATGCGGAGCTCGTCGGGGCGGTCGGTGTCGCCGCGCCGTACCGGCCAGGGATGGAAGGTCAGCGTGTTGAACTGGGCGGCCCAGACGACCGCGCCCACTTCCGTGGGGCACATCTCCTCGGCGGTGCGGCCGCTGGGGAAGGCGATGACGGCCGTGGGGATCCAGTCGGGGTGGTTCTTCGGGATGCGTTTTTGGTAGAAGAACTCACCGGCGACCCCGTCCGGGAAGCGCTGCAGCGTCGTGGGGCGGTCCCGCAGGGCGCGCACGATCCCGTCGCCGACCGCGATGAAGTAGCGGGCCACGTCCAGCTTGGTGAATCCCCGCTCCGGAAAGACCACCTTGTCCGGACTGGAGAGCCGCACCGTACGCCCGCCCGCGTCGAGCTCCACCGCTTTACCACCCATGCCGCCACGCTAGGCGCAACGGAGATAAGTCGCATACCGGGCACAAAGCGACGTATGGGCTCAGAATCGGAGCATGGATCTGCCGGTGATGCCCCCCGTCAAGCCCATGCTCGCCAAACCCGTGGCGAGGATTCCGACGGGCATGCAGTACGAGGCCAAGTGGGACGGCTTCCGCGCGATCGTCTTCCGGGACGGCGCCGACCTGGAGATCGGCAGCCGTACGGGCAAGCCGCTGACCCGCTACTTCCCCGAGCTGGCCGAGGCCCTGCTCGACCGGCTGCCCGGCCGTTGTGTCCTGGACGGCGAGATCGTGATCGCCCGGGACGGCCACCTCGACTTCGACGCGCTCACCGAACGCATCCACCCGGCCGCGTCCCGGGTGCGCACGCTCGCCGAGCGGACCCCGGCGTCCTTCGTGGCCTTCGACCTCCTGGCGGCGGACGACGAGAGCCTCCTCGACACTCCCCTCACCGACCGCCGCACCCGCCTCACCGAGGCCCTGGAAGGCGTGAGCGCCCCCGTCCATCTCGCGCCGGCGACCAGGGACCCGGAGCTGGCCCAGGAGTGGTTCGAGCAGTACGAGGGCGCGGGCCTCGACGGTGTCATCGCCAAGCCGCTCGACCTGCGCTACCGGCAGAACGAACGCCTCATGTTCAAGATCAAGCATGAGCGCACGGCGGACTGCGTGGTTGCCGGCTACCGCTTCCACAAGAGCGGCCCCATCGTCGGCTCGATCCTCCTCGGCCTGTACGACGACGCGGGCACCCTGCAGCACGTCGGCGTCTGCGCCGCGTTCTCGATGCGGCGGCGCGCCGAGCTGGTGGAGGAGCTGGAACCGCTGCGTCTTGAGTCAGCCGCCGACCACCCCTGGGCCGCCTGGGGGGACGAGTCCGCGCACGAGACGTCCCGGATGCCGGGTGCGCCGAGCCGCTGGACGGGCAAGAAGGACCTCTCGTGGGTGCCGCTGCGCCCCGAGCGCGTCTGCGAGGTGGCCTACGACCACATGGAGAACGGGCAGCGCTTCCGGCACACCGCGCGCTTTCGCACCTGGCGACCGGACCGCACCCCTGACAGCTGTACGTTCGCCCAGCTGGAGGAGCCGGTCCGGTACGACCTGGCGGATGTGCTGCGCTAACCGGCGGACCGGCTCGCGCCCCCGCCCGCGTACTGGCTCTCCGGACGTGCGAGGCCGTAGTGGTCGCGCAGGGTCGTGCCGGTGTACTCGGTGCGGAAGAGGCCGCGGGCCCGCAGGATCGGCACGACCTCGTCCGCGAAGACGTCGAAGCCGCCGGGCAGCCCCGGCGGCATGACGTTGAAGCCGTCGGCCGCACCCTGCTCGAACCACTCCTGGATCTGGTCGGCCACCTGCTCCGGCGTGCCCGCGATGACGCGGTGCCCGCGAGCCCCGGCCAGCCGGTGCAACAGACCGCGCACGGTGGGCTGTTCGCGGTCGATGATGTCGAGGATGACCTGGAAGCGGCTGCCGTTGCCGCGTTCGCCGCCGGTATCGATGAGCTCACGCGGCACGGGACCGTCCAGTTGCTCGGCGGTCAGGCGCAGCCCCAGCATGCGGTGCAGGAGCTGCAACGAGTACGCGGGCTGGGTGAGTTCGTTGTACTCGTCGTGCAGGGCACGCGCCTCGGCCTCCGTGGAGCCGATGAAGGGGCTGATGCCGGGCAGGACGAGCACCTTGCCGGGGTCGCGCCCGAGCCCCGCGGCCCGCTTCTTGAGGTCGGCGTAGAAGTCCTGGCCGTTGCGGAGGGTCTGGTGCGCGGTGAACACCGCCTCCGCGTACCGTGCGGCGAAGGCGCGGCCGTCCTCCGACGAGCCCGCCTGTACGTAGACGGGGCGGCCCTGTGGTGTGCGCGGCGTGTTGAGCGGGCCGCGCACCTTGAGGCGCGGCCCCTCGTGGTCGATGGCGTGGATGCGGTCGGTGTCCGCGAAGAGCCCGGTCTTCTGGTCGGCGACGAGCGCGTCGTCCTCCCAGCTGTCCCAGAGCTTGGTGACGACGTCGAGGAACTCCCTTGCCCTGTCGTACCGTTCGGCGTGCACGGGGTGCGCGTCGAGCCCGAAGTTCAGGGCGGCCTGCGGGGCTCCGGTGGTGACGATGTTCCAGCCGGCGCGCCCCCGGCTGAGATGGTCCAGCGAGGCGAAGAGGCGGGCCAGGTTGTAGGGCTCGCTGTAGGTGGTGGAGGCGGTCGCGATGAGCCCGATCCGCGAGGTGACGGCGGCGATCGCGGAGAGCCAGGTGAAGGGCTCGAGGCGGAAGCGGCTCGCGTAGCGGACGTTGTCGGCGAGCGCCGGGCCGTCGGCGAAGAAGATCCCGTCGAAGGTGGCGGCCTCCGCGCGCCGTGCGAGGTCCTGGTAGAAGTCGATGTCCAGGAAGTGCGCGGGGTCGGACGCGTGGTGCCGCCAGGCGGCCTCGTGGTGCCCGCCGGGGTAGACGAAGAGGTTGAGGTGCAGCTCGCGGGGGCTCATGCGGCGGTCGCCTTCTCCTTGGGGGCGCGCTCGGCGTCGCCCCTCTCCTCGGGTTCCTCGGGGGCGCGCTCGACGTCGTCGGCCCGTGCGGGGTCCCCCTCGGCCGGATCCACCCCCAGCTGCCGCAGCAGCCGCCCCCGCAGCTCCGCGTACTCCGGGCTTCCCTGGCCGCGCGGCGCGGGAAGCTCCACCCGGAGGTCGGCCGCGATGCGTCCGGCGTCCAGGACGACCACCCGGTCGGCTAGTGCGATCGCCTCGTCGACGTCATGGGTGACCAGGAGCACGGCGGGGCGGTGCGCCTCGCAGAGGCGGCGCAGCAGGGCGTGCATGCGGATGCGGGTGAGCGCGTCCAGGGCGCCGAACGGCTCGTCCGCGAGCAGCAGTTGAGGTTCACGTACCAGGGAGCGGGCCAGCGAGACCCGCTGCTGTTCGCCGCCGGACAGGTCCGCGGGCCAGGCGTCCTCCCGGCCCGCGAGACCGACCTCGGCGAGGGCCGCGCGGGCCTGGTCCCGTGCCCCGGCGCCCGTCAGGCCGAGGGCGACGTTGTCCAGGACCCGCTTCCACGGCAGAAGGCGTGCGTCCTGGAAGACCACCGAGACATCGCCGGGAGCCACGAGGTCCCCGCTTCCCGCGACCTCGTGGTCGAGCCCTGCGAGCGCCCGGAGCAGCGTGGATTTCCCGGAGCCGCTGCGGCCCAGGAGCGCCACAAACTCCCCCGCCGCGATGCGCAGTTCGAGCCCGTCCAGGATTCTCCGGTCGCCGAAGGACCGGACGAGGTTCTCGATCCGGACCGTCAGCCCGCCAGTGTGCGTCGCCATGACAGCGCCTTCCTCTCCACGAGCCGTACGAGTGCGTCCGAGACGAGACCGAGGAGGCCGTACACGACGAGGCCGACGATGATGATGTCGGTCTGTCCGTAGGTGCGGGCGAGCTCCATCATGTAGCCGATGCCGCTCGTCGCGTTGACCTGCTCGACCACGACGAGCGAGAGCCATGCCGCGGTCACCGCGAACCGCATGCCGAGCAGGAAACCCGGCAGCGCTCCCGGCAGGACGACGTGGCGCACGAACCCGGTGCGGGAGAGCCCGACGGTCTCGGCGAGTTCGGCGTAGCGGCCGTCGATGGTCCGCAGGCCGTTGTGGGTGTGGATGTAGACGGGCACGAAGACGCCGAGCGCGATGGTGATGACCTTCATCGACTCGCCGATGCCGAACCAGAGAATGAGCAGCGGGATCAGCGCGAGCGAGGGGATGGCCCGCTTGATCTGTACGGGGCCGTCGATGACGCCCTCGCCGATCCTGCTGAGCCCGGCGATGACCGCCAGGGCGAGCCCGCCCGCGGTGCCGAACAGCAGCCCCAGGGCGGCGCGTTCGGCGGAGGTGGCGAGGTTCGACTGGAGCCTGCCCTCGGCGATCAGATCACCGGCGGTGCTCACCACGGTCCAGGGCGCGGAGAGATTGCGGGCGTCGATGAACCCGGCGGCCGACCCCACCGACCAGAGCGCGAGCAGCAGCAGGGGGCCGATTGCCCAGCCGTACGGGACGGGCCTGCCGGGGCCGAGCCTGCGACGCCGCGGCTTGCGGCGGACGCGGACCACGGGCTCAGAATGTGCGGCGGGGTGGGCGGCGGCCTTGGTCAGAACAGGGGCCTCGGCACTCATGTTCCCTCCCCGGCGCCGGACTTGACGGCGTCCGCGGCGACCGATTCGTACCGCCGGTCGAAGAGGACCTCCGCGTCGAAGGTCTCCTTGCCGGTCTCCTTCGCGAGCAGGTCGACGGTCTTCTGCTGGCGTGCGATGGCGTCGGTCCAGTCGGCCGGGATGTCCGGATGACCGACCCCCTTGACCAGGTACTCGCCGTCCGCGCGGGTCAGGCCCTGATCCTTGACGTAGTAGCCGGCGATCCACTCGTCGGGGTGTTGGTCGGCCCATTCGGCGGCGCGCGCCCAGGCCTTCACGAACTCCCTTATGGCCGCGGCCTTCTGGGGGTTCTCCACCGACTCGGTCGGCACCCACAGATGTCCGGGGTCGTCCCGCAGGCCGTGCTGGATCGTCTTCGCGCCGTCCTTGCCGTACTTCGCGGGGTAGCGCTTGATGTTGACCCCGCCGAGCGGCGCCGCGTCGACCTGGCCGTTGCCGAGGGCGGAGGGGTAGACGTCGCCGGTGCTCGGCAGCTCGACGAGTTCCACGTCGTCCTTGGCGAGGCCGGCCTTGGCGAGGATGCGCAGGACGAGGGCGCCCTGCGCCTGCCCGGGGCTGTAGGCGATCTTCTTGCCGCGCAGGTCCTTCAGCGTGTCGATGTCGGCGCCGGGTGCGATGCCGAGTTCGTAGACGGGGTGCTTGAGCGGTTCCTTGCGGTATTTGGCGGCGACCAATTTCGTGTCGAGTCCCGTCCAATGCGCGTGGATGGACGGAATTTCCGCCGCCGAGCACACGTCCAGGGAATGCGCCCTGAATGCCTCGGAGCACTGGGGGCCGCCGCTGATGTTGGCCCATTTCACCTTGAAGGGCAGCTTGTCGATCTGCCCGGAGAGTTTCAGGGCGACCTGGGTGTCCGGCGCCCCGATGGTGAGGGTTGTGTCAGGATCCACCTTCGCGGGGATCTTGGCGGAGACGTGCTTGGCGTCGACGGTCGTGGTGGACGTCGCGTTGTCTGCGCAACCGGCCAGGAGCAGGGGGACGAGGAGGGCAGCGCCGAGCGCCGCCCGGATATGTGTGGGCATGAATTCTTTCCCGGAGTGCGGACCTACACGGCAAGGGAAGACCGGCAGGAGATTTCCCTGCGGCTTGTCACGAGACGTTGCGAAGGTCAGCTACACAGAGCGGTGGCCACGCGCATCAGATCAACAGCGCGCCGCTGCTTGAACCGCCGGGATATTCGCATGGCGTTGAAACTAGCCACGGCATCAAGAGAGGGTCAAGTCATCGCGCTCGCCCCGGCTTTCCGGAAACGCAGCCTTCGTACTCCGGTCATACGCGCGTCACACCGGTCCGCGGCGTCCTCACCGGAACCGTTCCGGGGACCCGACCGGAACCCGACCGGAACGTGATCGCGCCAATGTTCGCGCCCCTGACCTCTCGCCGCTTCCACCCCATGGGCGCCGACCGTATGCTCCTGCGCCTGACACGGGAGTTACTTACGGTAAGGGGGCCGACGCATGGGGTACTCGGGAGCCGCGGGCAGCACGAGGCGGACGTTCGTCGCGGGGGCGGCCGCCGCGGGCGGCGTGGCGGCGCTCGGCGCGGGGGCGCTTCCGGCGGCGGCCGCGGACCGCGCACCGCGGGCGGATCCGGCGACGATCTCCGTGGCCGTCCTCGGCGGCGGCGTCGCTGGACTGACCGCCGCGCACGAGCTGGCCGAGCGCGGCTTCGCCGTCACGGTCTACGAGCGCAGGGCGCTCGGCGGCAAGGCCCGCAGCATGGACGTACCGGACAGCGCGAAGGGCAACCGGAAGCCGCTGCCGGGCGAGCACGGGTTCCGCTTCATCCCGGGGATCTACCACAACCTCCCGGACACGATGCGCCGCATCCCCTTTCCTGGCAACGCGAACGGGGTCTGGGACAACCTCGCGGCGCCGCGCGAGATGTCGTTCGCGCGCACCGGGCGCGAGGACATCCGGATGCCGATCCCGTGGCCGGGCAGCGAGCCGGAGAAGCTCACCCTGGACGACATCGCACGCGCGCTCACCGCGCTCCTCGACACCGCCTTCAACCTGCCCGCGCACGAGGTCGCGTACTTCGTGAACCGCGCCCTGGTCTTCCTCACCAGCTGCGACGAACGCCGCGACAGCACCTGGGAGTCGACGCCCTGGTGGGAGTTCACGCGCGCCGCGAAGATGTCGAAGGACTACCAGCGCATCCTCGCGATCGGCGTCACCCGCAACATCGTCGCCACCAAGGCCGAGGAGGCCAGCACCCGCACCGTCGGCACGCTCGGCGAGGCCTTCGTCCTCAACGCGCTCGGGCAGGGCGCGGACGGGCCGCCGGACCGGCTCCTGAACGCGCCGACGAACGAGGCGTGGATCGACCCCTGGGTGGCCCACCTGAAGTCGCTCGGCGTGGAGTTCCACATCGGCTGGAACGTGCGCCAGTTGGGGTTCGCGGGCGGCCGCATCACCAAGGCCGTCATCGAGGACCCCGACGGTGTACGCCGCGACATCACCGCCGACCACTACATCCAGGCCATGCCGGTGGAGCACGCGCGCAAGACGTGGAGCGCGGAACTGAAGGCGGCCGACCCGCAGTTGGCGCGCTGCGACAAGCTGGAGACGGACTGGATGACGGGCATCCAGTTCTACCTGACGGAGCGTCCGCCCACGGTCAAGGGTCATTTCAACTGCATCGACTCGCCCTGGTCGCTCACGGGCATCGCCCAGGCCGGCCACTGGCCACACCGTGACTTCGCGGCGGACTACGGGGACGGTGTCGCGGTCGAGTGCCTCTCCGTGGACATCTCCGAGTGGGACAAGCCGGGGATGCTCTACGGCAAGACCGCCAAGCAGTGCACGCGCGACGAGGTCGCCAAGGAGGTGTGGGCCCAGCTCAAGGCCGCCCTCAACGACACCGGCAAGGTGGTCCTGAGCGACGGCAAGCTGCACTCGTGGTTCCTGGACCCGGGCGTCGACGGCATCGGCACGCCGAACCCGACCAACGAGGACGAATTGCTCATCCACCCGGTCGGCACCCTGCACAACCGGCCGAAGGCGGCAACGAAGATCCCCAACCTCTGCCTCGCCGGCGACTACGTGGCCGTGCCGATCGACCTCGCGACGATGGAGGGCGCCAACACAGCTGCACGCCAGGCGGTGAACGCCGTCCTGGAGAGGGTCGGTTCGGATGCCGAGCGCTGCACGGTGACCCCCTTGTACCGCGCTCCCGCGATCGAGCTTCTCAAGCGCCACGACCGCACCCGCTACCGGCTCGGTCTGCGCAACGCCCTCGATCTGGGCTGAGGGCGGGAGAGCAGGGGCGTACGGGGTAGGACACCCGTATGGGAACGCGGACACGGACACGACGCACGACGGTGGCGGCGGTGGCGGCCGTCGCCGCCCTGGCCCTGGCACCCGGCTGCACCCTGAGCCAGACCGGCGAGGGCGACGGGAAGGACGCCGGCGGCGGGCGCGTGCTCGCCGTGAAGATCGACAACGTGGGTCCGGCCCGTCCGCAGACGGGCCTGGACGCGGCGGACGTCGTGTACGCGGAGCAGGTCGAGGCCGGTCTGAGCCGCCTGATGGCGGTGTACGCGGGCAAGCTGCCGCCGGTCATCGGGCCGGTGCGCAGCGCGCGGGAGACGGATCTGGAGCTGCTGCGGCAGTTCGACGACCCGGCGCTCGTGTTCTCGGGGGCGCAGTCGAAGCTCCTCCCGCTGATCTCGGCGGCCCCTCTGCGCCAGCTGTCGCCCGGCAAGGCGCCGGGGAACGCCTACTTCCGTGGCAGCGACAAACCGGCCCCGCACAACCTCTTCGTACGCCCGAAGGCCCTGGACGCCGATACGGGTGACGGAGGTCTGGGGAGCACGGGCTTCAGCTTCGGCCCGCGCCCCAAGGGCGGCACCCCGGAACGTGAGCGCACCGTCCGCTTCCCGGCGGCGCGGTTCACCTTCACCTGGGCCGCCGAGCAGAAGCGCTGGCTGGTCTCCATGGACGGCACGCGGGCCCGCACGGCCGACGGCAGGACGCTCGGCGCGTCGACGGTCGTCGTGCAGTACGTGAAGGTGCGCGAGTCGCGGTTCCACGACCGCGGGGGCAACAACACGCCGTTCACCGAGACCGTCGGGTCCGGCAAGGCGCGGGTCCTGCGCGACGGCCGTGCCTACGAGGCGCGCTGGGAGCGGCCGCTGCCTCAGGACGGCACGGAGTTCACGACGGCGGACAAGGGCGAACCGCTGCCGTTCGCGAAGGGGCAGGTGTGGGTGGTGTACGCGAAGGCGGCGTGACCCGGGCCTTGGGGTCGCGATGAAGAAGCTAGTGGGCCGCGACGTGCTCGGTCGGATTGCGCAGGCCCTCCGCCGCGTCCGAGACCCGCTGGATGAGGTCGAAGAACACCGTCTGCTCGGCCGCGGAGAGCGGTCCGAGGAAGACCTGGTTCATCCGGGCCGTCCGCACCGTCAGCTTGCGGTGCGTGCGCTTGCCCTCGTCGGTGAGGTGCAGCAGGTACCGGCGGCCGTCCTGCGGGTCGCGGACCTTGTCGAGCAGTTCGCGGCGGATCAGGCGGCTGATGACCTCCGCGATGGTGGACCGGTCGAGGCCGACCCGCTCGCCGACGGTGCGCTGGTCGAGGCCGGGCTCGGCGACGAGCGCGTTCAGGACGGCGAACTGCGGCGAGGTGATCTCCTCGGAGACCATCGTGTTCCACAGCAGGTAGTGCGCCTGCTGCAGGCGCCGGGCCAGGTGCCCGGGGTGGGTGGTCAGGTCCACCGCGGCCATGAGTTCCTCCACTGCCTCGAGCCTGTTCGGGCCTGCTGATTCGGTAGGTGCACTGAACACTACTCGCTCTTGACGGCCCACGGAAGGAGTGGCAGCGTAAGCCGAACCTCGTGGAAATAGTCAGTGCCCTGATTAATGGGCGGGGCATCGAAGGCCTGGAAGAGATGGGGCTCGACAGATGGACAAGGTGGTGGCATCGGCCGCCGACGCGGTGGCCGATGTGGGGGACGGTGCGTCCCTGGCGGTCGGCGGGTTCGGGCTGAGCGGTGTGCCCGGCGTGCTGATCGCGGCGCTGTACGAGGCCGACGTGTCGGGCCTGCGGGTGGTGTCCAACAACTGCGGGGCGATGGAGTCGGGCCTTGCCGTCCTGCTCTCGGCGGGCCGGATCGCGCGGGTGACCGGGTCGTACATCGGCGCCAACAAGGAGTTCGCCCGCCAGTATCTGGGCGGTGAGCTCGAGGTGGAGATGATCCCGCAGGGCACGCTCGCCGAGCGGCTGCGCGCGGGAGGCTGCGGCATCCCGGCGTTCTACACGCCTGCCGGGGTGGGCACACAGGTCGCCGACGGCGGACTCCCGTGGCGTTACGACGGCTCGGGCGGGGTGGCGCTCGCCTCGCCCGCCAAGGAGGTACGGGAGTTCGACGGGCGAGAGTACGTCCTGGAGCGCGGCATCCGGACCGACTTCGCCCTGGTGCGGGCCGCCAAGGGCGACCGGCACGGGAACCTCGTGTTCAACAAGTCCACCCGCAACTTCAACCCCCTGGCCGCGATGGCCGGACGGATCACCGTCGCCGAGGTGGAGGAGCTGGTGGAGCCGGGCGAGATCGACCCCGACGCCGTGCATCTGCCGGGGATCTACGTCCAGCGGGTCGTCGAGCTCACCCCCGAGCAGGCCGCCGACAAGCAGATCGAGCGGCGTACGGTCTCCGCGCCGCAGAACCGAGGAACGGTGAGCGGCTGATGACCTGGACGCGCGAGCAGATGGCCGCACGCGCAGCACGCGAGCTGCGCGACGGGCAGTACGTGAACCTGGGCATCGGCCTGCCCACGCTGATCCCCAATTACCTCCCCGAGGGCGTCGAGGTCGTCCTGGAGTCGGAGAACGGCATCCTCGGCGTGGGCCGCTACCCCACCGACGCCGAGGTGGACCCGGACCTGATCAACGCGGGCAAGGAGACGGTCACCGTCCGCCCCGGCGCCTCCTACTTCGACTCCGCCCTGTCCTTCGGGATGATCCGCGGCGGCCACATCGACGTCGCGGTGCTCGGCGCCATGCAGGTCTCCGCGCGCGGAGACCTGGCCAACTGGGCGATCCCCGGCAAGATGATCACGGGGATCGGCGGGGCGATGGACCTGGTGCACGGCGCCCGCACGGTGATCGTGGCGATGACGCACACCGCCAAGGACGGCTCCCCCAAGATCCTGGAGGAGTGCGCGCTGCCGCTGACCGGCAAGGGCTGCGTGAACCGGATCATCACCGATCTCGGCGTCCTTGACGTCACCGAAACCGGTCTGGAACTGGTCGAGTCGGCGCCCGGTGTCACTCCCGAGGAGATCGCCGCCAAGACCGCGGCCAAGGTCCGCGTCCCCGAAGCGCTCTCCGCCGAAAACCCCGGAGGAACCCCGTCATGAGCCTGCGCGACGTCTACATCGTCGACGCCGTACGCACCCCCGTCGGCAAGTACAACGGTGCGCTGGCCGGGGTCCGCCCGGACGATCTCGGCGCGCACGCGATCCGCGAACTCCTTGCCCGTGCGCCGGACTTGGACCCCTCGCGGATCGGCGACGTCTACTTCGGCAACGCGAACGGCGCGGGCGAGGAGAACCGCAACGTCGGCCGCATGGCCGCCCTGCTCGCCGGTCTCCCCGTGACCGTGCCGGGCGTGACCGTCAACCGGCTCTGCGCCTCCGGGCTCGAAGCCGTCATCCAGGCAGCGCGCGCCATCGCGCTCGGCGACGTCTCCATCGCCCTGGCCGGCGGCGTCGAGTCGATGACCCGCGCCCCCTACGTCCTGCCGAAGAGCGAGCGCCCCTTCCCCGCCGGGCACACCGAGCTGTACTCCACCACGCTGGGCTGGCGCATGGTCAACCCGAGGATGGAGCCCCAGTGGACGATCCCGCTGGGCGAGAGCGCCGAACTCATCGCGGACAAGCACGGGATCACCCGCGAGCAGCAGGACGCATACGCCCTGAGCAGCCATCAGAAGGCCGCCACAGCACAGCAGAAGGGCCTGTTCGACACGGAGATCGCCCCGGTCTCCGTCCCGCGGCGCAAGGGCGAGCCCGTCCTCTTCGACCGTGACGAGTGCGTACGCGCCGATGCCTCTCTGGAGGCCATGGCCAAGCTGAAGCCGTCCTTCCGCACCCCGGACGGAACCGTCACGGCCGGCAACGCCTCGCCCCTCAACGACGGTGCGGCAGCTCTGCTCCTGGTCGACGAGGAGGGCTTGCGGGCGACGGGCCGTGAGCCGCTGGCCCGTGTGTCGGCGTCCGCCGTGTCCGCGACCGAGCCGCACTACTTCGGTCTCGCGCCGGTCGAGGCCGTTAACCGCGCCCTCGGCAAGGCGGGCAGGTCCTTCGGTGATCTGAGCACGCTGGAGCTGAACGAGGCTTTCGCGGCACAGGTGTTGGGGTGCGCGGCCGAATGGCCCGACCTCGACCCGGCCGTCCTGAACCCGCTCGGCGGTGCGATCGCGCTCGGCCATCCGCTCGGCGCCTCCGGCGCGCGACTCGCCGGGACCGTCGCCCACCAGCTCGCCCGGCGCGGCTCGGGCACGGGCGTCGCCACCCTCTGCATCGGTGTCGGCCAGGGCCTGGCCCTGGTCCTCGAACGCTGACCCGCAGCTTTCCCTACCGACCTCACAGAACGCCGTCCTCACGGAGCCGAGACATGCCCCTCACCGAACCCTTGCCCGACGGGCTGAGTCAGCAGGAGATAGACACCGAGGTCGCCAAGGCGCAGGCCGCTGCCGCGCCCTCCGACCACCCGCCGCGTGACTATCCCCCGTACCGCAGCAGCCACTTCCGCCACCCCAAGCAGCCGCTGGTCCCGCTGCGCGACCCGGAGGCGGTGGAGCTGAGCGGCCCCGCGTTCGGCGTCACCGACATCACCGCGCTCGACCGGGACCTCACGCGCCAGCACCTGGGCGAGCCGCTCGGCGAGCGGATCACCGTGTCCGGCCGTGTCCTGGACCGCGAAGGGCGGCCCGTACGCGGCCAGTTGGTCGAGCTGTGGCAGGCCAACGCGTCCGGCCGTTACGCCCACCAGCTGGACCAGCACCCGGCTCCGCTCGACCCGAACTTCACGGGCTTCGGCCGCTGCCTGACCGACGACGAAGGAACGTACTCCTTCACGACGATCAAGCCGGGCGCGTACCCGTGGCGCAACCACGTCAACGCGTGGCGCCCCGCGCACATCCACTTCTCGCTCTTCGGCACCGCGTTCACCCAGCGCCTGGTGACGCAGATGTACTTCCCGGGCGACCCGCTGTTCCCCTACGACCCGGTCCTGCGCTCGGTCACCGACGAGTCGGCGCGTCAGCGCCTGGTCTCCGCCTACGACCACGATCTCTCCGCCCCCGAGTGGTCGCTGGGCTACCGCTGGGACATCGTGCTCGACGGCCCCTCCGCGACGCTCTTCGAGGAAGGCGACCACCACTGATGTCGTACGCTCCGACTCCCTCCCAGACGGTCGGCCCCTTCTACGGCTACGCGCTGCCCTTCCCGCGGGGCGGCGAGATCGCGCCGACCGGCCACCCGGACACGATCACCCTGCACGGGCACGTGTACGACGGCGCGGGAATTCCCGTCACGGACGCGCTCATCGAGACCTGGCAGCCCGCGCCCGACGGCTCCCGCACGGGCGCGCCGGGATCGCTGCGGCACGACCCGGTCACCGGTCAGGTCATCGGCCGTGACGGTGTCGCGTTCACCGGGTTCGGCCGCGTCCCGACCGACGCGGACGGGCACTGGACGGTCCGTACGCTCCCGCCGGGCGGCGCCTCGTACATCGCGATCGCGGTCTTCGCGCGCGGCCTGCTCCATCACCTCTACACGCGCGCCTACCTGGTCGACGAGCCGGGCGACGCTCTCCTCGGCTCCCTCGATCCGGCGCGGCGCACGACGCTGATCGCCCGGCCCGAGGCGAGCCACACGTACCGTTTCGACATCCGCCTTCAGGGCGAGGGCGAAACGGTGTTCCTGGAGTTCCAGTGAGTGATGAAGGTACCGACGTCGGCCTGCTCGCCCCCGGGCGAGCAGGCTCCCCGGCCGAGTCCGCGACAGGCGACACGGCCTTCCTGCAGGCGATGCTTGACGCGGAGGCGGCGCTGACGCGGGCGCAGGCCGAGACGGGCCTGGCCCCGGCGGCCGCGGCTGCCGCCGTCGGCGCGGCGGCTCGTGCCGAGCGCTTCGACGTACGGGACATCGCGCTCCGCGCGCGCTCCGGCGGCAATCCGGTGATCCCGCTGGTCGCGGACCTGACGGCGGCGGTACCCGCGGAGGCCGCGCCGTACGTCCACCGGGGGGCGACGAGCCAGGACATCATGGACACCGCGATGATGCTGGTCGCGCGGCGCACGCTCGACCTGATCCTGGCGGACCTGACCCGCACGGAGGCGGCACTGGCCCGCCTCGCGGCGGAGCACCGGGACACGGTGATGCCGGGCCGCACCCTGACCCAGCACGCGGTCCCCACGACGTTCGGCCTCAAGGCCGCGGGCTGGCGGTCACTGACCCTGGACGCCCGCGACAGGGTGCGGTCGCTGCGCGACACACTCCCGTCCCAACTGGGCGGCGCGGCGGGCACGTTGGCGGCTTTCGGGGCGTACGCGGACAGCGAGGGCTCGGCGTGGGATGGCGCGGCCGGAGCTTCTGCGGGGGCGTCCTCGGGAGGCTCATGGGGGGCGTCGTCGACGGGCTGTTCGGGGGGCGCGTCCCCGGACCACTCGTCGGCCGTCCCGGCCGAGACTTCCCCGCCCAACTCGCCCTCGGCCGACGCGTCCCCGGCCGACACGCACCTGGCCACCCCGGCCGACACGCCATCCACCGGCGCCTCCTCGACCGCCGCACGTCCGCCCCACACGGCCCCGGCCCATAGGTCCCCCGACGACACTCCCCCGACGGAAAGCAGCCTCGCCGACCAGCTGGTCGCCGTCTACGCCCGGGAGCTGCGGCTGGCGGAACCCGCTCTGCCCTGGCACACCCTCCGTACCCCCGTGGCCGACCTCGCCGGAGTTCTCGCCTTCGTCGCCGGGGCGTTGGGCAAGGCGGCCGTGGATGTCCTCACGCTCAGCCGCACGGAGATCGCCGAGGTTTCCGAAGGTGCGGGCGGTGGTTCGTCCGCCATGCCCCACAAGGCGAACCCCGTGCGCTCCACCCTCGTCGCGGCCGCCGCCCGCCGCGCGCCCGCCCTTGCCGCGACGCTGCACGCGTCGATGGCCGCCGAGGACGAACGTCCGGCGGGGGCCTGGCACGCGGAGTGGGAGACCCTGCGCGACCTTCTGCGCACGGTGGGCGGCGCGAGCCACCACGCGGCGGAGCTCGCCGAGAACCTCCGGGTCCATCCGGAGGCGATGCGCGAACACCTCGCTCTCACCCACGGGTTGATCGTCTCCGAACGGCTCACGGCCGAGCTGACGCCACTTCTGGGCCGGGCCCGCGCGAAAGAGCTGCTCACCTCGGCGGCCCGCCGTACCCGCGACGAGGGCAGGACCCTCGCGGACGTACTCGCCGATGAGCCCGGTCTTGCCGCCGTGGACCTCACCGAACTCACCGACCCCGCCCGTTACACCGGCTCCGCCGGAGCCCTCACCGACCGAGCCCTGGAGCGACGATGACCGGCAAGCTGCCGCACCACACCACCGAGGGCGCCCCGACCGCGCCGCCCCTCCTCCTCGGCTCGTCCGTCGGCACCTCCACCGCCCTGTGGGATGCCGTCGCGCCCGAACTCTCCACCACCCACCGGGTCATCCGCTGGGACCTGCCCGGCCACGGCAAGTCCCCCGCCGACCTCATCGGCCCGGGAGCGACCGTCGCCGACCTGGCGGCGCTCGTCCTCGCGCTCGCCGATTCCCTCGGCGTCGACCGCTTCGCGTACGCGGGCGTCTCCCTCGGCGGCGCGATCGGCCTGCACCTGGCCGCGCATCACCCGGAACGCGTCGAGAGCCTCGCCGCGATCTGCTCGTCGGCGCACTTCGGCGGCAGTGCCCGCTGGGAGGAACGCGCGGCGCTCGTCCGCCGCGAGGGAATCGCCTCGCTCGCGGACAGCGCCCCGGAGCGCTGGTTCACCCCCGGCTTCACCGTTCCCGGCCTGGTGGACGACCACCGGACCACCGACCCCGACGCGTACGCCGCCTGCTGCGACGCGCTGGCGGCGTACGACATCAGGGACGCGCTGGAGTCGATCACCGCGCCCACGCTCGTCGTCGCCGGCCGCGAGGACCCCGCGACGCCGCCCGCCCACGCACGCGAGATCGCCGACGCCGTGCCGGGCGCCTCCCTCATGGAGCTGGCGGGCGCCTCCCATCTGGCGCCCGCGGAACGTCCGGAGGCCGTGGTCGCGGCGCTGCGCACACACCTGACGGGGGCGGCCGCGAGCGGCATGGCGGTCCGGCGGGCCGTGCTCGGGGACGCGCACGTGGACCGCGCGCAGGGCAACACCACCGACTTCACGGCCCGCTTCCAGGACTTCATCTCGCGCTATGCCTGGGGCGAGATCTGGACCGACCCCACCCTCGCGCGCCGCGAACGCAGCATGATCACCATGACGGCCCTGGTCGCGCACGGACACCACGACGAGCTGGCCATGCACGTCCGGGCGGCCCGCCGCATCGGGCTCACCCCCGAGGAGATCGGGGCGGTGCTGCTCCAGACGGCGGTCTACTGCGGTGTGCCCGCGGCCAACGCGGCGTTCGCAGTAGCACAGCGGGTCCTCTCCGAGGAGTAGCGAAGTAGTAGAGGAGTAAACGGTCTCGGGCCAACCCTTTAGGCTGCTGCTGATCAGGGGGATCACACGAGCAGGGGCTAAGGGGCTCAGGGGAACCGGGGGGCAAGAGGCGATGCACGACGCGACTGAGGTGTTCCAGCCGCTGCAGGCGGAGGATCCGCCGGTGGTGGCGGGTTACCGACTCGCGGCCAGGCTCGGCGCCGGCGGCATGGGCCGGGTCTACTTGTCGCACACGCAGGGCGGCCGCCCGGTCGCGATCAAGGTGGTGCGCCCGGAGCTGGCCGACGACCCGGCCTTCCGGCGGCGCTTCGGCCGGGAGATCAAGGCCGCCCAGCGGGTCCGGGGCGCCTACACGGCCGAGCTGATCGACGCCGACGCGGACGGCGCCCCGCCCTGGCTCGCCACCCTGTACGTACCCGGCCCCTCCCTGACGGAGGCCGTCGCCCGGCGCGGTCCGCTGCCGGTACCCGCGCTGCTGTGGCTGATGGCGGGGATCGCCGAGGCGCTGCAGGCCATCCACGGCGCCGGAATCGTGCACCGTGACCTGAAGCCGTCGAACGTACTGCTGGCCGCCGACGGACCGCGCGTGATCGACTTCGGCATCTCGCTGACCTCCAGCGCCACCACGGCGTACACGGCCACGGGCACCGCCGCGGGCACGCCCCAGTTCATGGCTCCCGAGCAGGCGTCCGTGGGGGAGGTCACGGCGGCCACCGATGTCTTCGCGCTGGGCCAGACGGCCGCGTTCGCGGCACTGGGCGAGCCGCTGTACGGGGACGGTCCCTCGGTCAGCGTGCTGTACCGCATCGTGCACTCGGAGCCCGACCTCTCCCTGCTGCCCGCGCAGTTGCGTCCGCTGTTCGCCAAGTGCCTGGCCGCCGATCCGGCGGACCGGGCCACCCCGGCGGAGATAGTCGAGTGGTGCCGCCGGCGGCTTGGCCGGGACACCGACGCGGGAGCGGGCCTGGCCGTCTGGCGGGATGTCATGGGGCCCGAGGTCACGGTCCCGGCGCCGGTCCCCCACCCCACGCCGGTGCACACGCTGCCGCTGTACGCCCCGCCTCAGGCGCCGCCGACGACCCGGCCGGCGGGTCTGGACGAGCAGCGGGCCGGCCGAAGACGCAACGCGCTCATAGCGGCCGTCGTGACGGGGTGCGCGCTGCTGGTGCTCGGGCTGACGTGGGCGGTCATGGACGCGGCGGGCCTGCGCGTCCGGGACACGTACTCGAAGTCCGGTTCTGATGCGTCGGGTTCGGAGGCGAGCGGCCGGTCGTCGGGCTCCACATCCGGGGCGGGGGCGGGTTCCGGGGACGGCGAGAAGTCGGTGACCGGCGAGAACGCCGAGGCCGGTGACGGGAACGACGGCTCGTCGGACGGTACGCGCCCCTCCTCGAAGTCCTCCGCGACCGAACCCGCTTCGCCGCGCCCCGCCGCGTATCCGCAGGAATGGTTCGACGAGAAGAACTCCGTGAGCCTCAGGGAGCCCACCCGCCGCAAGGACCGCAAGGGCGACCTCCGCTTCGTCTGCGGGCAGGACCGCTGTGCGCTGGAGAGCGACAAGAGCGTGATCTCCCTCCTCTACAGCAAGCCGGGCGCCACCCTCGCATCGTGCCGCATCGCCCTGAAGGGCGCCGACAGCCACGACCTCCCGCTCGCCGCGGTGGCGGCCGGCAGCGAGATCTGCGTGAAGAACCCCTCCGGGGACATCGCCCTGCTCGTGGTCCAGGTGAAGTCGACCGCGCTGCCGAACGACGGGTTCAGCTTCATGACCGCGGACATGACGGTCTGGCGGAAGGCTTAGGGCCCCAGGACTCCAGGGCCCTACGTGGCGCTCCGCTCGCTCGCCTCGCGATACCGCCGCTCGATCGCGTCGACGTACGCCTCGTCGCCCGGCCGCCCCGCCCGCAGCAGCCGCCACCACTGCTCGATGCTCCAATTGGCCGGTTCCGTCGCCCCGATGAACTCCTCGACGAGCGCGAGGAAGCGCACCGGATCGGCGTGAAAGGGGAAGTGCCCGGCCCCCGGGAAGATCTCGAGGCGGCTGCCGGGCATCGCCTCGTGCGCGGTGTACGCGTGGTCCACCGGAAGGACGCCGTCCCGGTCGCCCCAGACGATGAGGGTGGGCATCCCCTGGGCGAGGTAGCAGCGGTCCAGCATCGTGACCACTTGGCCGCGCCAGTCGACGACCGACCGCAGCGTGCGGATGAACGCGGCCCGCGCCCACACGTCGGGCAGCGCGTCGACCAGGCCCACCAGCTCCGGCGCGTCCTGCCCGAGCCCGGTGTCGAGCAGCCGCAGCAACCCGACGGTGGCCCGCACCGGCAGATCGGCGCCGGGCAGCCCGAGCAGGGAGAGCAGCAGTGCGGCGCCGGGCAGTGAGACGCCCCGCAGCACGGGAGTGACCTGCGGGCCGACGCCTCCGGTGCTCACCAGGACGAGCCGGTCGACACGCTCGGGAAACTGGTAGGCGAACTGCATCGCGACCCCGCCGCCGAACGAATGCCCGACGAGGGTGACCCGCTCGACGCCGAGTACGCCGAGCAGATCGCGGACCCCGTTGGCGTACGCGGCCACCGAGTAGTCGGCCCGGGGCTTCTCGGACGCGCCGTGGCCGAGCAGATCGGGGGCGATGACGGTGTGGGTACGGGCCAGGCGCGGAATCAGCGGAGCCCACGTCGCGGACGAATCGCCGATGCCGTGGATCAGCAGGATCGCCGGTCCCTCACCCGCGACGCGGTACGCGCGCCGGTAGCCGTGCACGGTGCGGAACCGCAGGGCGGGCCCGCTCTCGTCGCCGGTGGGAAGCCGCCTGGGCTGGAAGGGCAGGATCCGCGCCATGGGCCGGAGTGTAGGCGGGCGGCGCGGCGGGGCGGTTTCGCGGGGGTTTCGGGTGGCGCAATGCGGGCGCTTCGCCCTGCGATGCCAATTCGCCCTGTGCCGCTAAGCGGTGGCGTAGAACCCGAGGAACATGTCGACCCCTGCAACGATCAGACGCTCCGTAAGGTCCTCGCCGACGTCGGTTCCGTACGAGCCGAAGACCAGGTGAGGGAAGACCAGCAGGGAGTAGAGCTGGAGGACCGCCGTCTCCATGTCGGGGACGGTGAGCCGCCCTCGCTCGGCGAGTTCGCGCAACGCGCCCGCGATGGCGGGGTGATGACCCTCAGGGCCGCGCGCTCCCCATGCCTCACCGAGCGAGGGGAGGCGGTGGATCTCCCGGGCCACGAGGTGGTTCGTCGAGCGCGCCCGCGATCACCGCGACGAACAGCGTCTCCTTGTTCCCGAAGTGGTTGTAGACGGTCACCTTGGACACGCCCGCCTCGGCCGCGATGGCGTCCATGCCGACGCCGAAGCCCTCGCGCAGGAACAGCGAGCGAGCCGCGCGGACGGTCGCCGCGACGGGGATCGACGGCGGGGCGGGAGGTGGCTTCGCGGACGCGTTCATGGTGTGTGCCGTGGCCGCGGCGGTCAGCGCGGCCGCCGCGTTCGTCCTTGTGCCGCGCGGGAAGCCGCAGCTGATTGGCGGGCCGCACGTGCAGTGACGCTCAGCCCGCGCCGGGCGGGGCCCGCACGCCCCGCCCCTCCTCACCCCGACCCGCCCCCTGCCCGCGCAGCCGTGTCACGCACATCTGAGCGAAGGGTGGCTGTCGCGCCACGTCACCGTGCGATCACTCAGGTGACGGTTCCGGCGGTTAAGTTACTTGGTGACCATGGGAGTTACGCGGCCACGTGAGGACTTTGCCACTGTGACGGGAGCCGGGGTGCGCAGGCGGATGCTGTCCGCGGCACTGGTCGCCGTACTCCTGGTGATCGTCCAGTTCTTCGCGCACGGCGTCAATGAATACGCGTCCGCCGTGGAATCGCGTACGCCACCGGCCACGGCGCCGTACGCCCAGTGCGGCGAGGACACGCACCCCGAGGAGTCCGAGCGCTTCCCGGCGCGCGGGCGCCCGCACTGCCGTGACCTCACCCCCGACACGGCTCCGCAGCTGCACGCCCATCCGCGCACGGCCGCGGACGACGGCACGCGCGCGTGCCGCGCCATTGCCGTCACCCACCCCGGGACGAAACCCGCGGGCCGCGAACTACCGGCCCTGCTCCAGGTCTTCCGCTGCTGATCGGGCCCTCCGGCACGGCCATGCCGCCAGGCTCCCCCGCCTGACGCGCCGTCGGCCGGACCCGAACCGGTCCACGTCACACCGATGCGCCCCCCACGGCGCTCAGGAGTCAACCGACATGCAGCCTTCCCCTGCCTCCCTGCTCGACCGCGCCCGCTCGGTGTTCACGGCACCCGACAACGGCGTACGACACGACTTCGCGGCCTCCGTGGTCGTCTTCCTCGTCGCCCTGCCCTTGTGCGCGGGCGTGGCCGTCGCCTCCGGGGTGCCGGCCGAACTCGGCCTGATCACCGGCATCGTCGGCGGTCTCGTCACCGGCCTGCTGCCCGGCAGCAGCCTCCAGGTCAGCGGTCCCGCCGCGGGGCTCACCGTGCTCGTGTACGAAGCCGTGCAGCAGTACGGGCTCGCGGCGCTCGGCGCCCTCGTGCTCGCCGCCGGGCTCCTCCAACTGGTCATGGGCTTCCTCCGCCTCGGCCGCTTCTTCCGCGCCATCTCCGTGGCGGTCGTCGAGGGCATGCTCGCCGGGATCGGACTCATCCTGATCGCGGGGCAGTTGTACGCCATGACGGACAGCGAGGCACCGGCGAGCGGCCTCGCCAAGATCGCCGGACTGCCGGGGCTGCTCACCGGCGCGATCGGCTCGGAACGCGCACTCGCTGCCCTCGGTCTCGGCGTAGGCACCATCGGCATCCTCCTGTCCTGGCACCGGCTTCCTTCGAAGGTCCGCGTGGTCCCCGCGCCGCTGGCGGCAGTGGCGCTCGCCACGGGAGCCTCGCTGCTCTTCTCCCTGCCGGTGGCCACGGTCGAGGTGCGGGGGCTCGTCGAGGCGGTGCGGGTACCGGACGCAGCAGCCTTCGGCGAACTGCTGAGTGTGGGTGCCGTCGGCACCGTCCTGGCGTTCGCCCTGATCGCGTCGGCGGAGAGCCTGTTCAGCGCGGCCGCCGTGGACCGCATGCACGACGGCCCGCCGCACGTCGTACGACAAGGAGCTGATGGCGCAGGGCGCGGGGAACACCGTGAGCGGGCTGCTCGGCGCGCTGCCGATGACCGCCGTCATCGTCCGCAGCTCGGCCAACGTGCGGGCGGGTGCGCGGACGAAGGCGTCCCGCGTGCTGCACGGCGTGTGGCTGCTCCTCTTCGCGGCGCTGCTGCCCGCCGCGCTCGGCCTCATCCCGGTCGCGACGCTGGCGGGCGTCCTGGTGCACGCGGGCTGCAAGCTGATCCCGGTGCGGCAGTTGGCGCACCTGTGGCGCGAGCACCGCGGCGAGGCGGTGGTCCTGGTCGTGACGGCCACGGCGATCGTCACGGTGAACATGTTCGAGGGGGTCCTCATCGGTCTCGTGCTCGCCGTGGTCAAGTCCGCCTGGGAGACGTCACACGTGAACGTGGAGGTCGTCGACAAGGGCGTGGGCCCGATCCACGTCCACCTCTCGGGCAACGCCACGTTCCTGCGCCTGCCCAAGCTCCTCGACGCACTGGAGTCCCTCCCCCCGGACCGCCCGGTCGAACTCGACCTCACGGGCCTACGACACCTGGACCACGCCTGCCACACCTCCCTGGAAACCTGGGCGGACCACCACAGCACGAAGGACACGGAGGCGGTGCGGGTCGGCTCCGGGGCTTGAGGACCGCTGGGAGCGACGGGCAGGCATGGCGATGCGCTGCCCGTCCGGCTCCGGCTGAACCCAGCCCTACCGCGCCCCGTACACCGGTTGAGGCGCCTCCGCCCCCGCAAGCAGCTTGAGTGTTGTGTTGCCTGCCTCTGTCGGAGTCCAGCGTGCTCCCTTGTCGGCCGTTGGGCCTGGGCGCCAGCCCTCCATGACCGTGATGCGGCCCGCTTCGGCCTCGAAGACTCGTCCCGTGACGCCCGCGGACGACTCGGAGCCGAGCCACACCACGAGGGGCGACACGTTCTCCGGGGCCATCGCGTCGAAGCCGCCGTTCTCGGGCGCGGCCATGGTTTCCGCGAAGGTGCTCTCCGTCATTCGCGTGCGCGCGGCGGGTGCGATGGCGTTGACCCGTACTCCGTAGGGGGCGAATTCGGCGGAGGCGACCAGGGTGAGCCCGAGGATTCCGGCCTTGGCCGCGCTGTAGTTGCCCTGCCCCACGCTCCCCAGCAACCCCGCCCCGGAGCTGGTGTTGATCACGCACGCGTGCCGCGCCCGCCCCGCCTTCGCCTCCCCGCGCCAGTACGCCGCCGCGTGCTTCATCGGCAGGAAGTGCCCCTTCAGATGGACCCGCATCACCGCGTCCCAGTCGTCCTCCTCAAGGTTGACCAGCATGCGGTCCCGTAGGAACCCGGCGTTGTTGACGAGGGTGTCGAGGCCCCCGTACGTGTCGAGCGCGGTCCGCACCAGAGACGCGGCGCCCTCCGACGTGGCGATGTCACCGCCGTGCGCGACGGCCTCGCCGCCCGCCGCGCGGATCTCCTCGACGACCTCGTGCGCGGGCCCGCCGGACGCCCCGGAGCCGTCGGCCCCCACCCCCAGGTCGTTCACCACGACCCTGGCACCTTCCGCGGCATACGCGCGCGCGTGCGCACGGCCGAGGCCACGGCCCGCGCCCGTGACGATCACGACGCGGCCCGCGCAGATTCCCGTGCCCGGCTGGTCAGCTGCGGTCATGCGGAACTCCTCGGAAGTGGGTTGGTGCGATCAGTGGTTGACGGACGCTGCGTCCAGGAACGCGGGACGTTCGCCGCCCCCGTGCAGGTGCAGCGCGGCGCCGCTGATGTAGCGGGCGCCGGCGGAGGCGAGGAACACGCACGCGTCCCCGACGTCCGACGGATCGGCGAGCCGGCCGAGCGGAACGGTGCGGGCGACCGCCGCGACGCCGGCCTCGTCCCCGTAGTGCAGATGGGCGCTCTCGGTGCGGGCCAGGCCGAGCACGACGGTGTTCACCCGCACCTTCGGGGCCCACTCCACGGCCATCGTGCGCGCGAGGTTCTCCAGGCCCGCCTTGGCCGCCCCATAGGCACCGGAGCCGGGCGAGGGCCGGGAGCCGCTGACGCTGCCGATCATGGTGATGCTGCCCCCGCCGCCCTCCTGACCGCGCATCACCTCGTACGCCGCCAAGGACGCGTACAGCGGGGCCAGCAGGTTGAGCTCGACGATCTTCGCCTGGCGGGCCGGGTCCGCATCGGCGAGCAGTCCGAAGGGCGTGCCGCCCGCGTTGTTCACCAGGGCGTCCAACCTGCCGTGATCGGCGGCCACACCGGCGAAGAACGTCTGCGCCGCCGCCGCGTCACGCAGGTCCAGCGCCCTGAACTCGGCGACCTCTCCCGCCGCTTCGACCGGCCGGTCCGGCGGTCTGCGGGCACAGACGACGACCCGCGCGCCTGCGGCGAGGAAGCTGCGGGCGATACCGGCGCCGACGCCTCGGGTGCCGCCGGTGACGACGACCACCTGTCGGGTGTCAGTCATCGCTGCTACCTTTCCAACTAACAAATGTTTGGTTGAAGGGCCTGGTTGAAAGGTAGCGGATCCTCTGATGTCTGTCTCCACCTCCACCCCGGACAAGGGCGTGGCCGTCGTCACCGTCGACTTCCCGCCCGTCAACGCCCTGCCCGTGCAGGGGTGGTTCGACCTGGCGGCCGCGGTGCGCGCGGCGGGCCGCGACTCCGGGACGCGCTGCGTCGTCCTCGCCGCCGAGGGCCGCGGTTTCAACGCGGGCGTGGACATCAAGGAGATGCAGCGCGACAGCGGCCACAGCGCCCTGATAGGCGCCAACCGCGGTTGCTACGAGGCGTTCTCGGCGGTGTACGAGTGCGAGGTCCCGGTCGTGGCGGCGGTGAACGGCTTCTGTCTGGGCGGCGGCATCGGCCTGGCGGGCAACGCGGACGCGATCGTGGCGAGCGAGGACGCCACCTTCGGCCTGCCCGAACTCGACCGGGGCGCGCTCGGCGCGGCCACGCATCTCGCGCGCCTGGTGCCGCAGCATTTGATGCGGGCCTTGTACTACACCTCGCGCACGGCCACGGCTGCGGAGCTGCACGCGCACGGCTCCGTGTGGCGGGTCGTCCCGCGCGCGGAACTGCGGGACGCAGCACTGGAGTTGGCGCGCGAGATCGCGCAGAAGGACGGGACGCTGCTGCGGTTCGCGAAGGCCGCGATCAACGGCATCGACCCCGTGGACGTCCACCGGAGCTACCGCTTCGAGCAGGGCTTCACCTTCGAGGCGAACCTGAGCGGCCTGGCCGACCGCATCCGTGAGGACTTCGGGACAGGGCCCGGAGAGAAGGAGGAGGGCAGGGCATGACGGACAAGACCATGACGCCCGACGCGATCGTGGGACGGCTGCGCAGCGGCATGACGCTCGGCATCGGCGGCTGGGGGTCGCGCCGCAAGCCCATGGCCCTGGTGCGGGCCCTGCTCCGGTCCGGGATCACGGACCTCACGGTCGTGTCGTACGGCGGCCCGGACATCGGTCTGCTCGCCGCCGCGGGGAAGATCCGCAAGCTGGTCACGGCGTTCACCACCCTCGACTCGATTCCCCTGGAGCCGCATTTCCGCGCGGCACGCGAGCGTGGCGCCTTCGAACTGGTCGAGCTGGACGAGGCGATGTTCATGCAGGGCCTGAATGCCGGTGTCCAGCGGCTGCCCTTCCTGCCGATCCGCGCGGGGCTCGGCTCGGACGTCCTGCGGGTCAATCCCCACCTGCGTACGGTCACTTCGCCGTACGAGGACGGCGAGGAACTGGTCGCCGTGCCCGCCCTGCGGATGGACGCGGCCCTGGTGCACCTGAACCGCGCGGACCGCCTGGGCAACGCCCAGTACTTGGGCCCCGACCCGTACTTCGACGACTTGTTCTGCGAGGCGGCCGACACGGCGTACGTGTCGTGCGAGCGGATCGTCGAGTCGAGCGAGCTCACCGGGCAGTCGGCGCCACAGACGATGCTGATCTCCCGGCACGCGGTGACGGGCGTGACCGAGACACCCAACGGCGCGCACTTCACGTCGTGCGTCCCGGACTACGGCCGTGACGAGCCCTTCCAGAAGGCGTACGCGGCGGCCGCCGCCGACCCGGACGCCTGGAAGGAATTCGAGGACCGGTTCCTCGCGGGCACCGAGCAGGACTATCAGTCGGCCGTCCAGACCTGGCACAAGGAGCAGCGATGACGCGGACCGACCCGACGGCCACGGCCGGTGCGGCCGGGGAGGCCACCGTCACCCGCGCCGAGTACTGCGTGATCGCCTGCGCCGAGGCCTGGCGGGACGCGGGCGAGATCCTCGCGTCGCCGATGGGCACGATCCCCTCGATCGCCGCCCGCCTGGCCAAGCTGACGTTCTCGCCGGACCTGCTGCTCACAGACGGGGAGGCGCTGCTGATCGGGGATGTGCCCGCCGTGGGGACGCCCTCGGCGGTGACGGAGGGCTGGTTGCCGTACAGGAAGCACTTGACGATGGTCATGGGCGGCAGGCGTCACGTGATGATGGGCGCGAGCCAGATCGATCGCTTCGGGAACCAGAACATCTCCTGCATCGGCGACTGGGAGCGGCCCAAGCGCCAGCTGCTCGGCGTGCGCGGCGCGCCGGTCAACACCCTCAACAATCCCGTGAGTTACTGGCTTCCGCGCCACTCGAAGCGTGTCTTCGTGGAGAAGGTCGACATGATCAGCGGTGTGGGATACGACAGCGCGGCGGCAGCCGGGCCGTCCGCGACCCGCTTCCACGACCTGCGCCGGGTCGTGTCGAATCTCGGCGTCTTCGACTTCGGGGCGGCGGACCACGCGATGCGGCTGGTGTCCCTGCATCCGGGCGTGACGGTGGAGCAGGTGCGGGAGGCGACCGGTTTCGCGCTCGCGACGGCGGACGACGTCCCCTCCACCCGCGAGCCCACCACGGAGGAGCTCCGGCTGATCCGGGACGTGGTGGACCCGCGCGGGCTGCGCGAGCGCGAGGTCCGTTCGTGACGGCGCCCCCGGCGAGCATGGAGACGGCGCTGACCAAGCTGGTCGGGGTCCGGCATCCGATCGTGCAGACCGGCATGGGGTGGGTGGCGGGCCCGCGCCTGGTCTCCGCGACGGCGAACGCGGGCGCCCTCGGCATCCTGGCCTCCGCGACGATGACGGTCGACCAGTTGCGTTCCGCCGTCCGCGAGGTCAAGTCCCGTACGGACGAGCCCTTCGGGGTCAACCTCCGCGCCGACGCGGGCGATGCGCGGGAGCGGGTGCGGATCATCGTCGACGAGGGGGTGCGGGTCGCGTCCTTCGCGCTCGCCCCCTCGAAGGAGCTGATCGCGGAGCTGAAGGACGCCGGGGTGGTCGTCATCCCGTCCATCGGCGCGCGCCGGCACGCCGAGAAGGTCGCGGCATGGGGCGCGGACGCGGTGATCGTGCAGGGCGGCGAGGGCGGCGGGCACACGGGGGAGGTCGCCACGACCGTGCTGTTGCCGCAGGTCGTGGACGCGGTGGACCTTCCGGTGGTCGCGGCGGGCGGCTTCTTCGACGGCCGGGGGCTCGTCGCCGCGCTCGCCTATGGCGCGGCGGGCGTCGCGATGGGCACGCGCTTCCTGCTGACGTCGGACTCGACGGTGCCGGACGCGGTCAAGGCCCGCTACCTGGCCGCGTCGGTCAAGGACGTCACGGTGACCACGCGCGTGGACGGCCTCCCCCACCGCATGCTGCGGACGGACTTCGTCGCGGCCCTGGAGAAGTCGGGCCGGACGGCATCCCTCGCACGGGCCGTGCGGCACGCGGCGGCGTTCCGGAAGATGTCCGGCCTGGGGTGGCGGGAGATGATCCGCGACGGCCTCACGATGCGCCACGGCAAGCAACTGACGTGGAGCCAGACCCTGCTCGCCGCCAACACGCCGATGATGCTGAAGTCAGCGATGGTGGACGGCTCCCCGGAGACCGGAATCATGGCCTCCGGCCAGGTGGCGGGCGTAATCGAAAACCTGCCGTCGTGCGAGGAGCTGATCACGGAGGTAATGACGGAGGCAGCGGCGGTGGTAAGGCGACTGAGCTGAGCGGGGTACTTGAGGCGGGCTGGCGGTTGCCTGCGGCGGGGCCTGCCCGATCCCGCCGCCGCCAGTGCCTGACTCCCCGGGCGCGGGCGCGCCGTAGCGCAGGTCCAGGGCGGTATGCGCGGCACGCACGGAAGGCCGCACCACCTCCCCACCCTCAGAGCCCCGGGGCGGGCTGTGGACGGGGCATGCCCACCAGGGCATAGGTGCCAGGAGGTGCACGGAGCGCGTACCGAAGGTGCCGGACGGCGGCTGCTGGCCAGACCGAAGACACCACCCCCCCGCACCAGCGCGGCACAGAAGGCCGCATCCGTGCCCAGGCCCTGCGACCTCGGGCAGGCTTCGCGGGAGTGGTCGTCCCGGAGTCGGCCCCGGGCACCCCCGCTCAGACCCTCGCCACCTCCAGGGAAGCCCGTGCTCGGGCGACCAAGCCCGCCGCCCCGCACGATTCGGCCAGGGCCAGGCCGCGGGAGAGTTCGCTTGCGGAGCCTGCCGCGATGCCGTACTCGACGCGGGCGACCGCGTGTTCGTAGGCGCACGGGGATGCCTCCAGGCAGGCGACGGCTCGTGCGTGCAGTTCGACCGCCCGCTGGCCGCTCTCCAGTGACGCCGCGAACCGCAGCGCCTCGCCGATCGCCGTCTCCGTCCCGAATCGCTCCGCCTGCACCCGCGCCTCGGCCACCAGGTCGGCGGCCCGCCGCGGGTCCTCGCCGGCGACCGCCTGCGCCAGTTCGTACGCCCAGGGGTTGACGACGCTGTTGTAGCAGCCGCGTTCGTTCGCCGTCTTCGCGGCCACTTCCAGTTCGTTGATGCCCTCCGGCCGTTGCCCGGAAGCGATCAGCAGGCGGCCGCGCACGTAGTGGATGTCGGGCAGGAAGATCGTGGAGGGGTAGGGCGGCGCGATGCCGTACCGATCGGCGGCCTCCCGGGCCTCGTCGGTCTTGCCGCGCGAGAGCAGCACGTCGATGAGCTTGCACGCGGCGTCCCAGTGCATCGGCAGCCCGCTGCCGACACGGTCGGTGAGCCGGAGGCTCTCCCGCAGCGACGCCTCCGCCTCGGCGAGACGCCCGCGCCTGCGGTACACCAGGCCCAACCAGGCCTTGGCGACCGCCAGATGACCGCCGCTCCAGCCCGCGGCCTCATAGGCACGCACCCCTTCGGCGAAGACGCTCTCGGCGCGGTCGAGGCGGTCGGTGAAGATGTAGGAGCCGCCCAGCATCGTCAGGAGCTCGAAGCCCCACTCCGTGTCCGTCCAGCCGAGTCCGGGCGCGAGACGGCCGTTGACGAGGGAACGGTCGCAGAGCTCGACGACCTCCTCCGCGTTCTCCCCGCGGGTCATGGCGTCGAAGGCGCGCAGGATCAGCAGGGCGCGCTCGGAGTTGTCGCGCCCCGGCAGCGGCCGGGCGAGCGCGGCGAGGCGGCGCGAGCGGCCCGTCGCGTCGTCCTCACGCGCGTGGATGCCCTCCCACATGTAGTGGACCCCCTCCAGACGCATCCGGTCGGGTCCGGGGGCAAGCCGCTCGGCCTCGGCGTCCACGACGCGCAGGGCCTCCTCCAACTGGTCGTTGTGCACGAGGGCTTGGGAGAGGCGGCAGACCGCGTCCACGCGCAGCTTCCGGTCGAGCCCCGGCGTGTGCAGGGCCTCGCGCAGGTGACCGATGGTCGTGGCGGGCGAGGTGAGGAGGGTGGCGCAACCCAGTTCGTAGAGCACGCGCGCGTGGGTCTCGGGCAGCGGAGGCTCCCGCAGGGCCCGTTCGAGGCAGCGGCGGGCGGCGTCCGGCGCGCCGACCGCGAGGTGCTCGGCCGCCGCTTCACGCAACTGCTTGACCAACTCGGGGTCGTCGTCCGGATGCACCTCGAGGAGGTGCCGGGACGCGGCGGCGGCGCCGCGGCCCGACAGCGTGACGGCCCAGGCGGCCTGGCCGTGGAACGCGGTGCGGGTGGCCGGCGGGATCGAGCGGTAGACGGTGCTCGCGATCAGCGGATGGACGAACTCCAGGCCCTCGTCGGCGCCGAGCAGGATGCGCGCGGTGCGCAGCCGCTCCGCGCACCGCTCGGCCGTCTCGCGGGTCATCCCGGCGAGTGAGGCGGCGAGGTCCAGCGGGATGGCGGTGCCCAGGATCGCGGCGGCCCACGCGAACCGCGTGACGTCCGTGCCGAGTCCTTCGAGACGGGCGACCAGTCCACGGCCGCGCGCCGAGCGGTTCAGGGCGCGCAGTTCGGCGGCGGAGCCCTCCACCGGGTCCAGCTCGCTGTCCTGCACCTTGGCGAGCAGTTCCACGGATTCGTACGGGTTGCCGCCCGTGACGGCCCAGACCTCGCGGCAGAACGGGGCGTCCGCGTGCTCGCCGAGGGTGGCGCGGGTGAGGCCGGCGGCCGCGTCCGGGGTGAGCGCGCGCAGCGGGGGCAGCGGGCGGGCCGCGGCGCCGACCGCCGCGAGGTGGCGCGCGCTGTCGCCGGTGGCGTCGTCGGGCCGGTGGGCGACCACCACGAGCACGGGCAGTTCGTCGAGGCGCTGGGCGAACGCGGCCAGCCAGTGCAGGGTCTCCTGGTCGGCCCAGTGCGCGTCGTCGATGAGCAGGACCAGCGGCCAGTGCAGTCCCGAAAGGCGTACGACCGCCTCGACCAGGCCGTCGCACACGCCTTGCGGGTCGGCCTGGACACCGGTCGGCTCGGCTATGCCAAGGGCGGGGCCCGCGATCTCGTACCAGTCGCCGAGATACTCGCGTGCCAGTTCCGGGGAGAGACCGACGAGAGCCGGCTGCAGCAACTGGCGTACGACGTTGAAGGGGACGGAGGTGACGGTCTCGCCGCCCCGCGCGGACCACACCACGGCCCGCCCCTCCGCGATACGGCGCACCTCGGCGAGGAGCGCCGTCTTGCCGATGCCCGCCTCGCCCTGGAAGACGAGCAGCCCGCCCGCCGTGGTCGAGTCGGAGCACAGCTCGTCGACCGCCCTCGCGGCAGCGGCGAGTTCCGCGTCGCGCTCCCACAGCGGGGCCCAGGCGGCGCCTCCGGGCCGTCCCTGCGTCATCGCGCTACCTCCCGAGGTCGCTCAATCGACGTACAGACATCGAGACTAGCCGGGTAGAAGGCCTCACGGTGGGGGGTCCGGGCAGCAACTCCCGCAAGGGGTGAAGGTCGAGCCCGAAGCTGGACGCCGTCAGAGGCGCTCGATGATGGTCACGTTCGCCTGGCCGCCGCCCTCGCACATGGTCTGCAGGCCGAACCGGCCGCCGGTGCGCTCCAGTTCGTGCAGGAGCGTCGTCATCAGTTTGACGCCCGTCGCGCCGAGGGGATGGCCGAGGGCTATCGCGCCGCCGTTGACATTGACCCTCTCCGGGTCTGCGCCGGTCTCCTTCAACCAGGCGAGGACGACCGGCGCGAACGCTTCGTTGATCTCGACGAGGTCGATGTCGCCGATGCTCATGCCGGTCTTCTTGAGGGCGTACGCGGTGGCGGGGATCGGCGCGGACAGCATCCGGATCGGGTCCTCGCCGCGCACGGAGAGGTGGTGGATGCGGGCGCGGGGCGTCAACCCGTGTTCCCGCACGGCCCTTTCACTGGCGACGAGCATGGCGGCGGCGCCGTCCGACACCTGTGAGGAGCAGGCGGCGGTGATGGTGCCGTCGTCCAGGACGGGCTTGAGGCCCGCCATCTTCTCCAGTGTCGTGTCGCGGCGCGGGCCCTCGTCGGTGGTCACGTCCCCGTAGGGGGTGAGTTCGCGGTCGAAGCGGCCCTCGTCGATCGCGCGGACGGCCCGTCGGTGCGAGCGGAGGGCGAACTCCTCCATGTCGCGGCGGGTGATGCCCCACTTCTCGGCGATCAGCTGGGCGCCGTGGAACTGGTTGACGGGCCGGTCCCCGTAGCGGGCGCGCCAGCCCTCGCTGCCCGCGTACGGGCCTTCGGTGAGGCCGAGCGGTTCGGCGGCCTGCCGGGAGGCGAAGGCGATGGGGATCATCGACATGTTCTGTGTGCCGCCCGCGACGACGAGGTCCTGTGTGCCGGACAGGACGCCTTGCGCGGCGAAGTGCACGGCCTGCTGCGAGGAACCGCACTGCCGGTCGATCGTCACGCCGGGCACCTCTTCGGGCAGCCCCGCAGCGAGCCAGGAGGTGCGGGCGATGTCCCCGGCCTGCGGGCCGACCGTGTCCAGGCAGCCGAAGACGACGTCCTCGACGGCTGCGGGGTCGACGCCGGTGCGCTCGACGAGTGCCTTCAGGACATGGGCTCCCAGGTCGGCGGGGTGGACGGCCGCGAGGCCGCCCTTGCGCCGGCCGACGGGGGTGCGGACCGCTTCGACGATGTAGGCCTCGGCCATGACTGCGTACTCCTCGTGCTCCTCGGTCGGTGCGGTCGCCGGGTGACGACGCGCGCTCTACGTGGTGCGTACGGCGATGCCGTCCAGGACCATCGAGAGGTACTGGCGGGCGATCTCCTCGGGGCTGTGGCCGCCGCCGGGGCGATACCAGGACGCGGCGACCCAGACGGTGTCGCGCACGAAGCGGTAGGCGAGCCGGATGTCCAGGTCGTCCCGGAAGACGCCCTCCGCGACGCCGCGCTCCAGCGTCGTCAGCCATGTCTTCTCGAAGCGCTGCTGCGAGTCGGTCAGGTACTGGAAGCGCGCCTGTGCGACCAGGTGCCTGGATTCCTTCTGGTAGATCGCGACGGCCGCGCGGTGCCGGTCGATCTCCCGGAAGGACTCGGTGACGAGCGCCTCCAGGGTCTCGCGGGGGCCGAGCCGCGACTGGAGCACGGTGTCGTACCCGTCCCACAGCTCGGTGAGGAAGGTGGAGAGGATCTCCTCCAGCATCGACTCCTTGGAGTCGAAGTGGTAATAGAGGCTGCCGGCGAGCATGCCCGCGGAGTCGGCGATCTTGCGGACCGTGGTCGCGTTGTACCCCTGCTCGGCGAAGACGTCGGCCGCGATGGCGAGGAGCTCGCTGCGGCGCTCGGGCGAGCTCACGGGGGCCTTCTTCTTCGTGGTGCTGTTCTGCTTCTGTTTCGACACACGGTCATTCTCCGCCTAGGCGTGCTGGTTGCTGACCGAGACCGTCTCCCCCGTCATGTACGAGGAGTACTCACTGGCCAGGAAGACGATGACGTTGGCTATCTCCCAGGGCTCGGCATGGCGCCCGAACGCCTCGCGCGCGGTCAGCTCTTCGAGCAGCTCCGGCGAGGTGACCTTCGCCAGGTGCGGGTGCATGGCGAGGCTGGGCGAGACCGCGTTGATCCGTATGCCGTGGGGCGCGGCCTCGACGGCGGCGCAGCGGGTGAGGGCCATGACGCCCGCCTTCGCCGCGGCGTAGTGCGCCTGGCCGGCCTGGGCGCGCCAGCCGAGCACCGAGGCGTTGTTCACGATCACGCCGCCGCGGTCGGCGGCACGCATGCGGCGCAGGGCGGCTCTGGTGGAGCGGAACGTGCCGTTCAGCGTGACGTCGATGACTCTGTCCCACTGCTCGTCGGTCATCTCGGTGAGCTCGGCCGTGCCGCCGAGTCCCGCGTTGTTCACGACGATGTCCAGACCGCCGTGGCACTGCTCGGCCAGGTCGTACAACCCCTGGACCTGGGCTTCGTCCGTGACGTCGCAGGATGTCCCCTCGACCCGTCCCCCGCCGAACTCCGCGGCCAGCGCCTCCACCGTCTCCTTCGTGCGGCGCGGGTGCGCGTCGCCGATGACGAGGCGCGCGCCCTCCTCCAGGAAGCGGCGGGCGGTGGCGCCGCCGATGCCCGCTCCGGCCGCGGCGGTGATGACGGCGGTGCGGCCCGCGAGCAGACCGTGCCCCGGCACATACGTGGGTGCGTCCATGCTCGGCCTCCCTCGACTCTCGACTGACTCGCCGACACGCTCTCGACGACGGGCTCGATCCCAGGGTAATCTACCAAACACTTGTTAGGGAAGGTAGGTGGCCACTGATGGACCTCGACTTCACCGCCGGGGAAGAGGAGTTCAGGCGGCGGGCGCGTGACTGGCTCGCCGCGCACGTACCCGCCGAGCCCCTGCCGTCGCTCGAGACCCGCGAGGGTTTCGCGGCCCACCGCGCCTGGGAGAGCGAGCTCGCGGCCGCTCGCTGGTCGGTGGTCTCCTGGCCCGAGGAGTACGGCGGGCAGGGCGTCGACATCGTCAAGTGGCTGGTGTTCGAGGAGGAGTACTTCGCCGCGGGCGCCCCCGGCCGGGTCTCGCAGAACGGCATCAACCTCCTCGCGCCGACCCTCTTCGACTTCGGCACCGAGGAGCAGCGCGCCCGCGTGCTGCCCCCGATGGCGAGCGGCGAGGTGATCTGGGCGCAGGCCTGGTCCGAGCCGGAGTCGGGCTCGGACCTGGCCTCGCTGCGCTCCACCGCCCGCCGCACGGACGGGGGCTGGCTGATCAGCGGACAGAAGACCTGGTCGTCCCGGGCCGCGTTCGCCGACCGCGCCTTCGGCTTGTTCCGCAGCGGCCCCGCAGGCAGCTCCACGGACGGTTCCGCCACCGACTCCGCCAAGCCGCACCGCGGCCTGACCTACCTGATGTTCCCGCTCGACGCGGACGGCGTGAGCGTGCGCCCCATCGGACGCCTCGACGGCAAGCCCGCGTTCGCCGAGCTCTTCCTCGACGACGTCTTCGTGCCGGACGAGGACGTGATCGGCGAGCCGGGCCAGGGCTGGCGGATCGCCATGTCGACGACGAGCAACGAACGCGGTCTGACCCTGCGCTCCCCCGGCCGCTTCGTCGCCGCGGCGGACCGCCTGGTCGGGCAGTGGCGCACACACGGCGATCCCGCCGACACCGCGCTGCGCGACCGGGTCGCCGACGCCGTGATCGGGGCCCGCGCCTACCAGCTCTTCACCTGGGCCAACGCCTCGCGCTTCGCCGCCGGCGAGACGATCGGCGCGGAGTCGAGCCTGAACAAGGTCTTCTGGTCGGAGTACGACATCGCGCTGCACGAGACCGCACTCGATCTCCTGGGCGCCGAGGGCGAGTTGACGGACGGCGGCGAGTGGGCCGAGGGGTATGTCTTCTCGCTCGCCGGACCGATCTACGCGGGCACGAACGAGATCCAGCGCGACATCATCGCCGAGCGGCTGCTCGGACTGCCGAAGGGACGCCGCTGATGAGGTTCCTCCTGGACGACGAGCAGCGCGCGTTCGCCCGCACGCTCGACGCGATGCTGACCGCGGCGGACACCCCGGCGGCCGCGCGGGCGTGGGCCGCCGGGGACCACGCACCGGGGCATGCCGTGTGGAGCCGCCTCGCGGACGCGGGCGTGTTCGCCCTGGCCGTCCCCGAGGAGTACGAGGGCGTGGGGCCGCTCCCGGTGGAAATGGCTGTGTCCTTCGTCGAGTTGGGGCGGCACGCGGTGCCGGGGCCGGTGGTCGAGACGGTGGCGGCGGGCGCGCTGCTCACCCGCCTCGCCGAACTGGGCGATGCGGCCCCCGCCAAGCGGCTCCTTGCGTCCGTGGCCTCCGGGGAGGCCATCACGACGCTCGCGCTCCCCGAAGGGGGGCCGTTCGCACTGGACGCGGACGCGGCGACGCTGCGGCTGGCCGCCGGGGACGGCGAGTTGCGCCTGGCCTCCGGGCACGCGCGCGTGCAGCGGTCGCTGGACCCGGCGCGGCGCCTCGCCCGGCTCGGCCCCGGCGAACTGCTCGCCTCGGGCCCGTCGGTGACGGAGGCTTCCCGGTACGCGGCCGACTGGGCCTCGCTGGCGACGGCGGCGCAGGCCCTGGGTGTCGGGCTCGCGCTGCTCGACAGGACGGTGGCGTACGTCAAGCAGCGCACCCAGTTCGGGACGCCGATCGGCGGCTTCCAGGCGGTCAAGCACCGCCTTGCGGACGTCTTGATGGGCCTTGAGTTCGCCCGGCCCCTCGTGTTCGGGGCGGCGCTGACCCTGGAGACGGCGGACATAGCCGCGGCAAAGGTGGCGGCGAGCGAAGCCGCGTACGGCGCCGCGCGGGCGGCACTCCAACTCCACGGCGCCATCGGGTACACCGCGGAGTACGACCTGTCGCTGTGGCTGATGAAGGCGCGGGCGCTGCGCGGGGCGTGGGGCAGCCCCGGCGAGTGCCGGCGGCTGGTGCTGTCCGAGGCCCGGGGGGCCGGCCGGCCCGGGGACTGAATTCCGGCCACGCGTCATCCGCCCGTGCATATGATCGACAACATGCCGTTGCGACTCGTGAACGTGAATTTCAAGGCCCGGGACGAATGGGCGCTCGGACGGTTCTGGGCGCAGGCGCTCGGCTGGGGCATCTCCAGCGAGGGCCCCGGCGTCACGAACGTCGAACCCGAGGGCGTCGCCTGGCCGGACCCCTCCGCCATCTGCGTGGATGTCGTCGTCGTCCCGGACCCCGAGACGGTGAAGTACCGCGTGCACATGGACCTCGCCACCACCTCCGAGGCCCACAAGGCGGAACTGGTCGCGCGTTTGCAGGATCTCGGCGCGACGCACGCCGACGTGGGCCAGGGCGACGTCCCATGGACGGTCATGGCCGACCCGGAGGGCAATGTGTTCTGTGTGCTGGAGCCTCGGGAGCTCTACCGGGACACCGGGCCGGTCGCCGCCATCGTGGTCGACTGCGCCGACCCGCGGGCCATGGCCCGGTTCTGGGACGAGGCGATGGACTGGACCCTGCACGAGGTGTCCGACGATCTCGCCCGGATGCGTTCGTCCAAGGGGGTGGGCCCCTATCTGGAGTTCATCCGCACGTCCGGCGAGAGGACCGTGGTGAGCCGCGCCCACCTCGACGTGGCGCCCTACAAGGGTGACGACAAGGCGGCGGAGGTGGCGCGGCTGCGGGCCCTGGGCGCCACCGACGCCGACGTCGGCCAGGGCGACGTCCCGTGGACGTGCCTCGCCGACCCGGAGGGCAACGATTTCTGCGTCCTCTCCCTGCGCTGACGCGAAGCCCCGCGCGCCCCGTCACCCGTACGCTCCGTCACCCGTACTCCCAGCCCCCCTCGCCCACCTGCTCCCGGGCGATCCTGTCCCACTCCCGCACTCCGCCCGGGAGCGGCCAGGCCCACGTGGGGCGGTGGGCCGTACGCAGTTCGTCGAGGCGGCGGGCGAGGGCCGGTCCCGCGAACTCGGCGCCGTCGGGGACGCGCGGGCCCTGCGCGGCACGCAGCGCGGTGAACCGCTCGAGCTCCGTCTCGTACGTCGCCACGGCCTGCTCCGTGCCGGAGTCCACCTCGTCCTGAGGAACAGTGCGTTGCAGTTCCAGGACCGCCGGCTCCACGGATTCGGCGATCGCCGCTGCCAGCCGGGCGTGCCCGTCAAGGACCAGGTGGCAGTCGAGGCCGCTCACCCACCAGAGCAGGACGGGCGGCAGGACGCCGTCCCGCGCCTGCTTGCGGTAGGCCTTGACCCTGGGGTCGTCGGCGTCGGGCATCGCCCGCAGCGGAAGAATCTCCCACGAGCCGTTGTGGATGAACCACTCGATGTACCCGTCGGGATCACCCTCGACGAGGAGCGAGCGCCAGTACTCCCCCGGTGACTCGCCCTGAGGATGGTTCGGGCGCAGGCGCAGCGGCGGGTCCGGGGACAGCACCCAACGCCCGTCGTGCAGGGGGCTGTCGGGTGACGTCGTGAGCAAGGCCGCGAAGTGGTGGGCCCAGCGCTCCGGTGAGCCCTCGAAGGCGCGGGCCATGTGTGCGCGCAGGGGTGGGGCCGGGGGGCGGTGGCGAGCGGTACGGTAGAAGTCGACGCCGTCGCGGTCCGGGGCCACCACGGCCAGCAGCAGCGGATCCGCGGTCGCCCCTTGCGTCAGGAGCAGACGGTTGCCGGCGATCCAAGGGCACAGTCCGGGCCGGGGCCGCTCACTTCCAGGAGCAGGCCGTTCCAGGTGCCGTCGGTTCGGGTGAGGTTCGTGCGGCGCACCCCCCGGCGCGGACCGGGCGAACCCGTGGTGGACATGGACAAGTCGCCCCTCCCTCTGCGTCGATGGCCTGAACTGGATCGTACGTGCGAGTGCGCTCGCCCCGTCTTCGCTGCAATGATCAAAACGCACTGGTGAGGACGGTGAAAGGGGCAGCACGTGCGCGTAATCGGGCTCATGTCGGGGACTTCGTACGACGCCATCGACGCGGCGGCGGCCGACCTGACGATCGACGGCGACCGCCTGCTGCTCTCCCCGCTGGGTCTGATCACCCGCGGGTACGACGAGGAGCTGCGGACGACGCTCGCCGCCGCGCTGCCGCCCGCCGCCACCACGCTGGCGGACGTGTGCCGCCTCGACACCCGCATCGGTCAGGCCTTCGCCACCGCGGCGGCCGAGGCGGACCGCGAACTGTGCGACGGACGCGCCGAGTTGGTCGCGTCGCACGGCCAGACGGTCTATCACTGGGTGGCGGACGGCCAGGTGCACGGCACGCTGCAGATCGGGCAGCCCGCATGGATCGCCGAGGCTACGGGCCTCCCGGTGGTCGCCGACTTCCGCCCCCGCGACATCGCCGCGGGCGGCCAGGGCGCGCCCCTGGTCAGCATCGTCGACCGAATGTGGCTGCGCGGCAGGCCCGGCGCCCCCGCCGCCCTGAACCTCGGCGGCATCGCCAACATCACCGCCGCGGACGGCACCGCCTTCGACACGGGCCCCGCGAACGCACTCATCGACGCCGCCGTGCGCGAGCTGACCCGGGAACGGCTCACGTACGACATGGACGGCGAGATGGCCGCGCGCGGCACCGTCGACGAGGGGCTGCTCGCGGTCCTGCTCCGCGAGCCGTACTACGCGCGCCCCGCCCCGAAGACCACCGGCAAGGAGCTCTTCCATCTGCCCTATCTGCGGGCGGCGCTCGCCGGGTACGAGACGCTCGCCCCGCAGGACGTCATCGCCACGCTCACCCTCCTGACCGCCCGCACGGTCGCCGACGCCGTCAGGTCAGTGGACGCCTCCGAGGTCATCGCCTCCGGCGGCGGCACCCGCAACCCGACGCTGATGGCGTTCCTGCGCGCCGAGTTGGGGGACAAGGTCCCGGTGCGCACGTCCGACGAGCTCGGTCTGCCGTCCGCGGCGAAGGAGGCGTACGCCTTCGCGGTCCTCGGTTTCCTGACGGCGCACGGGCTGCCGGGGACGGTGCCGGAGAGCACGGGGGCGCGGCACGCGAGCGTGCTGGGGTCGATCACGCCGGGCCGGGCCGGTGTGCGGGTGCCCGCTCCCGAGGGCGGCGGCCCGGTGCGGTTGGTGGTGGACGGGCGGGAGCGGTGAACTCGCCCCTTTCTCCCGGGAGTACGGCGGCCGAACGGTGACCTCCGTAGAGGCCCCCTCTCATCCCACTTTCACCGAATGCTCATACCCTGACGCCCATGACCCAGGTAACCCCTCCCGGCTGGTACCCCGACCCCGGCCAGACGACTGACGGCCCCCGTACCGAACGCTGGTGGGACGGGAGCACATGGACGGACCAGGTACGTGCGGTGGGAGCCGCCGCCGGATTTGGTGGTGCGCCGCCCGCGTCCCCTCCGGCTTATCCGCCCGGTGCCCCGACCGCATACCCCAACTATCCCGCCTATCCGGGCCAGCCCACCCCCCGCCGCGGCCTGCGCACAGGCATAGCCATCGGCGTGGCCGTGGCCGTCCTGGCGGGCATCGGCGGGGGCGTGTACTTCCTGACCTCCGACGACGGCGACGGGGACAGCGACAGCGCCGCCAAGACTCCCTCCTCCGCGCCGTCGAAGCCCGGCGCACCCCAGGAGCCGAAGGCCCCGGAGTCGTCGGAGCCCCCGGGCGGACCGTCCGGCGCGCCGCCCAGCGAAGAGGGGTACGCCACCGACATCTTCAGCGGCATCAGTCTTCCCGTGCCCGACGACTGGACCGGCCAGTCCGCCGGCGGCGGTGCCTCGGTGACGACCGGGCCCTACCCCTGCCCCCGGGACACCGACAAGACCTGCACCCGCGGCGGCGCGTACTCGGGGCCCGCCGAAAGGTTCAAGATCGACGCCAAGACGGCGGAGGCGGCCGCCAAGGCCGACATCTCCGTCAACGCCAAGGAGTCGTACGGCGGCAAGACCTACGGCAAGATCACCTCGCACAAGGAGCTGGAGTCCAAGGCGGTCACCGTGGCCGGCCAGAAGGGCTACCTCGTGCGCTGGAAGGCCGTCACCGAGAAGAGCGACGACGGGTACGTCCAGTCGCTGGCCTTCCCCTCTCCCACCCTGAAGTCGAAGATCGTCATCGTCCGGTTCGGCATCGACGTGAACGACAAGTCGCCGAAGCTGTCCGTCATGGACGAGATCACCAAGGGGATCAAGGCCGCGCCCGGCGGGGGCGGCAACGGCCAGGAAGTCTGACCGGCCCCGAAGGTCCGACGGGCCCCGGGAACGTCAGAGCCGGGCGGGCGGAACCACGAGGATTCCGCCCGCCCGGCCAAGAGCGGCCACGCCACCCCCGTCCCCACGGTGCGGCGCGCCAGGCAGATCGGGGCCCGTCATCCAGCAGGCCCCGGTCCACGATCAGGTGGCTCCGGTCAGCCCCAGAGCGGGCAGCACACACGCCTCCACGAAGTCGGACAGATACTCCTCGTCCGCCTGCTTGCCCTCGAGGACGGGCCGGGCCCGGACCACGCCCATGAGCTGAGCCGTGATGAATCTGGTGGCCGGATGGTCCGCGGCGATCTCACCCCGGGCCACCCCGCGCTCGATCACTTCGTCGAGTGCCCTCGTCTCCGGCTCGACCAGCGCTTCACGCAGCGCGCTGCGCAGATCCTCGTCCTGGAGCACCGCATGGCTCAGGGCCTGGACCAGCATGCTGTCCCGGGTCGACCACTCCCCCGCGGCCCGCGCCGCCTCGCGCAGGTCACCGGCGAGCGTGCCGGTGTCGATGCCCGCGAACCGTACGCAGCGGTTGGCGCGCAGCGCGGCGGCCACGAACTGGGGCTTCGTCTTCCACTGGCGGTAGAGCGTGGACTTGCTGCACCGGGTGCTCGCGGCCACGCCCTCCATGGTCACGGCGTCGTACCCGCACTCGCGGAGCTGGTCGAGGACGGCCTCGTAGAACTCCTGCTCGCGCTCGGGCGTGATCTTGGAGCGGCGCGATGAGCCCGTGGGGTCCGTCGTGCCTGCTTCTGCTGCCCGGTCCGGCGACGTCATGACTCTTCTCCTCGATGCGGCGGCTTCGACCGACCCTATCGATACGCCAGTGTACCGGTACGGCCGCGTATCGGTACACTGGCGTATCGGTACACTGGCGTATCGATGAGTGCGGCGCTCCACGACTGCGCGAGGCGCTTGACCACTCACTACCCGCACCACCCAGTCGTCACGTAAAGGGGCCGGGGGATGAAATCCCGAACCGAGCCTGCCGAAGGGAAACCGGACATAGCCGTCCGGGAGCCGGACACATCTGCCCGACCGCCCCTCGTCCGCGAGCTCCTCCTCGTCGTAGGACTCTTCCTCGTCTACAAATTCGGCAGGCAGCTGGCCAACGGTCACACCGGCGAGGCCTTCCGCAACGCCCACCACGTGTGGGACGCCGAACGCACCCTGCACCTGCCGGGCGAGGGCGCCGTACAGAACGCGCTGCTCGGCAGCGACACCCTGGTGCACATCGCGAACACCTACTACGCGACCGTGCACTTCCCGGCCACCGCGCTCTTCCTGGTCTGGCTCTACCTGCGCAGGCCCCGGCACTACGTGTGGAGCCGCCGGGTGCTGGCTGCGCTGACCGCGGCGGCCCTCGTGCTGCATCTGACCTTCCCGCTGGCGCCGCCCCGGATGCTGGAGGCGACCGGCCTCGTGGACACCGGGCAGGTGTACGGGCCGAGCGTGTACGGCGCGAGCCCGCAGACCGACTCGATGGCGAACCAGTTCGCCGCGATGCCGTCCCTGCACTTCGGGTGGGCGCTGATGCTCGCCGTCGGGCTCACCGTCGCGACCTCCTCACGGTGGCGCTGGCTGTGGCTGCTGCACCCGCTGATCACCCTGCTCGTGGTCGTCGGGACCGCCAACCACTACTGGCTCGACGCCCTCGTGGTGACCGCGCTGCTCGGCATCGCGCTCGCCGTGATCAAGCTGCCGGATCCCGCGCGCTCGCGTGTCGTGCGGAGGTACGCGCCGACGCGTGAGCTGGCCGCTCCCGGGGCCCGCCGATGAACGCCACCCTCCTCGCCGTCGCGCTCTCGCTCGTCTCGGCCGCCGCGTACGCCTGTGCCGCCGTGGCCCAGGAACGCCTCGCCACCCGCGTCGCGGACTCCGGCACCGGCTTCCTGCGGCTGCTCGGCAGCGGTCCCTGGTGGTCGTCGGTCGGGCTCAACGCGTCCGCGGCGCTGCTTCACGTGGCGGCCCTGAAATACGGTCCGCTCACCCTGGTGCAGCCGCTCGGCGCGCTCACCCTGGTCGCGGCCGTGCCGCTGGGCGCCCGCCTGGCGGGGCGGCGCGTCACCCCGCCGGAGTGGCGTGGCACCGGGCTCACGCTCATCGGTCTCGGCGCCCTGCTCCTCACCGCTTCGGGGCCCGCGCCCGACGACACACTGACCCTGACGGAGGCACTGGCCGTCGCGGGCGTCACGATGGCCGTGATCGGCGTGCTCTCCCGCCCCGGTACGCGGCCGGGGCTGCGTCACGCGACCGCTTCCGGGTTCGCCTCGGGCGTCGCGTCCGCGCTCACCCAGACCGTGACGGTCGCCGCGACGGACCGCTCGGGTCCGCTGCTCAGCCCGCAGGTGATCGTCGTGGCGCTGCTCGTCGCCGCGTTCGCCGTGGGCGGTCTCCTGCTGTCCCAGACCGCGTATCGCGGGGGCCTCGGGGCGCCCCTGGCCGTCGTCACCCTGGCCAACCCGGTGGCCGCCGCCGGCATCGGTCTCACCCTGCTCGGCGAGCGGCTGCAGGGAGGCGTGGCCGGGGTCTTCCTGGCGGTCGGGGGCGCGGCGATCGCCGCGTACGGAGTGCTGGTCCTGACCCGCTCACCACGGGGCGGAGCGCCCTCGGAGGCACCTTCGGAGTTGTCCCCACAGGACTTCCTGCCCTCCATACCCGGACAGACCGAACCCGCCGCGCTGCATCTGTCACGCCACTGAGGCAGCCCCGTCAGGGGCGCGGGGAACTGTCCTCACCCGAGGCCGCGCGAGTCCTGCTTCAGGGCCGTGTCGACCGTCAACGCCGTCGCCACGACGAGGCTCAGGAGCGGCTCGGGCAGCTGGTAGTGGATCTGCAGGACGTAGTTGTCCGCGGTCGTGAACATCGTCTTGGCGAGGCCTTCCCAGGTCTTCGTGATCCGGGCGACCTCGTTGTCCGCGTGGTCGACGATCGAGAAGTTCCAGGCGCGCCAGTTCTCGGCCTTGATCGCGCCGGCCTGCTGACCGTTCACCATGATCGCGAAGTTGATCTTCCCGATCATGTTCTGCTGGACGATCTCACCGATCGGCTGGCCGTCCGCGCGCTCGACGATGACCCGCGACTTCATGAACTTGCGGGGGCGGGTCAGGTTGAGCACCGGCTGGCCGTACGCGTCACGGATCTCGAGCTTGTGCGTCATGAACTGGTCGACGCTGGAGACGAAGCGCGCGACCTTCTTCAGCGTGCTCTGACCGACCTGCACGACCGAGCCGAGCGTGTTGCCCGCCTGGTCCATCACGCTGTACTCGTTCGTCAGCTCGATGAGCTTGGCCTTCTGGTTCACGACCAGGACCGGCTCGGTGAAGAGCGTGCCGCCGCCCTGCGACGTGGGCGTGACGCCCGCCTGCTGCTGGACCTGCCGCTGCACCTTGGCCGGGTCGGCCTGCGGGGCCCCCTGCTGGGGGTGGCCGTAGTGGGCCTGCTGCTGGGCCGCCTGCTGGGCGAACTGCCCTTGCTGCTGGCCGAATTGAGCCTGCGGCTGACCGTACGCGGGCTGCGCCTGCTGCTGGGCCGGCTGCTGCTGAGCCGCCGCGTGCGCCTGCTGCGGGACCTGCTGAGGCTGCGCCTGCTGGGCCTGCGCCTGCTCACCGCCGGTCTGCGGGCCCGGGTTGGTGTGCTGGGTCCACTGGGAACCGTCCCACCAGCGCAGCAGCTGGGGCGCGCCCTGAGGGTCCGGATACCAACCTGCAGGAGTGTTCGATTGCGTCGTCACCCGGGCACACTACCCCGCACATGGGGGCGCTTCGCCAGCCCCTCGCGCCCCCTGTGACACCTGACTCACCCGGGTTGATCCCCGACGCGCACCTCGACCCTCAGCTGCGTCTCCCCCTCCCGCGTCTCCACGGCCCCGACCCGCCCCGCGGCCCGCACGTCCGCCTGCGCGAGCGCGAAGCGGTGCAGGCTCGCGCGTGGTCCGAGGACGACCACCCCCGCGACCTCCGCCCGCATCGAGAGCCTGGCCTCCGACTTCGCCCTGCGGATCGCCGCGATGACCTCCGAGGCCGTCGTCAGGACCGCGGCGTCCGCTCCTTCGGGGACCTCGGGTGTGGGCCACGCGGCGCGGTGGACGGAGCCCTGGGCGTACCAGGACCACACCTCCTCCGTGACGAAGGGCAGAACCGGCGCGAACAGGCGGACCAGCGCGTCGAGAACGGTCCGCAGCGTCGCGCGCGCCGACTGCGTCCCCGCGTCCTCGCCCTGGTCGCCGTACGCCCGCGCCTTCACCAGCTCCACGTAGTCGTCGCAGAAGCGCCAGAAGAATCGTTCCGTACGCTCCAGCGCCCGCGCGTAGTCGAAGTCGTCGAAGGCGGCGGTCGCCTCCTCCACGGTGGCGGCGAGTTCGGCGAGCACCGCCCGGTCGAGCGGTTCGGTGACCGGAGCCGGGTGCGCCGGCCCGGCCGCATCGCCGAGGCTCAGCACGAACGTGCCGACGTTCAGGAGCTTGGTCGCCAGGCGGCGGCCGACCTTCATCTGGCCGACGTCGAACGCCGTGTCCGTGCCGGGCCGCCCGCTCGCCGCCCAGTAGCGGACCGCGTCCGAGCCGTGCCGGACGAGCAGGTCCCCGGGCGTGACCGCGTTCGACTTGGTCTTCGACATCTTCTTGCGGTGGGGGTCGAGGATCCAGCCGGAGATCGCGGCATGCCGCCACGGCAGCTCCCCCTGCTCGGCGTGGGCGCGCACCACCGTAGAGAACAGCCAGGTACGGATGATCTCGTGGGCCTGCGGCCGGACGTCCATCGGGAAGACGCGCGCGAACAGGTCCGGGTCCGAGCGCCAGCCTCCGGCGATCTGCGGGGTGAGCGAGGAGGTGGCCCAGGTGTCCATGACGTCCGGGTCGCCGGTGAAGCCGTGCCGCTCACCTCGCTGGGCGTCCTCGTAGCCGGGCGGTGCCTCCGCGCTCGGATCGACGGGCAGGGCGGAGGCGTCCGGGACGATCGGGTGGGCGTGGTCGGGCTCGGCGTTGTTGTCCAGGGGGTACCAGACCGGGATCGGGACGCCGAAGAAGCGCTGCCGACTGACCAGCCAGTCGCCGTTCAGGCCACCGACCCAGTTCTCGTAGCGCACCCGCATGTGCGGCGGATGCCAGATCAACTCGCCGCCGCGCGCCATGAGTTCGTCCCGCAGGTGTGCGTCGCGGCCGCCGTTGCGCAGGTACCACTGCCGGGTGGTGACGATCTCCAGGGGCCGGTCGCCCTTCTCGTAGAACTTCACGGCGTGGGTGACGGGCCGTGGTTCGCCTTCCAGTTCGCCGCTCGCCCGCAGCAGCTCCACGATTCGCTCCCGTGCGGTGTGCGCGGTGGCGCCCGCCAGCTTCGCGTACGCGGCGACGGCGTCCGCCGACTCGACCCCGCTCGGCGGCTGCGCCAGGAAACGGCCGTCCCAGCCGATGACCGGCCGTGTGGCGAGCCGCAGTTCTCGCCACCAGGTGACGTCGGCCGTGTCGCCGAACGTGCAGATCATCGCGATGCCCGTGCCCTTGTCCGGGACCGCGGCGCGGTGGGCGACGACGGGTACCGCGACGCCGAAGAGCGGAGTGCGGACCGTCGTGCCGATCAGGTCCTTGTGGCGCTCGTCGTCGGGGTGGACGACCAGCGCGACGCACGCCGGAAGGAGTTCGGGCCGGGTGGTGTCGATGACGACCGGCCGGCCGTCCGGGCCGTGGAAGGTGAGCCGGTGGTAGGCGCCGGGCCGCTCCCTGTCCTCCAGTTCGGCCTGCGCGACGGCCGTGCGGTAGGTGATGTCCCACAGGGTGGGCGCCTCTGCGATGTATGCCTCGCCGCGCGCCAGGTTGTTGAGGAACGCGAGCTGCGCGGTGGCGCGCGCCTCGGTGCCGATCGTCCGGTACGTACGCGACCAGTCGACGGACAGGCCGAGCAGCCGCCACAGCTCCTCGAAGGCTTTCTCGTCCTCGATGGTGAGGCGTTCGCACAGTTCGATGAAGTTGCGCCGCGAAACGGGAAGTTGGTTCTTGGGCGGTGACTCCGGCGGCCGGAACGAAGGGTCGTAGGGCAGCGCGGGATCACACCGGACGCCGAAGTGGATCTGGACACGGCGTTCGGTCGGCAGGCCGTTGTCGTCCCAGCCCATCGGATAGAAGACTTCCTTGCCGCGCATGCGCTGATAGCGGGCGACGGTGTCGGTGTGCGTGTAGGAGAAGACGTGCCCGACATGCAGGGAGCCGCTGACCGTGGGCGGCGGGGTGTCGACGGAGAAGACCTCCGCCCGCGTCCTGGTGCGGTCGAAGGCGTATACGCCCGACTCGTCCCATCGCCTCGACCATTTCTCCTCGAGCCCGTCGAGAGAGAGTTTGTCGGGGGCGCCGTCCGCGCCGGTGCGATGGGGGAAGGTCATGCCTCCGCATGGTAAGCGCGGGCGGGGTGCTCCGGCCTCCTGTTTTCGCGGCAGGAGCGGCGGCCCCAGGTGCCTGTGCTCCTGGGGCCGCCGGGCGTTGTCAGGCGGAGAGGATCGCCGGGTCGCTGACGCCCGCCTGGCCGTTCTCCACGTGCCCGCACAAGCGCCGCAGGAAGGTGGCGTCCGCGTCGGACTTCACCGTCACGTCGTACCAGCGCTTGCTCGCCCGCAGGTCCACGGTGTGCTCGACGGTGCCGCCCGCCTTCACCTTGAACGTCTGGGCGGCGCCGCCATAGGAGTTGGAGACGCTGAGGTTCACGTCGGCCGTGCCCGCGTTCTTCAGCGTCAGCCTGAGGTTGCCGGTGGCCTTGTCGTGGCGGGCGGTGACCTCGGGGCCCGCCTTCTTGCCGGGTCCCTTGAAGACGCGCAGGAAGCCGTTGGGCCCGAACACCGACAGGTCGTACGCACCCTTCGAGTACGCCGTGTTCCAGGTGTCGGAGATCTTCTTGCCGGCCTCCGTGGTGTACGTCCAGGGCCCGTCCGTACGGTTGCCGGAGCGGACGTGGAAGCAGACGCCCGCCGCGTCGCCGCCGCCGAAGGTCAGCGTGAACTTGCCGTCGGCGGGCGCCCCGGCCCCGTCCACCAGCGGTGCGTACGGCAGCGGGCGCGCGGGCCGGGAGCCGGACTCCTGCTTGGGCAGGTTCGCCTTCGCGGGGGCCTTGGGCACGTAGTCGGGGTGACGCTCCTTGTCCGGCGGCTCATAGGCGTCGGTGTCCGGCAGCGTGGCGGGGTCCATGTCCTTGCCCGCGAAGTCGAAGGCGGAGGTGAGGTCGCCGCAGATGGCGCGCCGCCAGGGCGAGATGTTCGGCTCGCGCACGCCGAAGCGCTTCTCCATGAACCGGATGATCGACGTGTGGTCGAAGACCTCGGAGTTCACGAAGCCGCCGGTGCTCCACGGCGAGACGACGACCATCGGAACGCGCTGGCCGAGGCCGTAGTGTCCGGCGGCGTACTGCGCGTTGCCCGGGAAGAAGTCGAGCGCGGTGTCGACGGTGGACTTGCCCTGGTTGGCGTCCTTGGGGACGTACGGCGGGACGACGTGGTCGAAGTAGCCGTCGTTCTCGTCGTACGTGATGAACAGCGCCGTCTTCGCCCACACCGCGGGGTTGGAGGTGAGCGCGTCCAGGACCTGTGCGATGTACCAGGCACCGAAGTTCACCGGCCAGTTGGGGTGCTCGCAGAAGGCCTCGGGCGCGGCGATGTAGGAGACCTGCGGGAGCTTGTCGGCCTTCACGTCGGCCTTCAGGAGGTCGAAGTAGCCGTCGCCCGCCTTCACGTTCGTGCCGGTGCGCGCCTTGTCGTAGAGGGGGTCGCCGGGCTTGGCGTTGCGGTACTTGTTGAAGTAGAGCAGCGAGTTGTCGCCGTAGTTCCCGCGGTACGCGTCGTCTATCCAGCCCCAGTGCCCGGCCGCGTCCAGGCCGTCCCCGATGTCCTGGTACACCTTCCAGGAGACCCCGGCCTGTTCCAGGCGCTCGGCGTACGTCGTCCAGTCGTAGCCCGCCTCCTGGTTGCCGAGTACCGGGCCGCCGCCCTTGCCGTCGTTGCCGACGTGACCCGTCAGCATGTAATAGCGGTTGGGGTCGGTGGCCCCCATGAACGAGCAGTGGTAGTCGTCGCAGACGGTGAACGCGTCGGCGAGGGCGTAGTGGAACGGGATGTCGTCGCGCGTCAGGTACGCCATCGTCCGCTCGGACTTGGCGGCGATCCAGTTGTCGTACGTGCCGTCGGCGAAGGCGCTGTGGCCGCCTGCCCAGTCGTGGTCGAGGCCCGCGATGAACTGCATGCCGAGGTCTTCGGCGTCCGGATGGAAGGGCAGCACCTCCTTGCCGCCGCCCGACTGGTTCCAGACGGGTTTGCCGCTGGGCAGGGTCACGGGGCGCGGGTCGCCGAAGCCGCGTACGCCCTTCATCGTGCCGAAGTAGTGGTCGAACGAACGGTTCTCCTGCATCAGGACGATGACGTGCTCGACGTCCTGTATGGAGCCGGAGCGGCGCTGGGCGGGCAGGGAGGCGGCGCGGGCGATGCTCTGCGAGAGCGACGCGAAGGCCGCGGTGCCTCCGGCGAGTTGCATGAACCGGCGCCGATTGAGTTCTGGCATGTGTGGATTCGACCTCGTCATGTGGGGTGTGGGGGGCGTGAGCGGGTGCAGTGTGTCAAGGGGAGCAAGGATCAGGGAAGGGGCCGTGACCTGGATGTGAAGAGAAGTCCAACCCTTGGTGGGAAGGGCACAAGGCCAGACCCTATGGGCCAGAACTTCCCTGTCCGACACATAAGCACCGACATGCCCTACTACGACCCGGTCAGCTGGTGAGGACGACGAGCTGCTGGGTCGCCCGGGTCATCGCCACATAGCGGTCGACCGCGCCTTCGACGCCCTCGCCGAAGTGGTCCGGGTCGACGAGGACGACCAGGTCGAACTCGAGTCCCTTCGCGAGCTCCGGGGTCAACGACCGGACACGGGGCGTCTCTTGGAAGGCGGGATCGCCGATGACACAGGCGACCCCGTCGGCGTGGGCGGCGAGCCAGCCGTCGAGGACCGTGTCCAGCTCCGTCACCGGACCGTGCGTCACGGGGATGCCGCTGCTGCGGATGGAGGTCGGCACATTGGCGTCCGGGAGCGCCGCCCGGATGACCGGCTCGGCCTCCGTCATGACCTCCTCCGGCGTCCGGTAGTTGACGCTCAGGGAGGCCACCTCGACCCGGTCGAGCCCGATCCGCTCCAGGCGCTCCTGCCACGACTCCGTGAAGCCGTGCCTGGCCTGCGCGCGGTCGCCGACGATGGTGAAGCTCCGGGACGGGCAGCGCAGCAGCAGCATCTGCCACTCCGCGTCCGTCAGTTCCTGGGCCTCGTCCACGACGACGTGCGCGAACGGTCCCGCGAGGCGGTCCGGGTCGGTGGGCGGCAGCTCGGACTCGTCGACCAGGCTGACCTGGGCGTCCTGGCCGCGCAACATGGTGACCAGGCCCTCGCCGTCGTCACCGTCGGCGCCCGAGGCGGACGCGGCGTCGATCAGGTTGTCGACGACCTGCGCCATCTGCTCACGCTGGGCGGCGAGGATCGCCTCGTGCCGGCGCTTCTGCCGGGCCGCCTCCGGGTCGCCGAGCCGCTGGCGTGCCGCGTCGAGGAGCGGCAGGTCGGAGACCGTCCAGGCCTGGGGCGCCGCCTTGCGCATCAGCGTGCGCACCTCGTCCCGGTCGAGCCAGGGAGCGCACATGCGCAGGTAGGCGGAGTTCGACCACAGGTCTCCGACGACGTCGGCCGCTTCGAGCAGCGGCCACGCCTGGTGCAGGGTGGTGACCAGCTCCTCGTCGTGCCGCAGCGACCGCTCGAACAGCTCGCCGGGCACGTCGCCGTCGACCTTGTCGAGGAGGATCGCGACGAGCTCCTCCCAGATCTGCTCACGCGCCTCGTTGTGCGGTGTGCCGCGTCCCGCCGCGTCGAACGCCTCCGCCCAGTCGTCGGCGCTCAGCCGTACGTCGGCCCAGTCGGTCGAGACCGTCATCCCCTTGGTGGGCGGCTCCTCGTAGAACCTGACGGCCTTCTCGATCGCCTTCACCATGTCGGCTGACGCCTTCAGGCGGGCCACCTCCGGGTCGCTCTCGGGCTGTGCCGTGGCCCCCTCGGTGACCAGGTCCTGCAGGATGCAGGTCTGCACGCCCTCCTCGCCGAGGCTGGGCAGGACGTCCGCGACGTAGTTCAGGTAGGGCCGGTGCGGACCGACGAAGAGCACGCCGCCCCGGCTGTGACCGAGACGCGGGTCGGAGTAGAGGAGATAGGCGGAACGGTGCAGGGCGACGACGGTCTTGCCCGTGCCCGGACCGCCGTCGACGACGAGAGCACCCCGGGAGCCCGCCCGGATGATGGCGTCCTGGTCGGACTGGATGGTGGCGAGCACGTCGCGCATCCGCGACGAGCGGTTGCCGCCGAGGCTGGCGATGAAGGCGGACTGGTCGTCGAGCGCCGCGTGCCCGTCGAGCCCGTCGGCGGTGAACACCTCGTCCCAGTAATCGCTGATCCGGCCGTCGGTCCAGCGGTATCTGCGGCGGCTCGCCAGGCCCATCGGGTCGGCGTGGGTCGCCGCGAAGAACGGCTCGGCCGCGGGGGCGCGCCAGTCGAGCAGCAGCCGGCGGCCCTCGCTGTCGGTGAGGCCGAGCCTGCCGATGTAGACGGGCTCGGGGTCGTCCGCGGTCACGATGTGCCCGAGGCACAGGTCGAGGCCGAAGCGGCTCAGCGTGCGCAGGCGGCCGGACAGGCGGTGGATCTCCAGGTCCCGGTCCATCGCTTCACGGCCGATGCCACCGGGGGCCCTGCGCTGGGCGTCGAGGCGGTCGGACACTTCGGCGACGGTCTGCTTCAGGCTCTGTTCGATGGCCGCGAAGTGCTTCTCGTCGTGGGCGATCAGCGCCGGGTCGGCCTTGGCGGCGAGGCGGGCAGGAAGGTCGAACGCAAACAGCAACGCAGGCACTTAAGGAGTCTCCCGTTTTCGCAGGTCGTGGGCTTAGGCCTGCGATTGTGCGGGATGACCGGGGCCTTGCCGCAAGCCCCCCACTGCGCTATAAATTAAGAGTGGCAAGGAGTGGGAACACCTCCTTGCCTTCTTTTTTTGCCTTCTGCTTCGTCTCCCGCTTGTCTCCTGCCAGGCCGGCGCTTCCAGCGATCGAGGAGAGTCATGACCGCACGCATCCATGGAACCGTAGCCCCTGGATTCGAGGGCGTACGCGAGGAGTTCGCGCGCAACTTCGCCGAGCGCGGCGATCTGGGGGCTTCGGTCGCGGCGACGGTCGACGGTGAGTTCGTCGTCGATCTGTGGGGCGGGGACGCGGACAAGACGGGCACGCGCGCGTGGGAGCGCGATTCGCTGGTGAACGTGTACTCCACGACCAAGGGGATGACCGCGCTGTGCGCGCATCTGCTGGCCGACCGGGGCGAGCTCGACCTGGACGCGCCCGTCGCCCGCTACTGGCCGGAGTTCGCCCAGGAGGGCAAGGACGACATCCCGGTGCGCTGGCTCCTGAGTCACCGCTCCGGGGTGATCGCGCCGCGTGAGCCCATGACGCCGGACGACCTCTACGACTGGGAGAAGGTGTGCGGGGCGCTGGCCGCGACACCGCCGTGGTGGAAGCCGGGTTCGGCGCAGGGATACCACGCGCTGAGCTTCGGCTATCTGGTCGGTGAGGTGGTCCGGCGTATCACCGGGGTCTCGCTCGGCACGTTCCTGCGGAGCGAGGTCACGGGCCCCCTTGGCGCGGATGTGTACGTGGGCACTCCGGAGAGCGAGCACGGCCGGTGCGCGAACATGGCGAGACCGCTCGCCTCGGACGGCCCGCGCAGTGCGCTGGGCTCCGCGCCTCCGCCCGCGCCACCGGTGGCCTCGATCGACGCCCACCCGATGGCCGTCGTCACGCTCGCCCTGCAGTACCTGCCCGTCGGCAACGTGAACAGTGCGGCCTACCGCTGCGCCGAGATCCCCGCGGCCAACGGGCACGCGTCCGCGCGGGGGCTCGCGACGGTGTACGCGGCGCTGGGCGGCGGCGAGCTGCTGAGTTCCGCGGCACTCGAGCGGCTCCGGACGCGGCAGGGCGAGCCCGACGAACCGGACCTGGTGCTCGCGGCGGGCACGGCGTGGGGCGAGAAGTGGGACTGGGGACTCGGCTACATGCTTAACCGGTACGGCCAGGCGGGGCCCAATCCGCGGGCCGTGGGGCACGGGGGTGCGGGCGGTTCCTACGCGTTCGCCGATCCCGAGAACCGGGTCTCGTACGCGTACGTGATGAACCGGATGGGCGGCGGGACCTCCGGGGAGGATCTGCGCAGCGTGCATCTGGTGGGGGCGCTGTACCGCGGGCTGAAGTAGGGGGAACGTAATCTGCCCCCATGGAGCAGCGCACCCCCCGCCACCGCCCGTCAGGGCAGTACGCCGCCGCCGATTCCCGCAGGGCGGCCATCATCGACGCGGCGCTCGCGCTCTTCGCCAAAGCGGGTTATCTGAACTCGTCGCTTGCGAAGATCGCCGAGGAGGCGGGTACCTCCGCCACCGTCATCACCCACCACTTCGGGTCGAAGCAGCGCCTCCTGATGGCGGTGCTCGAAGCCCGCGAGGAGCGCACCGTCCGTACCTTCGGGCGGCTCGGCCCCGGCTCCGACTCTGACCCCGGCTCCGACCCCGTCTTTGGCGGTGACGACGTACGCGCGCTGTTCCGGGAGGTGCTCGCGCTGGCCGCGTACAACCTCACCCAGCCGGGCCTCATCGAGCTCTACACCAGGCTTTCGGCGGAAGCGGGTGACCCCGCGCACCCCGCGCACGCCTACTTCACCGAGCGGTACGAACGCGTCGCGCACTATCTGGCCTCGGCGCTGCAACGTGCCGTCGAAGCGGGGCAGTTGAAGCCGGGAATCGACCCGGAGAGCATCGCGCGGGAGATCCTCGCCGTGTCCGACGGGCTCCAGGTGCAGTGGGCCATCGCCGAAGGGCGGCTGGATTTCGTCGGGTTGTACCGGGCGTACCTGGACCGGCTCGTCCAAGCCCTCGCCGTGGACGGCGAGGGACTTGGCGAGCCGACCGACCCCGCCACCCCCTAGCGGGCCACCCCCGTCAGCCGTATGTCGCGGGACGACGACCCGACGTACACCGCGCGCCGCCCCTCGGGGCGCACCCAGTGGCCGCGCTCCGTGTCCCAGTACGACAGCTGCCGCTCGGCGATCCGCACCCTGACCCGGCGCGACTCCCCCGCGCGCAGCTCGACACGGTCGAAGGCGGCCAGCGTCCTGACGGCCATCTCGACGGCGGCTCCGCGCGGGGCGCCCACGTACACCTGCGGGACCTCGGCGCCCGCGCGCCGGCCCCGGTTGGTCACCGTGAACGACACCTCGTACCCCTCGCCCGCCCTGCGCACGGACAGGTCGCGGTAGCCGAACTCCGTGTAGGACAGGCCGTGTCCGAAGGGGAACAGAGGCTCTGTGCCCGCCTTGTCGAAGCCTCGGTAGCCGGTGAAGATGCCCTCGCTGTACGTGACCACCCCGTCGACGCCGTAGTAGCGCTCGGGGTGGGCCGGATCGAGGGTGGGGTGGTCCGTGTCCTTCTTCGGCCAGGTCACCGTGGCCTTGCCGCCCGGGTTCGCGCGGCCGGTGAGCAGGTCGGCGGTGGACCAGCCGCCCTCCTGGCCGACGTAACCGGTGTGCAGGATCGTGCCGACCTCGCGGCGCCAGGGCATCGTCGCCGGGCAGCCGGTGGTGAGGACGACGACCGTACGCGGGTTGGCCCTGGCGACGGCCGTGATCAGCTCGTCCTGGTGGGCGGGGAGCGTCAGGGTGGTGAAGTCGCCGCTGCCGCCCACCGATCCCCCCGAGCCGTTGAAGGCGAAGACGACGGGGGTGTGGACGCGCCGGGCCAGCTTCGCCGCGGCGGCGATCGAGGCGGTGCGCTGTTGCGGTGTCACCCAGGCGAACCGCACCTGGACCGGGCCGCGTTCGGCGATGGTCTCGGCCCAGCCGGTGGCCTTGACGACGACCTGGTAGGACGTGCCGCCGGTGAGTCGGACAGGGTCGGCCTGACCGTTGTCGAGGCCGTCCGTGGTCGGGACGATCGAGGACCACTTGCGCGCGAAGCTGTCACGGGCGCCGGCCGCCGTCGTCAGCTCCTTGCCGTCGAGGCTGAGCGAGACGGCCGCGCCCCAGCCCTGGATCTTGAGCGCGTACTCGCCGGTGGTGGGCGGCACGAAGGTGCCGGTCCACTCGGCCGTCGCGCCGACCGGGAGCGCCTTGTCGCCGACGAAGTCGACGTTCTTGTCGGTCCTGTTCGTGCCGCTGCTCTTGCGCGTCAGGCCCTTCGGGAAGGCGGACGCGGGGACTGCCGTGCCCGTGAGGTCGACGCCGACCTCGTACGCGATCTTCCGCTTGGTGCTGCGGCGCAGTGCGTCGAGCGGGCTGACCAGGCGGTCCTCGAAGCCGTACGCGCGCTCGCCGGAGACCGACGTGGCGACCTGGCCGGCGGTCGGGCCGATGAGGGCGAGGTCGCGCAACGCGGCGTGGGACAGCGGGAGTCCGCCGTCGTTGGCCAGCAACACCGCGCCCTGGGTGGCGACTTCGCGGGCGACGCGGGCGCCGGCCTGGACGTCGATCTTCTTGCGGGCGGGGACGCGGCTTCCGTCGAGCATGCCGAACGCGTCGTACCGGCCGAGGATGCGGGAGACGGCGGTGTCCAGGGCGGCGACGGGGATGGAGCCGTCCTTGATGGCCTTCTTGAGCGGCTCCCCGTAGAACGAGCCGTCCCACATCTGCATGTCCTGCCCCGCTTCGAGCGCGGCCGTGGAGTGGGTGGCGCCCCAGTCGGAGGTGACGAAGCCCTGGAAGCCGAGTTCGCCGCGCAGGATGTCGGTGAGGGTGGTGCTCTGTTCGGAGTTCCACTCGCCGTTGAGGTGGTTGTACGCCGACATCACCGAGGCCACTCCGGCGCGCACGACGGCCTCGAAGGCGGGCAGGTAGAGCTCGTGCAGGGTGCGGTCGTCGACGACGAAGTCATAGGAGTTCTCCGGCTTCTCGCGGTCGAACTCGTGCAGGCGCTGGTTGTTGGCGAGGAAGTGCTTGGCCTGGGCGAGCATGCCCTGCGCCTGGACGCCCTCGACCTGGGCGGCGCCGATCAGGCCGTTGAGGTAGGGGTCCTCGCCGGACTGGTCCTTGTTGCGGCTGAAGTAGGGCGTACGGGAGAGCTCGATCTGCGGGGCGAGCAGGACGTCCATGCCGAGGGTGCGGCCCTCGCGGCCCATGACCTCGCCGTACCGGCGGGCGAGTTCGAGGTTGAAGGAGGAGCCGAGCGTGGCGACCGGCGGGAGGCCGGTCGCGGACTGCGTGACGTTCACGCCCGCGGGGCCGTCGCTCAGGCGCAGCTCCGGGATGCCGAGACGCTTGACGCCCGGCAGGTAACCGGCCTGCCCCAGTCTGCGCGGGTCGGTCGCGCCGTGGACGAGGCTGATCTTCTCGTCGAGGGTGAGGCGGGCGATGAGCCCCCGGACGCGGCGCGTGGCGGCGGCCGCGCCCGGGGAGGCGGGAGCTTGCGTTCCTCCGGCGGCTGCGGCTACGGCTACCGCGGGCGTCGCGGCGGCGAGCGGGCCGGCGGCGGCCACGAAGGCGAAGGCGGCTGCGGTGCCGCCGAGTTGCTTCATGAGTTCACGACGTGTGGTGGCAGGCATGGCGAAATGGCCTCCGAACGCGGCTCTGGGCAGGCCGAACTGGGTCGGCGACGCCAAGAGCTGAATGCGTCACCCGCGCCAGTGCGGTGTTGTGGGGCCTGAGTCTTGATTGGTTGAACGCTTAAGGTCAATGCTCGCGTCGGCAAAACTTTGGAGGTCGTTCAGTTTTCTGAGGCGGAGGCTGACATAGGCCGTGGGCCGGCCCCGCATTGCGGCCTCGTGAACGCTGTGGCGCGCTGTGGCGTACGGGGAATAGCGGGGCGATCGTGGTGGTCGTCCTAGGTGTTCCGTCCTTGGAGGTGAGGGACGGGGCTCAGGGTTCACGGCTCGAAGCGAGGGAGCACATGTCCAAGGCGTACGTATTCACGCGGTTCGGCGGCCCTGACGTGGAGGCCTTTGTCGATCAGGCCCGGCCGGAGCCCGGTCCGGGGCAACTCCTGGTCGCCGTGCGGGCGGCGGGGGTCAACCCGGTCGACTGGAAGCTGCGCGCGGGCAAGCGGAGGCCTGGGGCGCCGCCCGCCGAGTTCCCCGAGGTGCTGGGGAGCGAGGTCGCGGGCGTGGTCGAAGCGGTCGGTTCGGGCGTCGAAGGCTTCGCGGTCGGTGATGCGGTGTTCGGCAACCCGGACACCGGCGGCTACGCCGAGCACACCCTCCTGCCCGCCTCGCTCGCCGCGCACAAGCCCGCGGGCCTGACCTTCGCGGAAGCCGCCGCGCTGCCGGTCGCGGTGGCGACGGCGTACGACGGCCTCCAGCAGCTGAACCTGCCCGCTGGGGCCACCTTGCTGATCACCGGGGTCGGCGGCGGGGTGGGCGTGGCCGCGGCGCAGTTGGCCAGGCACCGCGGCATTCAGGTCGTGGGCACGGCGAGCGCGGGCAAGAAGGACTTCGTCGAGTCCTTGGGTGCGGTGCATGTGCCGCCGGGTCCCGACCTGGCGGACCGCGTGCGGGCGGCTGCGCCGGGCGGGCAGGTCGACGCGGTCTTCGACCTGGTGGGCGGCGACGATCTCGTGGCGGTGGCGGCCCTGCTGCCGCTCGCCGGCCGCGAGGGGAAACTGATCACGGCCGCGGCCAAGGAGACAGTCGGGGAACTGGGCGGGGCGGCGGTGGCACGGGCGCGAACCAGCGAGGTCCTGGACGCGGTGGCGCGGCTCGCCGTCGAGGGGGTGCTGCGCCCCCAGGTGACGGCGACGTACCCCCTGGACCGGGCCGACGAGGCGCTTCGGGCGGTGGAGGGCGGACATGCGCGAGGGAAGGTCGTGATTGAGGTGGGAGCGGGCTGACCACCGCGTCGCGGCTGACCACCGCGTCGCGGCTGACCGCCGCGTCGCCTCACGTCTCCGTTCCGACCGCGGGTGCCCGGGGAAAGCCTGGTCGGAGGGGGCAGGGGGAAGAAATCGGGCGGGCGAAAAGGAAGCGACGGGGAGGCGCTCTCGTTGGTACGTTTCGAATCATGGAACCTATCGGCGAGAAAGAGATTCGCGCGGCCTTCGTCAACTGCTCCAAGGGCGAAGCCCGCAGACTCACGCTCCCCGCGGGCTTCCAGGAGACCCCCTGGTCCGACCTGGACTTCCTCGGGTGGCGGGACCCCAAGGCCCCGGACCGGGGCTACATCGTGACCGAGCGGGACGGTGAGTACGTGGGCATCGCGCTGCGCGCCTCGACCGGCGCGCGCAAGAGCCTTTTCAAGAGCAGCATCTGCTCCGTCTGCGTGACCCCGCAGTCCGGTTCCGGCATCACGCTGCTCGTGGCACCTCTCGCCGGCCCCGCGGGCCGCCAGGGCAACTCGGTCGGCATCTACATCTGCGCCGACCTCGCCTGCTCCCTCTACGTACGCGGGAAGAAGACCACGCCCCTCGCCCGCCGCTTCGAGGAGACCCTCGGCCTGGAGGAGCAGAACGCCCGCACCGTGGCGAACCTGCACGGCTTCATCGACAAGGTCCTCGAAGGGACGACGGCGGCGGCCTGACCCCCTGGCCCTCGCCGCCCCTTCCCGCCCTGCGCCGCTCAGGTCTGCCGGGGGTCCACCACCTGCAGGGTCAGCGCCGCCGACGGTGCCGCGACCCCCGGCCCGCCCGCCTGCGCCCACGCGATTATCTCGTCGATCGAGTCGTCGTCCATGGCGAAGCCGATCCAGACGGCCCGGCCACCGCGCCTGCGCCCCTCGCGCGAGGGCTGTACGACGACGATGTTCGCCTGCCCGCAGGGGCCGAGGCACTCGCTCGTCCGCACCGCGAACCGCCCCGCCGACTCCGCGGCGGCGGCCCGCATCCGTGCCAGCTGCCAGTCGTGGTCCGTTCCGGGATGCTTGCGCGAGTTGCCGCAGCAGCAGCCTCGGCACACGACCAGCGTGCAGGGGCGGGCGGCGGCGGATCCGATGGAGATGACGGGGCTCATCCAGTGATCATCTCAGCCTCGTTGTCAGACCCTCGTGGGACGCTCGATTCATCACGATCCGGCACCACCGCGCAGGGGTACGCGGACGCGTACGCAGGAGAGGGAGAGCGCTCATGGCCATCCAGTGGACCGTCACCATCGACTGCGCGCGACCCCGCGAGCTGGCCAAGTTCTGGGCGCTGGCGCTCGGTTACGCGGAGAAGCCACCCCCGGCCGGCTTCGACAGCTGGGAAGCCTGGCTGGCGCACTACGAGGTCCCCGAGGAGGAATGGGACGACGGCGCCTATCTGTTGGACCCTGACGGCCATGGGCCCGCCCTCTCCTTCCTCAAGGTCCCGGAGCCGAAAGTGGTCAAGAACCGGCTGCACCTGGACGTGCGGGTGGGCGGCGGCCGTGAGACGCCCTGGGACGTCCGCTGGCCCCGGGTCGTCGCCGCGGCCGAGAGGCTGACCGCGGCCGGAGCGACGGTGATCCGGCAGCACGAGTTGCAGGGAAATCCCGACCACATGGAAATGGCCGACCCGGAGGGCAATGAGTTCTGTCTGATATGACCTCGCCCGTCTCACATCTCACGTCTCCCGTGTCACGTCACCCACCGCACGTCACTCCGACTCACCCCAGGTACGCGAGCCCCGGGTGCACCGCCTTGTAGCCCTCCACCAGCCGGCGCGCCACCGTCACGGAGTCCACCAGGGGGTGCAGTGCGAACGCCTTGACCGCCGTGGTGCGTGAGCCGCTTTCCGCCGCCGCGAGGATCTCCCGCTCCACGGCCTTCACCGCGCACACGAGCCCCGTCGCATGTCCCGGCAGCGGGTCCACTGCCATGGGGTGCGCGCCGTTGGCGTCGACGGAGCACGGGACCTCGATCACCGCGTCGGCGTCCAGCGCCGAAAGGGTCGTGCGGTTGCGGACGTTGAGGATCAGCGTCGCCCGTTCGTCCCGCGCGATCGCCCGCATCAGGGCGAGGGCGACCTTTTCGTAGCCACCGGATTCGAGGTCCTCGGCCGCTCGCTCGCCGACGCCCGCGGCCTCCCGGTTCTCGGCCATGTACGTGGCCTCCCGCTCCGCACGCGTGGCGTCCCAGGCCTTCAGCGCCGAGGACACCTCTTCGTCACGGCCCAGCTGCTCGTAGAAGCGCGCCTGCTGGTCGCGCAGGAAGGCGCCCCTCGTCTGCTCCGCCTCCTGGTAGGCGCGGACCGCCTCGCGGTTGAAGTAGTAGTAGTGCAAGTACTCGTTCGGGATGGCACCCAGCGACTGGAGCCACTCCGCGCCGAACAGCCGCCCTTCCTCGAACGAGCCCAGCATCCGCGCGTCGCCGAGCAGTCGCGGCAGCTCGTCGCGGCCCGCGATCCGCAGTCCGCGCAGCCAGCCCAGGTGGTTGAGTCCGACGTAGTCGATGAACGCCTCGTCGGGGTCGCCGCCCAGCATGCGTGCCACGCGGCGCCCCAGGCCCACCGGCGAGTCGCAGATGCCGATGACGCGGTCGCCGATGTGCCGGGACATCGCCTCGGTGACCAGGCCCGCCGGGTTGGTGAAGTTGATGACCCAGGCATCGGGGGCGAGCTGCCGTACGCGGCGCGCGATGTCCACGGCGACGGGCACGGTCCGCAGGCCGTACGCGATGCCGCCCGCGCCGACCGTCTCCTGGCCCAGGACGCCCTCCGCGAGTGCCACCCGCTCATCGGCCGCTCGTCCCTCCAGGCCCCCCACCCGGATCGCCGAGAAGACGAAGTCCGCGCCCCGCAGGGCCTCGTCGAGGTCGGTGGTGGCCGTCACGGCGGGGGCGTCCGGCACCCCGGCGGCCTGCTCGGCCAGCACACGGGCGACCGCGCCGAGCCGTCCCGCGTCCAGGTCGTGAAGGACGACCTCCGTGACCCGGCCCTCGGCGTGGTCGCCGAGCAGCGCGCCGTACACGAGCGGCACGCGGAATCCGCCGCCACCGAGAATGACCAGCTTCACGTCACAACCACCTTCACGTCTCGACCGACCTCTGTCGGAGCACCTGCCTGCCGGCACACGCACATCTGTCGACCTGTCAGAACTCACCCGTCGACAGAGGTCACGTTACGTACGATTGCCCGGCAGCGATCGACCCCCCACGGAGGTAGCGCACCGATGACACCCCTCAAGACGTCCGCGAAGGCATCCGCGGCCCTGCTCGGCGCCCTCGCCCTTGCAGTGTCGACCGGCTCCGCGGCAGCGGCGGACACGGCCCCCAGATCCCCCGGCGGCTGGCAGGAGACCGGCGCCTCGTCCGTCAACTCCCTCACCGGCAGCCAGGGCCTGGCCAGCCGCGCCGACGGCAGTCTCCTCTACCGTGGCCTCGCCTCGATCCCGCTCGACCTGCGGGCCAAGGGCTGGAGCCACGTCGGCGACCCGGACATAGCCGACGGCCACACCGTCGACGCCTACCAGGGCGGTGACGGCGCGAAGTCGAAGATGTTCGCCGTCACGACGCCCGGTGGGAAGCGCTACCTCTACGAGCACCAGCTGGACGCGGGCGAGAAGCTGAACAACTCGTTCGCGGCCGTCGCGCCGGGCAACCAGTGGCTGGTGTCGGGCGAGTGGGGTGACCAGAACCGGCTCCAGGTCTTTCCCGCCCCGCTCCTCAACTCCTCGACCCCGCCGACCGGCGGTGCGCTCCCCCAGGCCGGTCAGATCTCGCTCGACAAGCCGGTGCGGGACATCCAGGGCTGCGACTTCGTCTCCGACACCCGCCTCGTGTGCGCGTCCAACGACGCGTCGAAGGAGCTGTGGCCCGAGGACCGGCCCGTCCTGCAGGTGGACCTGGAGCGGGCGCTCGACGGCAAGCCCGTGACGGGCAAGGTCACGAGCCTGTTCGCCGTCCCGCAACGGAGCCTGTGCCGGGGCACGTTCGAGACGGAGGGCGTCGACTACGACTCCGCGCGACGCACGCTGCGCGTCCAGGTCGTGCCGCCGGTGCCGTGCCTGGTGACGACGTCGGTGTACGCGTACAAGCCGACGACCGGCTGACCGGAACCGGCTCACCACCACTGGCTGACCCGCACACACCCTCGACATGCCGGACGTGTGCGGAGGGGCCGGGCGGGGGATGGTCGCGATCATGACACAGCAACACCGGCACGCACCCGTGTCCGAAACGCCCCCCGCTCAGCCCCGCCGCCCGATACGGCAACTGCTCGCCGCGTCGGTGGGCAACGCCGTGGAGTGGTACGACTGGTACGCCTACACGTTCCTGGCCACGTACATCGCCGACCAGGTCTTTCCCAAGGGCTCGGGCAACTCCCTCGTACCGCTGCTCTCCACGTTCGCCGTCTTCGCCGTCGGCTTCTTCATGCGGCCGGTCGGCGGTCTGCTCATGGGCGCGGTCGCCGACCGGCGGGGCAGGCGGGCGGCGCTGACCGTCACGATCCTGCTGATGGGCGGCAGCAGCCTGCTGGTCGGCCTGACGCCGACGTACGCGTCCGTCGGGGTGCTCGCGCCGGTCGTCCTGGTCCTGGCCCGGCTGCTCCAAGGCCTCTCCGTGGGCGGCGAGTTCGCGGCGTCGACGACCTTTCTCGTGGAGTCCGCGGGGCCCGGCCGGCGCGGGCTCTTCTCCAGCTTCCAGTACGTGTCGACGAGCGTGGGCCAGCTCGCCGCGTCCGGTGTCGCGGCTCTGCTCGTCGCCACGCTCTCGGACGGGCAGATGGACGGCTGGGGCTGGCGGCTGCCGTTCGTCGTCGGGGCGGTGCTCAGCCTGGTCGGCTTCTGGATCAGGCAGGGCGCGCAGGAAACCCATCAGGCGCCCCAGGGCGCGTCCGAGCGGCCCGGCCTGTTCGACGCGCTGCGGAAGTATCCGCGCCAGTCGCTGCTGATCTGCGGGATCACGGCCGGGGGCACGATCGCGTACTACACGTGGACGTCGTATCTGCCGACCTATGCCGAGCTGAACACCGACATCAGCAAGAGCCAGGCGCTGCTGTCCGGCACGCTCTCGCTGGCGTTCTTCGCCCTGCTCCAGCCGGTCGGCGGACTGCTCTCCGACCGCTTCGGCCGCAGGCCGCTCCTGCTCTTCTTCGGAATCGGCTTCGCCGTCCTGAGCGTGCCGCTGCTGCGCTCCCTGAACGGCTCGTTCGGCTCGCTCCTGATGGTGCAGTGCGCGGGCATGGTGCTGCTCACCGGCTTCACGTCCATCTCGGCGGCCGTGAACGCGGAGGTGTTCCCCGCTCATGTCCGCGCGGCGGGAATCGGCTTCCCGTACTCCCTCACCGTCGCCCTGTTCGGCGGCACGGCCCCGTACATCGGCACCTTGTTCAAGGAAATCGGCAACCCGGGCCTGTTTCCCTGGTACGTGGCCGTGCTCTGCCTCGCCTCATCGGCTGTGTACCTCAAGCTCCCGGAATCGGCCCACAAGGAACTGGAACGCTAGCCGCAGCAGACCTGATTACGACTCCATCACCAGTTGAACAAAATACCTTCACAACTGGCGCAGCAGGACTAGCGTCATGCCCCTTCACCGCAGCAAGGGGGCACCCATGGCCAACCCATATCCCGCACCACCGCCGGCGCCGAGACCCGCGCCCAAATGGGCGCGCAAGCGCTTCGTGCTCCCCGCCCTCGCCCTCACCTTCTTCATCGGCCTCGGGACCGGCCTCGGTGACGACGGCAGCACCTCGACGAAGGCCGCCGCGAAGGAAGCGGGCCCGACTTCGACCGTCACCGCCACAGCCACCGCGACGGCCACCGAGACGGCGAAGCCGGAGCCCGCTCCCACGGTCACCAAGACCGTCAAGGCCACGAAGACGGTGAAGGCCACCGTCACCGCCCAGCCGGAGGCGGCCGACCCGGGCTCGGGTGGCAGCGGCTCCGGTGGGGGCGGCAGCGTCGCCTACGGGAACTGCAGCGAGGCCCGTGCCGCGGGCGCCGCGCCCGTGCATCGAGGTGAGCCCGGCTACGGGCCGCACCTCGACCGCGACGGTGACGGCGTCGGCTGCGACACCTGAGAGGCGAGTCGTCAGGACGTGCGGGGGACCTCGGTGATCGAGCGGCCCGCCCACTCCGGGGCCGGTTCCGTGAGGGACAGCAGGTGGGTGTGGATCGGCTCCGGGAAGGGGGCCGACCTGCCTGCGTTCTGGTCCACGTGGAGGGCCAGAAGCTCTGTGGTCGCCACTGGGGTCGCGTCCGGGGCGATGGCCGCTTCGGGCTCCTGAACCACGTACAGCTCGTGGGTGAAGCGGGCCTTCTTGGCGTCCGCGCCCAGGATGCGGGTGCGGACGGCGAGGTGGGCGCCCTCCGCCACGTCGTCGAGGTAGCGGATGTGCGCCTCGACCGTGTAGAGGGAGCAGCCCGTGGACGCGCGGTAGCCCTCGTGCAGGCCGGTCTCGATCATCATGGCGTCGGTGGCGTAGCCGAAGACGAGGACGTAGAACGCCTCGCTCATGTGGCCGTTGTAGTCGATCCACTCGGGCCGCACGGTCCGGTGGAGCAGAGGCAGCGGCTCGACGGTCGTGGACTCGCTCACTTGGCCTCCTCCTTCGCGCGGCGCTGCTGCGGCAGGCGTCCCGTCGCCCGCAGTACGTCGATGACTCCCTGGTCACGCTCGGCGACCAGGTCGGCGATGGTCCTGCCCTCCGCCGCGTCGTCGCAGCCGGCCACCACGGCGTCGTACAGCTTCTTGTCGAGCTCGGGTGCTTCCAAGCGCGTCCACGGCGACTTCAGGGACGGGCCGAAGTGATCGAGCATGTGGGCCATGCCGCCCTCGCCGCCCGCGAGCGCGAAGGTGAGCATGGGGCCCATGAACGCCCAGCGCAGGCCGGGGCCTTCGGTGATCGAGTCGTCGATCTCCTTCACCGTGGCCTCGCCGTTGGCGACCATGTGCAGGGCCTCGCGCCACAGCGCTTCCTGGAGGCGGTTGGCTATGAAACCGGGCACCTCGCTCGCCATGGTGATCACGGACTTGCCCGCGACCTCGTAGAAGCGGGAGGTCCAAGTGACCGCGTGTGCGGCCGTCTTGTCGCCGCCGACGACCTCCACGAGCGGGATGAGGTAGGGCGGGTTGAAGGGATGTCCGACGACGAGGCGGCCCGGGTCGGCGGCCGTGGTCTGCATGTCGGTCATCGGGTAGCCGGAGGTGGAGGAGGCGATGACGACGCCGGCGGGCGCGGCCGCGTCCAGCTGAGCCAGCAGATCGCGCTTCAGCTCCAGCTTCTCGGGGGCGCTCTCCTGCACGAACTGGGCGTCGGCCACGGCCTCTTGGAGGGTGGCGGTGACGGTGAGGCGGTCCGGCGACGCGCCTTCGGCGAGGCCGAGTTGGGTCAGCGCGGGCCAGGCGGCGTCGACCAGGCGGCGGAGCTTCTGCTCGGCGTCGGGGGCCGGGTCCCAGGCGGTGACGTCGTAGCCACGGGCCAGGTAGTGGGCGACCCAGCCGCCACCGATCACTCCGGCGCCGACGCAGGCGATGCGACGTACGTCTTCGGGGGCGCAGGGGGCGGGGGGTGTGTTGATGTCGTTCATGGAGGGGTCCTACTCGTCGTGGGGGGGGTGCGGCGAGGTCGCGCCCCGAAGGGGCGCGGGGAACTGCGCGACCGGCCACAGCCGGCCCGCGGCCGGATAGCCGCGCAATCCAGCGAAGCGCTACCGCTTGAGGCCGAGCTTCTGGCGCGCTTCGTCCGGCGTGGCTACACGGGAGCCGAGGTTCTCGGTGATCTGCACGGCCCGCTCGACGAGTTGGGCGTTGCTGACCTTGTTGCCCTTGCCGAGGTAGAGGTTGTCCTCGAGGCCCACGCGGACCTGACCGCCGAGCAGGATCGACTGGGCGACCCACGGCATCTGCATGCGGCCGAGCGCGAAGCTGGCCCACTGGGCGCCTTCGGGAAGCATGTTGACCATCGACTGGAGCACACCCGGGTCTGCCGGGGCGCCCCACGGGATGCCCATGCAGAGCTGGAAGACGGTGGGGTTGTCGAGCAGCCCCTCGGCGAGCAGCTGCTTGGCGAACCAGAGCTGTCCGGTGTCGAAGATCTCCAACTCCGGCCGCACGCCCAGCTCCTGGATGCGCTTGGCGCCCTGGCGGAGCATGTCGGGGGTGGAGATGTAGAGGTTGTCGCCGAAGTTGAGGGAGCCGCAGTCGAGGGTGCAGATGTCGGGGAGCAGGTCCTCGACGTGCGGGAGGCGGTCGAGGCCGCCGACGAGGTCGGTGCCCGGCAGCTCGCCGAGCTCCTTCAGCGGCTCGACCGGATCGATGACCAGGTCGCCGCCCATGCCCGCGGTGAGGTTGATGACGACGTCGGTGCCGGTCTCCTTGATGCGCTCGACGACCTCGCGGTACAGACGGGGGTCACGCGAGGGATCGCCGGTCTCGGGGTCGCGTACGTGGATGTGCACGACGGCGGCGCCGGCCTCGGCGGCCTCCACGGCGGAGGCGGCTATCTGCTCGGGGGTGACGGGGACGTGGGGACTCTTGCGTACGGTGTCGCCCGCGCCGGTGAGCGCGGCGGTGATGATGACGTCCTGGTTCACGGGCATGGCGAACTCTCCCTCGGGGGTGGGGTGTTGGGGTTGGTGTTGGTGTTGCGGGGGTGCTGCCGTAGCTCTGTCGGTGCTTACGCGGGTCTCGGCGCCGCGAGTGTCGCGTCCACGTACACGAGCAGCGCCTCGTGCATGTCGTCGGGGGTCGTGCCGTCGTCCCCCGGGGTCGAGGCGAGCACCTGGGTGGCGAGGCCGTCGATCAGCGCGGTGAGCCGGAGCGCGGCGGACTGCGGATCGACGAGGCGGAACACGCCCTCGTCGACGCCGCGCCGGATGACGTCGGCGACCGTCGCACGCCACTGCCGGTAGTAGTCGGCGTGCAGCCGTCCCACGGCGGTCGACCGGGCGGCCTCCGCCCACAGGTCGAGCCAGACGCTCCACTGCCAGCGCTGTTGCGGGGTGCGGGGCGTCTGCAGCTCGATCAGCTGGCGCAGCTCGTCGGCGGCGTCGGCCGCGTCGGCGACGCGGGCCGCCCGGCGGGCGGTGTCCTCGTCCATGCACCAGCGGACGGCGGCCTCCAGGAGGTCGTCGCGGCCGGGGAAGTGGTAGTGGATGGCGGCGGTACTGGTGGCGCAGGCTTCGGCGATGTCCGCCACGCGTACGGCATGGAACCCGCGCTCAGCGACGAGCCGTACGGTCTCGCGGACGATCTGGAGGGGGCGCCCACCCTCCGGGGCCGCGGCGGTGCGTTCCCGGCGGGCCGAGGTCGCGGCGTTCGGGCCACCCGGGTGCTGGGCGCCGTAAGGCTGGGTGCCCGGAAGCTGGGTGCCCAGGAGCCAGCCCGCGTCCACGCCGCCGGTGTCGGCGATGCGGGCGAGCTCGGCGGCGGTGAAGCGGCGGGTGCCGCCGAGGGAACGGGAGAGCTTGGAGGGGTCCATCACGATGCGGCGGGCGAATTCGCGCTGGGTCGCTCCGGCGTCGGCGATGACCTTGCGGACTCTGTCCGCGACCTCGGGGTCTTGCTGCATGGGCGGTCACGCTACCTGGGTGTTGCGGTGATCGCAATCTTCGGGGGCGGTTCCTCCAGGTGATTGCGCAATTGCGATGCTGACTGATGTCTCAGTCACCGCAATCCCGCAACAAGAGCCCGCAGCCTGCAAGCGGGCCCGCCCACCCGCTCCCCCTCCGCTGGGGGTGAACGGGTGGGCGGGCGGGAGAGAAATGGAACGCGCAGCCTCGGGACCTCAGGCCCGCTCCTGCACCCCGGCGACGAACTCGTCCAGGTAAGGATCGGCGATCTTCACCGGTCCCACTTGATGATGCTCGGCCGGATCGACCGTGATCGCGCGGGCCCGCTTCACGAGGGACTCCATCGAGGCCCGTTCCCGCGCGGCCCCCGCGTCATCCCCCTCCTGGGCGAACGAAAGCGCCGCAAGGCCATGCTCCAGCGCGGAACCCCACAGCTCCGTCGCGTCCAGCCACTGCTTCGCGTCATGGAGGAAGAGCTCGTCCGGCACCCCGGAGCGCAGCACCGCGGGGACCTTCCCGATCTCCCGGACGGTGGGCAGCAGCGCCCGTACCGCCCCGGCGGGGTCACTCTCGTACCGCTTCCAGAACGCGTCCAGCTTGGGTCCGAGAACCGGGGACTGCGGCTGCCAGTTCGTCTCGCCGAAGGTGGGCGCCGCGTGGTTGAGGTCCACGAACGTCTGCACCGCGTCGGCGACCCGCTCATCACCCCCGGCGAGATACAGCGCCGCCTGCCGCCCCGAGCGCGCCCGCTCGTACCCGTGGTCGTTCCACGAGAAGTCGTTCATGGTGAAGACGGCGAGCTTGCTCGCCCCCTCCTGGTTCATCGGGTTGGACACGATGCCGCTGAGGTGGCCGGACAGACCGGACTCGCGCTTGTCGTAGGGCGCGAGCAGCAGCCGCCCCTTCGTGCGCGCGAAGTCGTTCACCGGGTAGTTGTCCCAGACGAACACCTTGCGCCCGAAGAGCTCGGCGGCCTTCTCCGCCTGGGAGTTGGTGATCTCCGGCGGGACCACGTCCGTACCCGTCCACATCACCTCGACGGCACCGTCGAGCTCGGCCCGCATCGTCTGCTTGTACGCGGTGTCCGTGAGGTCCCCGTACTCCGTGGGCACCATCTGCAGCGGGTTGGCGTCCTCGTGCTGCGCGATGAAGTCCCGCTGGATGGTGTTGAGGAGCCCCACTTGGGCCTTCGCCGCGGGCCCGCGTCCCGGCTCGCCGAACGCGGCCTTGTCGGCGTCGCAGTTCCACTTGGTGTAGCTGATGTCGTCGAGCGGCACCGAGAAGGACCGTACCCCGAGGTCGTACATCGCCTGGAGCTTGGCCGTCAGTGCCTTGACGTCCGCCGGGTCCGAGTAGCAGATGGAACCGCCCGGCGAGACAGCGAACGTGAAGCGGACGTGGTTGGCCGTGGCGCGGTCGATCAGCTTGCCGAGTTCGGTGAGCTTGTCCGCCGGGTACGGCTCACGCCACTTGTCCCGGTGGTAGGGGTCGTCCTTCGGCGCGTACACATACGTGTTGGCCTTGGTGTCGCCGAGGAAGTCCATCTGGTCGAGGCGTTCGGCCTCGGTCCAGGGCGGGCCGTAGAAGCCCTCGATGCTGCCACGCAGCGGCATGGAGGGGAAGTCGGAGACCTCGGCCCCGGCTATGCGCCCCCTGGTGATGAGCTGGCCGAGGGTCTGCGCCGCATAGAACTGCCCGGTGGCGTCCTTGCCGCCGAGCGCGACGGTGCGATGCCGCGCCCGCAGCGCGTAACCCTCCGCCTGCTCCGGCACCTTCGTCCCGCCGAGCGCCTTCGCGATGTCCGGCCGGGTCGCGGGGCCGAGCAGGACGGTCAGCGGGGCGCGGCCCGACGCCTTCGCGCGTACGTCGATGTCACGCACCCCGTGGGCGCGCAGCGTCTCGGTGACGCGCTTGCGGGCCACCTCGTCCGTGCCGTCGCCGACGACGAGTTCGGCGCGCCGGGCGAGCGGCACGTCGCCGCCCGCACGCGCCATGTGCTGCGGGGTCGGGGAGACGACGGGGAGCTTGCGGGTCACGGCACCCTCCTGCGGCGACGGCGACGGCGGCGCGGCGGCTGCCGATGGGGCCAGGGGGACCGCCAGGACGGCGAGCGCGAGAAGCGCTGTCCGGGTTCTGAGGACGCGTGTGGTGCGGGGCATGGGGCCTCCGAACTTCGGGATGGGGGTGGGACCGCGTGTCCAGCGGAGCGCTCAGTCGCGCGTGTGCGCGCGGTACAGGTCGAGATCGCCGTCGAGTGCGCCGTCGAGTTCGAGTGCGATGACCGTGCACAGCGGATCGAGGTGGTCGTCGGTGAGGTGGACGTACTCCCAGCCCGGTACGTCGCCGAGTCCGCCCACGCGTTCGTGCCGGAGGGCGGTGTCCGTGCCGAGCACGCGGGCTGACGTCACGCCGTTGCGCACGCCCCGCAGCACGACGTACTCGTTGGGCCGGTCGAAGAGGAACAGGTACAGGGTGCGGCGGTCGGCGGAGAGCGTCGAAGGGCCGTAGAAATGGCCGTGCGGAAGGCCGCGTACCGTCCCGTAGACCGCTTCGGCGTGCCGGCCCGTCCACTCCCCCAGCGCTTCGAGGCGCTCGGTCTGTTCGGGGAGCAGCGTGCCGTCCTCCTTCGGGCCGACGTCGAGGAGCAGATTGCCGCCGCCTCCGACGGTCTCGACGAAGATGCGGACCAGTTGACGGGGTGACTTGTGGTTCGTGTCCTGCGGCTGGTACCCCCAGGAGTCGTTGACCGTGAGGCACAACTCCCAGGGCTGGCGCGGCGGTTCGATCGGCACGCCTTGCTCGGGGGTGGCGTAGTCGCCGTGCCCGGTGAGGCGGCCGTTGACGACGGTGTGCGGGGAGAGCGCCCGGATCTCCTCCGCGAGTTCCGCCATCCGCCACTGCTCGGGGCTGCGCTCCCACTCGCCGTCGAACCACAGGAGGTCCGGTGCGAAGCGCTCGAGGAGTTCCCGCACCTGTACGCGGTGGAAGGCGAGGAAGTCCGCCCACCGCTCCTCGGACTCCTCGCCGGGGGCGGGCATCGAGAAGCGGTTGCCGCGTTCGGCGGGGTCCTGGCCGTCGGGGCGCACGGTGGCGTAGTCGGGGTGCGACCAGTCCAGGTGCGAGTAGTAGAGGCCGACCTTGATGCCTCTGGCGCGCAGGGCGGCGACGTACGGAGTGATGAGGTCGCGGCCGGCGGGGGTGCGCTTGACGACGGAGAGGTCGTTCGCCGCCGTGTCCCAGAGGGCGACTCCGTCGTGGTGCTTGGCGGTGAGCACGACGTAGCGGGCCCCCGCGCGGACGAAGAGATCCGCCCATGCATCGGGGTCGTAGGCGGACGCGGTGAAGCCGTCGAGCTGCGCCATGTACCGGTCGTACGGGACGCGTCCGTCGAAGAAGGACCAGGACTCGGCCACGCCGTCCACGCTGTAGATGCCCCAGTGGAGAAAGATCCCGAGCTTGGAATCCGTGAACCACGGCTGGATCATGGGCAGTTCTCCTCGTCGTGCGGGCGCGTCGGGTTGGCAACGTTGTCAGCAGGGTGGGAAGGGTTGCCGACGGTCGGCGGCCGCCGAGCTGAAGCGCTTGAGCGCCAGCAGGCTAGATCGAGAAAGATGCCGTATACAAGGGGGCGTCGGAGGTCAAATTCCGGTGGCGTCACGGGCCTTGACGGGGCGGTGTCGCTGCTTCATCTTCACCGGCGGCCGAGCCCCTGCCGGCTGCCGAGCGCAAGGCGAAGTTTGAACCGCATCGGTCACGCAATGGTGTGACGCTCCGGCGGCCACCGCATCGGTCACCCCCGCTCGGGTAGTGCTCCGCTGCCCGTAAGCCGCCACCGTCGCCTTCGCCATCACCGCCGCCACCGCCGTCACCGCCGTCGCGAGGAGAACGCCGTATGTCGTCGCAGCCCTTCGAACTGCCCAGCTTCTACATGGTGCATCCCGCCCGACTCAACCCCCATGTGGAAGAGGCGAGGGAGCACTCCGGGAAGTGGGCACGTGACATGGGGATGCTGGAGGGGTCGGGCGTCTGGGAGCAGCGTGACCTGGACGCCCATGACTACGCGCTGCTGTGTGCGTACACCCACCCCGACTGCGACGGGCCCGCGTTGTCCCTGGTCACGGACTGGTACGTGTGGGTGTTCTTCTTCGACGACCATTTCCTCGAACTGTTCAAGCGGACCCATGACCGCGAGGGCGGCAGAGCCTATCTGGACCGGTTGCCCGCCTTCATGCCGATGGACCTGTCCACGCCCGTGCCGGAGCCGACCAATCCGGTCGAAGCGGGACTCGCGGACCTCTGGGCGCGGACCGTGCCGTTCATGTCGCGTGACTGGCGGGCGCGGTTCGCGGAGAGCACGGAGAATCTGCTCAACGAATCCCTGTGGGAGCTTTCGAACATCAACGAGGGCCGGATCGCCAACCCCGTCGAGTACATCGAGATGCGCCGCAAGGTGGGCGGCGCGCCCTGGTCGGCGGGGCTGATCGAGTACGCGACGGGCGCGGAGGTCCCGCCGGCCGTCGCCGGGTCCAGGCCGCTGCGCGTCCTCAAGGAGACGTTCTCCGACGCCGTCCATCTGCGCAACGACCTGTTCTCGTACCAGCGGGAGATCGAGGATGAGGGGGAGCTCTCCAACGGCGTACTGGTCCTCGAGAGGTTCCTGGACTGCTCCACGCAGGAGGCGGCCGATGCCGTGAACGACCTGCTGACCTCGCGGATGCAGCAGTTCGAGAACACGGTGCTGACCGAACTCGGCCCGCTCTTCGCGCGGACGGGGCTGCCCCCGAAGGAGTGCGCCGATGTCCTCGCGTACACCAAGGGGCTGCAGGACTGGCAGTCGGGCGGGCAGGAGTGGCACATGGTGTCAAGCCGCTACATGAACAAGGGCGGCACCACGCCTTCGCCTCTCGACGGCCCCACAGGGCCCGGCACGTCCGCCGCCGGGATCAAGGCGCTGATCGCCGCCACGGGCGCGGAGCGGCTGCGCGGTTACACGCACGTCCCCTTCCAACGGGTGGGCCCGTCCCGGCTCCCCGACTTCGACCTGCCGTTCAAGACCCGCCTCTCGCCGCACCTGGAGGCGTCGCGGCCCCGCACCGTGCAATGGGCGAGCCGGATGGGCATGCTCCGGCCCCAGCCCGGGGTCCCGAGCTCGGACATCTGGGACGCGCACAAGCTGTACGGCTACGACTTCCCGCTCTGCGCGGCCGGCCTCCACCCGGACGCCGACCTCGAAGCCCTCGACCTGGGCTCGCAGTGGCTGACCTGGGGGACGTACGGGGACGACTACTTCCCCGTGGTCTTCGGCAGGCCCCGTGACCTGGCGGGCGCGAAGCTCTGCAACGACCGGCTCTCGCTCTTCATGCCGCTGGACTTCGCCGACATGCCGGCGCCGACGAGCGCGATGGAGCGCGGCCTCGCGGACCTGTGGGTGCGCACCGCGGGCCCGATGGACGACGAGGCGCGCCGCACGCTGCGCACCGCCGTCGAGGCCATGACGGCCAGCTGGCTCTGGGAGCTGGACAACCAGGCGCAGAACCGTATCCCCGACCCCGTCGACTACATCGAGATGCGCCGCCTCACCTTCGGCGCCCCGCTCACCCTGAGCCTGTGCCGCCTGGGCAACGGCCCGCAGGTCCCACCGGAGATCTACCGGAGCGGCCCGATGCAGAACCTGGAGAACGCCGCGGTCGACTACTCGGCCCTGATGAACGACGTCTTCTCGTACCAGAAGGAGATCGAGTACGAGGGCGAGATCCACAACGGCGTCCTCGTCGTCCAGAACTTCTTCGGCTGCGACTACCCGACGGCGCTCGGCATCATCGACGACCTGATGAAGTCACGGCTGAACCAGTTCCAGCACATCATCACCCACGAACTACCGGTCCTCTACGACGACTTCGACCTCCCCCAGTCAACCCGGCACATCCTCGACGACTACGTACGCGACCTCGAGAACTGGATGGCCGGCATCTACACCTGGCACCGCGACTGCCGCCGCTACCGCGAGGAAAACCTGTCCCACGGCCCCCTGCGAAGCCCATCGGGCTTCGGCATGGCAGCAGTACGCCCGGACTGGCTCCGCGAGTTCGGCCTCGCCGTCGACCGCCAGATGGAGGGGGCGCCCGGCCTCGGACAGGGGTGAAGGGGCCACCAAGGGCTGCCAGGGGCCAACGGGAGCGGCGAGACTAGCCTGGCCCCATGAGTCCCGTCCCTGACCGTGTCCAACGCGCCGCGGGCGCCCTCGTCGGGTCCGCCGTGGGAGACGCGCTCGGCGCGCCCTTCGAGTTCGGGCTCGCGGGCGACTTCTCGGCGCGTTTCCCGGAGCCGGGCCTGGGCGGGGAGATGTGCGGGGGCGGCGGCTGGGACGCCGGAGAGGCGACGGACGACACGCAGATGGCCGTGCACGTCACGGACTCGCTGCTCGCCCACGGGGGTCTCGACCTGCCCGACATCTTCGGGCGGTTCCAGCGGTGGGCGGGGGCCGAGCCCAAGGACATCGGCCTGCAGACGGAGGACGTCCTGACGAACGGCCAGCCGTGGGACCTCGCCGCCCAGGTCCACTTCCAGGTCAACATGCGGGCCGCGGGCAACGGTTCGCTCATGCGCGCCACCACCGCGGCCCTCTATTTCGCCGACGCGGGCCGGGCGGCCACGATGGACGCCGCTCGCCGCATCGCGGCCCTCACCCACGGCGACCGCGCGGCCTGGGAGGGCACGGCCGTCTTCCATGAGCTGTTGCGGCTGGCTCTGGAGGGCGCCGATCCGCTCGTCCACCTGCCGGAGGCCCTGGCCCGGGTCCACCCCGACCACCGGGACCGGTACGCGCGCGTCCTCGCCCCCGACTGGCACCCCGACGAGGCCACCGAGTTCAACGGCGCCGTCTGGCCCTGTCTGGGCTCGGCCGTGTGGGCACTGCGCACCACGACGTCGTACGCGGAAGCGGTGCGCGCGGCGGTCGATCTTGGCGGCGACACGGACACCGTGGCCGCGGTCACCGGCGCGTTGGCCGGCGCCCGTCACGGCCTCGCCGCCCTACCCACCGAGTGGACGGCCGCCCTGCACGTCCCGCTGCCGGGCTCGGCCGAGCCGGGCCGGACGCTGCTCCTCGCCGACCTCGTCGATCTCGCCCGCCGCCTTGTCGCGCCCAAGCCCACCCGACCGTCAGTCGTCCCGGGGCTCCGGCAGGATTTGGCGTAGGTGTGGGGTGGGGTGGTGGTCTCGGCGCCATTCTCGGGGGTAGCCGACCGAGACCTCCTGGAAGCGGACTCCGTCGTGCCAGGTGGTGCGGGGGATGTGCAGGTGGCCGTAGACGACTGCCGCCGCCTCGTACTTCACGTGCCAGTCGGCGGTCAGCTCGGTGCCGCACCACAGGGCGAACTCGGGGTAGTGCAGGATCCGGGTGGGGTCGCGCACCAGCGGCCAGTGGTTGATCAGGACCGTGGGCAGGCCGGGCGTCCGCCGGGCGAGCATCTCCTCGGTGAACGCCACGCGGGCGCGGCACCAGTCGTCGCGGCCCAGGTAGGGGTCGGGGTGCAGGAGCACCTCGTCGGTGCAGACGACGCCTGCCGCGTGCGCCGCCTCAAGGGCGTCCCGCTTCGCGTGCGTGCCCTCGGGGCGGAACGTGTAGTCGTAGAGCAGGAACAGGGGGGCCACGGTGACGGGCCCGCCGTCGCCGCGCCACACCGGGTAGGGGTCCTCGGGGGTCACGGCGCCCAAGGAGCGGCACAGGTCCACGAGATGGCGGTAGCGGGCCTCGCCGCGCAACTGGTTCGGGTCGTCGCGGGGCGTCCACAGTTCGTGGTTGCCGGGCGTCCACACCACCTTGGCGAAACGGTCGGTGAGGGTGCGCAGCGCCCATTCGACGTCGGCCATGCGCTCGGCGGTGTCCCCCGCGACGATCAGCCAGTCCTCGTCGGTCTCCGGGCGCAGGGACTCGAGGAACTTCCGGTTGTCGTCGTACGCGACATGCAGATCGCTGATGGCGTACAACTTCGGCTTCTTCTCGGGTACTTGTGTCACTGTGCGAGGCTAACCGCAGAGCTGCCGCCGCGTGGCGCGATCAATGGTGTCCGTCCCCGCCGCCCTGCTGGATCTGCAGGTACTCCTCGGGCGTCGCCTTGGGCACCTGGGCCGTGGGGCCGTACATGGCCCGTCCCAGGCGCGCCCGCAGCCGTTCGCCCCGGGTGACCTTGCGGGCCACGCCGTGCGCGTCGACCACCGGGCCTATCTCGTACGGCTTGGGCTGCTCGTGCGCGGTCAGGGTGTACAACTCACCCTGGGTGAGCGGCACATGGACTTCCACGTACTCGCCGTGCGGCAGGCGTTTGATCGTGCCGCTCTCGCGGCCGTGCAGCGCCTTCTCGCGGTCGCGGAGCTGCAGCCCCATGCACCATCGGTGGGTCACGAAGAAGGCGAGCACCGGCACGACGAAGACACTGACCCGCACGAACCACGTGATCGCGTTGATGGACAGATGGAACTGCGTGGCCCAGATGTCGTTGCCGCCGCCGACCATCAGTACGCCGAACAGCGAGAGCCACGCCACGCCGAGCCCGGTGCGCACCGGGGCATTGCGCGGCCGGTCGGCGATGTGGTGCTCGCGTTTGTCGCCGGTGACCCAGGCCTCGATGAACGGATAGACGGCGATGGCCGCCAGGATCAGCGGGAAGAGCATGAACGGGATGAAGACGCCCAGTTCGGCCGTGTGCCCCCAGGCGTTGATCTCCCAGGTTGGCATCACCCGGATCAGGCCCTCGGAGAAGCCCAGATACCAGTCGGGTTGGGCGCCCGTGGAGACGAGGTCCGGGCGGTAGGGCCCGATCACCCACACGGGGTTGATGGTGGCGATCGCGCCCATGAGCGCGAGGACACCGAAGACGAGGAAGAAGAAGCCGCCCGCCTTGGCGACGTAGATGGGCATGAAGGGCGCCCCGACCACGTTCTTCTCGGTCTTTCCGGGCCCCGCGAACTGGGTGTGCTTGTGGTAGAAGACCAGGATCAGGTGGGCCACGACGAGCCCCAGCATGATCCCCGGCAAGAGCAGCACATGCACGCTGAAGAGCCGCGGAATGATGGCATCACCCGGGAACTCCCCGCCGAAGAGGAAGAAGGAGATGTACGTCCCCACGACGGGGATGGACAGGATCGCACCCTGCGCGAAGCGGATGCCGGTGCCCGAGAGCAGGTCGTCCGGGAGCGAGTAGCCGGTGAGACCGGTGATGATCCCGAGGAACAGCAGCGTCCAGCCGAACAGCCAGTTGACCTCACGCGGCTTGCGGAACGCGCCGGTGAAGAACACCCGCATCATGTGCACGAGCATGGCGGCCACGAACACGAGCGCGGCCCAGTGGTGGATCTGCCGGATCAGCAGCCCGCCGCGCACCTCCATGCTGATGTCGACCGTGGACTCGAAGGCCTTGGTCATCTGGATGCCCTTGAGCGGGGTGTAGACGCCGTCGTAGATCACCTCGGAGCCGCTCGGCTCGAAGAAGAGCGTCAGCCAGACCCCGGTGAGAATCAGGATCAGGAAGCTGTAGAGGCAGATCTCCCCGAACATGAAGGACCAGTGATCGGGAAAAATCTTCCGCATCTGGCTCTTGGCCAGGGTGTGGATGCCCAGACGGCCGTCCGCCCAGTCGGCGACCCGCTCCCCTTTGCCGGCCGGAGCCGTGCGTTTGCTGTCCCGGGTGTGCTCGACGCTTCCACTCATGCGGCTACCCCCCTCAGGCGGCTCCCAGGTTAGATCAAGGGTTCGGCTGAGCCAACAGGCCCTCGGTGACCCGAAGTTGACGATCTTGGGATACGCAGGTGGGGCCACCACGCGCGGCCGAGGTCACATCACCGCGGCGCCTCGCCCTCCACCTCGCCCTCCACCTTGCGCTCCACCTCGCGCTCCACCTCCCGCTCCCGCCCCCGCTCCGCATCCAACTCCCGCACCAGATCCATCGCCCGCCCCAGAGTCGTGAGCCGCGCCTCCAGACCTTCGCCCGCAGGGTAGAAGCGGACCGTGTCCACGCCCGCGTCGCGCCACACCCTCAGCCGCTCGCGGACCATGCCCTCGGTGCCGATGAGGGTGGTGGCGAGGACCATGTCGTCGGTGATCAGGGCGGCCGCGCCATCACGGTCGCCGGACTGCCAGCACTCGTGGACCTCGGCGGCGATGTCGGCCCAGCCCTGCCTGCTGTAGGCGTTGTTGTAGTAGTTGGTGGTGGCGGACCCCATGCCGCCCAGGCTGAAGGCGAGCTCCTTCTTGCGGCCCGCGACCATCGCGCGCAGGGCGTCCTCGTCGTCGGCGAAGGCCACTTCGGCACCCTGGCAGACGTCCAGGTCGCCGCGGGTGCGGCCGGAGGCGGCAAGGCCCGCGTCGAGGTGGTCGAAGTAGGCCTCCTTCGCGCCCTCGGGGACGAAGCTGGTGCCCAGCCAGCCGTCGGCGATCTCGCCGGTCAGGCGCAGCATCTTGGGCGAGAGCGTGGCCAGGTAGACGGGCAGTTCGTGCTCGGCGCGCATGGACAGCCGCATGGGCTTGGCCTCGCCACCCGGCAGCGGGAGGGTGAACTCCCGTCCTGCGTACGAGATCTTCTCCCCCGAGACCGCCAGGCGGACGATCTCCACGGTCTCCCGCATCCGGGTGAGCGGCCGGGCGAACGGCACCCCGTGCAGGCCCTCGATCACCTGCGGCCCCGACGGACCGAGCCCCAGGATGAAGCGTCCCTCGGAGATGTTCGAGAGAGTGATCGCCGCGCGGGCGATGGCCGCCGGGGTCCGGGTCGCGAGCTGGATGATGCCGGACCCGAGCAGCATGCGTTCCGTGCGGGCGGCCAAGTAGCCGAGCGGGGACGGCGCTTCGGAGCCCCAGGCCTCCGCGACCCAGCAGATGTCCATCCCCAGCTTCTCGGCCTCGGTGACGAAGTCGACGGTCTCCCGCCAGTTCGCCCCGGACGCCTCGATGGTCGTCGACGTACGCATCAGGCGTCCGCCTTCGGGGCGTGGGCCGGGCCGGAAGCTCCGCCCTCGGCCAGCTTCTTGATCGCGTCCAGCGTGGCCGCCATGTTCTGCTCGAATTCCCGCATCCGTACGTACACGATCTTCTGCTCCTTCTCCGGCATCCGCTCGATCGCGTACGACAGACCCGAGCGGCCCGGCCCCATCCGCATCCACTGGGTCAGCTCGGTGGAGCCGTCGTCCGCCGCCGTGAGGCTGAACCGCCAGACGGCGCTGGGCCGTTCGGGGTCCTCCACCGCCCAGGCGAACACGCGCGGGGCCTCGCACTCCACGACGTACGACGTGGTCTCCCACGCGCCGAACGACGGGTGCTCGCTGCGGCCGGCGAACCGCGCGCCGAGAGCGGGGGAGGTCGTCCCGTCCAGCCACTCCACCGACCGCAGCTCCGCGCTCAGCGTGGGCATCAGGGCGATGTCGGAGACGAGCTCCCACACGCGTTCCGGTGACGCGGCGATCCGTGTGCGCACCTCGGCCGTCGGCCCGTCCGCGTAGCGCGCGCCTGTCCACTCCATCGTGGGTCGCCTCTCTATAGGTCGCCTCTTACCTCGCCGACCACGAGAGTTGCGTAGATAGACTCACTCGTCAAGGGTGAAGGACCCGAACGGCGCGAAGGGGGTTCAGCGGGTGAAGCGGTCCCGGATGTCGGGTCGTTCGGCGAGCCGCGCCGGGTAGCCGGGGCCGAGGCGCGCGTGCGTGTCCGCGGCCGACATCGGCTCCTTGCAGTGACCGCAGACCACCTCGGCCTCGGCCTCGTGCCCGCAGCGGTCGTGCTCGAAGACGACCGGCGCGCCTTCGTCACCGCTCAGCCAGCGGTTGCCCCAGCTGTTCATCACGGCGAGCACGCCGAAGAAGTCGCGGCCCTTGTCGGTCAGCACGTAGTCGTGGCGCACCGGCTCGCTCTGGTACGCGCGCTTCTCCATGAGGCCCTCGTCGACCAGGCGGCGCAGCCGGTCGGCCAGAGTGTTGCGCGCGATGCCGAGTTCCTGCTGGAAGGAGTCGAACCGCCTGATCCCGTAGAACGCCTCGCGCAGCACGAGCGGCGTCCACCAGTCGCCCAGCAGGTCCATGGTGCGCGCGATGGAGCAGGGCCAGTCGGCAAAGGAGGTCCGCCTCATGCCGCAAGGATACGAGAAGGGGCCCCGGGCCTCGATGGGTCTCGATGGGTCTCGATGGGTCTCGATACCGGACTCAGCAGCCCGGGGCGGGTGCCGGTACGCGCACGTGACGTTCGCCGCAAACGCGGCACCACCGTTGTGGAGCGGCCCGGCGGACTGATCAGGTGGGGTAAGCAGCCGCTTACCCGCACGACCGACCCACTCACGCGCGCTCAGCCCGCTCACCCGCACAAGCCGGAGGCCCCGTTGCTCTTCTCATCCGTGGACGATGTCTCCACGCGGCTCGCCGAGACGGGCTATCTGGCCTCCACGGCCGTCGCCACCACCGTCTTCCTGGCCGACCGCCTGGGCAAGCCGCTGCTCGTGGAGGGCCCCGCGGGCGTCGGCAAGACCGAGCTGGCCAAGGCCGTCGCCGAGGTCGCGGACGCGCGTCTGGTGCGCCTCCAGTGCTACGAGGGCGTGGACGAGTCCCGCGCGCTCTACGAGTGGAACCACGCCAAGCAACTCCTGCGCATCACCGCGGGCCGCGACGAGTCCTGGGACGAGACCCGCACGGACATCTTCAGCGAGGAGTTCCTGCTCCCGCGCCCGCTGCTCACCGCCATCCGCGGCGACGAGCCGAAGGTGCTCCTGATCGACGAGACCGACAAGGCGGACGTCGAGGTGGAGGGGCTGCTCCTGGAGGTCCTCAGCGACTTCCAGGTCACGGTCCCCGAGCTCGGCACCATCACCGCCACCCGGCGGCCCTTCACCGTCCTCACCTCCAACGCGAGCCGTGAGCTCTCCGAGGCGCTGCGCCGCCGCTGTCTCTTCCTCCACATCGGCTTTCCCGATGAGGAGTTGGAGCGTCGCATCGTGCGCCTGAAGGTGCCCGGACTCGACGAGACCCTCGCGCGGTCCGTCGTACGCGTGGTGGGCGCGCTGCGCGCGATGGACCTGCGCAAGGTGCCCTCGGTCGCCGAGACCATCGACTGGGCCCGTACGCTCATCGCCCTCGGCGCCGACTCCCTCGACGAGGAGGTCGTACGCGACAGTCTCGGCGTCGTGCTCAAGCACCAGGACGACGTGCTGAAGGCGGCGGCCAAACTGGACCTGGACTCCGTGTGACCGGGACGGCCACCGGGGTTCCGGAGCGGCTCACCGCGCTCGTGCAGGCCCTGCGTTCGCACGGCATCCGGATCGGCACGGGCGAGACGGTGGACGCCGGCCAGGCGATCGAGGCGCTCGGCCTCACCGACCGGGAGCGGGTACGGGAGGGACTCGCCGCCGCGCTGCTGCACAGCGAGGGCCAGCGGCCGGTCTTCGATCCGGTCTTCGACCTGTACTTCCCGCGCGGGATCGGAGCACCGGACACGGCGAAGGGTTCCGGTGCGGGGCGGGACTTCGACAGGGACGACCTGCGTGACCGTCTGGCCGCCGCCCTGGCCGCCAACGACCAGCCCCTGCTCGCCCAGTTGGCGGCCGAGGCGGTGGAGGGCATGGGCGGTTACGGGACGCGGCCCGGGTCGGGAGGCACCGGAGGCTCGGACGGCTGGTCCTCGCACCAGACGCTGTCCCGCCTCCGCCCCGAGACGTTGCTGGCCCGCGTCCTGGCCGGCATCCGCCAAGGGGCCGCCGACGACCGCGAGTTCGCCGACCGGCTCACCGCCGACGAGATCCGCCGCCGCATCGAGGGCTTCCGCGCGCTCGTGGGCAGCGAAGCGCGCCGCCGGGTCGCCGAGCGGCGCGGCGCGGACGTGATCGCCCGGCGGGCCATCGCCCCGACCGCCGACCGGGTGGACTTCCTCATCGCGGGCCGCGCGCAGCTCGACGAACTCCGCAGGACGGTCCAGCCTCTGGCCCGCAAACTCGCGACACGCCTCGCCGCCCGCCGCCGCCGTGCGGCCCGCGGCCACATCGACCTGCGCAGGACGCTGCGCGGCTCGCTGTCCACGGGCGGCATCCCGATGCGTCCGGTGCTGCGCAGGCGGCGCCCCGCACGCCCCGAACTGGTGCTCCTGTGCGATGTGTCGGGCTCGGTGGCGGGCTTCGCCAACTTCGCGATGCTGCTCGTACAGGCGCTGCACGACCAGTTCAGCAAGGTGCAGGTCTTCGCCTTCGTCAACCGCGTCGACGAGGTCACGGACCTCATCGCCCGCGGCACGGCCGACCCCGAGGGCCTGAGTGCTCGCATCATCTCGGGCGCGGCGGTCACCGGTTACCACGGCAGCAGCGACTACGGCTCCGCGCTCGGGGAGTTCGCCGAGCGCTACCACGAAGCCGTCACCTCGCGCTCCACGGTCTTCGTGCTCGGCGACGCCCGCACGAACATGAGCGACCCGAACGTCCCCGCCCTGCGCACCCTCGCCTCCCGCGCCCGCCGGGTGTACTGGCTCAACCCGGAAGGCCGCGCCCAGTGGCAGACCGGCGACTCGGCGGCCGGCACCTACGCCGAGCTCGTGGACATGTACGAGTGCCGCAACGCACGGCAGCTCAGCGCGCTGATCGGGCGGTTGTTGCCGGTCTGAGCGGGAACGCGGGCGACCGTAAGCTGGCCGGACGGGATGTTCGGTGACAGCGGCGGTGGCCGTGGCGGTGACGAGGAGGACGCGTGACAGGCGACGGGCTCGATGGCCTCGATGGGCTCGATGGACTCAAGGAGGAGATCCGGGCTCGGATCGGCGAGGTGCGCGGTGAGCTCGTCGGGCTCAGTCGGCGGATTCACGCCCATCCGGAGATCGCCTTCGAGGAGCGGCGGGCCGCCGGGTGGTGCGCGGACGTGCTGCGTGCGCACGGCTTCGCCGTGACCGCTTCCGCGTACGGGCTCGACACCGCCTTCGAGGCCACCCTGGGGACGGGACCCGTGACCGTCGCGCTTGCCTGTGAGTACGACGCGCTGCCCGGCATGGGGCACGCCTGCGGGCACAATCTGATCGCGGCGGCGGGCGTGGGGGCCGCTCTCGGACTCGCCCCGGTGGCCGGTCAACTCGGTCTCACCGTGCGCGTGTTGGGGACTCCGGCGGAGGAGAGCGGGGCGGGCAAGGCGCTAATGCTCGACGCCGGGGCCTTCCACGGGGTCGACGCGGCGATGATGGTGCACCCGTGCCCGTTCGAGGTGGCCGACTTCCGCTCGTACGCGATGGGGGCGCTCTCGGTGACGTACACCGGCAAGTCCGCGCACGCGGCGCTCAACCCGCAGGACGGGCGGAACGCGGCCGACGCGCTGACCGTGGCGCAGGTGGCCCTCGGGCTGCTCCGGCAGCAGCTGCCCGGTGAGTGGAAGGTGCACGGCATCACCACCGAGGCCGGGACCGCGCTCAACGCGATCCCCGAGCGAGCCAGTGCCGCCTACGCGCTGCGGACGCCGTCCGTCGAGGAGCTGCGTGAGCTGCGGGAGCGCGTGGCCGACTGTTTCCGGGCGGGGGCGCTCGCCGCCGGGTGCGCGGTGGAGCTCGAGCAGCCCGCGCCCGACTATCTCGACTTCCGGTCCGATGCCGCTCTCGTGGCCCTGTGGGAGACCAACGCACGCGCCCTCGGGCGGCCCGAACCGCAGCGGCGCGGGCCCTTCGCGTCCACGGACATGGGCAACGTCTCGCACGTCGTCCCGTCCATCCACCCCGTGCTCGACATCAGCGGGGGCGGCTGCGGCCCGCACCAGCCGGAGTTCGCCGCCGCGGCCGCCACTCCGGAGGCCGAACAGGCCCTGATCGACGGGGCCGTGGGGCTCGCGTGGACGGCCGCGGACTACGCGGTCAGCCGGTCGGCGTCTTCGTAGTCGCCTGCGTGGTCGCCTTCGCCGTCATCGTCGGTACGACCACCGGGGAGCCGTCCCCCGGCGCCTTGAGGATGTCCGCGTCGATCCCGTACAGCTCCTTGACCAGCTCGGCGGTCACCACTTCGCGGGCCGGGCCGTTCGCGACGACCTTGCCCGCGTTCATGGCGATGACGGTGTCGGCGTAGCGGGCGGCGCTCGCGAGGTCGTGCAGGACCATGACGACGGTGCGGCCCGCGGCGGCCACCTCCCGTACCAGGGCGAGGACTTCGACGGCGTGCCCGAGGTCAAGGGCGCTGGTCGGCTCGTCCAGGAGCACGATCGGTGTCTCCTGCGCGAGGACCATCGCGAGCCAGCAGCGCTGCCGCTGGCCGCCGGAGAGGTGGTCGAGGCGGCGCGAGGCGAGGTCCGTGGTGCCGGTGGCCTCCAGGGCGGCGCGTACGGCGGCCTCGTCCTCGCGCGACCACTGGCGGAACAGGCCCTGGTGGGGGTGGCGGCCGTAGCGGACGAGTCCGGCGACGGTGACGGCCTCGGGGGCCTGCGGGGACTGGGCGAGCAGCGCGATGCGGTGGGCCGCGCGGCGCTGGGTCAGCCGCCACACGTCCTCGTCCCCGGCGCGGACCGTGCCCGAACTCGGCTTGTGGAGCCGGGAGATGGAGCGAAGCAGCGTCGACTTGCCGCAGCCGTTGGGGCCGACGATGGCGGCGACCTGTCCGCTGGGGATGGTCAGGTCGACGCCGTCCACGGCGGCCGTGTGGCCGGGGTAGCCGGAGGTGAGCGCCTCGACGGTCAGTTGCACGGGGTCAGGCCTTTCCGGTCTGCTCGGAGTTCTTGCCGAAGAGGACCCACAGGAGGAAGGGTCCGCCAAGGACGCTGGTGATGACGCCGACGGGGATCTCCACGGGGGCGACGACCCGGCCGAGCGCGTCGGCGGCGCCCACGAGCGCCGCGCCGACCAGGGCCGAGCCGATGACCGGGACCCGGGTGGGTCCGCTGAGCCGCCCCGCGACGACGGGTGCGGCGAGCGCGACGAACGCGATCGGCCCGCCGATGCCGACGGCCACGCCGGACAGGGCGACGGCCAGGGCGAGGGTCACGGCGCGCACGCGGCGGACGTTGACGCCGAGGGTGGCCGCCATGTCGTCGTCGAAGCGCAGGAGTTGGAGGCGGCCGCCGGCGATGAGGGACAGCGGCACGAGGACGAGCAGGACGACCGAGAGGGGTGTGCCGACGCTCCAGTCACGGCCGCTGAGCGAGCCGACGGTCCAGAGGAAGACGCCGCCCGCGGTGTTGTCGTTCTCGCGGGACATGACGAGGTCGGTGACGGCGCCGATGACGGTGGAGACGCCGATGCCCACGACCAGGATGCGGTATCCCCCGCTGCCCGCGCCGCCCGCGCAGGCGACGACGACCATGGCCGCGGCCGCCGCGCCGAGGGGCCCGAGCCACCAGTCCCCGATCATGCCGGTGGACGATCCGACGACGGAGGCGACGACGGCCGCGGTGGCGCCTTCGTTCACGCCGATGATGTCGGGGGTCGCGAGGCGGTTCCCGGCGAGTGTCTGCGTCAGGCACCCGGCGATGCCGAGCGCCGCGCCGACCATGAGGCCCACGGCGATGCGCGGGAGCCGGAAGTCCTGCACCAGCATGACGGTGGCGGAGTCGCCGGTTCCGAGCAGTCCGGAGAGGCTGTCGGAGAAGCTCATCCCGGTGGAGCTGGCGAAGGTGGCGAACGAGACGACGACCCCGATCACCAGCGTGAGGCCGACGGCGGCGAGAGCGCTGCGGTAGGGGAAGAGCCAGGAGAAGGCCCCGACGCGTACGGCGGTGGAGTCGGGCGGGGTGACGTTCTTGGGTTCCGCGGCGGCCGAGGCTTCGGGCTCCGCCTCGGGCATCTCTTGCGTGCTCACGCGGCCACCCCCGCCGTCGACATCCGCTGCGACCGGGCGATCCAGATCAGCAACGGGCCGCCGATGAAGGCGAGGAGCACGCTGACCGGGGTCTCCCAGGGGCGAATCACGACCCTGGCGAGGAGGTCGGCGGCGATCATCACGTTCGCCGCGACCAGCGCGGAGAGCAGCAACTGGCCCGCCATCCGGGGGCCGGTGACCGCGCGTGCGGCGTACGGGGCGAGGAGGCCGAGGAAGGCGATGGGGCCCGCGAGGGCGACCGCCGAGCCCGCGAGGAGCGTCACCGCCGCCGCGACGATCAGACGGATGCGTCCCGGGTGGTGGCCGAGGGAGCGCGCGCTGTCGTCGCCGAGTGCGAGGGCGGAGAGCGGGCGCACGCAGGAGAAGGCGATGAGCAGACCGACCGCGATCAGCGGGATCAGGGGGTAGGTCTCGGACGTCTTGATGCCGGCGAGCGACCCGATGGTCCAGTAGCGGTAGGTGTCGAACGTGGCCTGTTCTCCCAGGAGTACGTACGACGTCATGCCGTGGAAGGTGGCGCCGAGCGCCGATCCGGCGAGGACGAGCCGCAGCGGCGAGCCCGCGGCCCTGCCCGACGCGGCGAGCAGCAGGACCACCGCACTGGCGGCCATGCCGCCGACCAGGGCCCACACCAACACGCCGTAGGCCGAGGTCACTTCGAAGTAGGTGAGACCGATCACGACGCCGAGCGCCGCACCCGAGTTGACCCCGAGGAGGCCCGTCTCGGCGAGCGGATTGCGCGTGACGGCCTGCAGGAGGCAGCCGGCCGCGCCGAGGGCGACGCCGACCAGGACGCCGGCGAGCGTGCGCGGGAGGCGTACGTCCATGACGGCGAGCCGTATCTGGGCGTCGGCCCGCGCGGAGGCGTCCCCGACGAGGAAGTCCCAGGCGCGGCCCACCGGCGTCGACCCCGACCCGATCAGGAGCGACAGGAGGCCGAGCAAGAGGAGCAGGACAACTAGGGCGGCAGCCGCCCACAGCGTGGGGCGATGCATCTTCGCCAAGCCCGGTATCGGAGGTCTGGATCCGGACGTTGGGACCCGGCCCCCTTGCGCAACCAACATGAAGTTAGCCTAACCTAACCTTGACCTGGAGCCCCGAGTCGGGGTGGCGGCGAACTCCCTGTTCTTTCAGGGGTAATTCGTCATGCCCCGACACGGCCAGGAATAACCCTTATGTCCGGACTGACCGCCGGGCAACTGAAGCATGGAGATCACGGACATGTCCTCGAACCACTCCCCGCGTACCCGGCTGACCGCGGTTGCGGCCCTCACTCTGGCCTCCGCGCTCACCCTTTCCGCCTGCGGTTCGGACTCGTCCGACGACTCCGACTCCAGCAGCAACGCCAAGAACGCCGCGAAGAACGTCACCGTCACCGACGCCTCCGGTGCGGAGGTAAAGGTTCCGGCCAATCCCAAGAAGGTCATCGCGCTGAGCGAGATGGACCTGGACTCCGCCCTCGCCCTCAAGGTCAAGCCCGTCGGTCTCTCCGCGGGCAGAGGCCAGAAGGGCGCCCCCGAGTATCTGGCGGACCAGGCCAAGGGCATCCCGGTGGTGGGCGCGGTCACCGGACCCGACATCGAGAAGGTGCTGCAGGCCAAGCCGGACGTCATCCTCGCGGGCCAGCTCGCCGACCAGCAGGTCCTCAAGCAGCTGAAGGCGATAGCCCCGACCGTCGTCACGATCGACAGGACCAAGGACTGGAAGAAGTCCCTGGAACTCACCGGCGAGGTGCTCGGCAAGTCCAACGAGGCGAGCGCGTTCCTCAAGGACTACGACACCAAGGCCGCCGCCGTGAAGAAGAACCTCGGCGACAACGCGGGCGCGAGCGTCTCCGTGGCGCGCTACTCCGCCAAGGGAACCGCCGTCATGCAGCAGGGCGTGTTCATCTCCGACGTCCTGAAGGACCTCGGCTTCAAGCGGCCCGGCATCCAGAACAAGAAGGGCGAGGGCCACTCGACGCCGCTCAGCGACGAGGACCTCAAGCAGATCGACGCCGACTGGCTGTTCATCGGCACCCTCGCGTCGGCCGGTCCTGACGCCGACCTCTTCAAGGAGCTGAAGGGCAAGGCCGCGTACAAGCAGCTCGACGCGGTCAAGAAGGGCCACACGACCGAGATCGACGGTTCGAAGTGGACCAGCCTCGGTGGCGCGCAGGCCGCCGTCTCCGTCCTCGATGACGTCGAGAAGGCGATGGGCAAGTGACTTCCGGCATAACCGACCCTGAGCTCGCGGGCCGGGTGGCTCTGGTCACCGGTGCGGGCCGGGGGATCGGCCAGGCAGTGGCCCGCGCGCTCGCCGAGCGCGGCGCGCGGGTCGTCGCCGCCGACCGGTCACCCGACGTCAAGCAACAGGACGTCGCAGCGCGGCCGGCGGGCGGCGGCCGCGTCACCGGCATGGTCCTCGACGTCACCGACGCCGCTGCCGTGGACGCCGCGTTCGAGGAAGTCGAGCGCACCGTGGGGCCGTTGGACATCCTCGTGAACGTGGCGGGCATCCTGCGGCCCGCCCCGGTCGTCGAACTCACCGACACCGACTGGGCGGAGACCTTCGCCGTCAACACGAACGGCGTCTTCCACACCTCGCGTGCCGCGGCCCGCCGCATGACCGCCCGGGGCAAGGGCTCCATCGTGACGGTCGGCTCGAACGCCGCCGGGGTGCCCCGCACCCAGATGGCCGCGTACGCCGCGTCCAAGGCCGCCGCCACGATGTTCACCAAATGCCTCGGCCTCGAGGTCGCCCGCGACGGCGTGCGCTGCAACGTCGTGTCGCCGGGCTCCACCCACACCGACATGCAGCGGCAGCTGTGGACCGGCGACCACGAGCAGGCCGAGGCCCGGGTCATCGACGGCGACCCCGCCTCGTACCGGGTCGGCATTCCGCTCGGCCGGATCGCCGACCCCTCCGACATCGCCGAAGCGGTCGCCTTCCTGGTCTCCGACCGGGCCAGGCACATCACCCTGCACGACCTGTACGTGGACGGCGGCGCCACCCTGCGCGCCTGAAAGCCGCGCCGCCCTCCCCTACTTGACGAGGAGTCATCCGTGACACCCCCCAACGACGTGGTCGCAGACGCCGCCCCCACCACCCCCGGGGCCGTCGGCGCGGCGACCGCGCTGCTCGACGCCTACCGACCCGGCGACACCCGGTTCTTCGCGTCGCCCACCCGCACCCTCCTCGCCCACGGCACCGCCGCCGACGTCCCGCACGACGAGCGGCCGTTGACGGAGCGGGTCGCCGCCACCCTGGACGCGCAGCAGCGCGCAGGCAACCACGCGCCGATCGTGGTCGGCTCCATCCCCTTCGACCCCGCCGAGCCCGCCGTGCTCACGGTGCCCGAAGCGGCACGCTGGGCGCCCGCGCTGCGCACCGACCCGCTCGTGGCGCTGCCCACCCCGCCGCCCGCCACGGCCGGCGGCTGGCAGGTGCGCGAAGTCCCCTCGGGCGAGGAGTACGCCGCGTCGGTCGAGGCCGCCGTGGCCCGCATGAAGAGCGGCGAGTTCGACAAGGTCGTCCTCGCCCGCACCCTGGAGCTGTCCACGGACGGCCCCCTCGACCTGCCCGCGATGCTCCAGCGCCTGGCACGGCGCGACCCGCGCGGTTACTCCTTCGCCGTACCCACGGGCGCGGGCCGCACCCTGCTCGGCGCGAGCCCGGAGCTGCTCGTCTCCCGGCACGGCAACCGCCTGACCGCCAACCCGCTGGCCGGTTCGACGCCCCGCTCGGCGGACCTGGCCGAGGACGTGCGCCGGGCCGCCGCACTGCTCGAGTCGGCGAAGGACCTGCACGAGCACGCCGTCGTCGTGGACGCCGTACACAAGGCCCTCGCCCCGTTCTGCACCGACCTGGACGTGCCGGAGCGGCCCACGCTGGTCCGCACCGCCACCATGTGGCACCTGTCGACGACCGTCACCGGCGAACTCGCCGAACCCGCCACCTCCGCACTGGAGTTGGCCACCGCCCTGCACCCGACCCCGGCCGTGTGCGGCACCCCGACCGGGCATGCCCGTGACGTGATCGGCGAGCTCGAGCCCTTCGGCCGCGGTCACTACACCGGCATGGTGGGCTGGAGCGACGCGCGCGGCGACGGCGAGTGGGTCGTCACGATCCGCTGCGCGGAGTCCGAGGAGACAGCGGACGGCAGCGGACGGCTGCGGCTCTTCGCGGGCGCGGGCGTCGTGGCCGACTCCTCGCCGGAGGCCGAACGCGCCGAGACGGGCGCCAAGTTCCGTACATTTCTGGACGCCGTGGGGGTCGACCGATGACGACGGCAGACAGTCGGACGGCGGACAGCCGCAGAGACGCACCACCCATACCCGAAGTCTTCGCCGAGCGGTATCGCGCCGCCGGGTACTGGCGCGGCGAGACGTTCGGCGGCATGCTCCGCGAGCGCGCCGACGCGCACCCCGCCCGGGTCGCGATCACCGACGGGGACCGCAACTGGACGTACGGCGAACTCGACGTACGCGCCGACCAGTTGGCCGCAGGCTTTGCCGCACGCGGCATCCGCAAGGGTGACCGGGTCGTCGTCCAGCTGCCGAACGTCGCCGAGTTCTTCGAGGTGATCTTCGCCCTCTTCCGGATCGGCGCGCTGCCGGTCTTCGCGCTTCCCGCGCACCGCGAGACGGAGATCCACTACTTCTGCGAGTTCACCGAGGCCGTCGCCTACGTCATCCCGGACAAGGTCGGCGGCTTCGACCACCGTGACCTCGCGTCCAAGGTCCTCGCCGAAGTGCCCACGCTGCGTGACGTGTTCGTGGTCGGCGACCCGGGCGAGCACACCGCGCTCGCCGACGTTCCGCGCGAGCCGGTCGAGCTCGACGGGCCCGTGCCGTCCGACCTCGCGTTCCTCCAGCTGTCGGGCGGCAGCACGGGCGTACCCAAGCTGATCCCCCGCACCCACGACGACTACATGTACTCGCTGTGGGGCTCGAACGAGCTCTGCGGGGTGACGCAGGACTCCGTCTACCTCGTGGCGCTGCCCGCGGCCCACAACTTCCCGCTCTCCTCGCCGGGTTCCCTCGGTCTGCTGTACGCGGGCGGCCGTGTCGTGATGTGCCCGCAGCCCGACCCGGACACCGCGTTCCCGCTCATCGAGCGGGAACGGGTGACGATCACCGGTCTCGTCCCGCCGCTCGCCCTGGTGTGGACGGACGCGGGGCGCACCACGCCGTACGACATCTCCAGCCTCGAGGTGCTGCTGGTGGGCGGCGCGAAGTTCAGCGAGTCGGCCGCGCGCCGGGTCGCCCCCGCGCTCGGCTGCACGCTCCAGCAGGTCTTCGGGATGGCCGAGGGCCTGGTGAACTACACGCGCCTGGACGACCCGGCGGAGACCATCGTCACCACCCAGGGCCGCCCGATCTCCCCCGACGACGAGATCCGCATCGTCGACGACCTCGACCAGGACGTGCCGGAGGGCGAGGCGGGCCATCTGCTGACCCGCGGCCCGTACACCATCCGCGGCTACTGGCGGGCGCCCGACCACAACGCCCGCTCGTTCACCGCCGACGGCTTCTACCGCACCGGCGACATCGTGCGCCGCACCCCCACCGGGCATCTGGTGGTGGAGGGCCGGGCGAAGGACCAGATCAACCGCGGCGGCGAGAAGATCGCGCCGGAGGAGGTCGAGAACATCATCCTCGCCCACCCGCACGTCCATGACGTGTCGGTCGTGGCCGTCCCCGACGAGTACCTGGGCGAGCGGACCCTCGCGTACGTGATCCTGCGCGCGGACGCGGAGCCGCTGAAGCCCGTCGTCATCAAGAAGTTCGTACGGGAGCGTGGGCTCGCCGCATACAAGGTGCCCGACCGGGTCGAGTTCGTGACCGCCTTCCCGCAGACCGGCATCGGCAAGATCAGCAAGAAGGACCAGCGGACGACCGCCGCGGCTCCGGGCAGTTGACCGCCGCAGCTTTGGGCAGTTGACCTCTGCCGCTGCGGGCGGTCGACCCCTGCCCGGCAGCACCCCGATGCACCCAGCTTTCCAGAATTTCCCGAAAGGCCCCACCATGGCGCTCCCCGCCGTCACGCCGTACCCGATGCCCTCGTCCGACGAGCTGCCCGACAACCGGGTCGCCTGGACCATCGACCCGCAGCGGGCGGTGCTGCTCGTCCATGACCTGCAGAACCACTTCCTGACCGCGTACACCCCGGACACCTCACCGACGACCGAACTGCTCGCCAACGTCGGCGAGTTGGCGAAGGCGGCGCGCGCGTCCGGCATCCCCGTCCTGTACTCCGCGCAGCCCGGCGGCCAGACGCCGGCCGAGCGCGGACTGCAGCAGGACTTCTGGGGTCCCGGGCTGCCCGACGACGAGCACGCGAAGGCCATCGCGGGCCCCGTCGCGCCGGAGCCCGGCGACACCGTGCTCACGAAGTGGAAGTACAGCGCGTACGTCCGCACCGACCTCGAGGAGCGCATGCGCGAGGCGGGCCGGGACCAGATCGTCATCGTCGGCGTGTACGCGCACATCGGCGTCCTGATGACGGCCTGCGACGCCTGGATGCGTGACGTGCAGGCGTTCGTCGTCGCGGACGCCGTGGCCGACTTCTCCCGCGAGGACCACGACATGGCCCTGCGCTACGCGGCCGGACGATGCGCGGTCGTCACCACCACCGACGCGGTTCTGAAGGGGATCTGACATGGCGCTCAGCGTGGAACTCATACGGGCCGACGTCGCCGACGTCCTGGGCGAGGACCCGGCCGACATCCCCGTCGACGAGAACCTCGTCGACTACGGCCTGGACTCGGTGCGCATCATGTCGCTCATCGAGCGCTGGCGCCGCGAGCACGACATCACGGCCACCTTCGTGGACCTGGCCGAACAGCCCGCCATCGAGGCCTGGGCGCCGCTTCTGGGAGCCACGGCATGAGACTCACCGCTGCCCAGTCGGGCATGTGGTTCGCGCAGGCACTCGACCCCGGCAGCCCGGCCCAGAACACGGCCGAGTGCCTGGAGATCCACGGTCCCATCGATCCGTCGCTGTTCGCGGCGACGCTGCGGCAGGTGGTGTCCGAGGCCGACGCCCTGCGCGTGAGGGTCATCGAAGGGGCGGACGGGCCGAGCCAGTTGGAGGTCGTCGACCCGACGCTTCCGCTGAAGGTGCGCGACCTGCGCGCCGCCTCTGACCCGGACGCCGAGGCGCAGGCGTGGATGCGCGAGGACCTGGCCACGCCGTTCGACCTGGCGGCCGGGCCGCTGTTCGCGCACGCGCTGTTCCGCGTCGGCGACGAGCGCTGGCTGTGGTACCAGCGGGTGCACCACATCGTGATGGACGGCTTCGGCTACTCGCTGCTCGCCCGCCGCACCGCCGAGATCTACACCGCGCTCGCGGCGGGCGAGGAGCCCGGCGAGAGTCCTTTCGGACGGCTTGAGGACCTGGTCGCCGAGGACACCGCCTACCGCTCATCGGAGACGTTCGAGGCGGATCGCCGCCACTGGGACGGCGCCTTCGCCGACCGCCCCGACGCCCCCAACCTGGCCGGGCGCACCGCACTGCCCTCGCGCACCTTCCACCGCCGCAGCGCCCGCCTCTCCCCCGAGGCGACCTCGCGGCTGCGCGAGTCGGCGTCCTCGATGCGGGCGACCTGGCCCGAGGTGCTCGTCGCCGCGCAGGCCCTGTACGTCTCGCGGGCCACCGGCTCCGCCGAGGTGGTGCTCGGCCTGCCGATGATGGGCCGCATGGGTTCGGTGGCGCTTCGCGTGCCCGGCATGGTGATGAACGTGCTGCCGCTGCGGCTCACCGTGACCCCGCAGGCCACCTTCGCGGAACTGACCCGCCAGGTGGTGCTCGGCATCCGCGCCGCCCGCCGCCACCAGCGCTACCGCTACGAGGATATCCGCCGCGACCTGGGCCTTCTCGGCGAGGGCCGGTCCCTGGTCGGACCGCTGATCAACGTCATGCCGTTCGACTACGGGCTGACCTTCGCGGGCGCCCGCACCGACGCCCACAACCTGTCCGCGGGCCCGGTCGACGACCTCACGGTCAACGTCTACGACCGTGCCGACGGCAGCGGCCTGCGCATCGACTACGACGGCAACCCCGCCCTGTACGAGCCGGACGAACTCGGCGTACACCAGGCGCGGTTCATGGAACTCCTGGAACGCATCGCCGACGCGGGCCCGCACACGCCGCTGGCCGAGCACACGATCGCCCGCCGCAGTGAACTCACCCTGGTGGTCGACGAGTTCAACGCCACCGAGCACCCGGTGCCGCCCACCACGCTGATCGGCCCGATCGAGGCCCAGGCCGTCCGCACCCCGGACGCCACCGCCCTGGTCTTCGGCGACCAGGAACTCACCTACGCCGAGCTGAACGCCCGCGCCAACCGCCTCGCCCACCGCCTCGTCGAGGCCGGCGTACGTCCTGGCGCGCTCGCGGCGGTCGCCGTGCCCCGCTCCCTGGACCTTGTGATCACGCTCCTCGCCGTGCTGAAGGCGGGCGGCGCCTATCTCCCGCTCGACCCGGACTATCCGGCGGACCGCCTCGCGTACATGCTTCAGGACGCCGGTCCGGCCTGCGTGATCGCCGACCGCGCCGACCGGGTGCCCACGTCGGGCGTCCCGCTCGTCGCCCTGGACACCCTGGACACGTCGCCGTACGGCACCTACGACCCGCCGCGCGCGCTCACCCCGCACCACCCCGCCTACGTCATCTACACGTCCGGCTCGACCGGCCGCCCCAAGGGCGTCGTCGTGCCGCACTCGGCGATCGACAACCGGCTCCGCTGGATGCAGGCGACCTACGAACTCGGCGCCGCTGACCGGGTGTTGCAGAAGACGCCGTCCGGTTTCGACGTGTCGGTGTGGGAGTTCTTCTGGGCGCTGCGGGTGGGCGCGACGCTCGTCGTCGCCGAGCCCGGCGGCCACAAGGACCCTGCGTACCTCGCGCGCGTCATCCGCGAACAGGCCGTCACCGTCTGCCACTTCGTTCCGTCGATGCTCCAGGTGTTCCTGTCCGAGCCCGCCGCCGCGGACTGCGCGGGCCTGCGGCACGTCTTCTGCAGCGGTGAGGCGCTGCCGCGCGAGACGGTGCGGGAGTTCGGGCGCGTGCTCAACGGCGTGCCGCTGCACAACCTGTACGGGCCGACCGAGGCCGCCGTCGACGTCACGTACCACCCATGCGCCACCGACGCGACGGGCCCGGTGCCGATCGGCAAGCCCGTCTGGAACACCCGCCTGTACGTCCTGGACGCGGCGCTCCAGCCGTGCCCGCCCGGCATCCAGGGCGAGTTGTACCTGGCGGGGACCCAACTGGCGGCCGAGTACCTGGGGCGGCCCGAACTGACCGCCTCCCGCTTCGTCGCCGACCCCTACGGCCCGCCCGGCACCCGCATGTACCGCACGGGTGACCTGGCGCGCTGGACCGAGCACGGCGAGATCGAGTACCTGGGCCGCACCGACCATCAGGTGAAGCTGCGCGGCCTGCGCATCGAACTGGGCGAGATCGAGGCCGAGTTGGCGGCCGATGTATCCGTGGGCGCGGCGAGCGTCCTGGTGCGCGAGGACCGTCCGGGCGACCAGCGGCTCGTCGGGTACGTGACGGCTTCCGACACCGGAGCCGCCCCTGCCCCCGACCCCGAGGAGCTGCGCGCTCGGCTCGCCCGCACGCTGCCCGACTACATGGTGCCGGGCGCGATCCTCGTCCTGGACGACTTCCCGCTCAGCCCGAACGGCAAGCTGGACCGGCGCGCCCTGCCCGCCCCCGCCTTCGAGGGCTCGGGCGACGGCGGCCGGGTGCCGAGCGGCCACCGCGAGGAGACGCTCACGCGGCTCTTCGCCGAGATCCTCGGAGTGCCCCAACTCGGAGTGGACGACGCCTTCTTCGACCTGGGCGGCACCTCGCTCCTCGCGGCCCGCCTGGTCGCCAGGGTCCGCGACACGCTGGGCGCCGAGCTCACCATCGGCACGCTCTTCCAGGCGCAGACCCCGGCGGCTCTGGCCGCTCTCCTGGACGCGGACCACAACGAGGCCGACCACTCCCTGGACGTGCTGCTCCCGCTGCGCGCCGGCGGTGACCGCGCCCCGCTGTTCGCCTTCCACCCGGCGGGCGGCATGAGCTGGTGCTACTCGGGGCTGCTCTCGCGGCTCGACCCCGGGCAGCCGGTGTACGGCCTCCAGGCGCGCGGCCTGCACGGTGAGGGCGAACTCCCCTCCACCATGGAGGAGATGGCCGCCGAGTACGTCGAGGCACTGCGCGCGGTACGGCCGCACGGCCCCTACCGGCTGCTCGGCTGGTCGGTCGGCGGTGTCCTCGCCCACACGGTCGCCGTACTCCTGCAAGAGGCGGGCGAGGAGGTCGAGTTGCTCGCGCTGCTCGACGCCTACCCCTCCGACCAGTGGCGCGACGCCGTGGTCCCGGAGGAGGCGGACGCACTGGCGGCGCTGCTGCGGATGGCCGGCTACGACCGTACGGACGAGATGACCCGCGAGGACGTCCTGGCGACGCTTCAGCGTGAGGGCAGCGCTCTGGCGGGCCTGCCCGACCGGACCCTGTCGGCGGTCCTCGACATCGTGGTCAACAACGCCCGCCTGATGCGCGAGCACGACCACCGTCCCTTCGACGGTGACGCCCTGTTCTTCACGGCGGCCGCGCCGCGCGCCGAGGACTGGCTGACGAGGGAGGCCTGGGCGCCGTACGTCACCGGTTCGATCACCAACCACGACGTGGACTGCCTGCACCCGGAGCTGACCCAGCCGCGCCGCCTCGACGAGGTCTGCGCCGTCCTCGCCGCCCGCCTCAAGGAGCTGGACCACGCATGACGACGACGCCCGGCCCCTTCGATCCGCTCGCCCCTGCCGACGCCAGCACCGGCACCGACGCCGATGCCGAGCCGACCCACCTGATCCTGGAGAACGCGCTCGGCGAGTACTCCCTGTGGCCGGTCTTCCGCGCCGCGCCCGAGGGGTGGACCACGGTGTACGGCCCGGAGACGTACGGCCGTTGCGTCGCCCGCCTCCAGGTTCCGCCCGCGTGACGGAGATCCAGCTGGTCCGCCCGGCCCCGCTCGACGTGTCGCTCCTCGACGCGGAGGAGCGGCGCCGGGCGGCGGCGTTGCGGCGCCCCGCGGACCGGGAGCTGTACGCGGCGGCGCACACGGCGCTGCGTGTACGGCTCGGCGCGTACCTCTCCGTCGACCCGGCGACGGTGGAGCTGGTACGGCTGCCGTGCCCGTTGTGCGGGGGCCCGCACGGCCGCCCGGCGGTGGCCGACGGCGCGGGCCCGCACTTCTCCCTCTCCCACACGGACGGCCTGGCCCTGCTCGCCTTCGCGGACCGCCCGGTCGGCGCCGACGTCGAGCGTCTGCCGTCCGCGAGCGTGGTGGCGGACGTGACGGCGTCCCTGCACCCCCAGGAACAGACCGAACTGTCCGAACTCCCGCCCACGGAACGCCCCTTGGCCTTCGCCCGCTGCTGGACACGCAAGGAGGCCTACCTCAAGGGAACAGGCGAGGGCCTCGCAGGCGGCGGAATAACCTCACTCCTGGCGGGCACAGGCCCCACACCCCTCACCGTCGAGGGCTGGACGGTACGTGACGTGGCGGTCCCCGAGGGCTACGCGGCAGCGATCGCCATCGCGGACTTCCCGGCGCGCTGAGCCCCCGGCGCTTAAGACCCCAGCCGGCCGCACACACACGCGGGGGCGGAATGGCCTCGCTCCATGTGGGCATGGGCGCCACGCCCCTCCAAGTCCAGGGCTGGATGGTACGAGACGTCGCCGCCCCCGAGGGCTGCGCGGCAGCAGTCGCCATCGCGGACTCCAAGACGCCCTGAGCCCCAGACGCTCTGAGCCCCCAACACCCAAGACCCCAGCTGACCGCACGCGCCCCGCCGCCCCACCCGGCACGGCGCCCGCCCTGGCCGGCTTCGGGCAGAACCGCCCGGAAGTTTTCCGCGGCGCCACCCAAAGCTCAGCGGCAGCCGTCGTTGCCACCGCGCCACGCCCCGAGCCCCAGCAAGCCGCGCTCCCTCCCCCATTGCGCAAGCGCGCGCGACACCCCCGCCTCCCCCGAGACAGGAGCACCCTGGACGCCCGCCCAGCCGCGAGAGCTAGGCGGCAGCGGTCTCCGCCGGGGGCTCCCCCGCGGACTCCGTGCAGCCCAGCAGCCCGACCAGTCCGTCCGCGAGTTCCGTGCGCCAGCACAGGTAGTCGTGCCCGCCGTTGAACTCGCGGTACACGGCGTCCTCGTAACCCTTCTCCCGCAACGTGGCGCGCAGCCTGCGCATCGCGGGGAGCGCGACCCACTCCTGCTCGCCGGCGGAGAGCCAGAAGCGGACGGGCAGCTTCTCGCTCTCGGCGATGCGGCCGGTCAGCCACTCGGAGCGTTCGAGGTCGGGGCCGTCCGGCCACCAGAAGGACCCCGACTGAGCCAGGACACGACCGAACCGCCCCGGCGCGATCACTCCGGCGTACGCGGCGGTGAGGCCGCCCAGGCTCTGTCCCGCGACCACGGTCCGTGCCGGATCGGCGGTGAGGGAGACGCGCTCACCCGCCCACGGCAGCAGTTCAGACTGGAGGAATCCGATGAACCGTTCGTTGCAGGCGAGCTCGTTCCACCGTTGGTCGGCGCTCAGGGATTCGGGCAGCAGCGCGGCCAGGGGCGGGATGCGGCCGTCGGCGATGAGGTTGTCGAGGAGGGCCGCGACATCCAGGCCCGGCTGCCACATCTCGCCGTCCATGAGGACGAGGACGGGCAGGTCGCGCCCGCCGCCCGGCGGCTCGTAAAGGTGCACCCGGCGTTCGTTGCCGAGGAGTTCGCTGCGGACGGTGTGCGTGCTGACGGTGCCGCGCGCGACGCCGTCGCGACGCCGCCAGTCGTCGCCTGCCGGCGCCTGCGGCAGCTCGACGCACGAGACGGGCTCACCGCCCCAACGCCGGGTGAGAGTACGGGAGTTGAGCGGGTCGGTTCGCTGTTGTTGCCGCAGCCAGGGCCAGTATCCGGCGTCCTCGGCCCCGGGCCCGTCCCCCTCGTCCACGCACAGGCTGTACGTCGCCCGCCAGTCCGCCCGCATCCGGATCGACCAGTGCCAGATGTCCGTTCCGGGCACCCGTTCCATCAGGTTGGGTGTCATGTCACGCGGGTCGACGATCTTGTTCGGCATGACGAGGACAGCTCGGGTCGCGTCCGTGCCCCGCCACAGGAAGGTGACCACCCGGTGCTCGTCGTCGCCCCGCGGATCGGGCTCGACGACCGGCGCCCCGCCTGCCTCCCGCACGGCGCCCCAGAAGTCACCGCCCCGCTCGACGGCCTGCCCCACCCACGCACTGACCGCTCGCTCGACCGGCCGCGGCCGCGGGATGCGGGGCGGCCGACGGGTCGCCCCGGTGGGAGGAGCGGTGAGCGGCATGGGGGAGCCTCCAGGGGTTCACTGCGGACGCTTGGCTAAGGGTGACCTTACTTGAGCCGCTCACGACCGGGGCGACCTGGGCCGGGCCACGTCCACCCGCCCGGAGGCCAGCGGTACATTGCCGCCTATGTCGATACCGAATCCCCAGCCCAACCAACCCAATCAGCCCGCCCAGCCCAATCAGCCCGCCCAGCCCAATCCGTACCAGCAGACCCCGCCGAATCCCTACCAGCAGCCTCCGGGCGCGGTGCCGCCCCATGGTTCGCCCCAGCCCTTCGGCCAGCCACCGGGTCCGTACGGCCAGCAGCCGGGCCCCTACGGCCAGCCTCCCGCACCGCCCGCACCCCCGGCGGGCCCCCGTAAGCCCACGCCCGGCTGGGTGTGGGGCATCGGCGGCGTCGTGGTCGCGTCGGCCCTGTGGGCGGGAGCGCTCTTCGCCACCGGCAACCTCGGCTCCAGCAGCGACGACGGCGACGGCGCGAAGGCGGACCTCGCCGGATACCAGTACGCGAAGAATCTCTGCGACGTCTCCCCGCTCGACGCCTTCAAGGAGAAGTACGAGATCGACTCGGACTCCACCTCGACCACCCACTACGGCACACAGCAGAAGGGGTTCGACCAGAGCTACTGCAGCCGCAAGCTCAAGGACCCGAAGGCCGACGCCGACTCGTACTCGAGCATCTACGTCTACTCGACCGCCCGCTGGCACAAGGCCACCGACCCGAAGGGCGAGTTCGCCTCCGAGCAGAAGGCTTACGAGGACCAGTCGCAGAAGACGTACACCTACAAGACCAAGCCCGTCAGCGGCATCGGCGACGAGGCGTACCTGGTGACCGACCGGAGCAGCACAAGCGGCTCGAGCAGCTCGAGCAGCTCGAGCAGCTCGAGCGGGGACGACCTCAACGGCATGACGCTCGCCGTGCGCGAGGGCTGGTTCACCATCGAGACGCGCTGGAGCTACTACGGCGGCGCGGACGACAAGTCCGAGCCGCCGACCGCCTCGGAGGTCGAGGAGATGCTCAAGTCCGACACGCGCGCCGCGATGGAGGGGCTCAAGAAGTGAGGGACGGGTCCAGGAGGACCTGACCACTCAGCACAGGGGCGGGGCGGGGCGGACGAGGCCCGACTGGTAGGCGATGACGACCAGTTGGGCACGGTCACGGGCATCGAGTTTGGTCATGGCGCGCTGGACGTGCGTACGTACGGTCAGCGGGCTGACGAAGAGCGCGTCGGCGATCTCGGCATTGGACTTCCCCTCGGCGACCAGAGCCATCACTTCCCGCTCGCGGGCGGTGAGCGCGGCGAGGCTCTCGGGCGGCACCAGGTGGCCGCCGGCGTCGGGGGTGGCGAGGAAGCGGGTGACGAGGGCGCGCGTGGCCGACGGGGAGAGCAGCGAATCGCCCGCGACCACGGTGCGGATCGCACCGAGGAGTTCGTCGACGCCCACGTCCTTGCCGAGGAATCCGCTCGCTCCGGCGCGCAGTGCCTGGGCGACGTACTCGTCGGTCTCGAAGGTCGTGAGGATGAGGACGCGGGTGGCGGCGAGCTCCGGGTCGGCGCAGATCCGGGCGGTCGCGGCCAGGCCGTCCGTGCCCGGCATGCGGATGTCCATGAGGGCGAGATCGGGGCGGTGGGTGTGGGTGAGTTCGAGTGCTTCCTCGCCGTCGGTGGCCTCGGCGACCACCTCCATGTCGTCGCAGGAGTCGATCAGGATGCGGAAGGTCGCCCGGAGGAGGGCCTGGTCGTCGGCAAGCAGGACGCGGAGGGTCATGTGGTGCGCTTCTCTTCCGTGTTCTCGGGGTGCGGCGGCAGGTGGGCGGTGACTTCGAAACCGCCTTCGGGGCGATGGCCGGCGTGCAGGTGACCGCCGACGGAGTGGGCGCGTTCCCGCATGCCTATGAGCCCGAAGCCGTGTCCTGCGGCGGCCGTGGCGGGCGCCGTGTGGTGTCCGTCGTCGGTGACCTTGAGGGTCAGGCCGTCGGGGGCGTGGGTCAGGTGGACGTACGCCGTCTCCGTGCGGGCGTGTTTGCTGACGTTGGTGAGCGCTTCCTGCACGATCCGGAATGCTGTCAGATCGACCGCCGCCGAGAGCGGCTGCGGCTCGCCCTCCGTGGTGACGGTGACCGTGAGCCCGGTGGAGGCGAAGGACGCGGTGAGGTCGGCGAGCCGGGCGAGCCCGGGGGCCGGCTCCAGGGGGGTGTCGGTGTCGCTCGCCTGGCGCAGCAGTCCCACGGTGGCCTTGAGCTCCCGCAGCGCCGTCGCGGTGGTGCCCGTGAGGTCGGTGAGGATCTGCTTGGCCTGGTCGGGGTGGGTGCCCGCGAGGTGCGCGGCCGTACCGGCCTGGGCGTTGGCCAGGGTCATGTGATGGGCCACGACGTCGTGCAACTCCCGCGCGATGCGCATGCGTTCGGCGTGCGCGGCGCGGGCCTGCAGGGACTCCACGTAGGCACGGCGCAGCTGGACGCCGTTGCCGAACATCGCCGACAGGAGGATCCAGGCGATGGGGTTGAGCGTCTTGAGCCACAGCGAGTGGTTGACGGTGTCCGCGAACAGGGCCGTCGCGCCCACCGGGACGGCCACGGACAGCGTGTACGCCCGGGTGACCTTGCGGCCGCTGCCGACGGCCAGCCAGTAGAGCGCCACCATGACCGGGCCCAGGAGCAGCGGGGTGAGCAGGAAGCCCATCGCGCTCACGCCCATGGCGCAGACCGTGGTCACGGCGACGACGGTGCGGGGACGGCTGCGCTGCCACAGCAGGGCGGTGCAGCCGACGGCCGAGGCCAGCACGCCGGCCCACCACGCGGGCCGGTCGGAGGGATCGGTGGTGCTGAGCATGCTGCCGGAGAAGGAGACGCCGAACAGCAGCAGCGCCACGGCCGCGTCGGCGACGCGGGGGTGGGCCTCCGCGTGGCGCTGCCAGCTGGTGAGCATCGACTTCTCCGATCAGAGTTCTTGAGCCATCGTCGGCCACGCGGCGCCCCGACGGGCGCAGGGCCGCTTCGTGTCCCTCGCGGGGCGATCCGGCGTCGCGCCCCCAGGCCTCACGGTCCGTCACGCGGTTCTGTCAGGTCCGCACCGTCTCGCGATCGTCCGTCCGGGCGGGGGCCGGTATGACGGCGGACCTGCGGCTGAGCGCCTCGCCCTCCACGTCGACGCGGGGCAGCAGCCGGTCCAGCGGGTGCGGCAGCCACCACGCCGCCTTGCCGAGCAGGGCGAGGACGGCGGGGACGAGCGCCATACGGACGACGAACGCGTCGAACAGCACGGCCACGGCAAGTCCGAACCCGATCGTCTTGATCATGGATTCACCGGCGCTGATGAACCCCGAGAACACCGCCATCATGATCAGTGCGGCCGCCACCACGACCCGTGCGCTGTACCGGAACCCGCTGACCACGGCCTGCCCCGGCCGGTCCCCGTGCACATACGCCTCGCGCATGCGTGCGACGAGGAACACCTCGTAGTCCATGGCGAGCCCGAACACGATGCCCACCAGGAATATCGGCATCAGGCTCATGATCGGGCCGGTCTGCTCGACACCGAGGAGCCCCGCGCCCCAGCCCCACTGGAAGACCGCGACGACCGACCCGAGGGCGGCCCCGACCGACAGGAGGAAGCCGAGGGCGGCCTTGACCGGTACGAGGACGGAGCGGAAGACCACCATCAGGAGCAGCACGGCCAGGCCCACCACAACGGCGAGGTACGGGATCAGTGCGTCCTGGACCTTCTGCGCCATGTCGATGTTCATCGCGGTGGTGCCGGTGACCTCGAAGGTGGCTCCCCGGGTGGCGGCCTCGATCGCGGGACGCTCGCCGCGGATGCCGTGGACGAGGTCCTTGGTCTTCTGGTCGGTGGGAGCGGCGGCCGGCACGGCGGTGAACATCGCGGTGTCGCCGTCGGGGTTGAACTGCGCGGGCGACGCGGACACGACCCCCTTCGTGGCGCCGACGCGCTGCTCGACCGTCGTCACCGCGGCCTTCGGGTCGGCTGCCCCCTTGGCGTCGACGACTATGGTCAGCGGTCCGTTGAACCCGGGGCCGAAGCCCTCGGCGAGGGCGTCGTAGGCGCGTCGCTCCGTCGTCGAGGTGGGCTTGGCCTCAGCCCCCGGCATGCCTAGCCGGAGATCGAGCACCGGCAGGGCCAGCGCGCCGAGCCCCGCGACGGAGGCGAGCAGCACGGGAACGGGGCGGCGCAGGACGAATCTTGCCCAGCGGCTGCCCCCGTTGCTCTCGCCGCCGTGGCGCTCGCCCCCGTCCTTGCGGTTGCCGCGCCTGCGGGTGAAGCGGGAGAGCACCGCGTTCGGCCAGAGGCCGAGCAGGGCCGGCACGAGGGTGAGCGCGATGACGACGGAGACGACGACCGCCCCGGCGGCGGCCAGACCCATCTTGGTCAGCATCGGGATGCCGACCACCGAGAGCCCGGCCAGCGCGATGACCACGGTGAGCCCAGCGAAGACGACCGCCGAACCGGCCGTACCCGCCGCCAGGCCCGCCGCCTCCTGAGGCGCGTGCCCCTTGGCCCGCTCCTCCCGGTAGCGGGAGACGACGAACAGGGCGTAGTCGATGCCGCAGGCGAGGCCGAGCATCGTGGCGAGGGTGCCGGTCGTCGCGGAGAGGCCGAGCGCGCTGCCCAGGGCCAGGATCGAGGCCATGCTGACGCCGACGCCGATGAGCGCGGTGAGCAGCGGAAGCCCGGCCGCGGCCAGCGATCCGAAGGTGATCAGGAGGACGACGGCGGCGATGGCGACGCCGATCCCCTCGGCCGCCCCGCCCGCCTCGGGCTGGGTGGCGAGCGCGTTCCCGCCTGCCTCGACGGTCAGGCCCGCGTCCCTGGCTTCCTCCATGGCGTGCTCGAGAGCCGTCTTGCTCCGGTCGGCGAGGTCATCGGCCTCCACCCTGTACGTCACCGTCGCGTACGCCGTCGAGTCGTCCTCACTCACCGCCCGCGCCTTGAACGGGTCGGCCGCATCAGCGACTTGGGGTCCGTCGGCCGCCTCGCCGACGAATCTCTCGACGGCTTCGCGGTTCTCGGCGGCGGTGACCTTCTGCCCGTCAGGGGCGACGAAGACTATGCGCGCGCTCGCCCCGTCGGCAGCGGCCCCGGGGAAGCGCTGCTCCATCAGGTCGAACGCCTTCTGCGATTCGATGCCGGGCATCGAGTTGCCCTCGTCCGAGGCGGCGGGCGCCGTGGCCGCGCCGAAGCCGACGGCACCGAGGACCGCCGCCCACAGCAGGGCGACGTACCAGCGCCGCCGGAACGCCAGACGGCCAAGGCGATAGAGAAGAGTAGCCACGGGCAGAGGTCTCCAGATCTGATCTCGGGTACCTCCACAGGTTCTCCGGGCGCGGGGGGTCCGGTCGTCGTGCACCTGCACTCAATCCGCCGTACTGATCTGGCAGTACGCAGCTCCGTCTCGTCATACGTGGGTGTTACTTCCCCCTAGGGGGCCGGACTTCCCCCCTAGGGGGATGCGTCCCGTGGGCCGAGTTGGTTCACGGGCGCGGCCAGGGGTGGCCCTCCAGGCGCTCGATGTCGCTGTTGAAGCGCTGGAGGAAGCCCGCGAACGTGGCCACGTCGTCCGCCGACCAGTCGTCCATGACCTTCTCCAGGCTGAGGGTGTACTCGGCCCGGTCGGCGTCGAGTTGGCGCGCCCCCTCGGCGGAGATGCGGAACTTGCGGGCCATGCCGCCGTCGGGGTCCGGGATGCGTTCGACGAGACCGCCGCGCATCATCGCGGCGGTCTGCCGGTTCAGGGTGGAGGCGTCGAGGCCGAAGGCGTCGGTGAGCTGGCCGATGGACATGGGGCCGTCCATCTGGATGCGGCTGAGCAGGATGTACGCGCTGCGGTCGAGGCGTCCGCCGGAGGAGCGTGTGCGGGGGTTGAACAGGTGTGAGTGCCGTCCGAGCAGCATCGTCTCGAATTCGACCCGCCGCACGGGCTTGTCCGTGCGGCCGGCGGGCTTGTCGTTGCGGCGACCGGGCTTTTCCATGAGGTCATTCTACTCGGCATATGCATCATGCACTTCGTATGTATAGTGCACATCTTGGTGCCGTGGAACAGCGTCGCGATGTCGTCAGGTCATCGCCCCCGGAAGCCAGAGGAGAAGCCAGTGGTCAGCTCGAAGCCCGATGCCCGCCTCGATGTACGCCCTGATGTACACCCAGGGCGCGTCGTCGGGGTACTCGCCCTCGCGGGCATCGTGGCCGCCGTCATGCAGACGCTGGTGGTGCCCCTGATCGGGGACCTCCCCAGCATGCTCGACACGACCCCGTCGAACGCCTCGTGGGTGGTCACTGCGACATTGCTCTCGGCGGCGGTGGCGACGCCGGTGGCCGGGCGGCTCGGCGACATGTTCGGCAAGCGGCGCATGCTGCTCGTCTCCGTGATACCGCTCGTGGTCGGCTCAGTCGTGTGCGCCCTCGCCTCGTCCGTGGTGCCGATGATCGTCGGCCGTGGCCTTCAGGGCCTTGGCATGGGTGTGGTGCCGCTGGGCGTCAGCCTCCTGCGTGACGTACTGCCGCCCGAGAAGCTCGGCTCCTCCATCGCCCTGATGAGCGCGTCCATGGGCGTGGGCGGCGCGCTCGGACTGCCCTTCTCGGCGGCCGTCGCCGAGAACGCCAGCTGGCGCGTGCTGTTCTGGGTCGCCGCCGCCCTGAGCCTCCTGGTCGCCGTCCTGGCCTGGCTGTTCGTGCCCGCAGGCCGGGAAGGCTCCGGCTCCGCCCGCTTCGACGTACTGGGCGCGATCGGACTCGGCAGCGGCCTCATCTGTTTGCTGCTCGCCGTGTCCAAGGGCTCCGACTGGGGCTGGACGAGCGGCACCACGCTCGGCCTGTTCGCCGCCGCGGTCGTCATCCTGCCGGCCTGGGGCCGATGGGAGCTGCGCAGCGACGAGCCGCTGGTCGACCTGCGCGTCACCGCCCGGCCGCAGATCCTGATGACCAACGCCGCCTCGGTGCTCGTCGGTTTCGCGATGTACGCCCAGTCGCTGGTCGTTCCCCAGCTCCTGCAACTGCCGGAGGCCACCGGCTACGGCCTCGGCCAGTCGATGATGGCCATGGGCCTGTGGATGGCGCCGGCGGGCCTGATGATGATGGCCCTCGCACCGCTCGGCGCGAAGCTGTCGGACGCCCGCGGCCCCAAGGTCACCCTGGCCGTCGGCAGCCTGGTCATCTCCCTCGGCTACGCCTCCTCCATGCTGCTGCTCGGCTCCACCTGGGGTCTGCTGGCCGTGACGATCGTCTGCAACGCGGGCGTCGGTCTCGCGTACGGGGCCATGCCGGCGCTCATCATGGGCGCGGTCCCGCAGGAAGAGACCGCGTCGGCCAACAGCTTCAACACCCTGATGCGCTCGATCGGCAGCTCCGCGGCGGCGGCCGTGATCGGCGTGGTCCTGGCCCAGATGACGACGGACTTCGGCGGCCACTTCCTGCCGTCGGAGAACGGCTTCAAGACCGCGATGCTGCTGGGCTGCGGGGTGGCCCTCGCGGCAGCGGCGGTGGCGGCGCTGATCCCGGTGCGCCCGATGGACGCGGCTTCCGCCTCCGACTCCCCCGAGACGAAGAATGACCCACGCGCGGCTTCGGGCGCTACGACCTGAACCCCATGTCGCACCCGCCCTGCCTGTCCCGGGAAGGGCGGGCATGACAAAACCCCACAGTCTCGAGGAGACCGTGGGGTTCTGACTGGTGTCCGAGGGGGGACTTGAACCCCCACGCCCGATAAAGGGCACTAGCACCTCAAGCTAGCGCGTCTGCCATTCCGCCACCCGGACTAGGTGTCTGCCGTTCGCGGGGTGTTCCCCGCGGCGACATGGACAACAATACCAAGCTTTCGGAGTGCCTTTCACCTGCGTATCCGTACGTCGGCGGGCGGATGCCCGGTGACCCGATCCGCCGCATCTACAGTCTCACCATGAGTGACGGACTGGTTACGGAAGTGCTTGGTGGGGTGAAGGTGCGGCGGCCCCGGCTGCTGTCCCCGTTGCGCGAGCATCTGCGGGACACCATGTGGTTCGCGCCGACCGCGGGCCTGGTGGGAGCCATGGTGCTGTGGGCCGTCGCCGCCGAGGTGGACAGCCGGCTCGTGGCGTCGCTGCAGGAGGACGGCGACTACGAAACCGTTCGGAGCCTGATGGGGATCGCCGACGACGCCAAGGCGGTGATCAGCACCATCGGCTCGGCCATGATGACGTTCATCGGTGTCGTCTTCAGCATCTCGCTGGTGGCCGTGCAGATGGCCAGCGGACAGTTCAGCCCGCGGGTGGTGCGGCTGTACGTCAGGTCGCGGATCACCAAGATCACGCTCACCGTCTTCCTGGCGACGTTCCTCTTCTCGCTGATGACGCTGACGTCCTTCGACAGCGAGAGCGATCCGCGGCTCCTGGCGAGCGTGCCGCTGGTCGAGTCGGTTCTGGCGATGGCGATGGTGCTCCTCAGCCTGCTCCTCTTCGTCGCGTACGTGAACGGCACCCTCCGGATGATGCGGATCAGCTTCGTCATCGACCGGATCGCCCGGGAGTCGTTCCGGGTGGCCGTGAAACACCCGACCGAAGCCGCGGTGGACGACGAACGCCTCGGCCCCGCCACCGCCCGGATCACTCACGACGGGCGGGCCGGAGTGCTGCGGGACGTGAACATCGCCCGCGTCGTGCGTGCGGCCGGACGTCATGGTGTGGTGCTGCGCCTGCTGCCGCGCATCGGAGACTTCGTGGTGCCGGGGACGCCGGTGTTCACCGTGCACGGCGGTGCGGCGCCGCCCCCGCGCGCCCTGCGGTACACGGTGTCCGTCAGCGTGGAGCGCACCTTCCACCAGGACCTCGGGTTCGGGCTCCGCCAGCTCGCCGACATCGCGCTGCGGGCACTCTCCCCCGCGGTGAACGACCCGACCACCGCCGTCCAGGCCCTTGACCGCATCGTCCAGTTCCTGGCCTCGGTGGCCGGCCACCCGCTGGGCGCCCTGCGCCACCGTGACCGGCGCGGCGCCGTGCGCATGGTGCAGCCCGTACCGGACTGGACCGCGCTGGTGGACCTCGGGTTCGCCGAGATCCGGGGCTGCGCGGTCGGCAGCCCGCAGGTCACCCGGCGGATGGTGGCCGGTCTCGACGACCTGCTGCGGCTCGCGCCGCAGGAGCGCAGAGAGCCACTCCTGCGCCACCGCGAACTGCTCGCGCAGGCGGTGGAACGCACGGTCCCGGAGGCCGCGGACCGCGCGTTCGCACTGCTGCCGGACCGGCAGGGCATCGGCTAGGCAACCGATACCCTGCCGGCCCCGGGCTCACGCCGTCGGACCCAGGCTCACGCCATCAGGTGGTAACTCGGGAAGTTCCCCGGCGGCCGTTCCAGCGCCGGGCCGTGTGTGACCGCGCGCACCAGCAGCTCCCCGCCGACGAACGCCCCGCGCCAGGACGCGCCGAAACCACCGAACAGCTCGTCCCGGTCACCACGCGAACGGGGCTTGCCGCGGCCCGTCTTGAACGCGCGAATCTGCGGCGCGAGGCGTTCGTACGTCGCGGTGTCGTCGGTCGACAGGGTGGCGACCAGCGCTCCGTTCGACGCGTTCATGGCGGCGAGCAGCTCCGCCTCCGTGTCGACCAGGACGATGGTGTCGACCGGGCCGAACGGCTCCGCGTGGTGCAGCGGGGACGACGGGGGTGGGTTGAGGAGCGTGACGGGGTGGACGTACGCGCCGGTGTCCTGGCCCGGCAGGAAGGCATCCGCCGCCGGCGCGCCGCGGTACAGCGGCACCGCGCCGCGGTCGATGGCCTCCGCCACCTGGTCGCCCAGCTCCTTGGCCTTGGCCGCGTTGATCAGCGGCCCGAAGTCCAGCTGTGGGAACGGGTCGTCGGCGCGCTCGACCGCCAGGGGGTGGCCGACGCGGACGGTCCGCACGGCCGGCAGGTAGGCGGCGAGGAACTCGTCGAAGAGGGCTCGCTGGACGACGAAGCGCGGGTACGCCGTGCAGCGTTGCTTGCCGTAGTCGAAGAGTTTGGGGATGACGGCGCTGAGCGCGTCCCAGTCGCTGTAGTTCCAGATGCCCCAGGTGTTCAGTCCTTCCTGTTCGAGGATGTGCCGCTTGCCGAGGTCGGCGACGGCGGTGGCGACGGCGGCGCCCGTGTCGCGTCCGCCGACGAAGGAGACGCAGCCGATCTCGGGTGCGCGGACCAGCGCTTCGGACAGTTCGCCCCCGCTGCCGCTCACGAGGGTGACGGGAATTCCCTCACGGGCGGCCAGGGCGCACGCGAGGGTCAGACAGGCGACGCCGCCATCCGTCGGGGTCTTGGCGATGACCGCGTTGCCCGCGAGTGCCTGTACCAACACTGCGTGAACGAGCACGCTCATCGGGTAGTTCCAGCTCGCGATGTTGGATACCGGACCCTCCAGCGGGGTCCGGCCCTCGACCATCGGCTCGACGCCGTCGACGTACCAGCGCACGCCGTCGATGGCCCGGTCGACGTCGGCCTGGGCGAGCCGCCAGGGCTTGCCGATCTCCCAGACGAGGAGGAGCGCGAGCAGTTCGCGGTGTTCGGTGAGGGCGTCGAGGGTGGCGGCGACGCGGGCGCGCCGTTCGTCCAGCGGGACGTGCCGCCAGGCGCGGTGCTGGTCGAGTGAGGCGCGTACGGCCTGCTGGGCGGTGGCGGCGTCGAGGCGCGGCGGGCCCGCGATGGGGCTGCCGTCGACGGGCGACGTGGCGGGCAGGGCGCGGCCGTCCGCCTGCCAGGTGCCGTTCCAGAGGTTGAGGACGCGGTCGTCGCGGAAGGCCTCGGGCGCGACGGCGAGGCAGCGTCGCCAGGCGTCGGTCCAGGCCGTTCCTGCTTTGAGGACACGGGAGTTGGGGAGGGTGGGTGCCATTCGGGGTTCTCCGCTCACGGTGCACAAGTCGGGGCGGGAGGTGCATGGCTTCGCGCGGCGCAGCTCGGTTCGGTTCGCTGCGATTCGCTGTGGTTCGGTTCGGCTGGCTGCGATTCGCTGTGGTTCGCTTCGTTCGCTGTCCGCGCGTATGTGCTGGGGGACGGTAGTGCAGTCAGCGTGTGTCACCTATGAGTGACGTCACGCCCCGAGTTGGTTGAGAACGAGGCGGGCCGTTTCCGTCGGTGTGGCGCCGACCCGCACTCCCGCGGCTTCCAGCGCCTCCTGCTTCGCGCGTGCGGTGCCGGAGGAGCCCGAGACGATGGCTCCCGCGTGGCCCATGGTCTTGCCCTCGGGTGCGGTGAAGCCGGCGATGTAGGCGACGACGGGCTTGGTGACGGCCTGTTGGATGTAGGCGGCCGCGCGTTCCTCCGCGTCGCCGCCGATCTCACCGATGAGGACGATCAGTTCGGTGTCGGGGTCGTCCTCGAAGGCGGCGAGGCAGTCGATGTGCGTGGTGCCGACGACGGGGTCGCCGCCGATGCCGACACAGGTGGAGAAGCCGATGTCGCGCAGCTCGTACATGAGTTGGTAGGTGAGGGTGCCGGACTTCGACACCAGCCCGATGCGTCCGGTCTTGGTGATGTCGGCGGGGATGATGCCCGCGTTGGCCTGGCCGGGGGTGATGAGCCCGGGGCAGTTGGGGCCGATGACACGTGTGCCGCGCCCCTTGGCGTACGCGTGGAAGGTGACGGAGTCGTGTACGGGGATGCCCTCCGTGATGACCACGGCGAGGCCGATCCCGGCGTCTGCGGCCTCGATGACCGCCGCCTTGGAGAAGGCGGGCGGCACGAAGACCACGGTGACGTCGGCGCCCGTGGCCTCGATGCCTTCGCGGACGGAGCCGAAGACGGGTACGGCCCGGTCGTCGAAGTCGACGGTGCGGCCGGCCTTTCGGGGGTTGACGCCTCCGACGACGTCCGTCCCGGCGGCGAGCATGCGTCGGGTGTGCTTCATGCCCTCGGCGCCGGTCATGCCCTGGACGAGGACCTTGCTCTCCTTGGTGAGGTAGATCGCCATGTCCCTGCTCCTTAGGCTGCGTTGGTGTGACCGGCGAGTTCGGCGGCTCGGCGCGCGGCGCCGTCCATCGTGGTGGCCTGCTGGACCAGGGGATGGGAGCGGGCGTCGAGTATGGCGCGGCCGCGTACGGCGTTGTTGCCGTCGAGTCGCACGACCAGCGGTTTGGTCAATTGGACGGATTCCAGTGCCTGGACGATGCCGTCGGCTACGGCGTCGCACGCGGTGATGCCGCCGAAGACGTTGACGAAGACGGACTTGACCGCGGGATCGGAGAGGATGACGGAGAGTCCGTCGGCCATGATCCGGGCGGAGGCGCCGCCTCCGATGTCGAGGAAGTTGGCGGGGCGCGCTCCGCAGCCCGCGACCACGTCGAGGGTGGACATGACGAGGCCCGCGCCGTTGCCGATGATGCCGACCTCACCGTCGAGTTTGACGTAGTTGAGGCCCTTGGAGGCGGCCGCCGACTCCAGGGGGTCGTCGTGTTCTGAGTCGTCGGCACCCCAGCGGGCCTGGCGGAAGCGGGCGTTGTGGTCCAGGGTGACCTTGCCGTCGAGGGCGAGGATCTCTCCCTGGGTGGTTTGGACGAGGGGGTTCACCTCTACGAGGAGGGCGTCTTCGCGGATCAGTACCTGCCAGAGCTTGACCAGGACGTCCGCGGTGGCCTCGGGGAGCCCCGCCGCGGCGGCGATCTCGGCGGCCTTCGCGTCGTCCACGCCTTCCGCCGGGTCGATCTCCACGCGCGCGACGGCCTCCGGACGGCTCGCCGCCACCTCCTCGATCTCCATGCCGCCCTCTGCGGACGCGATCGCGAGGAAGCGTCCCGCCGCGCGGTCCAGTGCGTACGAGACGTAGAACTCGCTGTCGATCTCGACGGGTTGGGCCACCATCACCTTGTGCACGGTGTGGCCCTTGATGTCCATGCCGAGGATCTGGCGTGCGGTGATCTCGGCGGCGGCCGCGTCCGCGACCACCTTCACGCCGCCCGCCTTGCCGCGTCCGCCGGTCTTCACCTGGGCCTTGACGACGACGCGCCCACCCAGGCGTTCGGCGCCCGCGCGGGCCTCCTTCGCCGTGTCGGCGACCTCCGCTCGCGGCACCAAGATGCCGTGTTCCTCGAAGAGTTCCCTTGCCTGGTGCTCGAACAGGTCCATTCCGGCTCCTGACGCCTTGTCGTTCCGGGGAGCGAACCCCCCGCCTCCGAAAAGTGCCGCACGCCCCCTGGACACCACTGACCGGATGCGGGATAACAAGCTTCATACAGTATTCGTCGACTGTATGCAATCTACCGCGACAGCACCTCCGAGCAGTGTGCGAGCAGCATCTGAGCGCTCCAACTCCCCTACGAAGGGACAGGACTTCGCCATGCCCGACGGCAGCAGCGACACGAACCAAACCCACATCTCCGGTGGGCATCTGGTCGCCAAGGCACTCAAAGCAGAGGGTGTGGAGGTCATCTACACCTTGTGCGGCGGCCACATCATCGACATCTACGACGGCTGCGTCGACGAGGGGATCGATGTCGTCGACGTACGCCACGAGCAGGTCGCCGCCCACGCGGCCGACGGCTACGCGCGCCTCACCGGAAAGCCCGGATGCGCCGTGGTGACGGCAGGACCGGGAACGACCGACGCTGTCACGGGCGTCGCGAACGCCTTTCGCGCGGAGTCCCCCATGCTGCTGATCGGCGGCCAGGGAGCGCACACCCAGCACAAGATGGGCTCACTCCAGGACCTTCCGCACGTCGACATGATGACGCCCATCACCAAGTTCGCCGCGACGGTGCCGGACACGGCGCGCGCCGCCGACATGGTCTCGATGGCCTTTCGCGAGTGCTTCCACGGCGCTCCCGGCCCGTCCTTCCTGGAGATACCGCGCGATGTGCTCGACGCCAAGGTGCCGGTGGACAAGGCCCGGGTGCCGCAGGCCGGGCAGTACCGCGCGTCCACCCGCTCCACCGGGGACCCCGAGGCCGTCGAGAAGCTCGCCGACCTGCTCGTGCACGCCGAGAAGCCCGCGATCCTCCTCGGCAGCCAGGTGTGGACGACACGGGGAACCGCCTCCGCCATCGAACTCGTGCGCACCCTGAATGTGCCCGCCTACATGAACGGCGCGGGCCGCGGGACCCTGCCGCCCGGGGACCCGCACCACTTCCAGCTCTCGCGGCGGTACGCCTTCTCCAACGCCGACCTCATCGTCATCGTGGGGACGCCCTTCGACTTCCGCATGGGCTACGGGAAGCGGCTCTCCCCCGATGCCACCGTCGTACAGATCGACCTCGACTACCGCACCGTCGGCAAGAACAGGGACATCGACCTCGGCATCGTCGGCGACGCCGGACTCATCCTGAAGTCGGTCACCGAGGCCGCCTCCGGGCGTCTCAACGGAGGCGCGTCCAAGCGCAAGGAGTGGCTCGACGAGCTGCGCGCCGCCGAGCAGACGGCGATCGAGAAGCGGCTTCCGAACCTGCGGTCCGACGCCTCGCCCATCCACCCCTACCGTCTCGTGAGCGAAATCAACGACTTCCTTACCGAAGACTCCATCTACATCGGCGACGGCGGCGACATCGTCACCTTCTCCGGGCAGGTCGTGCAGCCCAAGTCGCCCGGCCACTGGATGGACCCCGGACCGCTCGGCACGCTCGGCGTCGGCATCCCCTTCGTGCTCGCCGCCAAGCAGGCGCGGCCCGACAAGGAGGTGGTGGCCCTCTTCGGAGACGGCGCCTTCTCGCTGACCGGATGGGACTTCGAGACGCTCGTCCGCTACGACCTGCCCTTCGTCGGGATCGTCGGCAACAACTCCTCGATGAACCAGATCCGCTACGGCCAGAAGGCCAAGTACGGCGAGGAGCGCGAGCGGATCGGCAACACCCTCGGAGACGTCCACTACGACAAGTTCGCCCAGATGCTCGGCGGCCACGGCGAAGAGGTGCGCGACCCCGCCGACATCGGCCCCGCGCTGCGGCGGGCCCGCGAGTCGGGCAAGCCCTCGCTGATCAACGTATGGGTCGATCCGGACGCGTACGCCCCCGGAACCATGAACCAGACCATGTACAAGTGAGGAGCCCGCGCGATGACGACCAAGGCTCTTGAGGGCGTACGCGTCCTCGACATGACACACGTCCAGTCCGGGCCCTCAGCCACCCAGCTGCTCGCCTGGCTCGGTGCGGACGTGGTGAAGCTGGAGGCGCCCTCCGGCGACATCACGCGCAAGCAGCTGCGCGATCTCCCGGACGTCGACTCGCTCTACTTCACGATGCTCAACTGCAACAAGCGGAGCATCACCCTCAACACCAAGACCGAGCGTGGCAAGGAACTCCTGACCGAGCTGATCCGGCGCTCCGATGTGATGGTGGAGAACTTCGGTCCCGGCGCCGTCGACCGGATGGGCTTCACCTGGGAGCGCATCCAGGAGATCAACCCGCGGATCGTCTACGCCTCGATCAAGGGCTTCGGAGAGGGCCCCTACACCAATTTCAAGGCCTACGAAGTGGTCGCCCAGGCCATGGGCGGCTCCATGTCGACCACGGGCTTCGAGGACGGTCCGCCGCTCGCCACGGGCGCACAGATCGGCGACTCCGGGACCGGCATCCACGCCGTCGCCGGCATCCTCGCCGCCCTCTTCCAGAGGGAGAACACCGGTCGCGGGCAGCGCGTGAACGTGGCCATGCAGCACGCCGTGCTCAACCTGTGCCGGGTCAAGCTGCGCGACCAGCAGCGCCTGGCGCACGGACCACTCGCCGAGTACCCGAACGAGGACTTCGGGGACGAGGTGCCGCGCTCGGGCAACGCGAGCGGCGGCGGGCAGCCCGGCTGGGCGGTCAAGTGCGCGCCCGGCGGCCCGAACGACTACGTGTACGTCATCGTGCAGCCCGTGGGCTGGCAGCCGCTCACCGAGCTCATCGGACGCCCCGAGCTCGCGGACGATCCCGAGTGGGCCACTCCGGAGTCGCGGCTTCCCAAGCTCGGCAAGATGTTCCAGCTGATCGAGGAGTGGTCGTCGACGCTCCCCAAGTGGGAGGTCCTCGAGCGGCTGAACGCCCACAACATCCCGTGCGGCCCGATCCTCTCCACCAAGGAGATCATCGAGGACGCCTCGCTGGCCGCGAACGAGATGGTCGTCGAGGTCGCGCATGCGCAGCGCGGCTCCTTCACCACGGTCGGCTCCCCGCTGAAGCTGTCGGACTCCCCCGTGAACGTGGTCAGTTCGCCGCTCCTCGGCGAGCACAACGCGGAGGTCTTCGTCGGCGAACTCGGCCTCGGCGACGAGGAACTGCGCCTGCTCAAGTCGAACGGAGTGATCTGATTGATGGCCGAAGACCGCGCACTGACGGTGCGGGCGCTCCTGGAGACCGTGCGCGCCGAGGGACGGACCTCCCTGACGGCGCCGGAGGGCAAGATCCTCGCGGACGCGTACGGGATCGCCGTGCCGGGCGAGGAACTGGCGACCGACGTGGACGAGGCGGTGGCGCACGCGGCCCGCTTCGAGGGGCCCGTCGTCATGAAGATCGTCTCCCCCGACATCCTGCACAAGACCGACGCGGGCGGCGTCATCGTCGGCGTGGAGGGCGCCGCCGACGTGAGGGCAGCCTTCTGCGAAATCGTGAACAACGCGCGCGCGTACGCGCCGGCGGCACGTATCGAGGGCGTGCAGGTACAGGAACTACTGCCATCCGGCCAGGAAGTGATCGTCGGGGCGGTGACCGACCCGACGTTCGGGAAGGTCGTCGCCTTCGGGCTCGGCGGCGTACTCGTCGAAGTCCTCAAGGACGTCACGTTCCGGCTCGCGCCCGTCGACGCGGACGAGGCCGCCTCGATGCTCGACTCCATCCGCGCCGCCGAGATCCTGCGCGGCGTGCGGGGAGCGCCCGCCGTGGACCGGTGGGCCGTCGCCGAGCAGATACGCCGGGTGTCCCAACTGGTCACCGACTTCCCGGAGATCGCTGAGGTGGACCTCAACCCGGTGATCGCCACCCCGGAGGGTGCGATCGCCGCGGACATCCGCGTCATCCTCTCCGAAGGGGCCACGAAACAGCGCCGCACCTACACGCGTGAGGAGATGCTCACGTCGATGCGGCGGCTGATGGAACCCCGCTCCGTCGCCGTGATCGGCGCCTCCAACGAGCCGGGCAAGATCGGCAACTCGGTGATGCGCAACCTCATCGACGGCGGCTTCTCCGGCGAGATCCATCCGGTGAACCCCAAGGCCGATGACATCTTGGGCCGCAAGGCGTACAAGAGTGTCACGGACGTTCCCGGTGAGGTGGATGTGGCGGTCTTCGCGATCCCCGCAAAGTTCGTGGCGTCGGCCTTGGAGGAGGTGGGTCGCAAGGGCATCCCCAACGCGGTCCTGATCCCCTCCGGATTCGCCGAGACCGGCGAAGTGGCCCTCCAGGACGAGATCATGGAGATCGGCGAGCGGCACGGCGTGCGGCTTCTCGGCCCGAACATCTACGGCTACTACTCGACGTGGCAGGACCTGTGTGCGACGTTCTGCACGCCGTACGACGTCAAGGGCGGGGTCGCGCTGACGAGTCAGTCCGGTGGCATCGGGATGGCCATCCTCGGCTTCGCGCGCACTACGAAGACGGGCGTTTCGGCGATCGTCGGGCTCGGCAACAAGTCCGACCTGGACGAGGACGACCTCCTCACGTGGTTCGGCGAGGACCCCCACACCCAGTGCATCGCCATGCACCTGGAGGACCTCAAGGACGGCCGCGCCTTCGTGGAGGCCGCGAAGGCGACCGTCCCGAAGAAGCCCGTCGTGGTCCTGAAGGCCGGACGTACGGCTGCCGGGGCGAAGGCCGCCGGATCGCACACGGGGGCCCTCGCGGGCGATGACGCCGTGTACGACGACATCCTCAGGCAGGCGGGCGTCATCAGGGCGCCGGGCCTCAACGAAATGCTGGAGTACGCGCGCGCGTTGCCCGTGCTCCCCACCCCGCAGGGCGACAACATCGTGATCATCACGGGCGCGGGCGGCTCCGGGGTGCTGCTCTCCGACGCGGTCACCGACAACGGGCTGCGGCTGATGGACATCCCCGAAGACCTGGACGCGTCGTTCCGGGCCTTCATCCCGCCCTTCGGGGCTGCGGGAAACCCCGTCGACATCACCGGGGGCGAGCCTCCGTCGACGTACGAGGCGACGATCAGGCTCGGCCTTGAGGACCCGCGCATTCACGCGCTCGTCCTGGGCTACTGGCACACCATCGTGACCCCTCCCATGGTCTTCGCCGAACTGACGGCCCGCGTGATCGCGGAGTTCCGTGAGCGCGGCATCGAGAAGCCCGTCGTGGCATCCCTGGCGGGCGACGTCGAGGTGGAGGAGGCCTGCCAGTACCTCTTCGAGCGCGGGGTCGTGGCGTATCCGTACACCACGGAGAAGCCGGTCGCCGCGCTCGGCGCGAAGTACCGGTGGGCCCGAGCGGCCGGCCTGTTGGGGGGCGGTCGATGAGGTGACCGGTGTTGGGTCCTGCCGGCGGTGCGCGTCGGCAGGACCCGGGACCCGTGCGCACACGAAAGGTATTGGACAGGGGGCGCTGGCCAGGATCTTTTCGACGCAAGGGGTGCTGAACCAACATGACGACAACTGACATACCCACAGCCGTCCCCTACAGGGAGGTGACGGACGCCAACGGCCGGATGTACCGGGTCGGCGAGACCGACATCGACCTCATGGGCCGTAAACGCAAGTGGATGGTCATCCTGCCGTGGATCGGCATGATGGGCATCAGCTCGGCCGAGTACGCATTCGCCTCTGCCGAGGACACCCTGCACACCGCGCATTCCTGGGGCGACACCCATATCTTCTGGATGCTGGGCGTGTGGGTCTTCTTCCAGGCCGCGGTGGCCTTCCCCGCGGGCAAGCTGCGCGAGAGCGGAAAACTTCCGGCACGCTGGGCGATGATGTGCGGCGCTCTCGGCACGCTTTTGGGCTATCTGTCACTGGCGTTCGCGCCACATGTTATCGTCGCCTACATCGGCTTCGGCATGTTCAGCGGTATGGGCGCCGGAATGGTGTACGCGACCTGCGTGAACATGGTCGGCAAGTGGTATCCCGAACGGAAGGGAGGAAAGACCGGATTCGTCAACGGCGGATTCGCCTACGGCTCGGTGCCGTTCGTGTTCATCTTCACCGGCTACATGGACCTGACGAACTTCCGCTGGGTGCTCGTGTCCGTCGGCCTTTTCCTCGCGGCGATGGTCGCCGTGGCAGGCCACTTCTTCCAGGACCCGCCGAAGAACTGGTGGCCGGCCGACGTGGACCCGCTGCGGCCGCCGACGGACCCGCGGGCCAGGCGCGCGCTGGCGATGAACCCGCCCGCCGTGCGCCAGTACACGCCCAAGGAGGCGTGGCAGACCGGGCGTGTCGCGCTGATGTGGTTCTGTCTGCTGTGCACATCGGGCGTCAACATCTTCGGCATCGCATTCCAGGTGGACATCGGAAAGGAAGCCGGATTCGCCGGCGGAATCGTCGCCACGGCCATGTCCTTGAAGGCCATCGTCAACGGCACGGGCCGAGGGGTCATCGGCTGGCTCTCCGACCTCTACGGACGTAAACGCTGCCTGATCTTCGTCTGCATCGTCCTGGGACTTTCCCAGTACGGCATCCTGTGGTCGGCGAACATCGAGAACCTCCCGCTGTTCTTGATCTTCTCCAGCATCTCCGGCTTCGGAGGCGGCGCCATCTTCCCGATGTTCGCGGCGATGACGGCGGACTACTTCGGCGAGAACAACAACGCCTCCAACTACGGTCTGGTCTACAGCTCCAAACTGGTCTCGGGACTGCTCGGCTCCGGTATGGGTGCCGTCGTGGTGAGCAACTGGGGCCACTCCGGGGCCTTTACACTGGCCGGCTCCATCTCCCTGTTCGCGGGGTTCATCGCGCTCTTCCTCTCTCAACCCGGGAGGCCCAAGGACAAAGGCATCAAACCCAATCCACAACCCCTCGGCGAGGAGATGTCCTGACGACACGGTCGGTGACCGTGATCCGGGTGACGCACGAACAGCTCTCGCCGCGCGAAAGACGCGCGGCGAGAGCTGTTTGTGCGTGTGCTCAGTTTGTGCGTGTGCTCGGCTTGTGCCTGGCTCAGCGCTTCTTGCGGAGGGCCGCCAAGTTGTCGTAGCCGATCTTGGCGAGCTTCAGGGACTGGCCGGCGTCGGTGCCACTGGGCGCGTTGTCCTGCTCGACCATGGGGTTGTGGTAATTCTTCTCGCCCACACGGCTGAAGAAGGTGCGGTAGTCGATGACACCCTCACCGAAGGCCACCATGTCGTAGCCCTGACCGCTGGTGTCGTTGCGCGTGCCGTCCTTGGCGTGGAACAGCGGGTAGCGCTTGTTGTTGCGGCTGACGAGCGCAGCCGGGTCGAAGACCTTCTTCCGCTGCGAGCCGTCGTACGCGGTGTACGTGTGGAACTTGTACTGCGCGACGTGCGCCCAGTAGACATCCATCTCCAGCCAGACCGACCTCGGGTCGGTGGCCTTGAGGAAGTACTCCAGCTTGCGGATCCCGGAGCTGCGGGTCGGGCGGCCCTGCGCGTCGAGCGGGCCACCGTCGAGCAGGAAGCCGTACGCAGCGTCGTGGTTGTGGGTGTAGAGCTTGATGCCGGCCTTGCGCGCGATGGCGCCCATGGCGTTCCACTTGTCGGCGGCGACATCCCAATCGGCCTTGTACGAGCTGTTAGTGGGGTCACCGCCGGTGCCCATGTGGTCCATGCCGAGGATGTTGGCGATCTCCAGGTGCTTCTTGAACGTGTCGAGGTCGGGCTGCGTGAGCGGCCATGACCCCGGTATGAAGCCGTGGTTGCCCTGGGCGCGCAGGCCGTACTCGTCGAGCCACGAGCGCAGCAGCTTGGCGCCGGCGACCGACTCCAGGTTGGCTCCGCCCGGGGCATTGGCGTGCTGGCCGTAGCCCGCGAACTCGACCTGCTTGTACCCGTAGCGGGCCAGCTCCTTGAACACCTCGCGGAAGCCGGAGGGAAGGGTGCTGGCAAGCGGGTCGCGGCCGGTCGCGTCACGCACCGTGTAGAGGATGATCCCGCGCTTACTCGCGGGTACCAGGTCGCGGCCGTGACCGTGGCCATGGCCGCCCTTGGGCTGCGGCTGGGCGAAGGACGGTGCCGCGCCGAACACGGGCGCGGCGATCGCGCCCGCGCCGACGGCGGTGCACGTGCTGAGGAAGCGGCGGCGGTTGACGCCAAGGCGCTGTCTGAGGGCCTCGTCGGCGGCGGAAGTCTCGTGGATGTCGGTCACGGGTGCCTCTCCTGGACTCTGGGTTCTGGGGAACTACGACTCTCGGACTCAGGGGCTCTCGGGGTTTTCCCTGATCTTTCGACGTGCGGGCGAACGCCACTGGCGCGTTGTCAGTGACGCATGCTTCACTCTCTGTAACTGCTCCTCAGCCCAGGCCGGCCAGGTCGAGGAGAAGGGATTTCACGGCGGTGGCCGCGATCCGGTCGGGAAACGCATGGGGGGTGGAGCTGATGATGAGCGGACCGTCGTCGTCGCTCAGGGGGAGGCGGCCGTGGCTGCCTCGAATAGGTGAGGCGTCCAGGGGCACGACCGCCATGCGATAGCGCATGCCGAGCTTCTTGCGGGCCAGCGCGGACGCGGCCTTGACGCGGACGTAGGGGTCCTCGGGGTCCATGAAGAGCTCGACGGGGTCGTAGCCGGGTTTGCGATGGATCTCGACGAGCTGCGCGAAGTCGGGCGCGCGGTCGTCGTCGAGCCAGTAGTAGTACGTGAACCAGGCGTCCGGCTCCGCGACGGCGACGAGTTCGCCGGAGCGCGGGTGGTCCAGGTGGTGGGCCTTCTTGCCCTCGTCATCGAGGAGTTGCTCGATGCCGGGCAGGTCGGCGAGTGCCTGGCGCGTGACCTCCAGGTCCTCGGGCCTGCGCACGTAGATGTGGGCGATCTGGTGATCCGCGACGGCGAAGGCGCGCGAGGTCATGGGATCCAGGTACTCCATGCCGTCCTGCGTGTGCACTTCGAGCAGGCCGGCGCGGCGCAGGGCGCGGTTGATGTCGACGGGGCGGTCCACGCGGGTGATGCCGTACTCGGACAGGGCGACGACGGTGCGGCCCTCGGCCTTCGCCTCGTCGAGAAGGGGGGCGATGGTCGCGTCGAGTTCGGCGGCGGCCCGGTGTGAGCGCGGGTCGTCGGGGCCGAAGCGCTGCAGGTCGTAGTCGAGGTGAGGGAGGTAGCAGAGGGCCAGGTCGGGGTGGCGGGTGCTGAGGATGTGACGCGTGGCGTTCACGATCCAGCGGCTGGAGACGATGTCGGCGCCGGGGCCCCAGAAGTGGAACAGGGGGAACGTACCGAATTTGTCGGTGAGTTCGTCGTGCAGGGCCGGGGGCCGGGTGTAGCAGTCGGGTTCCTTGCGGCCGTCGGCGTAGTAGACGGGACGGGGGGTGATGGTGATGTCGGTGTCGGCGCCCATGGCGTACCACCAGCAGATATTGGCGACGGTGTAGCCGGGATGCGCGCGACGGGCGGCGTCCCACAGCTTGTCGCCGGCGACGAGGCCGTTGTGCTGGCGCCACAGGAGTACGTCGCCGAGCTCGCGGAAGTACCAGCCGTTGCCGACGATGCCGTGTTCGGCGGGGGTGGTGCCGGTGAGGAAGGTGGACTGGGCGGCGCAGGTGACGGCGGGCAGGACCGTGCCGAGCGGGGCCCGTGAGCCGGACTGGCCGAGGGACTTGAGGTGCGGCATGTGGTCGAGGAGACGGGGGGTGAGGCCGACGACATCCAGGACGAGGAGGGGTGTGGGGCTCATGGGAGTTCCTTCAGGCCGAGGTCCGTCAGGAGATCGCGGGCGAGGGTGAGCTCGGCGGCGATCCCGTCGGCGAGCTGGGGGCGGGAGCGGGGGCGCAGCTCGGGCGGCAGCGCCTGCCAGGTGTAGGTCTCGACCTCGAGGTGCCGGGTGCGGGGGTCGGGCCCGCCGACCAGGAGGGCGAGGGTGTCCTTGAGTACGGGGAGCGTGGAGGTGAGGGGAGGCGCGGGAGGCGCGTGCAGGGGGACGTGGAAGTGGGCACGCCAGGGCGCCGTCTCGGGCAGTGCGTCGCCGGCGAGGGATTCGCCGAGGTCGTCGGTGCCGCGCAGCCCGGCCGCGGTGCGGGTGCGGGTCTGGTGCAGGAAGCGGGGTTCGTCGAAGGCGGCGAGGGCCTCGCGGACTTCGGGGAGATGGGGGTGTTCGGCGTGCAGGGCGGCGGAGAGTTGGGACTTGACGACGGGGATACCCGCGACGGCGAGCGCGTCGAGCGCGGTCTGCGGGTCCTCGAAGGAGGTGGCGAGGTGACAGGTGTCGACACATACACCGATGCGGTCGTGGCCGATCGCGGTGAGGGGGGCGATCGCGTCGCCCGTGGTCTCCACGGTGCAGCCCGGTTCCGGTTCGAGACCGATGCGGATCGACTTACCGGTCAGCTCGGCGAGCGCGTCGAGGCGTTGGGCGAGCGCGGTGAGTGCGGTGCGGGCGGCCTCGGCGTGCGTGGCGTCGAACGGGGTGCGCCAGGCGAGAGGAAGGGTGGAGATGGTGCCCTCGGTGACGTCGTCCGGGAGGAGGGCGGCAAGGAGACGGGCCAGGTCGGTGGTGTGGGACAGCCTCTCGGGGTCGGTCCAGTCCGGTTTGTAGACGCGGTACTTGACCTCTTCGGCGCCGAACCCTTCATACGGGAAGCCGTTGAGGGTGACGACCTCAAGGCCGCGCCGGTCGAGCTCGCAGCGCAGGCCACGCAGCGCCGCCGGGTCGGTGACCAGGGCGTGCGCGGCGTCCTTGGCGAGCCACAGGCCGATGCCAAGGCGGTCCCTGCCGAGCCGTTTGCGTACGGGCTCGCAGTGGTCGCGGAGTTGGGCGAGGACGCCGTCGAGGGTCTCGGCGGGGTGGACGTTGGTGCAGTACGCGAGGTGGACGACGCTGCCGTCGGGGTGCCGGAAGCGCATGGCTCACTCCCCGCCGCGAAGGATGGAGTTGCCCTCGTGGGTGCCTTCGGTGTCCGTGACGTCGAGCGCGAGGCGGCCGCTGAGTCCGTAGAAGGCGACAGGGTTGCGCCAGAGCACCAGGTCGACGTCGTCCTCGCTGTATCCGGAGGCGAGCATGGCGTCGGCGACCTTGCGGGTCTTGAGCGGGTCGCTCTTGCCCCAGTCGGCGGCGGAGTTGACCAGGACCCGCTCGGGCCCGTGGTCGCGCAGGATGGCCACCATCCGGTCCTCGTCCATCTTCGTGTCGGGATAGACGGAGAAGCCGAGCCAGCAGCCGCTGTCCTTGGCCTCCTTGACCGTGGTCTCGTTGAGGTGGTCGATCAGGACGCGGTCCAGGGGCAGCGCGGACTCCCGGATGACGTCGATGGTGCGGCGCAGTCCGGCGAGCTTGTCGCGGTGGGGGGTGTGGACCATCGCGGGCAGCTCGTGGTCGGCGGCGAGCTGGAGCTGGGCGGAGAGTGCGGCGTCCTCGGCGGGGGTCATGGAGTCGTAGCCGATCTCGCCGACGGCCACGACGTTGTCCTTGACGAGATAGCGGGGCAGTTCGTCAAGGACAGGGGTGCAGCGGGGGTCGTTCGCCTCTTTGGGGTTGAGGGCGATGGTGCAGTGGTGGGCGATGCCGTACTGGGCCGCGCGGAAGGGCTCCCAGCCGAGGAGCGAGTCGAAGTAGTCGAAGAAGGAGGCGGGTGAGGTGCGGGGCTGACCCAGCCAGAAGGCGGGTTCGACGACGGCGCGGACGCCTGCGGCGTACATGGCCTGGTAGTCGTCGGTGGTACGGGACGTCATGTGGATGTGGGGGTCGAAGATGCGCATCAGGACTCCTGCTCCTCGCCGGTGGAAGGGGTCGTGGGGGCCGGGGGCGCCACCGCGGCCGAGGCGGCCGTAGGGGCGGTCAGGGCCAGGACGCGGTGCAGATCGCCGGGGACGGTGCGACCGGCGGCAGTGCGTTCGCCGGCGTAGTCGCCGAGCATGCGGGCCAGTTCGGCGTCGGCGGTGGCCCGGCGGTCCAGTTCGGCGACGGCTTCCACGGGGACGCCGGTGAACAGGCACTTCAGGACCGCGTGACGCCAGTCGTGCGAGGGGAGGTGCTGAGCGGCGTACGGGCCGACGGCGGCGGCGACCAGCCGGGTGTCGTTGGTGCGCAGGGCGTCCTCGACCAGGGGTAGCGCGTCGGGGCCCTGGACCAGGTGGGGCAGGGCGTGCAGGACGGCGCGGCGTTCGGCCGCGGTGCCTTGTCCGTAGATGCGGGTGAGGGTGGCCGGGTCGGCTCCGGCCGCGTGCAGGAGCAGTACGCGGGCGGCGTCGGCGTGGTCCTGGCCGCAGCGTCGTCCGGCTTCGGCGAAGCGCAACTCCCATACGGGGGTCGTGTTCTGGGCCGGCCTGTCGCGTTGGGCGGCGGCCTCCGCGGTGGCCTGGTCCAGCCAGGCCCGGGCGGCTCCGCCGAGGGTGGATTCGAGGCGGGTGCGGAGGTCGTCGAGGACGGGGGCTTCGGTCACGGGGCTCCTCCTCCGGCCGGGGTGGGGATCGGCGCTGAGCGGACCGCTTCGGTGGCCGCCTTGTGCAGGAACTCGATGGATTGGGAGGCGAGTTGTGGGCCCGCGTGGGAGTGGCGGGGCAGTTCGACGACGGTGAGGCCCTGGTAGCCGGTGGAGGCCAGGGCTTCGAGGACGGGTGGGAAGTCGATCTCGCCGTCACCGAACGGGAGGTGTTCGTGGACGCCGCGGCGCATGTCCTCGATCTGGACGTGCCGCAGCCAGGGGGCGGCGGCGCGTACGCAGTCGGCGGGTGGCTGCGGCTCGAGGCACTGGCAGTGGCCGATGTCGAGGGTGAGGCCCAGGAACTGCGGCTCAGGGTCGCCCAGTTCGTGCCGGAGCCGGTGGAAGTCGGCGAGGGTGGAGAGGAGGTGGCCGGGCTCAGGTTCGATGGCCAGGGGTACGCCGGCGCCGGACGCGGCGTCGAGGACCGGGCCGAGGGCTTCGGCAAGCCGCAGCCAGGCGTCGTCCTCACGGGTGCCGTCGGGGGTGATGCCGCTGAAGCAGTGCACGGCGTGGGCGCCCAGGTCGGCGGCGACCTGTACGGCACGGATCAGCACCCGGACGCGGGCGGCGCGTGCGTCCGGGTCGGGGTCGAGAAGAGAGGGGCCGTGCTTGCGGCGCGGGTCGAGTACGTAGCGGGCGCCGGTCTCGATCGTCGCCGTCAGACCGAGGCGTTCCAGGCTGCGGGCCACGTGGCGGGTGCGGGTGGCGAGGTCGGGGGCGAGGGGGTCGAGGTGCATGTGGTCGAGGGTGAGCCCGACGCCCGCGTAGCCGAGGTCGGCGAGAAGGCCGAGGGCGTCGTCGAGCCGCAGGTCGGTCAGCCCGTTGGTGCCGTACCCGAAGCGAAAGGGAGACGGGGCAGCCTGCGGGGCGTCCGGCCGGTCCGTTGTCTTTGTCATGTGACGCTCACCTTTCGGCCGAACTTCCGGGCCGCCGGGGCCAGGGCGGCGGTCAGCAGGGCGGGGACCAAGGCCCCGGTGCGGGCGGAGAGTGCGGCCTGGAGCGGGATCATGGCTCGGATGCCGCCGCCCACGGCCCGCTGGGTGAGCTGGGGTGACGGGTTGAGCGCGGCGTGGAAGAAGGGGCGGGCGGCGGTGGCCGCGTACGTGGCGGCGAGCGCGAGCTGGACGCCGGCGCGAGTCCCGGTACGCCACGCGTTGCCTGACCGCCCAGAGGCGGGGCCGGTCGCGCCGCCGGTGCGCCAGGCTCGGCCCACCGGTCCGCCCACCAGGCGGCGGCCCCCCGTCAGCTCCCCCGGAGTGAAGCCCGGCAGCCCGCGGGTGGTGGCTTCGCCGCGGCCTGCCGGGAGTTGTTGAGTTCCGGTGCCGGCACCCGCGTCGCCATGAGCGTCACCGCCACCGCCACCGTCGCCGCCCCCGCCTGAAGCCAGCAGGCGCGTCAGCGCTGCTGTCGCGGCGAGTGCCGCCAGGGGGGCCGCCGAGGAGCCGCCCTGTGCCTCGCGCCGCGAGACCGCGGTCACCGCGAGCGTGTGGGCGCCGAGCACCAGAGCGGCGGGCGCAGCAGCACGTAGGCCGAAACGGCGGCCACCGCCTCGTGCCCCACCGCCCACCACCCCCGCCGAAGTAGCCGCCGCCCCCAAGAGCAAGTCCAGGGAGCGCGCCGCTGCCATGGCGGCCGGGCCCGCCGGGGTGTGTTTGAGGCCCAGGTCGTAGGCCCACACCGTGGCAGCCAGCGCTCCCGCCACCGTCAGGGCGGGGCGGCCCGCACCCGCGGCCAGAGCCAGGCCCCCTGCCGTCAGAGCCGCCGCCGCGCCCAAGGCGGCCGGCGGAGCGATGCGGCCCGACGGCAGCGGGCGGTGCGGGCGTTCGACCGCGTCCTCCTCACGGTCGGCCCAGTCGTTGAGGGCCATGCCCGCTTCGTAGAGGGAGAGTGAGGCGGCGATGGCCAGGAGCGTGCGGCGGTTGGGGTTCAGCCCTGTCGCCGCCGCACCGGCCAGGGCGTCGCCCGGGACGGTGAACAGGGCCGAGACGCGCAAGAGTTCGGCCCAGTCGCGGCCTGCCCCCAGCCCACCGGCAGCACCACGACCGGTACCGCCACCACCCCTCCCAGCGCCACCCCTCTCAGCGCCAGCCCTCTCAACACCAGCCCCCTCAGCGCCAGCCTTCCCTGCACCAGCCCCCTCAGCACCAACCCTCCCAGCACCAGCCCCCTCAACACCAGCCCCCTCAGCACCAGTCCACCCAGCGCCAGCCCCCTCAGCACCAACCCCCTCAACACCAGCCCCCTTCACGCACTCACCCCCCGCAGCCGCGACGCGAAGCCCACGAGCGCCTCGTACTGTTCGGCCAGCGCCGACGATGAGCCGTCGTCCGGGTCCTTGAAGTAGAAGCCCAGTTCGCCCAGCGGGCCGGTCAGGCCTGCCTCGTGGGCTCGGGCCGTTAGCCGGGCCAGGTCCAGGATCAGGGGCGCCGCCAGGGCCGAGTCGCAGCCCTGCCAGGTCGTCTGCAGGACCATCCGCGCGCCGAGGAACCCGTCGAACGCGATGTGGTCCCAGGCGGTCTTCCAGTCGCCGAGCGACGGGACGTCGTCGATGTGGACCTCGCCCTCCGGGGCGGAGCCCAGCGTGTCGGCGAGCACCCGTTCCTTGCCCGCGTTCTTCGCCGCGGCCGCGGCGGGATCCGCGAGGGCGGCGCCGTCGCCGCCGCCCAGGAGGTTCGTGCCGGACCAGGCGCGGACGGCCAGCGCACGCTGGGCGAACATCGGGCCGAGGACCGAGCGCAGGAGGGTCTGGCCCGTCTTGCCGTCCCGGCCCGCGTAAGGGAGCCCGGACGAGGCCGCCGGGGACGCGAGCGCCGGGTGGTGCAGGCCCGCCGACGGGGTGAAGTTCACGTACGGGCAGCCCGCCCGCAGCGCCGCCGCCGCGTAGAGGGAGCTTGCGGGCAGCCGCCCCTCGCCCTCCGCAGGCACCGGTTCCGTCGACGCCACGTTCACCACCACCGCACGGGCGAGCCCCCGACGGCGTACGAAGTCCCGGAGGTCGGCGGCGAAGGACTCGATCAGTTCCTCGTCCGTCCTGGTGTCGGAGTCCCCGCGGCGCGGCCCGCCCATGCGGATCTCCGCGTCCGCCGCGGCGAGTTCGGCGCCCACCGCCGAGGGGACGCCGTGCGGGAGCACGCCCCCGGCCGCCAGCTGCTCCGCCCGCTTGGGCAGCGGGCACTCCAGCACGTCGTGGCCGCCGAAGACGAGCGACGACAACGTTGGCAGACCGCAGTCCGCGAACGGCGGCGTCTCCGTGATCATGCCGGTCGGCGGGTGGAGCCCGGCCGTCACGGCAGCGCACCCCGCGACAGCCGTCGTGGCGACCGACCCGCGCGCCCCGATCAGCCACACCCCGGTGAGCCCGCCACCCGAGGAGCCGGGTGAGCCAGAGGAACCGGTAGAGGAAGAGTTGGACATGGCTGCCTCCTGTCGTACACGCGGCGAACGCGCAGGGGAAGAAACAGGGAAAGAGACGGCGGACGGGGTAAAGACGGCGGGCGGAGGTCCGGCGTCCTCCGCCCGCCGCCGTCTAGCGGCCCACGCCGGACGCGGTGCGGGCCGGCAGGTCCTTCACCCGGATGTCGCGGAAGGAGACCTGGTCATCGGTACCGTGGTTCTGGATGCCGATATGACCGTCCTTGAGGCTCCTCGCCGGATCCGTGTTGGTGAAGTCGTTGATCTTCACTCCGTTGAGATAGATCCGAAGGCGTTCGCCCTCGACCCGGAGTTCGTACGTGTTCCACTCCCCCGCCGGATTCAGCGCCTTGTCGCGCTTCTTCAGGTCGGCGGACTTGAAGCCGTAGACGGAGCCCGTGGTCTTCTCCGGGACGTCGGTGGCGTCGATCTGGATCTCATAGCCGTTGTTCACGGCCGACCAGGGGTCGTCGGAGGGCGGGAAGCCCACGAAGATCCCCGAGTTGTCGTCGCCGTCCATGCGCCAGTCCAGCTTGAGGGAGTAGGAGCCGAGCTCCTTCGCCCCGTCGTACCAGAGCATGCCCATGCCGCCGACGGTGGTGAGGGTCCCGTCCTTCTCGTTCAGCTCCAACGAACCGGGGCCCGCCTGCTTCCATGCCTCCAGCGACTTGGCCGTGCCGTCGAAGAGGGGCGTGTAGCCCTTCTCCGGGCGGCAGTCGGCCTGTGCCGCACCCGCCGCCCAGCGGATTCCGCCGAGCAGGTGGGTGCGGTACGCGGGATCGGCGAAGGACTCCTTGGTGTGGCCGCTGCCCGTGTAGAAGGAGCGACCCCCCTGGTAGTCCTGGCACCAGGCGATGGGATGGTCGCCGGACATCGAACCGCCCGAATAGGACGACTCGTCGAGCGAGGCCAGGACATGGGCGCGGTCGCGGGGGTTGGAGCGGTAGTTGTACCACTCGTCGGTCCGCTCCCAGATCCCCGGCAGATGCGCCGTGGAGGGGTGCCCATGGTCCTCGACCCGCACCTTCGCGGGCTGGATCGCGGGGTGCGACTGGAAGTACGCGCCCGCGAGTCCGCCGTAGAAGGGCCAGTCGTACTCGGTGTCGGCGGCGGCGTGCACGCCCACGTACCCGCCGCCCCTCTTGATGTAGCCCTCGAAGGCGCTCTGCTGCTTGCCGTCGAGGACGTCGCCGGTCGTGGAGAGCCAGATCACGGCGTCGTACTTCGCGAGGTTCTTGGCCGTGAAAGCCTTGGCGTCCTCGGTGGCGTCGACCGTGAAGCCGTTCTCCGCTCCCAGCTCCTTGATGGCCGCGATGCCCTCCGGGATCGAGTCGTGGCGGAAGCCCGCGGTCTTGGAGAAGACCAGGACCTTCTCACCGGCGGCTTTCCCCGCAGGACCCTCAGGACCCTCGGACCCTGCCGGCCTGGAGGCCGCCGGGCCCGACACGCAGCCGATGAGCAAGGCGGCCGTGGCGGTGGCGATGGTGATGCGTGCGGATGCCCGCATGGTGGGGTGACCCCTTCCTCAGCGCGTGGTGAAGGTGAAGTCGTCGACCTCGTACAGAGCTCCGGAGCCCTTGCCCTTGAAGACCAGGAAGAGCGTCGTCGTCTTCGTGGGTGCCTTGCTGATGGTGGTGCTCACGTCCGCGTACGTCTCCCATCCACCGGTCGGTGCGACCTTGGCCTTGCCCAGGAGCCTGCCGGTGGCCGATCCGCTGCGGACCTCGAGCGTGCCGCCCGCGCCGGCCGACGCGACGCGCGCGGTCAGCTTGGTGGCGTTGCCGAGGATGTAGGGCTTGAAGGAGATCCAGTCGCCGTTGTTGATCTCGCCGACCGTCTTGCCGCCGTGCGCCGGGGTGTGGTTCACCACGGAGACGCCCTTGGAGTCGTTGTAGTGCTCGCCCTGGCGGTGCTTGGGCTGGACGACGTTCTGGTCGTGGGTGGTCAGCGCGGGCTGGCCGTTGGCGCCCTTGTCGGTGTACTCGGCGTCGAAGACCCCGAAGATGTTGGCGTTCGGGTCGTGCTCGCCGTCCGCGGACGTCTGGAGGGTGCCCTCACAGCCGTTGGCCGAGGTCACCGGGTGACCGTGGCTGTCGTGGCCGAGGATGTGCGTGACCTTGACCTTCGTGCAGTCGATCGGGCCGTCCTCCTTGTCGGTCACCTTGACCTTGAAGGGGATCTTGTCGCCGAAGGTGAACAGCTGCCCGTCGCCCGGGAGTTCCAGGGTCACCTTGGGCGCGGTGTTGCCGACGGTGACGTGCGCGCTGGCCGAACCGGTGCGCCCGGTGGAGTCCTTGACGGTCACGGTCGCGGTGTAGACGCCGTTCTTCTTGTACGTGTACGAGGGGTTCTGCTGGGTCGACTTGCCGCCGTCACCGAAGTCCCACGCGTAGGTCAGGGTGCCGCCGTCGGCGTCCGTGGCCTCCGCGGTGAACTTGGTCTTGAGCGGGGCCTGGCCGCTGGTCACGGAGGCGCTCGCCTCGACGACCGGTGAGTGGCCGTCCGTGGCGTTCTCGATGCGGAAGAGGCCGGAGTTCTCGTCGCCGCCGAACCAGGCGGTGCCGTAGTCGAGGACGTACAGCGCGCCGTCGGGGCCGAACTCCATGTCCATGATCTGGGTGCCGGTCCAGGGGAACGGGTTGATGGACTGGACGGTGCCGTCGGCGCCGTGCTCGATGCGCTTGATCCAGCGCCGGCCGAACTCGCCGGCGAAGAAGTCGCCGTCGTAGGCCTCGGGGAACTTCACCGGGGAGGTGTTCGCCGCGTCGTAGCGGTAGACGGGGCCCGCCATCGGGGACTCGGAGCCGGAGCCGAACTCGGGGACGGAGCCGCCGTCGTACGGGATCCAGGCCTCCTGCGCGGCCGGCAGATCGGTCAGGCCGGTGTTGTGCACGGAATCGTTCTTCGGTGCGTTGCAGTCGAAGGCGGCGCCGGAGGTCTGCGTGGCGAAGTCGTAGTCGATGTAGGCGTCGTTCTTGCCAGTGCAGTACGGCCAGCCGAAGTTGCCCGGCTTGGTCACGCGGGCGAACTCGACCTGTCCTGCGGGGCCGCGCTTGGGGTCGGCCGCGCCCGCGTCGGGGCCGTAGTCACCGACGTACACCGTGCCGGTGGGCTTGTCGACGCTCATGCGGAAGGGGTTGCGGAAGCCCATCGCGTAGATCTCGGGACGGGTCTTGTCCGTGCCCGGCGCGAAGAGGTTGCCGTCCGGGACGGTGTACGAGCCGTCGTCGGCGACCTTGATGCGCAGGATCTTGCCGCGCAGGTCGTTGCTGTTGCCGGCGCTGCGGCGGGCGTCGAAGGCGGGGTTGCGGTCGGCGCGCTCGTCGAGCGGCGTGAAGCCGTCCGAGGCGAAGGGGTTGGAGTCGTCGCCCGTCGACAGGTAGAGGTTGCCGTCCTTGTCGAAGTCGATGTCGCCGCCGACGTGGCAGCAGATGCCGCGGGTCGCGGGGACGTCGAGGACCTTCTTCTCGCTGGCGTTGTCGAGGGTACCGTCGGTCTTCAGGACGAAGCGGGAGAGGCGGTTGACGCCGTCGAACTTCTTGAAGTCCTCGGCCGTGCCGGTCTCCGGGGCGTCGCCCGCCGGGGTGTCGAGCGGGGGCGCGTAGTAGAGGTAGATCGCGCGGTTCTCGCTGAACTTCGGGTCGAGGCCGACGCCCTGGAGGCCCTCTTCGTCGTGCGTGTAGACCGGTATCTTGCCCGCGATCTTGGTGTTGCCCGCGGCGTCCGTGAGGCGGAGCGTTCCGTCGCGGGAGGTGTGCAGGACGGAGCGGTCGGGCAGGACGGCGAGTGTCATGGGCTCGCCGGTCTCGGGCTCACCCTTGGCGAGGGTGACTTGCTGGAAGTCCTCGGCCGCGGCGGCCTTGCCGGTGGACTTGCCGGTGGACTTGCCTGCGGCCGCCTTGTCCGCCTGGGCCTGGGCGGCGCGTACGGCCTCCGGGTCGGCGGCGTTCGCGGTGGGGGCGGTGAGGCTGAGGGTGGCACCGGCCAGCAGGGTGCCGGTGAAGAGGGCGAGGGTCTTGCGAAGTCTCAGGCGTTTCCTGTGCACGGAGTTCCTCCGGGAGGGGGACGGTCGTACGCGGGTGTGCTGCGAAGAGGGCGCTGGGCGCCGGGGTGCGCCGTCACCCCGGAAGGTTTCTATGTCCTGTACACATCAGGGACGGTAGCCACGTTTGTCTTGGACGGAAAGCCCTTGCACAGCAATGAAGTTCAGCTTTTTCCTTGTCCAGGACAAAGTGGCTCCGCGCCACTGCCGCTCGTGGCGGCTCAGTTCCCGCCGAACGCCGCGTCGAAGGACGCCGTCGGCGGCTCGAAGTCGAATGCCTTCAGGGTCTTCAGCGCCTCGGGCGCCCCCTGCAGGCGGTCCATCCCCGCGTCCTCCCACTCGACCGAGACCGGACCCTCGTACGCGATCGAGCGCAGCATCCGGAACACGTCCTCCCAGGGGACGTCCCCGTGGCCGGCCGACACGAAGTCCCAGCCGCGGCGCGGATCGCCCCACGGGAGGTGCGAGCCCAGACGCCCGTTGCGGCCGTCCAGGCGGCGCCGGGCCTCCTTGCAGTCGACGTGGTAGATGCGGTCCCGGAAGTCGTACAGGAAGCCCACCGGGTCCAGGTCCTGCCACACGAAGTGCGAGGGGTCGAAGTTCAGGCCGAAGGCCGGGCGGTGGTCGACCGCCTCCAGGGCGCGCTGCGTCGTCCAGTAGTCGTACGCGATCTCCGAGGGGTGCACCTCGTGGGCGAAGCGCACGCCCTGGGCGTCGAAGACGTCGAGGATCGGGTTCCAGCGCTCGGCGAAGTCGTCGTAGCCGCGCTCGATCATTGACTCCGGCGCGGGCGGGAACATCGCCACCAGATGCCAGATCGCCGAGCCCGTGAAGCCGACGACCTTGTCGACGCCGAAGGCGGCCGCCGCGCGCGCCGTGTCCTCCATCTCGCGGGCGGCACGTTGCCGTACGCCCTCGCCGTCCCCGTCGCCCCAGATGCGGGCGGGCAGGATCGCCTGATGCCGCTCGTCGATGATCGCGTCACAGACGGCCTGGCCGACCAGGTGGTTGGAGATGGCCCAGCACTTGAGGCCGTACTTGTCGAGGAGCTGACGGCGCGAGTCCAGGTAGGAACGGTCGCTCAGCGCCTTGTCGACCTCAAAGTGGTCGCCCCAGCAGGCGAGTTCGAGGCCGTCGTAGCCGAAGTCGCGAGCGAGGCGGCAGACCTCCTCCAGCGGCAGGTCGGCCCACTGGCCGGTGAAGAGCGTGAAGTCGCGGGGCATGAACAGGCCTCCTCAGACCGAGACGGGGGTGGACGCTACGGAGGTGTACACCGAGTTCTTCGCCGCGCTCTCCTCCACCGCGGCGAGCACCCGCTGCACCGAGAGTCCCGCGGCGAAGGACGGTTCAGGCTGCTCGCCGGTGGCGACGGCGTGCAGCAGGTCACGGGCCTGGTGCACGAACGTGTGCTCGTAGCCGAGCCCGTGCCCCGGCGGCCACCAGGCCTCCAGGTACGGGTGGCCTGGCTCGGTCACCAGGATGCGGCGGAAGCCCGATGACGCGGCGGGCTCCGTGTGATCGTGGAAGGAGAGCTCGTTCAGGCGCTCCAGGTCGAAGGCCAAAGACCCCTCCGAGCCATTGAGTTCGAGCTTCAGGGCGTTCTTGCGGCCCGCCGCGAAACGGGTCGCCTCGAAGGAGGCGAGGGCGCCGCAGGGGAAGCGTCCGGTGAAGACCGCCGCGTCGTCCACGGTGACCTGGCCGAGCGCGCTGCCCGCCTCCGCGGTGAGCCCGCTCGACGCGCCGTCGAGCAGCGGACGCTCCCGTACGAATGTCTCCGTCAGCGCCGAGACGCCCGCCACCGGCTCCCCCACCAGGAACTGCGCGAGGTCCACGATGTGCGCGCCCAGGTCACCGAGGGCGCCCGACCCCGCCCGGTCCTTGCGCAGCCGCCAGGTGAGCGGGAAGCCGGGGTCGACCAGCCAGTCCTGGAGGTACGTGAGCCGGACGTGCCGCAGCGTGCCGAGCCGCCCCTCGGCGACCATCTGCCGGGCGAGCGCGAGGGCGGGGACCCGGCGGTAGTTGAAGCCGACCATCGCCACCTGCCCGCGCGCACGGGCCCGCTCGGCGGCCTCGACCATCGCCTCGGCCTCCTCGACGGTGTTCGCCAGGGGCTTCTCGCACAGCACGTGCTTGCCCGCGTCGAGCGCCGCGATGGCGATCTCCGCGTGACTGTCGCCGGGGGTGCAGATGTCGATGAGATCGACGTCGTCACGGGCCACGAGGGCGCGCCAGTCGGTCTCGGCCGCCGCCCAGCCGAGGCGGTCCGCCGCGGCGCGCACGGCGGTGGCGTCGCGTCCGCAGACCGCGGAGAGGACCGGTTGCACCGGCAGGTCGAAGACGCGTCCGACCGTGCGCCAGCCCTGGGAGTGGGCGGCGCCCATGAAGGCGTAGCCGACCATGCCCACTCCCAGGGACCGCTTCCCTGTCCCGGCCTCGTGTTCCGTCTCACGCATGCGGTACTCCTCCTCGTAAATGCTCGGTGGGGGGTGCGGACGCGCGGATCACTTGAAGCCGGTGGACATGTACTTGCCGACGTTCTCCTTGTCGACCACGGCCGAGTAGAGGGTGATGAACGCCGGGATCTCGAACTCGGCCATCCCGCTGATGCCCTTGCCCTGGCCGAGCGCGCGCGCCAGGTCGATCGCGGAGGCGGCCATCGTCGGCGGGTAGAGCACGGTGGCCTTGAGGACGCTGTCGTCGGACTCGATGGCCTGCATCGCGGAGAGCGCGCCGGCGCCGCCGACCATCAGGAAGTCGTCGCGGCCCGCCTGCTTGATGGCGCGCAGGGCGCCCACGCCCTGGTCGTCGTCGTGGTTCCACAGGGCGTCGAAGTTCTTCTGGGCCTGCAGGAGCTGGGACATCTTCTGCTGTCCCGACTCGACGGTGAACTCGGCGGCCTGCCGGGCGACCTTCTCGATGTTCGAGTAGTTCTTCAGGGCGTCGTCGAAGCCCTTGGAACGCTGCTTCGTCAGTTCGAGGTTGTCCAGGCCCGCGAGCTCGACGACCTTGGCGTTCTTCTTGCCCTTGAGCTTCTCGCCGATGTAGTGCCCGGCGTTCAGGCCCATGCCGTAGTTGTCGCCGCCGATCCAGCAGCGGTAGGCCTGCGGCGAGGCGAAGACCCGGTCGAGGTTGATGACGGGGATGCCCGCCTTCATGGCCTTCAGGCCGACCTGGGTGAGCGCCTTGCCGTCGGCGGGCAGGATCACCAGGACGTCGACCTTCTTGTTGATCAGCGTCTCGACCTGGCCGATCTGGGCGGCGGTGTCGTTCGAGCCCTCGGTGGCCTCGAGCGTCACGTCCGAGTACTTCTTCGCCCGCTCCTTGGCGTTGTCATTGATCGCGTTGAGCCAGCCGTGGTCGGCCTGCGGACCCGCGAAGCCGATGGTGACCTCCTTGCCGGGCTTGTCATCGGCGACCGGCTGGTCCTTGTCGTCGGAGCCCTCGTCCTTGGGTTCATTGCTGGTGCAGCCCGTTATCAGGGCACCGGTGGACAGAGCGGCGGCTCCGAAGAGCAGTCCTCTGCGGCTCGCGAATGGGGATGACTCTGGCATGGCGGTGAACCCTTCGGGTCAGGTGGTTGAGGCCGTACGTCGCTGGACGAGCACCGCGGCGACGATGATCGCGCCCTTGGCGATCTGCTGGACTGCGGTCTCCAGGTTGTTGAGCGCGAAGATGTTCTGGATCGTGATGAAGATCAGTACGCCGAGCACGGAGCCGACGATGGTGCCCCGGCCGCCGCTGAGCAGGGTGCCGCCGATGATCGCGGCGGCGATGGCGTCGAGCTCGTAGAGGTTGCCGTTGGTGTTCTGGCCGGACCCGGAGAGGACGATGAGGAGGAAGGCCGCGATGCCGCAGCAGAGGCCGGAGAGCAGGTAGAGGTAGAGCCGCTGCCTGCGTACGTCGATGCCGGCGAGCCGTGCCGCTTCCGCGTTGCCGCCGACGGCGACCGAGCGGCGCCCGAAGGTGGTGCGGTTCAGGAGCAGCCAGCCGACGACGGTGACGGCCGCGAAGACCAGCACGAGCGGCGGGATGCCGAGGACGTAGGAGTCGCGTTCGCCCAGCTTCAGCACGCTGTCGACGGTGACCATCTGGGTCTTGCCGTCGGTGATCTCGAGCGCGAGGCCCCGTCCCGAGGCCAGCATCGCGAGCGTCGCGATGAACGGCACCATCCCGCCGTACGCGATGAGCATGCCGTTCACGAGGCCGCAGGCCATACCGACGATCACCGCGGTGAACAGGATGCCGGCGAAGCCGTACTCCTGGGTGGCGACCGTCGTCGCCCACACGGAGGCGAGGGCGACGATCGCGCCGACGGACAGGTCGATTCCGCCGGAGATGATCACGAACGTCATCCCGACCGTGACGACACCGATGACGGACGCCTGGGTGAGGATCAGCTGGACGTTGTCGGTGTCCAGGAACGAGTCGGGCTGGGTGATGCCGCCGATCAGGATCAGGACGGCGAGCACACCGAGCAGGGACAGCGTCCGCACGTCGGCACGTGCGGTGAGTGTCCGCAACGGGCTTGCGCCGTCCGCCGGTTGACTCTTCGATGCGGCGGGCCGTGGCGGCGATGCGGGCTGCGTCATGACGCCGGGCTCCCTTCGAGTACGAGGTCGAGTACGCGGTGTTCGTCGAGGTCACGGGCGGGCGCCGTATGGACGACGCAGCCCTCGCGAAGGACCAGGACACGGTCGGCGAGGCCCAGGACTTCGGGCACTTCGCTGGAGACGAGCAGGACGGCGAGGCCGTCGTCGGCGAGCCTGCGGATCACGGCGTACAGCTCGGCGCGGGCGCCGATGTCCACGCCGCGGGTCGGCTCGTCGAGCAGCAGGACGCGGCAGCCGCGGAGCAGCCAGCGGGCCAGGACGGCCTTCTGCTGGTTGCCGCCGGAGAGCGTGCGCACGGGAGCGGTGGGGTTGTCGGGGCGCAGCGACAGCTCGCGGGTCGCGGTCTGCGCGGCCTTCCTCTCGGCGCCGCGGTCGAGCCAACCGCCGCGCGAGAAACGGGACATGGAGGAGACGGACACGTTGTTGGTGACGGACTCCAGCATCAGCAGGGCCTGCGCCTTGCGCTCCTCGGGGGCGAGCCCGAGGCCGGCGCGGACGGCGGCACGCACACTGCCGGGCTTCAACACCTGGCCGCCCACGCTGACTTGGCCTGCGGACGGCTTGCGCGCGCCGTAGATCGTCTCCAGGATCTCGGAGCGCCCGGAGCCGACGAGGCCGGCCAGGCCGACGATCTCGCCGGGGCGCAGGTCGAGGTCGAGGGACTCGAACTCGCCGTCGCGGGCGAGGCCCCGGACTGTCAACACCGGTTCGGCGACAGGTGGTTCGACGGGCCGGTCGGGGAAGACGTACTCGACGTTTCGGCCCGTCATCATGGCGACGACCTCGCGGGTCGGGGTCTCCTTCGCGGGGAGTCCGCCCGCCACCGCGCGGCCGTCCTTGAGGACGGTGACGCGGTCGCCGATGCGGCGGATCTCCTCGAGGCGGTGGGAGATGTAGACGACGGCGACGCCGTCCGCGGTGAGGTCGCCGACGATGCGGAAGAGGTTGTCGACCTCGTCCGGGTCGAGGGCGGCGGACGGCTCGTCCATGACGATCAGGCGCACTTCGTGGGAGAGCGCGCGGGCCATGGAAACGATCTGCTGCTGGGCGGCGGAGAGCTCACCGACGAGCGCCCCCGGATCGATCTCGGCATGCCCAAGTCGCTTGAGGAGAGCGCCAGTTGAGGCCCTCGCGTCCTTGCCGCGCACCACGAAACCCGCCGCCGTCGGCTCGTGCCCGAGGTGGACGTTCTCGGCGACCGACAGGCCCTCCACCAGGTCGAGCTCCTGGTAGATGGTGGCGATGCCCAGACGCATGGCGGCGATCGGCGACTTGAGCGCGGTGCGCTCGCCGCGCCAGGTGATCTCGCCGTCGTCGGGCTGGTGGGCCCCCGCGAGGACCTTGATGAGCGTGGACTTCCCGGCGCCGTTCTGGCCGAGGAGGCAGTGCACCTCGCCGGCCTGGACCTGGAGGTCGACGCCGTCGAGGGCCCGGACGCCGGGGAACGACTTGGTGATGCCGGACATGGTGAGCAGCGGTGGTTCTGGTGCCATGACGGTTCCCTTGGGGCGGGTGCGGCCGACGATTTCGGGCAGGGCAGAGCAGGGCGCTGTGCTGGGTGGGGTGTTGGTGACGTGGAGGTAAGGGGTGGGCCGGTTCGAGCGGGTGCCTACGGACCGGCCGTCAGGCCGGCGAGAACAGGTGGTCGCTGATGAGCCGGGCGCCGCCGATGACTCCGGCGGTCGGCCCCAACTCCCCCAGGACGATGGGGAGGTTGCCGGTCGCCAGGGGGAGCGACTGGCGGTAGACCTGGGTGCGGATGGCGGCGAGCAGCGTGTGGCCGAGGCCGGTCACACCGCCGCCGATCACCACGAGGCCCGGGTTGAAGAAGCTGACCAGGCCCGCGATGACCTGCCCGGTGCGGTTGCCGCCCGCGCGGATGAGGTCGAGTGCGGTGGCGTCACCGGCGGCGGCCGCCGCGGAGACGTCGATCGCGCTGAGCTTCCCGGCGGCTTCCAGGCGGGTCGCGAGCTCCTGGGAGAGCCCTTGACTCGCGGCGTCCTCCGCGTCGCGGGCCAGTGCCGCGCCGCTGAAGTACGCCTCCAGGCAGCCCTTGTTCCCGCAGGCACAGGGCCGCCCGTCCGGCTCGACCTGGATGTGGCCGATGTCGCCCGCGCTGCCGGTCACCCCTCGGTAGACCTCGCTGCCGACGACGATCCCGCAGCCGATGCCGGTGCCGATCTTGACGCAGAGGAAGTCGCCCACGGAGCGTGCGACGCCCGCGTGCTGCTCCCCCATCGCCATCAGGTTCACGTCGTTGTCGACCATGACGGGACAGCCCAGGTCCTGACTGATGGCCTCCCGTACGGGAAAGCCGTCCCACCCCGGCATGATCGGCGGGGCGACCGGGACACCTTCGGGGAAGCGGACGGGACCCGGGACGCCGATCCCGGCGCCGTCGAATCCTTCCGCGAGCCCGGAGGCCTTCAACTTGGCCGCCATGGCCAGGACTTGCTCGAAGACGGCAACGGGGCCTTCGCGCACGTCCATGGGCTGGTTGATGTGGCCGAGGACCTCCAGCTCGGCATTGGTCACCGCTACGTCGACCGAGGTCGCACCGATGTCCACGCCGAGGAAGCGGAGGGCGGGGGCCAGGCGGATGTTGTGGGAGCGGCGGCCGCCGCGCGAGGCGGCGAGTCCGTCGGCGACCACGAGTCCGGTCTCCAGGAGCCGGTCCACCTCGACGGCCAGCTTCGACCGCGAGAGGTCGACCTGATCGCCCAGCTGGGCACGGGAGTTGGGCCCTCCGTCACGCAGCAGCCGCAGCAGTCGCGCCTGGTGCGCATTGGCGGGTCGAGCCGTCATACGTCTCACGCGCCCCTCCCCGCCTCATCGGGCAACTCATGTCAGCACGCCCGGCTTTCGTTCTTCTCGCCGGGCTTTCGAGGGGAACGTAGCAGCGCCTGCCGGGAGTGGGAAGAAGTTGCGCACGAATTACCCATGACTTTCTCCAGTCACAGGACAAAGGGGCGGACAGACGTGTCCCACGCATGACACCGGCCTGCCCGCGTACAGCGGGCAGGCCGGTGGGGCACAGGCGGTTATCGCGCCCCGGAGGAGTCGACCCGTCAGGCGTCGCGGTCGCGGCGGTGGTACGTCTCGCGGGTGTGTTCCGTGTGCGCGCGCATGATCTCCGTGGCCCGGCCCTCGTCGCGCTCGGCGATGGCCGCGATCAGCCGGCGGTGCTCGATCCAGGACTGCTTGCCGCGCTGACGGGCCACCGGCGTGTAGTACCAGCGCACGCGGCGGTCCACCTGACCGGCGAGTTCGGCGAGGACCACATTGCCGGCGAGCTCCATGACCTTGGCGTGGAAGGCCGCGTTCGTGGCCACCACCAGGTCCACCTCGCCGTCGGCGACGGCCTTCTCACCCTTGTCGCACAGCTCTTCCAGGGCGGTGATCCCCGCGGTGCCGGTGTTGGCGGCGGCGAGCCGGGCCGCCTCCGCCTCCAGGAGCGTGCGGACCGTGAGCAGCTGGTCCGCCTCCTCCTCGGTGGGCTCGTGCACGAACGCGCCCTGGGCGGGCCGCAGATCGACCCAGCCCTCGGTGTTGAGCCGCTGCAGCGCCTCGCGCACGGGCTGCCGCGACACCCCGAGGTGCCCGGCCAGTTCGCTCTCCACGAGGTGCTGGCCCGGCTGGAGCGCGCGGGTGGTGATGAGTTCGAGCAGCGCCTCGTAGACCCGCTCCCGGAGCGGACCGGGGCGTTCCAGCTTGGGCACCGCCCCCTGCGGCAGTCCTGTGGACAACATCGCGGTCCCCTCCTCGACGATTGCCTTTTGTCTACAGTCTACTGAGCACAATGGCCAGCACCAGGGGGAGTCGCGCCGGTCACACGGGGCGGGCCCGCTACGGGCAGCGGATGACCTGGCCCGCGTACGACAGGTTCCCGCCGAAGCCGAACAGCAGCACCGGGTCCCCGTGGTTGATCTCGCCGCGCTCCACCAGCTTGGACAGGGCGAGCGGGATGCTGCCCGCCGAGGTGTTGCCGGAGTTCACGACGTCACGGGCGACGACCGCGTTGACCGCGCCGATCCGCTCGGCGAGCGGCTCGATGATGCGCAGGTTGGCCTGGTGCAGGACGACCGCCGCCAGGTCGGCCGGGGTGAGCCCGGCCCGCTCGCAGGCCTTGCGGGCGAGCGGCGGCAGCTGCGTCGTCGCCCAGCGGTAGACGCTCTGGCCCTCCTGCGCGAACCGCGGGGGCGTGCCCTCGATCCGCACGGCGTTGCCCATCTCGGGCACCGAGCCCCAGAGCACGGGACCGATGCCGGGCTCCTCGCCGGGGCCGCACGCCTCGACGACGGCCGCGCCCGCGCCGTCCCCGACCAGGACGCACGTGGTGCGGTCCGTCCAGTCGGCCACCTCGGACATCTTGTCCGCGCCGATCACCAGGGCGCGGGTGGCGCCCCCGGCCCGCACGGCGTGGTCGGCCGTGGCGAGCGCGTGCGTGAAGCCCGCGCAGACCACGTTGATGTCCATGGCGGCCGGCGAGGGGATGCCGAGGCGGGCCGCCACCCGCGCCGCCATGTTCGGCGAGCGGTCGATCGCCGTGGAGGTGGCGACCAGGACCAGGTCGATGGCGTCGGGCGCGAGGCCCGCCGCGGCGACGGCCTTGGCACCGGCGTGCGCGGCGAGCTCGTCGACCGGCTCGTCGGGTCCCGCGATGTGCCGGGTGCGGATGCCCACGCGGGAGCGGATCCACTCGTCGCTGGTGTCGACCAGGCCCGCCAGGTCCTCGTTGGTGAGGATCTTGGCGGGCTGGTAGTGGCCGACGGCGGCGATGCGTGAGCCGTGCATGAACGGGTCCCCCTTGTTGCCGGAGATGCGGGACCGTCCAGTCTGCTCAGCGACTCACCAGTAACAGGACGCGTAAAGCGACAGGAATCGGGCGATGGGTTTGGCGACTTCTCATCATCACGTCACCCGGTGAAGAGCTGGGTGGCCTTGTGTACGAGCTCATACACCCCATATGCGAGCGGAACCCCCACCCAGACCCAGGCGGCGACGATCAGCGCCCGTCGGCGGGGCGGATCACTTGGCGGCGTGCTGGTCGGTGCCGTCATGGGCTGCCTCCCTCGGGGCGGGGATGTGGTGGCGGGCGTGGACAGGGCGTACGAACTCGTTCGCCACGAAGCCGATGACCAGGAGCCCGATCATGATCGTGAGGGAGAGGCCGTAGAGCCCCGCCCCGCTCTTGCCCGCCTCTTCCTGGCGGTCGGCGACCCAGTTGACGATCAGCGGGCCGAGCACGCCCGCCGTCGACCAGGCCGTGAGGAGACGGCCGTGGATCGCGCCGACCTGATAGGTCCCGAACAGGTCCTTCAGATACGCGGGGACCGTCGCGAAGCCGCCTCCGTAGAAGGAGAGGATCACCAGGGCGCAGACGACGAAGAGCGGCTTCGACTCGTCCCCGAAGAGGACGATCAGGAGATACATCAGTGCGCCGACGCCCAGGTAGACGCGGTAGACGTTCTTGCGGCCGATCAGGTCGGACGTCGACGACCAGCCGATGCGTCCGGCCATGTTCGCCGCGGAGAGCAGGGCGACGAAGCCCGCCGCGGCGGCGGCCGACACCGGCGTAGAGGTGTCGGCGAAGAAGTCGGTGATCATCGGCGCCGCCTTCTCCAGGATGCCGATGCCCGCGGTCACGTTCATGCAGAGCACGATCCACAGGCACCAGAACTGGGGTGTCCGTACGGCCGCCCGCGCGGACACCTGCGGCCCGTCGAGCACACCGGGAGCACCGGGCGCCCGCGCCCCCTCCGTGCGCGGCACCCGCACCAGGAACACGCCGAGCGCCATGAAGACGGCGTACGTGAGGCCGTGCACCAGGAAGGCGAGCGCGATGCCGTCGTTGTCCGAGCCGAAGGAGTCCAGCATCTGCGCGGACCACGGGGACGCGATGAGCGCGCCGCCGCCGAAGCCCATGATCGCGATGCCGGTCGCCATGCCGGGGCGGTCCGGGAACCACTTGATCAGGGTCGACACGGGCGAGATGTAGCCGATGCCGAGGCCGATGCCGCCGACGAAGCCGTAGCCGAAGACGATCAGCCAGTACTGGCTGATCGCCGCGCCGAGGGCCGCGATCAGGAAGCCGGAGGAGAAGCAGACGAGGGCGACCGTCATCGCCCAGCGCGGGCCGTTGCGCTCGACGAGCGTGCCGCCGAAGGCCGCCGAGAGGCCGAGCATCACGATGCCGAGCTGGAAGGGGAGCGCACTCTGGGTGCCGCTGAGGTCGAGGGCTGATTCCAGTGGGGGTTTGAAGACGCTCCAGGCGTAGGCCTGGCCGATGGAGAGGTGTACGGACAGTGCGGCGGGCGGTACGAGCCAGCGGCTCCATCCCGGGGGTGCGACGGGGGGCCTCATGATCCCGAACAGTAGGAACCCGGGTGGGGAGTTGGGAAGAGGCAAACACGATTCCGTCGACGGTATGCAATGTGCCGCGCGACCCCTTGCTGGCCCAACTTCCATACTGTAGACAATATTCCATCGACAGTTGTGGCATGCGATGTACGTCCGTCGAGAGCGTGCGCTGTCGATCCTGAGCCTTCTTCGGATCCCTCAACCGAACGGAGCGCGCCACCGTGAAAGTCGCAGTCCTCGGCGCCGGTGCGATCGGCGCCTACGTCGGAGCCGCGCTGCACCGCGCCGGTGCCGACGTCCATCTCGTCGCCCGTGGACCGCATCTGGCGGCCATGAGGCAGCACGGAGTACGTGTCCACAGCCCGCGCGGCGACTTCACCGCACGGGCCCACGCCACCGACGACCCGGCCGACATCGGCCCCGTCGACTATGTCTTCCTGGGCCTGAAGGCCAACTCGTACGCGGCGTGCGGGCCGCTGATCGAGCCGCTCCTGCACGACGATACGGCGGTCATAGCCGCCCAGAACGGCATCCCCTGGTGGTACTTCCACCGGCACGGCGGCCCGCACGACGGCCACCGCGTCAGCAGCGTGGACCCCGACGGCGCGGTCAGTGCGGTGATCGCGCCCGAGCGGGCCATCGGGTGTGTGGTGTACGCGGCGACCGAGCTCGAAGGGCCCGGCGTGGTACGGCACTTGGAAGGCACGCGGTTCTCCGTCGGGGAGCCGGACCGCTCGCGCTCCGAGCGCTGTCTCGCCTTCAGCGAGGCGATGCAAGCGGGCGGCCTCAAGTGCCCCGTCGAGCCCGAACTGCGCGGCGACATCTGGATCAAGCTGCTCGGCAACATCTCCTTCAACCCGATCAGCGCGCTCTCCCGCGCGACCATGCGCGAGATGTGTCTGCACGGCGGCACCCGCCGCGTCATCGAGATCATGATGAACGAGACGCTCGCTGTCGCCGCGGCACTCGGCTGCCGCCCGGACATCTCCGTGGAGCGGCGCCTGGCGGGCGCCGAGCGCGTCGGCGACCACCGCACCTCCACGCTCCAGGACCTGGAACGCGGCAAACCCCTTGAACTCGACGTGCTGCTCGCGGCCGTCGTGGAGCTCGCGGAGATCACCGGGGTCCCGGTGCCGACGCTCCGAACCGTCCACGCCATCTCGGATCTGCTGGCCGACCGCATGAGGAGCGCGGCATGAGCGAGAACACATGGAGCGCGCCATGAGCAGGAAACGGGACCGGGTGCCCACCACGTACACCCGGCTCACCCACCCCCTCGTACGCGACTCGCGCGACGAGCCGTTCCGCCGCGCCACCTGGGACGAGGCGCTTGCCAGGACAGCGGAAGGGCTACGGGCCGCGCGCGGCGCGTTCGGGATGTTCTCCTGCGCCCGCGCGACCAACGAAATGAACTACGTGGCACAGAAGTTCGCCCGCGTGGTGATGGGAACCAACAACGTCGACTCCTGCAACCGCACCTGCCACGCCCCGAGCGTCGCGGGCCTCTCCGCGGCCTTCGGGTCGGGCGGCGGCACGTCTTCGTACGAAGAGGTCGAGCACACCGACCTGATCGTGATGTGGGGTTCCAACGCCCGCTTCGCGCACCCGATCTTCTTCCAGCACGTCCTGCGGGGGATCAGGAACGGCGCCCGGATGTACGCCGTCGACCCGCGCCGCACCAAGACCGCCGAGTGGGCGGAGAGCTGGCTCGGCCTGAACGTCGGCACGGACATCCCGATGGCGCACGCGATCGGCCGCGAGATCATCCACGCGGGCCTGGCCAACCGGGCGTTCATCGAACGGGCGACGTCCGGCTTCGAGGAGTACGCGGCCCTGGTCGAGCCCTGGACCCTCTCGCTCGCCGAGAAGGTGACGGGCGTGCCGGGCGCCGCCATCAAGGAGTTGGCGCACGCCTACGCGCGAGCCGAGCGGGCGCAACTGTGCTGGACCCTCGGCATCACCGAGCACCACAACGGCACCGACAACGTCCGCGCCCTGATCAACCTCTCGCTCCTGACCGGCCACGTGGGGCGCTACGGCTCGGGCCTGCAGCCCCTGCGCGGGCAGAACAACGTGCAGGGCGGCGGCGACATGGGCGCGATCCCCAACCGCCTCCCGGGCTTCCAGGACATCCTCGACCCTGACTCGCGGACGAAGTTCGAGACGGCCTGGGACACGGTCATCGAGCCGCGCTACGGGCTGAACCTGACCGAGATGTTCGAGGCGATGGAGGAGGGGTCGCTCAAGGCCGTCTACTGCATCGGCGAGAACCCCGCGCAGTCGGAGGCGGACAGCGAGCAGGCGATGCGGCGGATGCGGGCCCTGGACTTCTTCGTGGTCCAGGACATCTTCCTCACCAAGACCGCCGAGCTGGCCGACGTCGTCCTTCCCGCGACCGCCGCCTGGGCGGAGACCGACGGCACGACGACCAACAGCGAGCGGCGGGTCCAGCGGGTGCGCAAGGCCGTGCGGCCGCCCGGCGAGGCGCGCGAGGACATCGACATCCTCTGCGACCTCGCCGAACGGCTCGGCCACGACTGGAAGTACGCGGACGCGCAGGCGGTCTGGGACGAGCTGCGGTCGGTGTCGCCGGACCACTTCGGCATGACGTACGACCGCCTCGAATCCCTGCAGGGCATCCAGTGGCCCTGCCCTTCGGAGGAACGGGTCGAACCGACGTACCTGCACGGCCGGTTGTGGGAGGCGGACCCGGCGCGACGGGGTGTGCTCGCGCCCTTCGGGCTCGTCGCGCACGACCCGCCGGTCGACCTCACCGACGACTCCTTCCCGATCCGGCTGACGACGGGACGGCGGCTCGACTCCTACAACACCGGTGTGCAGAGCGGGAGTTTCGCCTCGCCGCTGCGGCGCGGCGAGTACGTCGAGCTGTGCCCGGAGGACGCGGAGCGGTACGGGGTCGTGGTCGGCGAGCACGTCCGCGTCTCGTCCCGGCGGGGCGCGGTGACGGCGCCCGTGTGGGTGGACCCCGGCCTTCGCCCCGGTCTGGCCTTCATGACCATGCACTTTCCCGACGAGGTCGACACCAACCAGCTCACGATCGAGGCCAATTGCCCGATCGCGGGCACGGCGGAGTTCAAGGCGTCGGCGATACGCATCGAGAAGCTGGCCGAGCCAGTTACGTGACGTGAGGTGAGGTGACGTATGGATCTGCACTTCGGTGACAGCAAACCGACGGACGAGGAGCGGGCGGCCGTCGACGCGGTGCTCGGGCCGCCGGAGTCCGCCTGGGAGGGCGCCGATGACCGCAGCGACGCGGATCTGCGGTGGGCCCGGGGCGGCCGTGCGGCGCGGGAGCGGCGGGATGAGCTGTTGCCGGGGTTGCACGCGCTCAACGATCGCGTGGGGTGGGTGAGCGAGGGGGGCCTGGACTACCTCTGCCGGCGTCTGACGGTACCGCCGGCGGAGGGGTATGGGGTGGCCACGTTCTACTCCATGCTTTCGGTGCGGCCGCGTCCGGCGACGGTGGTGCGGGTGTGCACGGATCTTGCTTGTGGGGGTGGGGCGTCGCTCTGCGGGGAGGTGGAGGCTCGGCTGGGCCCCGCGTCCGGGGTGGCCGTGGAGGCCTCGCCCTGCCTGGGGTTGTGTGAGAGGGCTCCGGCTGCGTTGGTGGTGCGGGCGGGGCCTCCGGCGGTTCTTTCCCCAATCCCGCCCCTTCCCGAAAATTCCGGCTCCGCCGGCCGGGGTGACCGTCAATCACCGGCTCCGCCGAGTTCGTCCTCAAACGCCGGACGGGCTGAAACCCTCTCGCCCGGCCGTGATCTTTCAGCCCGTCCGGCGTTTGAGGACGAGCCGTCAAGGCGATCGGCGGTCACCCCAGGCCCCCGCGCCAGCGGGTTTTCGGGAAGGGGCGGGGTTGGGGAGAAGACGTATGTCACCGCAACCGTCGCCCCCGCCACACCCGAAACCCTCACCCAAGCCGCCCTCACCCCCGAATCCGCCCCCACCGAGCCCCCCGCGGCCCTGGCCGTCCCCCAGGCAGGCCAGGACGGGCTGATCCTGCTCAAGCGCATCGGCGCCGTGGACCCCACCTCCCTCGACGACTACCGCGCCCACGGCGGCTACACAGCCCTCCGCACCGCCTTCACCATCGGCCCCGCCGAAGTCATCCGCGAGGTCACGGACTCCGGCCTCCTCGGCCGAGGCGGCGCCGCCTTCCCCACGGGGAGGAAGTGGCAGGCCACCGCGGCCCAGCCGGACCACCCCCACTATCTCGTCTGCAACGCGGACGAATCGGAGCCCGGCACCTTCAAGGACCGGGTGATCATGGAGGGCGACCCGTACGCGCTCATCGAGGCGATGACCATCGCGGGGTACGCGACGGGCGCCCACCTCGGCTACCTCTATCTCCGCGGCGAGTACCCCCGCGCGCTCCAGAGGCTGGAGCACGCCCTCACGCAGGCCCGCGCCCGCGGCTTCCTCGGGGACGACGTCCTCGGGCAGGGGTACGCCTTCGACATCGAGATACGCCGGGGCGCCGGCGCCTACATCTGCGGGGAGGAGACCGCCCTCTTCAACTCCATCGAGGGGTACAGAGGAGAGCCGCGCTCCAAGCCGCCCTTCCCCGTGGAGAAGGGCCTCTTCGGCAAGCCCACCGCCGAGAACAACGTCGAGACCCTCGTCAACGTCCTCCCCATCCTCACCATGGGCGCGCAGGCCTACGCCGCCATCGGCACGGACAAGTCCACCGGGCCCAAGCTGTTCTGCGTCTCCGGCAGCGTCGAACACCCCGGCATCTACGAGCTGCCCTTCGGCGCCACCCTCGGCGAGCTCCTCACCCTCGCGGGCAAGCCGGACAACCTCCGCGCGGTCCTCCTGGGCGGCGCCGCCGGCGGCTTCGTACGGCCCGACGAGCTCGACATCCCGCTCACCTTCGAGGGGACGAGGGAGGCGGGCACCACCCTCGGCTCCGGCGTCGTCCTCGCCCTGGACGACACCGTGCCGCTCCCCCGCGTCCTGCTGCGCATCGCCGAGTTCTTCCGCGACGAGTCCTGCGGCCAGTGCGTGCCCTGCCGGGTCGGCACCGTCCGCCAGGAGGAGGCCCTGCACCGCATCGTCGAGCGGACGGGCGCGGATGCCGCCGCCGACATCGGCCTCCTGCGCGAGGTCGGCAGAACCATGCGGGACGCCTCCATCTGCGGGCTCGGCCAGACCGCCTGGAACGCCGTGGAATCCGCCATCGACCGCCTGGGGGCGTACAAGTGACCGCCGTACCGCTGGGAATCCCGCGCCGCCTCGTCGAGTTCACGCTTGACGGGCAGGACGCCAGAGTGCCCGAGGGGTCCACCATCCTGGACGCCTGCCGGGCCGCGGGCAAGGACGTCCCGACCCTCTGCGAGGGCGACACCCTGACCCCGAAGAACGCCTGCCGGGTGTGTGTCGTGGAGGTCGAGGGGGCCCGTACGCTCGCCCCGGCCTGCTCGCGCCGGGCCGAGCCGGGCATGACCGTCCTGACCGACACCGAGCGCACCCGCCACAGCCGGAAGGTGGTGCTCGAACTCCTCGCCTCGTCCGTCGACATGTCGACCACCCCGAAGGTCGCGGGTTGGCTCAAGGAGTACGAGGCCAAGCCCGACCGCTTCGGCCCGGACGCCGCCCGGGTCGACGAAGAACCCAGGGTCGACAACGACCTCTACGTCCGCGACTACGACAAGTGCATCCTCTGCTACAAGTGCGTCGACGCCTGCGGTGACCAGTGGCAGAACACGTTCGCCATCTCGGTGGTGGGCCGCGGCTTCGACGCCCGCATCGCCGTCGAGCACGACGGGCCGCTGACCGACTCCGCGTGTGTGTACTGCGGGAACTGCATCGAGGTCTGCCCGACCGGAGCGCTCAGCTTCAAGTCCGAGTTCGACATGCGGGCCGCCGGCACCTGGGACGAGGAGCGGCAGACCGAGACGACGACGGTGTGCGCGTACTGCGGAGTCGGCTGCAATCTGACCCTGCACGTGCAGGACAATGACATCGTGAAGGTCACCTCACCGCACGACAATCCGGTGACCCACGGCAACCTCTGCATCAAGGGCCGTTTCGGCTACCAGCACGTACAGAACCGGGACTGATCGACATGGGACGAGTCACGGAGCGCCGCCGCGTCATCCGCATCAGGGACGGGGCCGTCACCGAGCGGCCGGACACCTTGGTCGCGGAGGAACCGCTGGAGATCAGACTCAACGGAAAGCCCCTGGCCATCACCATGCGCACGCCGGGTGACGACTTCGCGCTCGCGGCGGGCTTCCTGGTGAGCGAGGGGGTGCTCGGCTCGGCGGACGAGCTTCAGTCGATCGTCTACTGCGCCGGGGCCACGGCGGACGGCGTGAACACGTACAACGTGGTCGACGTGAAGACGACTCCGGGGCTCGTCCTGCCCGACATCAATCTCGAGCGCAACGTCTACACCACCTCGTCCTGCGGCCTGTGCGGCAAGGCGAGCCTGGACGCGGTCCGTACGACGGCCCGGTTCCCGATCGCCGACACTCCCCCGGTCCACCTCGGCACCGACCTGCTCGCGGGCCTCCCCGACCGGCTGCGCGCGGCCCAGCGCGTCTTCGACCGGACCGGCGGCCTGCACGCGGCGGCGCTCTTCTCGGAGGACGGCGAGCTCCTCGACATACGGGAGGACGTGGGCCGGCACAACGCGGTCGACAAGCTCGTCGGGCGTGCACTTCAGGACGGCCGCCTGCCGCTGTCGCGCGCGGTTCTCCTGGTGTCGGGGCGCGCCTCGTTCGAGCTGGCGCAGAAGGCGGTGATGGCGGGCATTCCGGTGCTCGCCGCCGTCTCCGCGCCCTCGTCCCTCGCCGTCGACCTGGCCGCCGAGACGGGCCTGACCCTGGTCGGCTTCCTGCGCGGCTCCTCCATGAACGTGTACGCGGGCGAGCACCGGATCGCCGTGCGGGCCGCGGCCTCCCAGGGCTGACCGGCCGCTCCCCGCTGCACGGCGGCGGGACCCCGGCCGGCGGGGAGCGCCCCCTGCGCCGGCGGGGTCCCGGTCCCGCTCCCGCTGTTGCCCTGTTCGGGTTCTGGCCCCTGACCAGGCCGCGTCCATTCGTGCCACGCACGCTTCTTGTGGGGTGTCGAGCCGTCCAAGTAGCGTCTGAGGCGCGAACGTTGGACGTGGGATGTCAGGATGTCCAGTCACCTTGAAGGGTGGGCCGCGCCATGCCATCAGCTCTCCATGTACGCCTCAGATCCTTGCGCACGGCCACGGCCGCGCTGACCGTCGTCGCCGTCGGGGCGCTGCTGCCCGGTCCCGCGGCACAGGCGGCGCCGGACGACCGGGCGGCGGGGTTCGAGCAGCAGGTGCTCTTCAAGGCCGCGCAGGACCCCGGGTATGCCTGTTACCGCATTCCCGCCGTGGTGAAGACGGTCAAGGGCACGCTCCTCGCCTTCGCCGAAGGCCGGGTGAACGACTGCAGCGACGCGGGTGACATAGACATCGTCGTCAAGCGCTCGCACGACGGCGGCCGCACCTGGGGACCGCTCCAGGTCGTCAACGAAGGCGCCGGTGACACGCACGGGAACCCCGCCCCGATCGTCGACCGCAGGACCGGCCGCATCGTCCTCGCGGAGACGTACAACACGGGCCGCACGGACGGGCAGAACTGCGCCATACCGTGTGACCGCACCCCGCACCTGCAGTACAGCGACGACGACGGCCGCAGCTGGTCGGCGCCCCGTGACCTCAGCGACCAGATCCTGCCGAAGGACTGGAACTCCTGGTACGCGACCGGGCCCGTGCACGGCCTCCAGCTGACCCGCGGCCGGCACGCCGGACGGCTCGTCTTCACCGCCAACACCGAGACGTGGGACGGCAGTCGGATCTCCGCGAACCACGCGGCCCTGATCGTCAGCGACGACGGCGGCGACAACTGGCGGATCGGCGCCAAGGACTCGTACCCGATAGCGCAGGACGGCACGTTCCGGCAGAAGCCGTCGGAGATGACCGTCACGGAGCGCCCGGACGGGGCGCTCTACATCAGCGGGCGCGAGCAGGACGGCACCGACCTGGGGCATCGCACCCACACGATCAGCCGCGACGGGGGCGAGTCCTTCGTCGCGCCCTTCAAGGCCATCCCCGATCTGTACACGCCCCAAGTACAGGGCTCCACGCTCCAGTTCGGCAAGCGGATGCTCCTCGCCTGCCCCGGCGACCCCGACCGCCGCCGCACGATGCAGATCCGCTCGTCCTACGACGGCGGCCGTACCTGGGACAGCGTGGACCGCGGCACGACGGTCACCACGGACTGGTCCGGCTACTCGGACATGGTGCGGGCCGACGGCGAGCACGTGGGCCTCATGTACGAGGGTGGCGCGGTCGACGCCCGTGACGAGATCCGCTTCGCGCGCTTCACCGAGGACTGGCTGCAGCCGCGCAGGGGACCGGACCCCACGACCTCCGACCGCGCGCCGCACGCGAAGCCCGCTGCCGTGCTCGGTGGGGCGACCACCACTGAAGGGCGGTTCGGCGAGGCCATCACCTTCGACGGCCAGGACGACGCCGTACGCCTGCCCTTCCGCAGGCAACTCCCGCTCGGCGCGAAGGACTTCACCGCATCGATGTGGTTCCGCTACTCCGCCACCAGTGGTGAACAGCCGCTGCTCTGGATGGGCGGCATCGGCACCAACCAGCCGCAGGTGTGGCTGCGCGGCGAGCCCGCGAGCAACCGTGTCACGGGCCTGATCACCACACGTCAGGGCTCCGCTCCCCCGAGGTCCGCTTCCGTGCGCACCACGGGCGCCTACAACGACGGTCAGTGGCACCACATCGCCCTGCGGCGAGGCGGCGGGCAGCTCGCCCTTTCCGTCGACGGCACGCGGATCAGCACCGGGGACGTGCCGGGCACGGTCACCCGCACCTCCGGGTACGGGTTCCACGTCGGCCAGCGGGTCGACAGCCGGGCGCATTTCAACGGCTCCATCGACGAAGTGCGCGTGTACGACCGTGCCTTGAGCGATACCGAGCTGGCCTCGCTCGGCGGGGACGGCGCGGCCAAGGCCCCTGTGACGAGGGACACCGTCGCATGGCTCCCCATGGACCACATCCGCGGGAGCAACTAACGTCCGGCACGTGTCCGCCGACCAAGGTCCACGCCGAGGCCGGGGCGCGCGCAGGACGTGGCTCGTCCTGCTGCTCGCCCTGGCCTGCGCGGCCGTGCTGCTCACCGCCCTCCCGGACGACGACCGGGAGGGCGGCGACGCATGCCGGGCACGCACCGTCTCGTCCTGGACCGCCGACGACAAGGTCACCGGCGCGTTCGCCCGCTACGGCGACGACACCGCGCGGGCGGACGACTGGACCGGCGGCGACGGCACGCATTCGGTGCGCCTGCCCGACGGGCGGCTGCTCTGGCTGTTCTCCGACACCTTCCTCGGCCAGGTGCACGCGCCCCCGAACCCCGCGGGCCAGCCGCACACCTGGCGTGACGCGAACACCCCCATGGTCCGCAACTCGGCTGTGGTGATGTCGCGTTCGGGCTCCCTGGAACGCACCCTGCCCGCCCCGCTCTTCGCCGACCCGGCCCCCCAGCAGTGGCGCTGGCCGGTCGCCGCGAAGGTGGAGCCCCGCACCCCCGGCTCGTCCGAGAAGGTCGTGCGCGTCCTGCTCTGGAGCCGCTCCGCCGGCACGGGCCCGTGGATCTACGGCGTGCCGAACGCCACCGAGGTCGCCACGCTCTCCCTGCCCGACCTGCGCGTCGAGGGCATCGTCAAGGTCTCCGACCAGAGTTCCGTGCCGGACCTCGACAAGCGTGTCCTGTACGGCACGACGACGGTGGACGACGGCGACTGGACGTACGTCTTCGGCGGCAACGACGGCAAGGCGGTCTCGCGCCCCGCCTCGCACGCCTACGTGGCACGCGTGCCCAAGGGCAGGCTGGCCGAGCCCGGCGCGTGGCGGTACTGGAACGGCAGGGACTGGACGGAGTCGGGGAAACCGCGGGCCGTGCTCGGTGACGGCGAGCGCAAGGGTGTGGGCAGCGCGTTCACCGTGGTGCGCGTGAAGGGGACGTACGTCCTGTTCACGATGGCCGCGGGGTCCGAGGGCCTGACCACCGTGACCTCCTACTGGGCGTGCTCGCCCACCGGCCCCTGGCACGGCCCCGCGAAGGGCTTCGCGCCGCCCCTGCCGAAGGACGGCGCGGCCCGGCAGGACACGGCCGCGTACAACCCCCAGGCCCACCCCGCGCTCAGCGGCGACGGGCGGCTGCTGCTCAGTTACGACGTCAACTGGCTGGACGCGGCGCCCGCAAGCGCGGCGGCCAACGTCAGCCGGAACGTGTCCCTGTACCGACCGCGGTTCGTGTCCGTTCGACTGGCGACGGCGCAGTGAGGAAGTCCTCGGGGTCCCGCGAGCGCCGCTTGGCGATCACCGCGCAGACCATCAGCTGCATCTGGTGGAAGAGCATCAGCGGCAGCACGGCGAGCGAGGCCTCGGCCCCGAACAGGACGCTCGCCATGGGCAGTCCGGCCGCGAGGGACTTCTTCGACCCGGCGAACTGAATGGCGATGCGGTCCCCGCGTCCGAAGCCCAGCTTCTTGGCCCCGTACCAGGTGAGGGCGAGCATCACGGCGAGGAGCACCGCCTCCACGCCGAGCAGCGCGCCGAGCCGCAGCGGCGTCACCTGGTGCCAGATGCCCTGCACCATGCCCTCGCTGAACGCGGTGTAGACGACGAGCAGGATCGAGCCGCGGTCGACGAGGCCGAGCACCTTCTTGTTCCGTGCGATGAACGCTCCGATCCACCGGCGCAGGAACTGACCGGCGAGGAACGGCACGAGGAGCTGCAGCACGATCTTCAGGACGGAGTCCGCGGAGAACCCGCCCCCGCTGTTGCCGAGCAGGGCGGCCGCGAGCAGCGGCGTGAGCACGATGCCGGCCAGCGAGGAGAAGGAGCCCGCGCAGATCGCCGCGGGGACGTTGCCGCGCGCCATGGAGGTGAAGGCGATCGACGACTGGATCGTCGAGGGCACGAGCGTCAGGAAGAGGAATCCGCTGTAGAGAGCGGGCGTCAGGACGTACGGGACGAGGCCCTTGGCCGCGAGCCCGAGCAGCGGGAAGACCAGGAACGTACAGGCCAGGACGGTGGTGTGCAGCCTCCAGTGCTTGAGCCCGTCGAGGGCCTCGCGGGTGGAGAGCCGCGCCCCGTAGAGGAAGAAGAGGAGCGCCACGGCCCCGGTCGACGCGCCGCCCGCGACATCGGCGCCCACACCGCGCGCGGGCAGCAGCGCGGCGATCCCTACTGTGCCGAGCAACGCCAGGATGTAGGGGTCGATCGGCATCCAGGTGGGCCAGCTCGGGCGTTTCACTTCGCTCCAACGGTTCGGTTCATGTCGTGCCCTCTCGATGATCCTCCTGATCACCGCGATCGGGAATCCCGGATACCGCTCTGACTGTCATCACGTTCCGCGATAGCCGCGTTAGCCTGGTGCCCATGTACGACCCCGCCCAGCTCCGTACGTTCCTCGCGGTGGCCCAGACGTTGAGCTTCACGCAGGCCGCCCGGCGCCTGGGGCTCCGCCAGTCCACGGTGAGCCAGCACGTGCGCCGCCTGGAGGACGCCACCGGGCGCCAGCTCTTCGCGCGCGACACGCACTCCGTGGAGCTGACCGAGGACGGCGAGGCCATGCTCGGCTTCGCGCGGCGGATCCTGGAGGTGCACGAGCAGGCGACGGCGTTCTTCACCGGTACGCGGCTCGGTGGCCGGCTGCGGTTCGGCGCGTCGGAGGACTTCGTCCTGACCCGGCTCACCGACATCCTGGAGTCGTTCCGGCACGATCACCCCGAGGTCGACCTGGAGCTGACGGTCGAACTGTCCGGCACGCTGCACGAGAGCCTCGACGCGGGCAGGCTCGACCTGGTCCTGGCCAAGCGGCGCCCGGAGGACCCGCGCGGCGAACTGGTGTGGCACGACGAGCTGGTCTGGATCGGCGCCGAGCGGCTGCGGCTCGACCCCGACAAGCCGGTGCCGCTCATCGTGTACCCGCCGCCGGGCATCAGCCGCGCCCTCGCCCTGGAGGCCCTGGAGCGGCGTGGCCGTGCCTGGCGGATCGCCTGTACGAGCGGCAGCCTGAACGGCCTCGTCGCCGCGGCCCGCGCGGGGCTCGGCGTGATGGCGCACTCGCACGGCCTGATCCCGCCCGGCCTGGTCCGGGTCCCGGAGCGGGCGGGCCTTCCGGAGCTGGGCGCGGTCGACTTCGTGCTCCTGCACGGGGAGCGGCGGGCCTCCGCGCAGGGCGCCGCGGACGCGCTCGCGGCGTCGATCCTCGCGGGCGGCGACCGCCTGCACCGGCGGCGTCAGCGCGGGCAGTGACGGTCAGCGGGGATGGGGCCGGTACGTGAGCTGCTTGACGCGGCGCATGAACGGCGCCGTCTCGACGTGCTGGACGCCCTCGAGCTGCCCCAGCTTCCCGCTCAGGTAGGTGTAGAGCGCCGGGATGTCACGGGCCACGGCCGTCGCCATGAGGTTGGAGGGCCCGGCCACGGCGGTGGCGTGGGCGATCTCGGCGTGGGAGGCGAGGGCCCTGCCGACCGAGTCCATGGCCCAGGGCGCCGTGGTGATCCAGAGCATCGCCCCGACGTTGACGCCGATGAGGGCATCGGCGTACTCGATGTCGATGTAGATCACGCCGGACGCGAGGAGCCCGGCGAGGCGGCGTTTGACCGCTGACTCCGAGCGTCCGGTGGCCTGCTGGAGCTCGGGGTAGGTCGCGCGGCCGTCCCGCTCCAGTACCGCGACCAGCGGTTCGTCCTCCGGCTCGATCCGCAGGGGTCCCTCCGCGCGGGCGGTCGGCGGGGGCGTCGCGGGACGCAACGCGGCGACCTGCTCCTCGCTGAGCGGCCCGTGCTTGATGAGCCAGCCGTCCGGGCCGCCGAAGAAGCGGTGCAGCATCTGCTGCGCGCGGATGTCGACGATGTGCGGGGTGCGCGGGAGTTTGCCGAGCAGCAGTTCGTCCTGGTCGGAGCGGGTGCGGGGACGGGTGCAGCAGACGACCTCGGTGCCGCCGGACGTCAGGCCGATCCAGGAGGTGTCGGGGCGGCGGGCCAGCGCGGCGGCGATGGCCTCGGCTCCGTCGGGGGCGCAGCGCAGCCGCAGCATCCACTGGCCCTGGCCGAGCCGCTCGTGATCCCGCACGGCGACGACCCGCAGGCCACCGCCGGCCACGAGCCTGCGGTAGCGGCGGGCGACGGTCTGGTCGGAGACCCCGAGGACGGCGGCGATCTTGCTGAACGGCGCGCGCCCGTCGAGCTCAAGAGCCTGCAGGAGCTTGACGTCGAACGGGTCCGGCGCGTCCGATGTGGCGGATTCCATCGCTGCACTGTCCTTCGGTGTCGGATTCCTTCGGTCTCACACGGCTGATGACCGGGATCGTCCGATCGGGCTCCATCGTACGGGGAGCGCACACGCGTCGTAAAAGCCGTGCAAGACGAACAACGTGCGCGACGAACAAGTCGCCCGAGGGGAACTGAGAATGCGTACATGGGGGCCGCTCACAGCGGTATGCCTGGGGACGTTCATGCTGCTGCTGGACGTGACCATCGTGGTCGTGGCACTGCCCGACATGGCGAGAGCGCTCGACGCCTCGCTGAGCGATCTGCAATGGGTGATCGACGGCTACGCCCTCGCGCTGGCCGCGCTGCTGCTCGGGGTCGGTGCCGCGGCGGACGTGCTCGGCCGGCGGCGGCTCAACGTGGCGGGCACCGCGCTCTTCGCGCTCGCCTCGCTGGGCTGCGGGCTCGCCACGAACGCGGAGGCGCTGGTGGCTGCCCGCGCCCTGCAGGGGCTGGGGGCGGCCGCGATGTTCGCGACGACGCTGCCGCTGCTCGGGGCCGCCTACCAGGGGCGGGACCGGTCGGTGGCGCTCGGCGTCTGGGGTGCGGTCAGCGGGGCCGCGGCGGCGCTCGGGCCGATCGTCGGCGGACTGCTGACCGAGGGGCCCGGCTGGCGGTGGATCTTCTTCGTGAACCTGCCGGTGAGCGTCGCCTCGATGTGGCTGACGCTGCGCGTGGTGCCGGAGTCCAGGGGCCAGGCGGGCCGCCGGGTCGACTGGGCGGGCACGGTGACGTTCGCGCTGTTCGCGGGCGCGCTGACGTACGGGGTGGTGCGGGCCGGTGCGGAGGGCTGGGCGTCCGGGCCCACCGTGGCGACCCTCGCGGTGTCGCTGCTCGCGCTCGTCGCCTTCGTGGCCGTCGAACGCCGGGTGGCGCACCCGCTGATCGACCTCCGGCTGCTGCGCATGCCCGCGTTCACGGGCGTCTTGGTCGGCGCGATCGGCTACAACGCGGCGGCGTTCGGCCTGATGCCCTACCTCTCGATCTGGCTGCAGACCGTGCTCGGCATGAGCCCGGTGACCGGCAGCCTCGTCATGCTGCCGCTCGCCGCGACCTCGTTCGTGGTGGCCGCGGTCGGCGGGAGGCTGCTGCACGGGGTGCCCGCGCGGCTGACCATCGGCGTGGGCCTGCTTCTGATCGGGGGCGGCGGACTCGCCCTCGCGGTTCTCGACGCCGGGTCGTCCTGGGGCGCGCTCATCCCCGGGCTGACGGTCGCGGGCGTCGGCACCGGCCTGGTCTCCCCCGCCCTGGGGGGCGCGGCCCTCGCGGCGGTGCCGCCGGCGAACGCGGGGATGGCGGGCGGCGCGGTCAACACCTTCCGCCAGCTCGGGTACGCGGTCGGCGTGGCCGTCTTCGGCACCGTGCTGACCTCGCGGATGCAGGACTCGCTCGGCCACGACGCGGCGCACACCGTCGCGGGCGGCGGCGCGTCGGCGGTGGGCGGCACGTTCTCCGAGCACGCCGTGCGGTCGGCTTTCGCCTCCGGCCTGAACGCGGCCGCGGTCGTCGCGGGCGTGGTGGGTCTGGCGGCGGGAGCGGCGGTTCTCGTCATGGTGCGGTCCGCGCGCTCAGCGCCGGAAGCGAAAATTCCGGCGGCCGCCGAGCGCGTCCCCGCGGCGCAGCCACAGCCGTAACCGCTGCGTACAGATTCGGTGGAGATTACGCCACCGAAACTTACTCAACCGTAAGTATTCTGTCCCGCCTCTCCCCTTGTGGCCGGATTTACCCGTGTGACCAGCGTGAATGTTACGTACCGACGGGTCGGTCGCCCCTCTCCCGCCGGGCTGCGCTGTGGGGTACCGTCACCGGCGCTGTGCGGAGCGCCACAAGGAGCATCATTGCGCGAGTTCACGAACCCTCCGATGGCGTCGGCGCCGCTGGTGGGCGGCCTTGCCGACGTCGTGTTCGACCATGCCCTTGAGGATCCGCTGCACGTCGCCTTCGGCCGCAAGACCGACGGCGAGTGGCGTGACGTCACATCGGCGGAGTTCCGCGACCAGGTGATGTCACTGGCGAAGGGGCTGCTCGCCCAGGGCGTGCGCTTCGGCGACCGTGTCGCCATCATGTGCCGCACCCGCTACGAGTGGACGCTCTTCGACTACGCGCTCTGGACCGTCGGCGCCCAGGTGGTGCCGGTCTACCCCACGTCCTCCGCCGAGCAGGTCTTCTGGATGCTGCATGACGCGCAGGTGTCGGCCGCCATGGTCGAGCACGAGGACCACGCGATGACGATCGGCTCGGTGATCGACCGGCTGCCGCAGCTGCGCAGGCTGTGGCAGCTGGACGCCGACGCCGTGGAGGAGCTGTACCGGGCGGGCCAGGACGTCGACGACGAGGTGGTCAACCGCCACCGCCGTGCCGTCACCCCCGACTCGATCGCCACAATCATCTACACCTCGGGCACCACGGGCCGCCCCAAGGGCTGTCTGATCTCGCACGCGAACTTCATGTTCGAGGCGGATACGGTCATCCAGCGCTGGGAGCCGGTCTTCCACTCCCGGCGCGGCGACGAGGCGACCACGTTGCTCTTCCTGCCGCTCGCGCACGTCTTCGGGCGCATGGTGCAGGTCGCGGCGGTCCGCGGCGGGGTCAAGCTGGGCCACCAGCCGAGCCTGAACGCGGCGGCGCTCATCCCTGACCTGGCCGCGTTCCGCCCGTCCTTCATCCTGGCCGTGCCGTACATCTTCGAGAAGGTCTTCAACGCGGCGCGGCGCAAGGCCGAGAAGGACGGCAAGACGGGTCCCTTCGACAAGGCCGTGGAGTGCGCCGTGCGGTACGCGGACGCGATGGAGGCCAGGGCCTTCGGCACCGGCCCCGGGCCTTCGGCGGCCCTGCGCATGCAGCACTCGCTCTTCGAGAAGCTCGTCTACGCCAAGGTGCGCGAGGCGATGGGCGGCCGCGTCCGGCACGCGATGTCGGGCGGCTCCGGGATGGACCGGCGCCTCGGCCTGTTCTTCGCGGGCGCGGGCGTGGAGATCTACGAGGGCTACGGCCTGACGGAGTCGACCGCCGCCGCCACCGCCAACCCGCCCGAGCGCACCCGCTACGGCACGGTCGGTCAGGCCATCCCCGGCACCACCGTCTACATCGCGGAGGACGGCGAGGTCTGGCTGAACGGCGCCAACGTCTTCCAGGGCTACCTCAACGACCCCAAGGCCACCGACGCGACCCTGCACGACGGCTGGCTGGCCACCGGCGACCTGGGCGCGCTCGACGAGGACGGCTACCTCACGATCACCGGGCGCAAGAAGGAGATCCTGGTGACGTCCGGCGGCAAGAGCGTCTCGCCGGGGCAGCTGGAGGAGCGGGTGCGCGACCATCCGCTGGTCGCCCAGTGCATCGTGGTGGGCAACGACCGCCCGTACATCGCGGCGCTCGTCACCCTGGACGGCGAGGCCGTGGAGCACTGGCTGAACATGCGCCGCAAGCCTCCGATGTCCCCGGCCGACCTGGTGCGCGACCCCGACCTGGAGACCGAGGTGCGCCGCGCCGTGGTGGCCGCCAACACCCTTGTCTCGCAGGCCGAGTCGATCCGCACCTTCCGGATACTGGCCCACCAGTTCACCGAGGAGCACGGGCTGCTCACCCCCTCGCTGAAGTTGAAGCGCAAGGCGATCGAGACGGCTTACTCGGCCGAGGTCGAGGCTCTCTACAGGGCGTGATCACCCACATCTGATGGTTCGTCATTTATTGCTGCGGTGGTTATTGACGGTTCATCAGGTCCCGCACAGAATCAGCCCCACTTCGACGGAGGGGGCTCGACCCGTGTCGCGATCGATCCGCACCATCACCGCCACCGTGACCGCACTGCTGCTCGCCACCGCCTGCAACTCCGCCTCCAACAGCGGTGATTCGAGCGGCGGCGACAAGGCAGGCGGCTCCGTACGCGGCGTGAGCGCCGACTCCATCAAGGTCGGCGGCATCGTCTCCATGACGACCGCGAGCGGTTACAGCAAGAAGGACACCGACCTCGGCGCCAAGGCCCGCTTCGACCGCGTGAACGCCGAAGGCGGCGTACACGGACGGAAGATCGACTATCTGGGCGCCGAGGACGACGGGCAGGACCCGGGAAAGAATCTCGCGGCGGCGCGCAAACTCGTCCAGCAGGACAAGGTGTTCGCGGTGTCACCGATGAGCTCGGTGACCTTCTCCGGCGCCGACTTCCTGCAGAAGCAGAAGGTCCCGACCTTCGGCTGGGGCACCATCCCGCCGTTCTGCGGGCCGAGTTACATGTACGGCTACGGCGGCTGCATGGTCCCGATGCCGGGCGGCACCATCACCCAGAGCTGGCCCGAGGGCCTGAAGAAGGTGACGGACGGCTCGAAGGGCAAGTCCGTGGCCATCCTCGCCAACGACAACGACGCGGGCACCTTCGCCATCCGCACCTACAAGCAGAGCTTCGCGGCGGCCGGTTACAAGGTGACGTACGCCAAGTCGACCGTGCCCGCGACCTCCGTGCCGAGCGACTGGTCGGCGTACACCAAGGAGATCCTGCGCTCGGACGGCGGCAAGGCGCCGGACGTGGTCGTCTCCGTGATGCAGACCCCGTACAACATCGGCCTGTTCACGGCCGTCAAGCGCTCCGGTTTCAAGGGCGTGCTCACCGACCCGACCGACTACGACCCCGGGCTCCTCGCCAAGAGCGCGACGAAGAAGGCGCTCGACGGCGTGCACATCCTGCTCGCCTTCCAGCCGTTCGAGCAGAACACGGCGGCGATGAAGCAGTTCAAGGCGGACATCAGGAAGACGGCGGGCAAGGACGTCCCGCTCAACATGCACATGATGACCGGCTACATGTCGGCCGACCTCTTCCTCGCCATCGCCGAGAAGGCGGGCAAGGACCTGACCGCCGACTCCTTCCAGCAGGCGGCGAACGGCTTCTCCGACCAGGACACGATGGTCGGCGACCGCAGTCTGCCCAAGGGGCAGAAGGAGTCGTTCGGCTGCGGCGCCCTCGTGCAGCTCAAGGGCGGCAAGTACTCGGTGTCCGCGCCCTTCAAGTGCTACGAGCCCATCCCCTTCAAGTAGCGGACCCGCACGTAGCGATCTTCCATCAGAGGGGGCGCGTCACCCATGTCCGACCTGCTGGGATTCGTGCTGAGCGGCCTCGTGTCCGGCGCCCTGTACGCGCTGCTCGCGACGGGGCTCGTCCTGTCCTACTCCGCCTCCGGCCTCTTCAACTTCGCGCACGGCGCGACCGCCTACCTCTGCGCGCTCGCCTTCTACGAACTCCACTCCGGCTTCGGCTGGCCCGCCCTGCCCACGGCCCTGCTCCTCGTCTGCGTCGTGGCGCCCGCGCTCGGCTGGGGCCTTGACCGGCTGATGTTCCGGAAGCTGGCGAGGGTGGGCGAGACCGCGCAGATCGTGGCGACGATCGGCCTGCTCGTCGCGCTGCCCGCGCTCGGCCTGTGGGCGGTGGAACTCCTCGAGGACGCGGGGGCGTCCGTCAAGCCGGCCGAGAACCAGTTCGGTCTGCCGGGCGTGGGGCCGAGCCCCGCCAAGAACTGGCAGCTCATGGACGGCGTCGGCATCGACTCCGACCAGCTGATCACCTGGGTCGCGACGGCCGTGGTCGCGATCGGCCTGTGGGTCCTGATGCGGCACACACCGCTGGGGCTCCGGCTGCGGGCCGCGGTGGACAACCGCTCGCTGGTGGAGCTGCGGGGCATGAGCGCCGACCGGCTCTCCTCGGTGGCCTGGATGCTGTCGTCGGGCCTCGCGGGCCTGGCGGGCGTCCTCGCGACGCCACTGCTCGGCCTCTCCTCCCACGACTTCACCCTGTTCCTCTTCGTGTCGGCCACGGCCGCCGTGCTCGGGCGCTTCATGTCGATCCCGCTGGCCTTCGCGGGCGGGCTCGGCCTGGGTGTCCTGCAGAACCTGGTCGCCGGTTACGCGGATTTCGCCGAGAAGATCACCGGTTTCCGTACGGCGGTCCCCTTCCTGATCCTCTTCGCCGGGCTGCTCCTCATGGCACGGCGGCAGCGGACGGCGGGCACGGCCGCGGTGGACGCGCCGCCGATCGACTATCTGGCGGGGAAGTCGTGGATGCGTCGCTGGGGGCCGTGGGCCGCCGGGGGCGTGCTGCTGGCGCTCTCCTTCTACACGGTCACCACCCCCTTCTGGAGCGGGATCCTCGCGCAAGGGCTGGCCATCTCCCTGGTCTTCGTCTCCTTCACCGTGGTGACGGGCCTCGGGGCGATGGTGTCCCTGGCGCAGGCGACGTTCGTGACGGGTGCGGCCCTCGTCGCGGGCCTCCTGATGAGCCACGGGTGGCCGTTCATCGCCGCCGCTCTCGTGGGGACGTGCGGTGCGGCGGTGCTCGGCGCCCTCGTCGCGCTGCCCGCGCTGCGTCTCGGCGGCCGGTCACTGGCGCTGGCCACGCTCGCGCTGGCCTTCCTCGCCGACCAAGTCCTGTTCCAGATGGGGTGGTTGAGGAACGGCGACACCGGGTGGGAGATCCCGCGCGCCGTCTTCGGCCCCGTCGACCTGAGCGACGACCGGGCGATGGGCGTGGCGATGGTCGTCCTCGTCGCGGTGGCCGTGGCCGCGCTCAGCGCGCTGCGGGGGTCGGCGACGGGGCGGGCGATGCTGGCGGTGCGGTCCGCTCCGGCGGCGGCGATGGCCTCCGGGGTCTCGGTGGTCCGGACGAAGCTGCTCCTGTTCACGCTGTCGGCCGGGCTCGCCGGTTTCGGGGGCGTGATGTACGCGTCGTACAACACCCGCATCACGGCAACGGACTTCACCGCGATGACGGGCCTGGTGTGGCTGGCGGTGGTGGTCGCCGCGGGGGTGCGCAGGCCGCAGTTCGCGGTGGTGGCGGGGCTGGTCTTCGCGATCATGCCGCACCTGATCGCCGACTACGTGACGGAGTCGGTACAGCTGCCGGTGATCCTGTTCGGGTTGGCGGGGCTGGCGCTGGCCAATGATCCGGACGGGTACTGCGCGGCGGTGTCGGTGCGGATGCATCGCCGGCGGGCGGCGAAGTCTTCAGCCCGTCCGGCGTTTGAGGACGAGCGCGGCGGAGCCGGTGATGTACGTGTGCCGGTCGGCGGAGCCGGTGATGTACGTCCGCCGGTCGGCGGAGCAGGTGGTCGGTGGTCACCCGGGGCGGCGGAGCCGGTTTCGGGAAGGGGCGGGCTTGGGGAAGAGAACCCGCCCTCCCTCGCCCTCCGCGACATCCACGCCGGATACGACGGCGCGCCCGTACTCCACGGAGTGACCCTCACCGTCCACCCCGGCGAGATCCTCGCGCTCCTCGGCCCGAATGGGGCAGGCAAGTCCACGACATGCCAGGTCGCGGCAGGGCTGATCGCCCCCACCAGGGGCGAGATCCACGTCGCCGGGACGGACGCCACGCACCGCGGCCCCGTCCACCGCTCCCGGGCGGGAGTCGTCCTCGCCCCCGAGGGCCGCGGCATCTTCCCCGCCCTCACCATCGAGGAAAACCTCACCCTGCACCTGAAGGAGGGGCACGCTCGCGACGCCGTCTACGACCGCTTCCCCGGCCTCGCCGCCCGGCGAAAGGTCACCGCGGGGTCCCTCTCCGGAGGAGAACAGCAGATGCTCGCCCTCGCGCCCCTCCTCCAGCGCCCGCCCAAGGTGCTGATCGCGGACGAACCGTCCCTCGGCCTCGCCCCCCGCGTCGTCGAGGAAGTCTTCCGGTTGCTCGCCGAACTCCGGGACTCCGGCACGGGGTTGCTCCTGGTCGAGGAGAAGGCCGCCGAGATCCTCGGCGTCGCCGACACCGTCGCCTACCTCGCACAGGGCCGGGTCTCCTGGTGCGGCCCGCGCTCCGAGGTCCGGGCGGACCAGCTGACCGAGGCCTATCTGGGCATAGCCGCGCGGGACCGCACCGAAGGGGTGGGCAGGCCATGAGCGAGCGCGTGCTCGAAGCTGCCGGCATCGGCGTCCGCTTCGGCGGCATCCACGCCCTCACCGACGTGGACCTGAGCCTTGGCCCCGGCGAGGTCTGCGGCCTCATCGGCCCCAACGGGGCAGGGAAGACAACCCTGTTCGACGTCGTCTCCGGCATCCGCCGCCCCGACCAGGGGCGCGTCCTGCTCGACGGCGCCGACGTGACCCGCCGCTCCCCGGTCTGGCGCGCACGCCACGGCATGCGCCGCACCTTCCAGCGCCAGCAGCTCTTCGGGCAGCTCACGGTCGGTGACAATCTGCTCGTGGCGCAGGAGTGGCGCGGGGGCGGCGGCGGGTTCGCCGCGGATCTGCTGGCGGCGCCCACCCGCCGCAAACACGAGAACGAACGACGCGCACGCGCCTCAACTATTCTCCAGGAGTGCGGACTTGAGGCCCTGGCCGACGACTACGCGGGCGCGCTGCCCGTCGGCAGGGCCCGCATGGTGGAACTGGCACGCGCGGTGGCGGACCCGCCCAGGGTGCTGCTCCTGGACGAGCCGGCCTCCGGCATGACGGCCGACGAACGAGCGCAGCTGTCGGCGGTCATCCGGCACCTCGCGGACGAGGAGGGCTGCGCCGTGCTCCTCGTGGAGCACAACGTCGCCTTCGTGATGGAGCTCTGCGCCCGCGTGGTCGTCCTCGACCTGGGCCATGTCCTGGCCGAGGGCACGGCGGCCGAGGTGCGCGCGGATCCGCGGGTAAGGGACGCGTACCTCGGCACGACGGCGGCTTAGCCACCGCGCATCCGAGCATTTACCAGTCGTTCACATAAGTATTCCGCGTTCAAAGATGTGCAATAGAGTCGTGGATATGGGAGTGGTCAAGGAATGCGGCACCGCACGTGATCGTTGACCATGGGAGTACCACCCGACGACTTTAAGGATCGAGAGCTCGTGAGCAAGGTCCCCCCGATCATCCTGAACAACGGCGTCGAGATGCCGCAGCTCGGTTTCGGCGTCTGGCAGGTCCCGGACGACGAGGCCCGGTCGGCCGTCGCGACGGCGCTGGAGGCCGGGTACCGCAGCATCGACACCGCGGCCATCTACGGCAACGAAGAGGGCACCGGCAAGGCCATCGCCGCTTCCGGCATCGCCCGCGAGGAGCTCTTCGTCACGACGAAGCTCTGGAACACCGACCAGGGATACGACTCCACGCTGCGGGCCTTCGACACGTCCCTGGAGAAGCTCGGCCTCGATTACGTGGACCTGTACCTGATCCACTGGCCGCTGCCCTCCAAGGGCCTCGCCGTGGACACGTACAAGGCCTTCGAGAAGATCCAGGCCGACGGCCGCGCGAAGTCCATCGGCGTCTCGAACTTCCTGCCCGAGCACCTGGAGCAGCTGCTCGCCGAGACGTCGGTCGTCCCGGCGGTCAACCAGATCGAGCTCCACCCGCACCTCCAGCAGCACGCCCTCCGCGAGTTCCACGCGGAACAGGGCATCGCCACGGAGGCCTGGTCCCCGCTCGGCCAGGGCAAGGGCCTCCTGGAGGTCCCGGCGATCATCGCCATCGCCCAGAAGCACGGCCGCACACCGGCCCAGGTCGTCCTGCGCTGGCACATCCAGCTGGGCAACGTGGTCATCCCCAAGTCCGTGACCCCGTCCCGGATCAAGGAGAACATCGACGTCTTCGGCTTCGAACTGGACCCGGAGGACGTGGCGGCGATCAGCGCGCTGAACGAGGACAGGCGCCTGGGCCCGGACCCGGCGACGTTCGACGCGGCCTGAGGCCCACCCTCATACGAGACCCTGGCCCCAGGTCAGGAGCGTGGCTCCTGCCACCCGGCCAGGGTCTCGCGAGCGGCGATGGTCTCCGCGGCGTCCTCTCCGAGTTCGCGGGCGAATCCCTCGGCGGCGCGGCTCAGTTGACTGATGGCGCCCGCCATGTCGCCTTCCATGGCAAGGGAATGCGCGAGATGTGACCTCGCCTCGTAGGTCCGCAGGTGATCCTCGCCCAGTGACGTCTTCAGGCCGGCCAGGGAGGCTTGGTGCAGCACGCTTGCCGCTTCCGGCTCTCCGGCCTGCTGATAGGCCTCGGCGAGTTGATGGCGTGTGCGCAGGGTTCCCGGGTGCACGTCGCCCAGACTGGACACGCGTTCGCCCAGAGTCGCCTCCAACAGCTCGATCGCGCGCCATGCTTCTCCGGCTTCCAGCAGCGCTTCGGCCAGATCGCTGTACGCCCTGCGGGTCTCGACGTGCGACTTTCCGAGGACACTGATCCGTTTGACCAGCGTCCGCTCGTACAGCGCGATCGCCTTCGCTCTGCTCCCGGCGCGCCGATAGGCCTCCGCCAGCGCCGCGGCCGCCCGTAGCGTCTCGGGGTCCTCGTGGCCCAGAGCCTCGCCTTTGGCCGTCAGAGCATCCTCGTACAGCGGAATCGCCCGCCCCAGATCCCCGGCCAAGAGGCAGGCGCGGGCCAGCCGATCCTGCAGGCCCAGCGTCTCCGGATGCTCCTCGCCGAACGTATCGGCGCTGTAGGACAACGCCTCCCCGTACATCTCCATGGCCTGGTCAAGAACGCCTTCGCGTTCGTACACCCCGGCCAAGGCGGCCAGTGTCGTGAGCGTACGGGGATGAGCCTCACCCAGGGCTTCCCGGTATCCGGCCAGGACCTGCTCGAGTTCCTGCACCGCTCGCGTCGCGTCTCCCACCTTGTCGTACGCGAGGGCCAGTTCACCGCGCACGCCGAGTGCGGCGGGCGCCAGGTCGCCCCGCTCCCGCCGGTAGGTGGTCAGCACCTCCTGATAGGCGGCCACCGCACGGTCCCAGTCCTCGTCCGCCAGATAGGCGCCGGCGAGCCGCTCCAGCACCGGAACGGTCACCGGGTGGTCCTGGCCCAGAGTCCTGAGCGCGAGGGCATGGGTCACCTCCAGCTCCCTGATCGCCCGCCTCGTCGCGCCCGTCGCCAGGAAGGCTCCGGCGAGTTCCGCACGCAGCGCGATCCTCTCCGGATCGTCCTCGGGCCTTCCCGCGCGGTCCATCGAGACCCTTACGTTCCTGAACCACGCAAGCGCCCGCGCTGTGTCGCCCGACGCCAGATACGCCCTGCCCAGCAGAATCGCGGCGCGGTGCGCTCGGGAATCGTCCTCGTCCAGGATTCTCTGCAAGGACTCCGCTGCTCTCTGCAGAAAGACCAGGGCTTGTTCCAGCCGGCCCTGTGCCATGAGGAAACATGCCGTGTCCGCCAGCAGAGTCCCGAAGACCACGTCGTCGTCCACGGGTGGGGAGTGGTCAGCGTATGCCTCGATGTGCGGGAGGAGAGCGCGCCAAAGGGGCCAGCCGGCCGGGTCGTCCGGGTCGTCGGGGACAGCCTCCGCGAGGCAGCGAGCAGCCGCCTGACGTGCCGCCTGCGTGTCCTTCTCACTGCTTGCGGCCTGGTCTCCGGTATCCCAGACGCGGGCGAGGCGTGCGATCAGGGGGTGCACGCTGACCGTCGCCGATCCAGCTTGGTGGTCGAGGAGGTGGGCGCGCACCAGGAACTCCAGCGCGTCCGCAATCTCCGACTCGGTGAGCTGAGCTCCGGTCAGGAGGCCCTTGGGAATGTCTTCGGAGCCGTACCAAGCCAGGGTCTGCAGGACGCGCCTCGCCGTCGGAGTGCTGACGGCTCGAAGGGCATGTCTCAAGGTGTCGCCGACAGAGATCGAGGAGGAATCGTCCTCCGGGTTCCGCAGCCGGCCCATCTGTGCCGCGATCAAGGCGCGGTACTCCTCGACGGAGACGTCCGTTCCGGCGAGGTACGCGGACGCCTGCTGCAACGCGAGCGGCAACCGCCCCAGCTCATCGGCCAGCTGCTCCACCTCCGCCACCGGCTCCCCGAGCTGGTCGAGCATCGCCACGGCTTCCTCCGGCGAGAGAACACCGAGCTCCATCTGAGTGGCGGTGCCCTCCCATCCGGCGGCCAGACGGCTGGTGATCAGGACACTCCCGTTCGCGCCCAGACGGGAGAGGAGGACGCGTACGTTGTCGGGGTCCTCCACACCGTCGAAGACGAGGACCCAGTCCGTGTGCGAGGTCAGCCACTGAAGGGCCCATTCCCAACGTCCCTCCCGCGCAAGGAAATCCGGGACCGAGGGCTGCAGTGCACGGGTGAGGCCGGAGATGTCCTTGACGATGGAGGCGGGCGAGTCGGCGCGCACCCGCCACACCGGGCGCAGAGTCCCGGCGCGGGCCACCCCGGCCGCCCACTCCGACGCCAGCGCCGTCTTGCCCACGCCTCCCATTCCATGGAGGACGACGGTGCGCGGCGACGCGGACCCCGTCCGTGGGCCCAGCAGTTCGAGGTCCAGGCGTTCCAGCACATCCCCTCTGCCGACGAAATCCCGCGGCGCCTCCACATTCGTCAGTCCCGGCGGACACGAAACCGAAGCAGGCGGATCGAAGCCGCCGAGAGGGGACGACGAGTTGCCCGGCGGGGTCCGATGATCGGCGTCGTACGGCTCCGGCCGCTCGTCGCCGACCGCGCTCTCCTCGCCCACCGGCCGCTCCGCCACCCGGATCGCCCGCCCCCGCAGCAGCCCCATCGCCTCCTCGCTCACCAGCGCGAAGGGCCGGCCCGCGTCCCCCAGCGCTCGGCCCCCCGTCCCTTCCGCGACCGGCACGATCGCCCTGAAGGCCCGGATCGTCGAGCCGGCCCTGGTCTCGATCTCGGCGCCGAGCCGGTTCAGCAGATCGGCGACCGCCAGTGACTCGGGGCGAGGCAGGGTCTCCAGCAGGGCGCTTCGCGCACCCGGCACGAAGTCGTACAGGCCCCGCTCCGGATCGACCGGTTCCAGGAGGCCGCTCAGGAGCACCTCGGCGAGGTCGCTGGCGCGCGAGCCCGGCGTGACCCGCTGCTGGATCAGCCGCATCACCGGCAGCGCGGGCACCGACAGAGCGACATGTGCCGCCAGGTCCACCGCCGTGGGCGAAGCCGCGGCCTGGAAGCGGAGGATCCGATCGGTGATCGTCAACTCCCCCTCCTCGGCGAGGGGTTGGCTGTGCGGTGGCTGCGCCGCGCTCACGTACGTCACCGCCGTGTCCCGGTGGTGATCGCCGGACGCGGTCACCAGACCCGCCCAGTCGGCCAGCCACTCGGGAGAGAGCTCCAGGACGGGCACCGGGACCGCGTCCGGCGCGGGGCGTCCTGCCCGGCCGTCGTGCGGGGTGAAACGCAGCGCGGTGTTGGGGGCGCCCGCCCGGGACGCGATGGCCTTGCCGGGGATCGCGGGGGCCGCCGTGCGCCGCCAGAGTCGTTCGGGGAGGGGCTGCAGGATGGCGGTGGGGCCACGCCTGGCCCACAGATGCAGGGCCGGGGACGCGTGCCCGCCCCACCAGTGCGGGCCCGAGCAGTCGCTGAGCAGCAGGGTCACCTGGCGGCCTGTCGGGTCCACCATGGCTGCCGGGGCCAGCGCGGGGCCCCGGGGCGAGGAGCGGATGCAGACACCCGGGCCGAGGTCGCCCAGATGCCAGAGCCGTACGTCCCGGAACGCGCCGGTGCGCTGCATCGCCTCCCGCAGTTCACGCGCGAGCGAGCGCCACACCTGCATCGCCGGACCCGTGTCCACGACGAGGGCCAGGCTCAGGAGGCGGTCGGTGGCGGGGGCCATGACCGGGGCCCAGGGGCGCAGCCCCGCGTGGAGTGCGGCGCGCGTGGCCGTCGCCTCCTCGTCCAGGATGCGGCGGCGACGGTCGGGGACGCGTTGCTTGAGCGGCCGCAGGGCGCGCTGGATCTCCAGTTCGTGGCGCAGGGCCTGTGGGGCGGGGACCAGGACGTCCTCGGCGTCGGTGCCGGGGCGCGGGGCGCCGTGCGGGATGTGCAGGGCCGAGCGGGAGGGGTCGCCGGGCGGGCCCTGGCCGTCCGGCGCATCGCCGACGTGAGGATGCCCGGCCTCCGGGTCATCCCGCTGCCGAGGCTGCGCCCCCGACGCGTCCCCCATCCCTTCGAGGGCCTCCTGCAGCACGTCGGTCAGCCACCCGGACGAGTCCGCACCGCCGCTCCCGCTCTCACTCTCGCCGTCCGCCTCGCACGGAGGCAGTCGCTCCGCAAGCCACAGCATCTCCGCGAGCTCCAGCGGAGTGACGTGGGGCCCCAGCGTGTCGAGCAGGCCCCGCAGCTTCACCAGCCGCTCAGTCTCCATCGGAGCGCGTTGCCTCGCTGCTCAGGAACGGCATCACCTGGTCCGCCAACTGCCGCACCGTCTCCGGGGGTTCACTGAACGACGCGTGGTGGCACATGTAGATGGCGTTGAGCAGTTGGTCGTTCGCGAGCAGCCCTCCGCTGCGCCGCTCGAAGAAGCGGTCGATGATCTCCTGGACGCCCGCGGGCAGCTCGCCGCCCTCGCCCTCGACGACGGGGCCCAGGTGCTCGCGGACGATCGCCGTCAGCTCCGCCACACTCGCGGGTTGCTTCAGGTCCACGGTCACGCAGCGCCGCAGGAACGCGGGCGGGAATTCGCGCTCGCCGTTGCTCGTCATGACGACGAGAGGGAAGGCGCGGCAGCTGACCGTGCCGTCGCGGATCTCCACGCGGTCGGTCGTACTGTCGGCCGTCATCACCCTGGCCGTCGGCTCCGCACGACGGGCCAGCTCGACGATCTCGTACGCCCCCTTCTCGAAAATGGTGAGCAGGTCGTTCGGCAGGTCGATGTCGCTCTTGTCGATCTCGTCGACGAGCAGGACGCGCGGGCGCTCGTACGGCAGCAGCGCCGTGCCGAGGGGTCCGAGGCGCAGATAGTCCCCGATGTCGTCGCCCGACGAGCCGTTCACGTCCTCACGTCGTGCGCGCTCCGCGGCGTACAGCCGGGTGAGCGGGTCGTACTCGTACAGGCCGTCCCGGAGCGTGACCCGGCTGGTGATCGGCCAGTGCAGGACCTTGCCGAGACCCAGTTCATGGGCCACCGCGTACGCGAGGGAGGACTTGCCGGTGCCTGGCGCACCTGTCACCAGGAGTGGTCTGCGCAGGTAGAGCGCGGCGTTGACCTGGCGGACCGCGTCCTCGCCGGGCCGGTAGCTGACCGCCGCGTGGGGGTTGCCGGAGTCGCCCGGCGGGGTGCGCAGGGCCGGGCCACCGGTGAAGGTGCGCCAGGGGGGCGGGGCCGGCAGGCGGTCGATGCCGTCGTGCGGGACCCGGCTCCCGGAGTAGATGCGCCAGTTGGACGTCTCGGCGGTGTCAGGCACGCTTCACGCTCCCCCTGCTCCCTGTACTGCCGGTATTTCCCGCGTTGCCGGTGCTCACTGCTCTCCTCGCGCTCCGTGGGCTCACTGTTCTCCCCGCATTCCCATCGCCAGCGGTGGATCCGGTTTGCGCTCCGGGTCGTCCCAGAAGAGCGTCAGCCGGTGCCCGCAGTGCTCGGCGTCCCCCTTGTCCGGGGAGCGGGCCTCCTTGCGCAGCCTCATGACCTCGAACGGCAGCCGGTCGGGGTCGAGGACCCCCACCGCTTCCGTGAGCCGGTCGAGAAACCTGTCGGGAGCGCACTGCGCGTGGCCGTCCTCGCCGCACTCGTGCCGTCTCCACAGCATGATCGGCACACCGGTGTCCAGGGCTGCCGAGAGCCAGTCCCCCAGGGGAGTCGCGGCATACGCGAGGGCGCACACCTCGTCGTCCGCGTCCAGCCAGTCGTGGAACTCGTCGTAGCCGTAGGGAAGCCCGCACGCCACACGGCGGGGGCGGGTCTCGCCTCGGGCCCGCACCGTCTCCCAGCGCCTGCGCGTCAGACGGGAGACGGTGAGCGGCTTGAGGCGGTCCATGTGCCTGACCACCACGGGCACCGTGCGCATGGGGCGGGGGCGCGCCGCCCCCGGTTCGTGGATCTGCCACTCCTCGAAGGGCTCGCTCATCAGCCGCTCCGGCACCACGAACTCCAGCATCCAGTCGCATTCGTGCACCCTGCCGATCTGTTCGGCGAGCATCGCCTCGACCTTCGTGCGGAGCTGGCGTGGGCGGATCCTGACCGGCCCGGACGAGCCGACCGGGACGCCGTCGACCACCGTGCACACCGTGAGGTCGAGACCGGCGCCACGGGTCATGGACTCCGCGCGGAACATCACGGAACCGACGGGCGCGGGCGCCTCGCGCGCGGCCTTCGCGGCGTGTGCCTCGTCCTCGTACTGCTCGGGCATCCAGCGCCGCAGCCAGGCTCCGACGTCCACCTCAGGAAACCGGGTGCCGAGTACGCGCAGCAGCCGCAACAGACGCTCCTCGCCGGTCAGTTCCTCGCCGACGTGGCGGATGGTGTGCCAGACCGACCGGAACGGCGGCAGCGGGCGACGGAAGGTGGGGAAGGCGCGCCGCACGAGGACCTCAAGGCCGTCGGCATCGAGGTGTGCGTCCGCGAACAGGGCGCGCAGTTCACGGCGTGGCTCACCCGGCAGCCAGTCCAGGGGCAGGAAGTCGTCCAGTTCTTCCCAGTGGCGCCGGATGGTGTCGATGGGCAGCATCCGCCCGATGTAGCCCTCTTGGTCGCCGCCGAGGACGGCGTCGGTGACCATGCCGACGACCTTGCCGGACTGGGGGTCGTAGACCGCCGCGCCGCTGAACCCCTCGTCCAGGCGCCGCAGGTGGGCCTGCCCGACATCGACCTCCAGCCACTCCTGACCGAGCAGCCGGTCCGCGCTGGTCGTCAGCGTGACATGTGTGCCGTCCTGCTCATGGCCGAAGGGGAAGCCAAGCGCACGCAGTTCATGTGCGGCCCGGCCAGGCTGAGGGCGCAGTGTGTCGAGCGGCGCGAACGCACAGGGCGTCACCTTGAGCGCGTGGGCGAGTTCGAGCACCGCTATGTCACCGCGGTCCCCCAGGCGCCGCCAGTCACCGGACCACGCGACCTTCGCGGGCAGGGTTTCGGTGACGCCCGGCAGTGTGACGGAGACCGCCGAGAGCCCCTCGACGACATGGGCGCAGGTGAGCAGGCGCGTGCCGTCGACCAGTACCCCCGCCCCTCTGGGTGTGCCGTCGACCGTGCCGATGCGGGCACGCCAGTGCATGCCGTGCATTATCCGCCCCGCACCGTCATCGCTCGCCCGGCTCGTCACGCCGGGACCAGGTCAGTTTGACGGTCAAGTGGCCCTCGGCGGCCGTCTTCGCGATGACGGCGCCCGCGACGGCGCTCAACTTCACCCCGAATTCCAGCTCGATGCCGTCGGGGTCGAGCGCCTGGTCACGGAAGGTCCGCAGCGCGGACATCGCGGCACCCCGCACATTGCTCAGCGCCGCCCCGAAGTGCCCCTCGACATCATGGATCTCGCTGCCGTCGCTTCTGCGCGACGCCGACCTGAAACCCGGGTCCCTGGAGTCCACTTCCACGACGACAGGACCTTCGTCGGACTCCCATCGCATCAGCTCGCTCACAGCCCGACTCCCCTCCGCAGCCTGATCGACGTCGCCTAAAAGGTAACGTCAACGGCTGTTCCGGCAGTCGGTGTTGGGCATATTCCGCGTCGCGGTTCAGCCCTTGACCCCCACATGCACCGTCTGCGCCGACAGCAGGAACACGTCCGGCCTGTGGTGCAGGCTCTGTTCGTCGTCGGGGTCCAGGAGGCGGTCGGCCGTGGTCAGGTCGTCGGGGGTCAGGGTGTCCTCGTGCATGTCGCGGCGGCGGGAGAGCTCGGAGATGATCTGGGCGCGGGCCGCTTCGGAGACGGGGGCCGGCAGGTCCAGGAGGAACGTGCGGGTGCCCGCGTGGCGCAGGCCCGCCTCCTTGAGGAGCGTGGGCCAGTCCTCCGTGACCGCCTTCGCGCCCGGCAGGTCGGCGCGCATCCGCGTGAACCACTCGTCGTCCGCCAGGTCGAAGCGAGTCTGCAGGCCCGGCCGGCCGAAGCCGATGTCGCGGGGCAGGCTGCGCTGGTTCAGGCCGCCCTCCAGGAGGGCGAGCGCGCCGCCCGGCGCGAGGCGGTCGGCCAGGGCTGCCAGGGCGCCCTCCTGGTCTCCTACGTGGTGCAGGGCCCTGCCGATCCAGAGGAGGTCCGCCGGCGGCAACTCGCCGATGCCTTGGGGCAGTTCCGCTTGCAGGGTGCTGAATCGGTCTGTCAGCTGTTCCCTGGACGCCCGCTCCCGTGCCCGCTCCAGGAGGGGCTCCGCCGGGTCCACCGCGATGACGTTCGCCTTGGGGAAGATCTCCGCGAGGAGGAAGGAGATGGACCCCGAACCGCTGCCGACGTCCGCGATCAAGGCCGGCTCCGGCTGCCAGGTGCGCAACCATGCGGCGATCTCGCGGTTCTGCGGGGCGGCGAGCTCCGCGTTCCGTTCCAGCATCGGGCCCATCGTCGCCCAGTCGATGTCCTCGTGGTGGTGACCGTGCTTGTGGTCGTGAGCCATGGTTCTGCCGCCGCCTTCGCGTGTCGGGGTGGTGGGGTCCGAGCCGTGTCCAGCGTGCGCCGTCGTCCCCGTAACGGCCAGTCGTGTTGCGGTTTCGGCAAACGCGGAGGACCAGCCCGGTCCGGAGATGCGGAGGGTTCGCCCGGTCAGGAAGCGGAGGGCACAATCCGTCAGGAGTAGCGGGCGTGCAAGCTCCGTGCCGTTGCCGCCAACCGCGCGCGCAGTTCCGGCGGTTGCAGGACCTCGATGTCCGCTCCCATGCGGAGGAACTCGTCGTGGGCGTGATCCACGGACTCGATGGGCAGCACTGCCTGGATCCAGCCCTCGCCGCGAGGACCGTCGGGAGCGTCGGGCTCGGTACGGCCCGTCGCCTCGGCTGCGCGCGCCGCGGGGCCCGTCAGGCGGGACACCGCGCGCGGCGCCAGGCGCACGACCGCCTCGCCCTGCCGCAGCCGCGCGTGGAAGGACTCCTGGTACGACGTCCAGTGCGCCGCCAGGTCGAAGGACGGGGGGATCTCGAACTGTGTTTGAGTGGAGGTGAGTTGGAGTATCTGGTCGACTCTGTACGTGCGCGGCTCGTCCGCTTCGGTCGTCGCCGCTATCACGTACCAGCGGCCCGCCTTCAGGACCAGGCCGTACGGCCGCAGGCTGCGCTCCACTTCCGTGGGGGCCCGCCAGCGGCGGTAGCGGACGTGCAGGACCCGGCTGTCCCAGACCGCGGCGGCGACCGCGGTCAGATGGGGTACGTCGTCGGGGCGGGCGTACCAGCCCGGGGCGTCCAGGTGGAAGCGGGCGCCGACCCGGGCCGCGTGCGGGCGCAGCTCGGCGGGGAGCGCCGCGCGGACCTTGAGCTGGGCGGCGGCCAGGACCGGGCCGAGGCCCAGGGCCGCGGCGGCGCCCGGCGCACCCGCCAGGAAGAGCGCCGCCGCCTCCGGCGCGGTCAGGCCGGTGAGGCGGGTGCGGTAGCCGTCCAGGAGCCGGTAGCCGCCGGCGTGGCCCGCATCCCCGTAGAGCGGGATCCCGGCGGTGTGCAGCGCTTCGACATCCCGGTAGACCGTGCGGACCGACACCTCCAGCTCGTCGGCGAGCTGCGCGGCCGTCATCCGGCCCCTGGTCTGCAGCAGCAGGATGATCGAGACGAGTCTGTCGGCCTTCACAGGGGTCCCGTCCGAGGCGTGGCCGGGCGCCTGCCGTGTTTCGACTTCACTGACACAGGATGTCAGTGAAGCGGGCCTACCGTCCCTGGCATGGCCTTTCAGGAAAAACTGCTGCACTCGCCGCCGCCCGTCGAGGTGGCGGGCCGCCGCGTCAAGCGCTATCACGTCACCGCCGACCCGGCGGGCATCGATCCCGCCGTGGAGAAGGCGGCGTACGCGATCCTGCCCCGGCTCCTTCCCGAGCCCGACGGGACGCCGCCCGCGACGTTCGTCGTGCTGCACCGGGGCGGGGACAGCGGGGCCTACCTCAACGCGTACAGCTGGGTGTGGGACAACGTCCTGCACTGCCGTGTCGCCGTCGCCGGTCAGCCCGCGCTCGGCTGCCCCGACCAGGATCCGACGCACTTCAGGCTCCTGGACCGGCCGCTGATCGGCTGTGTCTGGGAGCTGCCGCCGCTGCTCCACGAACGCGATGCCTGGGTACGGCACATGCTCGCTCCCGAGCTGCCCCGGCTGCCCGACCTCGACGCCTACATCGCGGACACCCTGCCCGACGGCACCACGGGAGACCACCGTGCCTCAGCGCCCACGCGGGCCCTCACCGGAACGACGTGAGCGTGAACCTCGGGTCGGGGCGCGGCGCATCCTGGTCCGGCAGGGCCGCGAGCTCCTTGGCGAACTGAGCGGCTAGGGGGCTGTCGGGCGGGACTCGGGTGAACCAGCCCCGGCCGAGGTCCTCGATCGTTGAGCGGGGGGAGCGGCCCTGGCCGTGGCCCTGGAAGCGGGCCCCGCCGGCCGGGGTCAGGCCCTGGGCCGCCGCGTACGCCTCGACCGCCTGGGCGCGGTCGACGGCGGGGCCCACCGGGCGCGGTGCGAGGACGGCGTCGATGTCGCTGCCCACGTCGTGCGCGGCGGCCTTGTCGACGGTCGTGACGAACACACCGCCGGGCCGCAGCACACGGGCGCACTCGGCGACGACCCCCGCCGCCTCATCGGCGCCGGAGAGCAGGTGGAACAGCCACACCGCGCTCACCGCGTCGAACGAGTCGTCGGGGAAAGGGAGTTGACGGCTGTCGCCCAGGACGATGGCGCCCGGCAGGCGGCCCGATGCCATGCGGGCCATGTTCGGCGCCGAGTCCACCCCGGTCACCCGCAGGCCCGGCCCGGCGAGGCGCCGGGTGACAAGGCCCGTTCCGCAGGCGACGTCCAGGAGGGTGCGGGCGTCCGGCGGCAGCAGGCCGCGGACGGCGGCGGCAGCGGCGTCGGCGCGCGGCTCACCTCCCCGCGACGCGTCGTAGCGGTCGGCTTCCTTGCCGTAGTCCAGCATCCGCGCCTAGACCGCCCCGTGAGCGACGGCGAGCTCCTCGACCCGGCCGGCCAGGTCGAAGTCGAGCGTGGTGAGAGCGCCGCCCACGCTGTGCGTGTTCACGGACAGGGTGACCGTGTTGTAGCCCAGCGTCAGCTCGGAGTGGTGGCCCAGCTCCTCCTGGATCCGCGCGATGTGCACGACCATCGCGGTCGCGGCGAAGTGCGAGCCGAGCCGGAAGGAGCGGGTGATCTTGTCGCCCGCGAGCGACCAGCCGGGCAGCTCCGCGAGCCGCTCCTCGACGTCCTTCTGTGACAGCGGTTCGAGTGACATGGCCGCGCCCCTTTCCGTGCGTACGGACGTGTGTCCCTCAGCCTGCCACACCCCCTCAGGAACCCACCTGGGCATGCCACCGGGCAGGAGGTCTTCGATTACTGTCTGGGTATGACAACTGCCGTGGTCAGCAAGGAGAACACCGTCGGTCCGCTGCTGCGCGGCTGGCGCGAGCGGCGCAAGGTGAGCCAGCTGGAACTGGCGCTGCGCGCCGACTCCTCGGCGCGGCACATCAGTTTCATCGAGACCGGCAGGTCACGCCCGAGCGAGGAGATCGTGCTGCGCCTCGCCGAGCACCTCGACGTACCCGTGCGGGAACGCAACTCCCTGCTCCTGGCGGCGGGTTACGCTCCCCGCTTCCGGGAGACCCCGATGGACGACCCCTCGATGGGCACCCTGCGCGAGGGCCTCGAACAGCTCCTGCGCGGCTACGAGCCCTACCCCGCCCTGGTCGTCGACGCGGCGTACGACGTGGTCGCGGCGAACCGCGGCATCGCGATGATCCTCGACGGCATCCCCGCGCACCTCCTGCAGCCGCCGCTGAACGCGATGCGGCTCACGCTCCACCCGGAGGGCCTCGCCCCCAAGATCCGCAATCTGCGGGAGTGGCGTGGGCACCTGCTGCACCAGATGGAGCGGCAGATCGCGCTGCAGCGTTCGGACGCGCTGCGTGCGGTGTACGAGGAGGTGGCGGCGTATCCGGTGCAGGACCCCGGTGCCGATGTGTTCGACGCCGACGGGCCGCAGAGCGGCGTCCCGTACTTCGCGCTGCCCCTGCGCATCGAGCACGACGGGCATCTGCTGTCCTTCATCTCGTCGATCTCGACCTTCAACACACCCATGGACGTGACGGTCGCCGAACTGGCCATCGAGACGCTCCTCCCGGCCGATCCGGCGACGGTCAAGTACCTCCAGTCGGGCACCTAGGCCCGAAGGGACCGCAGCGCCGCGTACTGCAGGGCGGCGAAACCCCCGACGGTCACCGCCTGGAGCGGGATCCACACGGCACCCGCGGTGGTGGGCGAGAGCCAGGCGATCAGGGCGACGACACTGAGCACCGCCCAGGCCGCGTTCGCCTCGATCACCCCCTGGACGGCGGGCGTGGGCGGGCTCTTGCGTGACGCGAGGTAGCCGACGCCCACGCCGTACAGGGTGAGGAAGACACCCAGGGCGAGCAGGAGCCCCGCGTCGACGCCGAGGAAACGGCCCAGCGGGCCCGAGGCGGCCGCATAGGCGAGGCCGTTCCCGGTGGTCACGACCGCGTCGATGCCGAGGAAGCGGCGCAGCATCGTCTTCGCGTCGTTCGTGCGGGCCAGTGCGGTGAGCGGGTTCGCGGAGTACGTCGACATGAGGTGCTGCCTCCGAGCGGTGGTAGGGAGAGGGGGCCGGGTCCGGTCCAGAGTGCGCCGGACCGGGCCCGGTGAGACCACCCTGCCGGGACCGCGAGCCGCGGTCGATTACCTCAGAAGTAAGGGCGCCGCCGCCCACCGAGCGTCCCGGGCATCCGCACGCCGCCGCAACCCGTACGGCGGTCGCCGCCGTGTGCCCCCGTCACCCCGGACCTAGGTTCGTTGAAAGGCAGACCTAGGGAGCTCAAGGGTGACAGAGACGACCGAGCCCGGCGCCGCGCTGCTGCGTGCGGGGAAGTTCTTCCGCCGCGGCACCGCCGCCCCCGACCTGCACAGCATCGGTCTCGTCGGCGGCCGGGACGCGGACGCCTTCTACCGGGACCGGTGGAGCCACGACAAGGTCGTGAACTCGACGCACGGCGTGAACTGCACGGGCTCCTGCCGCTGGAAGGTGTACGTCAAGGACGGCATCATCACCTGGGAGACCCAGCAGACCGACTACCCCTCCGTCGGCCCCGACCGCCCCGAGTACGAGCCGCGCGGCTGCCCGCGCGGCGCCGCGTTCTCCTGGTACACGTACTCGCCGACGCGCGTGCGCTACCCCTACCTGCGGGGCGTGCTCCTGGAGATGTACCGCGAGGCGAAGTCCCGGCTGCGGGACCCGGTCCTCGCCTGGGCGGACATCCAGGGGGACCCGGAGCGGCGCAGGACGTACCAGCAGGCGCGCGGCAAGGGCGGCCTCGTGCGGGCGACCTGGGACGAGGCCGTGGAGATCATCGCGGCGGCGCACGTGCACACGATCAAGACGCACGGCCCCGACCGGGTCGCGGGCTTCTCCCCCATCCCCGCGATGTCGATGGTGTCGCACGCGGCGGGCGCCCGCTTCATGTCGCTGATCGGCGCCCCCATGCTGTCCTTCTACGACTGGTACGCGGACCTGCCGGTCGCCTCGCCGCAGGTCTTCGGCGACCAGACCGACGTACCGGAGTCGGGTGACTGGTGGGACGCCGCGTATCTGATGATGTGGGGCTCGAACGTCCCGGTGACGCGGACGCCGGACGCGCACTGGATGGCCGAGGCGCGCTACCGCGGTCAGAAGGTCGTGGCCGTGTCCCCGGACTACGCGGACAACACGAAGTTCGCCGACGAGTGGCTGCACCCGCACCCCGGCACGGACGGCGCCCTGGCCATCGCGATGGGCCACGTCATCCTCAAGGAGTTCTTCGTCGACCGGCAGACGGACTTCTTCACCGACTACGTGCGCAAGTTCACCGACCTGCCGTTCCTGGTGACGCTGACCGAGCGCGACGGCGCGTACGTCCCGTCGAAGTTCCTGCGCGCCACCGACCTCGGCCAGAGCGGCGAGGGCGGTGACTGGAAGACGGCCGTCCTGGACGAGAACACCGGGCAGCCGGCCGTCCCGAACGGCTCGCTCGGCTTCCGCTGGACCGAGTCAGGCAAGGGCAAGTGGAATCTGGAGCTCGGCACCATCAAGCCGCAGCTCTCCCTGCACGACTCCGATGTCGCCACAGGCGTCGAGGTGCTGCTCCCCCGCTTCGACACCGAGGGCGGCACCCACGGCCAGGGGCGTGGTGAGATCGTCCGCCGCGGGGTTCCCGCGACGCGGCTCGGCGGGCAGGACGGACCCCTGGTCACCACGGTCTTCGACCTGCTGCTCGCGCAGTACGGCGTCGGGCGCGCGGGCCTCCCGGGCGAGTGGCCCTCCTCGTACGAGGACGCCGACGCGCCCGGCACCCCGGGCTGGCAGGAGGCGCACACCTCGGTGCCGGCCGCGAAGGCGGTGAAGATCGCGCGGGAGTTCGCGCGGACCGCCGAGAAGTCGCGCGGGCGCTGCATGATCCTGATGGGGGCGGGGACCAACCACTGGTTCCACTCCGAGACGATCTACCGTGCCTTCCTCGCGCTGCTCCAGCTGACCGGCTGCCAGGGCCGCAACGGCGGCGGCTGGGCGCACTACGTGGGGCAGGAGAAGTGCCGTCCGGTGACGGGCTGGGCGACGCTGGCCAGTGCCAACGACTGGAGCAGGCCGCCGCGGCAGATGATCGGCACCGCGTACTGGTTCCTGAACACCGACCAGTGGCGTTACGACAAGTTCGCCGCGGACGTGCTCGCTTCGCCGCTCGGCGAGGGCCGGTTCGCGGGCATGACGGGCGCCGACTGCCTGGCCCTGTCGGCGCGCACCGGCTGGATGCCCTCCTATCCGACCTTCGACCGCAACTCCCTCGATCTCGGCGAGACCACCGACGACCCGGTCGCCAACGTCGTCGACGAACTCAAGGCCGGCACCCTCAACTTCGCCTGCGAGGACCCGGACGCCCCGGAGAACTGGCCGCGCGTGCTGACCCTGTGGCGCGCCAACCTGCTCGGCTCGTCCGCGAAGGGCGCGGAGTACTTCACCAAGCATCTGCTCGGCACGCACTCCTCGCTGCGGGCGGAGGAGGCGGCGCCCGGCGAGCGGCCCTCGACGGTGACCTGGCGCGACGAGGCGCCCGAGGGGAAGCTCGACCTGCTCGTCTCGCTCGACTTCCGCCAGACGTCGTCGACGCTGCTCTCGGACGTGGTCCTGCCCGCGGCCACCTGGTACGAGAAGCACGACCTGTCCTCCACGGACATGCACCCCGACGTGCACTCGTTCACCCCCGCCGTCGACCCGCCCTGGCAGGCCCGCACCGACTTCGACGCGTTCAAGGCGATCGCGGACCGGCTCAGCGAGCTGTCCGTCGACCATCTCGGCGTGCGCAAGGACGTCGTCGCCACCGCGCTCCAGCACGACACCCCGGGTGAGACGGCGCAGCCGGGCGGTGTCGTCCTCGACTGGCGCAAGGGCGAGTGCGAGGCCATCCCGGGCAAGACGATGCCGGGCCTGACGGTGGTCGAGCGGGACTACACGGCGATCGGCGCGAAGTTCGCGGCGCTCGGCCCCCTGGCGGAGAACCTGGGCCTGCCCGCGAAGGGCATCGCCCTGCGGCCCGACCAGGAGGTCGACGAGCTGCGCGAACGCAACGGCGTCGTACGCGGCGGTCCCGCCGACGGGCGCCCCGCCCTGGACACGGCGGTGAAGGCGGCGAACACCATCCTCGCCCTGTCCGGCACGACCAACGGACGCCTCGCCACGCAGGGCTTCCACACCCTGGAGGAGCGCACCGGACAGGAGATGGCGCACCTGGCCGCCGAGCACGAGGGCAAGCGCGTCACGTACGCCGACACGCAGGCCGCGCCCGTCCCCGTGATCACCTCGCCCGAGTGGTCGGGCAGCGAGGCGGGCGGGCGGCGCTACACGGCGTTCACGCTCAACACCGAGCACCTCAAGCCGTGGCACACGCTCACCGGGCGCCAGCACTTCTTCCTCGACCACGACTGGATCCACGAGCTGGGCGAGGCGATGCCCGTCTACCGGCCGCCCCTGGACATGAACCGCCTCTTCGGGGAGCCACAGCTCGGGCCGGACGGCGAGAAGGAGGTGACGGTCCGCTATCTCACCCCGCACAACAAGTGGTCCATCCACTCCGAGTACCAGGACAACCTCTTCATGCTGTCGCTCTCCCGGGGCGGGCAGTGCATCTGGATGTCGCCGCAGGACGCGGAGGCGATCGGCGTGAAGGACAACGACTGGATCGAGGCGGTCAACCGCAACGGCGTCGTGGTGGCGCGCGCGGTCGTCTCGCACCGGATGCCGGCCGGCACGGTCTACATGCACCACGCGCAGGAGCGCACGGTCAACGTCCCCAGGACGGAGACCACCGGCAAGCGCGGCGGCATCCACAACTCCCTGACCCGCCTCATCCTCAAGCCGTCCCATCTCATCGGCGGCTACGCCCAGTTGTCGTGGGCCTTCAACTACCTGGGCCCGACGGGCAACCAGCGCGACGAGGTGACGGTCATCCGCCGCCGTAAACAGGAGGTCACCTACTGATGCGCGTGATGGCACAGATCGCGATGGTGATGAACCTCGACAAGTGCATCGGCTGCCACACCTGCTCCGTCACCTGCAAGCAGGCATGGACCAACCGGGACGGCATGGAGTACGTCTGGTTCAACAACGTGGAGACCCGGCCCGGCCAGGGCTACCCGCGCCGCTACGAGGACCAGGAGAAGTGGCGCGGCGGCTGGGAGCTGAACAAGAAGGGCGCCCTGAAGCTCAAGAACGGCGGCCGGATCAAGGCACTCCTGGAGATCTTCTCCAACCCCAAGCTGCCGGAGATCAAGGACTACTACGAGCCCTGGACGTACGAGTACAAGAACCTCACCGACGCCCCGCTCGGCGACGACTACCCGGTGGCCGAGCCGCGCTCGCTGATCAGCGGCAAGCCCATGAAGATCGAGTGGTCGTCGAACTGGGACGACAACCTGGGCGGCGCCACCGAGTACGGCGACCTCGACCCGATGGTGGCCAAGACCCGCGAGAAGGCCGCCGAGAAGGTGAAGTTCGCCTTCGAGCAGACCTTCATGTTCTATCTGCCGCGGATCTGCGAGCACTGCCTCAACCCGTCGTGCGTGGCGTCCTGTCCGTCGGGGGCGATGTACAAGCGCGAGGAGGACGGCATCGTCCTGGTCGACCAGGACAGCTGCCGGGGCTGGCGCAAGTGCGTGACGGGCTGCCCGTACAAGAAGGTCTACTTCAACCACCGCACCGGCAAGGCCGAGAAGTGCACGATGTGCTATCCGCGCCTTGAGGTGGGTCTGCCCACCGTCTGCTCGGAGACATGCGTGGGACGCCTGCGCTACCTCGGCGTGATCCTGTACGACGCCGACAAGGTGACCGAGGCCGCTTCGGTCGAGGACGACAAGGCCCTGTACGAGGCCCAGTTGGGGGTCTTCCTCGACCCGGAGGACCCCGAGGTGCGGCGCGAGGCCGAGCGGGCCGGGATCGGTCACGACTGGGTCGAGGCGGCGCGCCGCTCCCCCGTGCACGCGCTGATCAGCACGTACAAGGTGGCGCTCCCGCTGCATCCGGAGTACCGCACGATGCCGATGGTCTGGTACATCCCGCCGCTCTCCCCGGTCGTGGACGCGCTGAGCGAGACCGGGCACGACGGCGAGGACCTGGACAACCTGTTCGGCGCGATCGACACCCTGCGCATCCCGCTCGAATACCTGGCGGAGATCTTCACGGCCGGAGACGTGGGCCCGGTGCGGGCCTCCTTGGAGAAGCTGGCGGCGATGCGGGCGCACATGCGGGCCATCAACCTCGGTGAGCGGCCCGACAGTTCGGTGGCCGAGGCCGTGGACATGTCGGCCCAGGAGATCGAGGAGATGTACCGCCTCCTCGCCATCGCCAAGTACGAGGACCGTTACGTCATCCCGACCGCGGCGGTCGGTGACGCCCAGCGGCTGGAGGAGTCCGCGCTGCCCGACTCGTGCAGTCTCGACTTCGAGGGCGGCCCGGGAGCGGGCGGGGACGGCCCGTTCGGCCAGGACTCGGGCCGCAAGCAGCTGCCGCTGGTGACCATCGAGAACTTCCACACCCTGCGGGACCGGCAGACCGCCGACGAGCAGCCCTCCGCGACCGAGAAGGACACCCTGTGAGCGAGAACGCCGTGCTCTACCAGGCAGCCGCCCACTGCCTGACCTACCCGGACGAGGAGTTCCGCGGCCTGCTGCCTCAACTGAGCGCTGCCGCACCGGAGTTGCGGGAGTTCTTGACGTACGCGGCGGCTACCGGTCCCTCCGATCTCGCCGCGCACTACGTCCAGGTCTTCGACTTCAAAAACAGGCACAGCCTCTATCTGAGCTGGTGGCGCGACGGTGACACGCGCCGGCGCGGCATGGCCCTGGTCCGCTTCAAGGAGGTCTACCGCGAGCACGGCCTGGAGTTCACGGGCGAGGAGCTGCCGGACTTCCTGCCCGCGGTCCTGGAGTTCTCCGCGCACGCGGGCCCTGTCCTCCTGGAGGAGCACCGGCCGGGCCTCGAGCTGCTGCGGCTCGCCCTCACCGACTTCGGCACGCCCTACGCGTCCGTCCTCCGGGCGGTCTGCGCGACGCTGCCCGGCCCCTCGCCGAAGGACCGGGCCGAGGCGCAGGCGCTGGCCAGGTCGGGGCCCCCGCGGGAGGACGTCGGCCTCGAACCCTTCGCACTGATCGGGGAGCACTGATGAGAACGCTGCTGTGGGGCGTCATCCCGTACGTGGCCTTCGTCCTCCTCGTGGCGGGCCTGCTGTGGCGCTACCGCTACGACAAGTTCGGCTGGACGACGCGCTCTTCGCAGGTGTACGAGTCGAAGCTCCTGAACATCGCGTCGCCGATGTTCCACTACGGGATTCTGTTCGTCCTCGTCGGGCATCTGGTGGGGCTCTTCGTGCCGGAGTCGTGGACGGAGAAGGTGGGCGTGAGCGAGCACACCTACCACTTGTTCTCGCTGTACGGCGGCACGGCGGCGGGCATCCTGCTTGTGCTCGGCATCCTGCTGCTGCTCTACCGGCGCCGCACGAACGCGCCGGTGTTCCGGGCGACGACCGCCAACGACAAGCTGATGTATCTCGTGCTGTTCGCGGCGATCGTGCTCGGCATGGTGGCCAAGCTGACACATGCCTCGGGCGAGGGCTACAACTACCGCGAGTCGATGGCGCCTTGGGCCCGCAGCTTGTTCACCCTGCAGCCGGACACGGACCGGATGGCGGGGGTGCCGGTCATGTACCAGATCCACGCGGTGGTCGGCATGGCGCTGTTCGCGCTGATCCCGTTCACACGGCTCGTGCACATGTTCAGCGCGCCGGTGCAGTATCTGTTCCGGCCGTACGTGGTGTACCGGAGTCGGGACCCGCGGAGGGTGGGAGCTCGTCCGGAGCGGCGGGGTTGGGAGAAGACAGGGTCTTGATCCCCAACCCCGCCCCTTCCCGACTGTGACATTTGCGGCTCCGCCGCGGGCCGCTCGGCGCGGGGGCCTTGGTTGCCGGGCGACACCGGCTTCGCCGAGTTCGTCCTCAAACGCCGGACGGGCTGAAACCCTCAGCCCGCCGCCCCTTACTTGTCGGCGCCCTCCCCCGGCTTCTCGTCGTCCACGATCTCCGCGTCGACCACGCCCTCGTCGGGGACGGAGCCCGGAGCCGCCTGCTCCTGGGTGCCTTCGCCGGAGCTCTCGTACATGGCCTGGCCCATCCGCTGGCTCACCGAGGCCAGTTTCTCCGCGCCCGCGCGCAGCGCCGCCGTGTCGTCGGCCTTGTCCTTCAGGAGGCCCTTCAGCTCCGTCGCCGCCGCCTCCACCTCGGTTTTGGTGGCCGCGGGGATCCGCTCCTCGTTCTCCCGCAGGAACCGCTCGGTCTGGTAGACGAGTTGCTCCGCCTGGTTGCGGGTCTCGGCGGCGTCGCGCCGCTTGCGGTCCTCCTCCGCGTGCTCCTCGGCCTCCCGCACCATGCGGTTGATGTCGTCCTTGGGCAGCGCGGAACCGCCCGTCACCGTCATGCGCTGCTCGCGCCCCGTCGCCTCGTCCTTGGCGGACACGTGCATGATTCCGTTGGCGTCGATGTCGAAGGTGACCTCGATCTTGGGCACACCGCGCGGCGCCGGGGGCAGCCCGGTGAGGTCGAAGACGCCGAGCTTCTTGTTGTACGCGGCGATCTCCCGCTCGCCCTGGAAGACCTGGATGCCGACCGACGGCTGGTTGTCCTCGGCGGTCGAGAAGGTCTCCGAACGCCGGGTGGGGATGGTCGTGTTGCGTTCGATGAGCTTGGTCATGATGCCGCCCTTGGTCTCGATCCCGAGGGACAGCGGCGTCACGTCCAGGAGCAGGACGTCCTTGACGTCGCCCCTGATCACACCGGCCTGGAGCGCCGCCCCCAGCGCCACGACCTCGTCCGGGTTGACCCCCTTGTGCGGCTCGCTCCCGGTGAGTTCCTTGACCAGTTCGGTGACCGCGGGCATCCGTGTCGAGCCGCCCACCAGGATCACGTGGTCGACGGCCGACAGCTTGATGCCCGCGTCCTTCACCGCCTGGTGGAAGGGGATGCGGCAGCGTTCGAGCAGGTCCGCCGTCAGCTCCTGGAACTGGGCGCGGGTCAGCTTCTCCGCCAGGTGCAGGGGGCCGTCCGCCGACGCCGTCACGTACGGCAGGTTGATGTCGGTCTCGCTGGACGACGACAGCTCGATCTTCGCCTTCTCGGCGCCCTCACGCAGGCGTTGCAGCGCCATCTTGTCCTTGCCGAGGTCCACTCCGTGGGCGTTCTTGAACTGCCGCACCAGGTACTCGACGATGCGCTGGTCCCAGTCGTCGCCGCCCAGCTGGGTGTCGCCGTTGGTGGCCTTCACCTCGATGACGCCGTCGCCCATCTCCAGGAGCGACACGTCGAAGGTGCCGCCGCCGAGGTCGAAGACGAGGACCGTCTGGTCGTCGCCCTTGTCGAGGCCGTAGGCGAGGGCGGCGGCGGTGGGTTCGTTGATGATGCGGAGCACGTTCAGGCCCGCGATCTCGCCGGCTTCCTTGGTCGCCTGGCGCTGCGTGTCGTCGAAGTAGGCGGGCACGGTGACGACCGCGTCCGTGACGTCCTCGCCCAGATAGGACTCGGCGTCACGCTTGAGCTTCTGCAGGACGCGGGCGGAGAGCTCCTGCGCGGTGTACCGGGTGCCGTCCACCGAGCCGCTCTCCGGGAAGCGCCAACTGCCGTCGCCCATGTGGCGTTTGACGGAACGCGCGGTGCGCTCCACGTTCGTGACCGCCTGCCGCTTGGCCACTTCTCCGACGAGCACGTCGCCGTTCTTGGCGAAGGCGATGACCGAGGGTGTGGTGCGCGCTCCCTCCGCGTTGGCGACGACCGTGGGATCACCGCCCTCCAGGACGGCCACCACCGAGTTCGTCGTACCGAGGTCGATCCCGACTGCACGTGCCATGTCCAGTCTCCTTCAACGCGAGCCCGTTTCCCGGCGTACTTCGACCTCCATCACAAAACTTGAGCGGCTTGTTGTCAATGCCGCACATGACTGTGCCGCCGCCCCGCGAGGGACGGCGGCACGGTCCGAGGAGCGTCAGGCCAGCTTCGCCGACAGCGTGATGGTCGTGCCCGTGAGTGCCTGGCTCACGGGGCAGTTCGCCTTGGCGTCCTCGGCGGCGGAGGTGAACGCGGCCTCGTCGAGGCCCGGCACCTCACCCTCGACGGTGAGGTGGATGCCGGTGATGCCGGTGCCCGGCTGGAAGGTCACGTCGGCGGAGGTCGTCAGCCGGGTGGGCGGGGTGCCCGCGCCCGTCAGACCGTGCGACAGCGCCATGGAGAAGCAGCTGGAGTGCGCGGCGGCGATCAGCTCTTCGGGGCTGGTCTTGCCGTTGGCCTGCTCGGCACGGGACGGCCAGGACACGGCCTGCTCCCCGATCCCGGAGGAATCGAAGGTGACGGTTCCCGAGCCCTCCGTCAGAGAGCCTTCCCAGACCGTGTGCGCGGAGCGCGTGGTAGCCACGATGTACTTCCCTTCAGTGCGGTTCCGGGATGCGTTCCGGAACTTCCGTGCGCCCATCCGATCACACCCGGACGCGGCGCACGCGCAAGACCGCTCCTCTCCACCGGGGCTCCTGAGGCGTCAGGGCAGCCCCGGTGCGTGGTCGCTATGGCCGAAATGCCAACTGTGCAAGGCGCGTCTGCGGTGACACTTTGAGGCCCCCTCGCCCACGGGACGAGGAGTCCACTCAGGGGGTTTGACCATGCGCATGAACTACTCGGAACGCGGTCCGTCTCCGCTGGAAGGCGCGAAGCCCGGGGCCGCCGGAGACCGCGACTCGACGTTCGGCTGGTGGGGCGCCTTCAGCATCCAGAAGTTCGTCAACCAGTCATCTCTGTTCCACACGCACGCCGACGCCACCGGGTGGCTCGCGTACCTCCAGCAGTTCTACGACCGCAACTTCTGGTTCGCGGACGGCGGGGCGCAGGTCTGGGCGTACGAGGAGACGTACGACAACTGGCAGGACCGCTACGGCATGGACGCGGTGGTCGCCGTCTACCACTCGGGCCACGGCGGCATGGACAACAACGGCGTCTTCTTCGCGCCGCTCGGCGCGGTCTGGGACGGCCGCAGCGACGCGGTCTCGAACCGGATGGCGCTCGGCAACGAGAAGGTCAACTACATCTTCTGGTCCACCTGCACCTCGCTGCGGGTCCTCGGCGGGCACTCCCCGATCCGCACCTGGGCGGGCCCCAACATCGGCTTCCGCATGATCTTCGGGTTCGAGACCGTCAGCATCGACAGCCCGGACTACGGCAAGAAGTTCTGGGAGAAGTGGCGGGCGGGCCAGACGTTCACCGACGCGTGGCTGAACGCGAGCTGGGACATCTACAAGGGCCAGGCGCCCTCGGTCTGCGCGGTCGGCGCCAACCAGGCCGAGGCCACGGCCCGCCTCAACGGCGAGCGCACCCTGTACCGCGAGCACGTGCCGGACAACTGGTACGCGTGGCGCTGGTACAACGCACGCGACTCCCTCAGGGAGCCTTTGACGCAGGCCCCGAGCACCCCGCAGATCGTGCAGCTCGCGCCGCGCGACCCGGGCGACGAGCTGGCCAAGGTGGGCCGCATCGCCGACTTCCCGTCGGCGGCGCTGCAAGAGGTGCAGGTCGAGCGGCAGGGCGTGCTCAGCGCCACCTCCGGCGACCGGACCGTCTCCACGGCTCCGCACGCGATCCGGTGGGTCAAGCTCGCCGAGGCCAACCACCGCAACCTGCGGCAGTTGCCCACGGAGCGGGCGGTCGAGGCGGCCCGCGGATTCGCCGAGCAGTACGCCGACGGCGCCGAGCTCGTCGTGGACAGCGTGCACGACCTGATGCAGAACTCCGGGGCGAAGGACGGCTCCGAGCTGGGTGAGCCGGTGTCCCTCGAGACCCATGTGACGTTCCGTCAGGTCTTCGACGGCATCCCGGTCATCACGCCCGACCGCGGTCTCATCCGGGTGGCCCTGGACAACGACGCGACCGTCGTCCAGGCGCAGATCTCCACGCGCGACACCACCGGCACGACCCGCGAGCCGAGCACCGACATCGCGCCGCCGCCCGCGGGCGGCAAGGCCGCGGCCGCCCCGCAGCGGGCACGCGAGCCGCGCGAGGCCCTCGCCGCCGCCCAGCGCAGGCTGCTCGCCGAGCTCGCCTCCGTGACGGCCGACGAGCAGGGCGGCCGGAGCGCCGCGGCACCGCGCGAGCCCCAGGTCAGGGACGTGCCGGGCACCTTCGAGGTCGGCTATGAGATCGAGGGCAACGAGGCCTACCCGGCCGCCCGCAAGCTGATCGAGATCGGCTCGCCCGACAGCATGTACACCACCCGCCGCTGGGTGGTCGCACCGCTCGCCAGGTAGTCCGGGAGCGTCTTTTCAGTGGGTGGCGGTCCGCTCCTTGCGGGCCGCCCTCCACGCGTAGACGAGCACACCCGCGAAGAGGAACAGGACGCCCTGGTAGACGGCCGCGTACCCGGACCCGGCGACCAGCCACATGGAGAACCCGGACGCGATGGCCGCGAGGACACCGTCCCGCACCAGGGCGGCGCGGTTGACGCGCTCGCCCTGCCCGGAGACCAGGAAGTAGATCTGCGCGGCGGTGGCGAGCAGATAGGGCACGGTCGCGGTGAACGTGGTGATCAGGACGAGGGACTCGAAGACGCCGCTCGATCCCGCGAAGTAGTTGTAGACGGTGAGCAGCGAGGCCAGAACGACGGTGACCAGGACGCCCACGGTCGGCACACCGCGCCTCTTCTTGCCGAAGACCTCGGGGAAGAGCCCGTCCTTGGCGGCGGCGTACGGCGTCTGGGCGCTCAGCAGGGTCCAGCCGTTGAGGGCCCCGAGGATGGAGACGACTGCCGCGATCGCCACCGCCGTACCTCCCCAGGAGCCGCCGAACATGACGTTGACGGCGTCCGAGAAGGGTGCGGTGGAGCCGACGAGCTTGTCGTGGGCGACGGTGCCGAAGACGGCGAGGGTGCCGAGCAGATAGACGAGGGCGGCGCCGAGGGTGCCCAGGATGGTGGCGCGTCCGACGTTGCGGCGCGGGTCGCGTACCTCGCCGGCGCTGACGGCGGCCGACTCCACGCCCAGGTAGGAGAAGAGCAGGATCGCGGCGGAGGCGGAGATCGCACCGGCCGGGCTGTCGTCGCTCGCCTGGAAGGGGCCGAGGTTGGCGCTGTCGAAGAAGAAGAGCCCGCCGATCGCGACCAGGAGCAGGGGCACGAACTTCAGTACGGTGGCGACGACCTGGACCGCGCCGACGTAGCGGGTGCCCGCGAAGTTGGCGAGCGCGGGAAGCCACTGCAGGACCAGGGCGGCCAGGCAGGCGGTCCACTTGTGGTCGCCCACCGGTATCAGGACGTCCAGATAGCCGACGGCCGCGACGGCGAGCGCGGCGTTCGACACCCAGGCGGTGGCCCAGTAGGACCACGCGGCGAGGAATCCCGCGAAGTCACCGAACGCGGCGCGCGCGTAGACGTACGGTCCGCCGGTGCGCGGGTCGCGCCGCGCGAGCCGCCCGAAGACCAGGGCGAGGGCGATGGCGCCCGCGGTCAGGACGGCGAACGCGACGAGGCTGATGGTGCCGAAGGGGGCGACGGAGGCCGGGAGCAGGAAGATGCCGCCGCCGATGATGTTGCCCATGACGAGGCAGGTGGCGATCGGGAGGCCGAAGCGGCGGGCGTGCCTGCTGCCGCCGTCCTCGTGCTGCTCTGTCCGCAGTTCTTCCTGGTCGGGGGCCGGAGCCGGCTGGTTCACGGTTCCGGTGTCGTGCATGGGGGTGGTGCCTCTCATCGTGCCGGACGCCCGGGATCGCCGGGGCGAGAGACATGGTCGGGCACGGAGGGAACCGTACAAAATCAGCGTGTTTTGTCCTGCGCGGGAGGGTCGGCGACCGTAAAAGCTGTCCCGTCCGGCTGCGGAGCCAGCGGAACCTCCGGTCCCTGGAACTCGCCGAGCCAGCGCCGGAGCACTTCGTGGACGCGCTCGGCGCCGACGAGTTCCTGGCCGTCCTCGAGCGGCGCGGAGAGCACGAGGGGCGACAGGAGGAACGGGACGGCCTGGGCGCCGCCGAGCCCGCCGTGCGAGCCGATCTGCTCCTCGAAGGCGAGGACTTCGCCCTCCTGGGGGTCGTACCAGGAGTTGACCATGATGTCGGCGGCGTGCGGGAAGCCGTCGGTGCGGCGCACGGCCTCGGCGGCGCCCGGCCCGAAGTCGGCCAGCGGGCCGAGGTCACCGGGCCGCTCGTCGAGGTACACCTCCGTGCCGCGCGCGCCGAGGACGACCGCGCCGCGCTCCTGACTGTGCACGAGCAGGAAGCCGACGCCCGGGTGGTTGGCCAGGGTGGGCAGGAGCGCCGGGTGGCGCAGGTCGATCTCCTCGCGGGTCATGCGGTGCGGGACGTCGGGGAAGGAGACGAGGCCGAGGTTGCCGGACGCGAGCACGATGGGCTCCGCGCGGCGGGCCGGGCGGTGTTCGTCCGCGCCCTCCTCCACGGGGCGGCGCAGCGCGGCGCGGACCGTCGAGCGGGCCTCGGCGCCGCTGTGCGTGCGCTGCGCCTTGCGGGGCACGGGCAGCCCGCAGCCGGCCCTGACGAGGTCGCCGAGGGTGAGGCCGTAGCGGGCGCGGAAGGTCTCGCCGGGGCTCTGGCCGTGGTCGGAGAGGACCACGATGCGGTAGGCGCGGGGGGCGTGTTCGGCGACCTTCGCGATCAGCGCGAGGGACCGGTCGAGCCGCTGGAGCACCTTCTCCACGTCGTGACCGGTGGGCCCCGAGTGGTGGGCCACCTCGTCGTAGGCGACCAGGTCGGCGTAGACCGCGCTGCGCCCCGCGAGCATGTCGCCGATGACCGCGGCGACGACGACATCGCGCTCGATGACGGTCGCGAAGGCGCGGATGAAGGGGTAGAGCCCGCCCCGGGCGACGCGCGGACGCTGCTTCCTGATCCGGGCCCGGGTCGACTCGCCGATCTCGCGGCCGACCTCGGCGACGAAGGACAGGGCGGTGCGGACGGCGTTGGCGGGGTCGGAGAAGTAGGCGAAGTACCCGGCGCGCGAGCGGTTCTCCTTGCCGCGGCGCGCGGCCAGGGAGAGCACCAGGGCGACCTGCTCGGCGCCGCCGCTGAAGAGGTTGCCGCGGCTGGCGCCGTCGAGGGTGAGGAGGCCGCCGTCGCCGGTGCGCTCGATGGCGCGGCGCTGGAGTTCCACGGCGGACGCGGGCCGGTTGGAGACCATGACCTCGCCGGTGTCCTTCTCGTACCAGCGGAAGGCGGGGACGTCGTCGTTGGAGCCGTGCAGGATGCCGAGCTGGCTCGCCCCGGTCTGGCTCGACCAGTCGGTGCGCCACGGGGTGAGGCGATGGGTCGGCGCCCCCTCCTGGCCGAGCCAGGCGGCGATGGTGGGCATCAGCCCCTTGTCCACGGCGGTGCGCAGGACGTCGTGGCCAAGACCGTCGAGCTGGATGAAGACGGTGCCGGGCGGTACGGGACCGAAGCGTCCTTCGGCGAGGCGGCGCCGCTTGCGGTCGGCCAGGCGGTAGAGGCGGCGGCGGTAGGCGTCGTCGTCGCGGACGGCGAGGGCACCGCCGGTGGCGGAGGCGACCGCGGACATGACCGCGGCGACGACGACGGCGGTCTCGGGGTTGGCCTCACCGCGCCCGTCGGGGATGAGGCTGAGGGCGAGCAGCAGCAGTGAGCCGTTGAGGGCGAAGGCGAGCAGGCCGAGCACGAGCGCGGGCACGAGCAGCAGCGCCCGCACGAGCAGGGGCCACACCAGCGAGGAGAGCAGGCCGAAGGCACCGGCGCCCAGGGCGGCCGTGCTGGCGATGCGCGTCGCGCTGTCGTCGTCGTCGGCCTGCAGCTGGAAGTCGGGCAGGATCCCGGCGAGCGCGAGCATCGTGAGCGTGCTGACCAGCCATACGGCGACGGATCTCCACAGCGCACTGCCGACCGCCCGCCATCGCTCTCGCCCCACGCCGCGCCGCCTCAGGTTTCATGACAGATCCGGACACCAGCGTGTCACAGGGCCCACGGACAGGTGCCGGGGGTGGGTCAGCGACCGTCGTACCCCGCCGTCGGCATGGACAGCCGCCGGTGGACACAGGCCTTCATCTGCGCGTCGTACGACGGTTCGGCGAGCCCCGCGGTCTCGATCCGCACCCCGCGCCGCCCGCACTCCGCGGTGAACTCGTCCGGCGAACGCAGCGCGCGGTCGAGCACGCGGCGGCTGGGCACGACGAAGAGGTCCACGAGGCCCTCGTCGACGTCGGCCCAGAGCACGGCGTGATCGGTGGGCAGCCCGTGCACGACCAACTCCCGCGTGATGACGTACCCCCGGGCGGCGGCCCAGCGCGCGCACATCGCGTGCTGGCTGCGGGAGTCCACCAGGAAGGGGTCGGCGTCCAGCTCCTCCAGCGGTATCAGGCTGGCGATCGCGGCGGCCCGCATCACTGTCACGCTTGCGGTGTCCCCCATCGCGTCCCCCTCACCTCTGGCATCCTCACCACTGGCGTCAGCCGAAGACCCTACTCCTGGCCGTAGGCTCGTAAACAGTCGCGCGAAGGAGGAAGAAGGAGCAATGGGAGTGCCGGTGGAGATCACCTGGTGGGGTCATGCCACCTGCACGGTCGAGGACTCGGGGCTGCGGGTGCTCACCGACCCGCTGTTCGCCCGGCGCCTGGCCCATCTGCGCCGGCGCAGGGGCGCGCTCCCGCCGCCCGAGGCGGCCGTCGCCGACATCGTGCTCCTCTCCCATCTGCACGCCGACCATCTGCATCTGCCGTCCCTCGCACGGATCACCCCGGGCACGCGTGTGCTGTTGCCGCGCGGCGCACGCCGGCAGGTGCCGGGGCTCGCGCGCCGGCTCTCCCATCTGCGCCTCATCGAGGTCGTGCCGGGCGACGAGGTGCGGATCGGCGACCTGGTCGTCCGCGTGGTGACGGCGCGGCACGACGGGCGGCGGCTGCCCGTCGGACCGCATGCCGCGCCCGCGCTCGGCTTCGTGGTGCGGGGTGAGGCACGGACGTACTTCGCCGGGGACACCGGGCTCTTCGACTCGATGGCCGCGGAGGTCGGCGACGTCGACGTCGCGCTGCTTCCGGTCGGTGGCTGGGGGCCGTATCTCGGCCATGGTCATCTCGACGCGGGGCGCGCGGCCCTGGCCCTGGCGGAGCTCGCGCCGCGCAGTGCGGTGCCGGTGCACTACGGGACGTACTGGCCGATCGGCATGGACGCCGTGCGGCCCCATGAATTCCACACGCCGGGCGAGGAGTTCGTGCGCCAGGCCGCGCGGATCGCGCCCGAGGTGGCGGTGCACCGGCTGGGGCACGGCGAGAGCGTGCGGCCCGAGGTCACCAAGGGAGATCCTCAGTGATCCTCGCCCTGACGGCCCAGGTGACACCGGGGTCGACGCAGGCCGTCGGCTATCCGTCGCTGTTCCTGCTCATCATGGTCGGCGCGCTGGTGCCCGTGGTGCCCACGGGCGCGCTCGTCAGCTCGGCCGCGGTGGTGGCCTTCCATCAGGAGGCGCCCCTGGCGCTGCTCCTGGTGTTCGTGGTCTCGGCGTTCGCCGCGTTCCTGGGTGACATGGCGCTGTACTGGCTCGGCCGGCGCGGCATGCACTCGACGAACGGCTCGCGCTGGCTCGCGGCGATCCGTGACCGGGCGCCCGAGGAGCGCCTGGCCCAGGCGCAGGAGAAACTCGCCGACCACGGTGTGCTGGTGCTCGTCCTCTCCCGGCTCGTCCCGGCCGGGCGGATTCCGGTGATGCTGGCCTGTCTGATGGCGAAGATGCCGCTGCGCCGGTTCGCCCGCGGTGACATACCGGCGTGCCTCGCCTGGGCCTTCACGTACCAACTGATCGGCATTCTCGGCGGCTCCCTCTTCAAGGAGCCGTGGCAGGGCGTGCTGGTGGCGGTCGCCCTCACGGTGCTGATCAGCGTGGCACCGACGCTGTGGCACAAGGTCCGGCGCGCGGTGGCCTAGGCCTGTGCCGCTGTGGCGCGGAGATCGTCGAAGGCTGCGGCCAGGGTGCTCAATGCCCTTTCCACGTACGGGAGTTGAGAGGGGTCCGGTGCGGTGAGGGCCGTCAGGCGTTCCTGCGGGGTCGCGCCGAGCAGGGGGCCGGTGGACAGGCGTACGCGCAGCGCACCCAGCTCGTCGCCGAAGCGGTGGCCGCCGGGTGCGGGCATGGCGAGGCGTCCGCCGAGGAAGTCCTCCAGGTCCTGCGAGTCGCCGACGCCGCGTGCGGCGAGCGCCGGGCGGAGCGGCCCGAGGTCCACGTAGAGGTGACGGCCCGCCCCCGGCGGGCGGGCGAGCGCGCCCGCCGTGACCACCGTGTGCTGCGCGGCCGCGGCCACGCGCGCGTGCAGGCGGGTCGCGCGGGCGAGGCGGTCGGTGATCTCGTCCGGCTCGCCCAGGGCGTACGACGCCGCCGCCCCGACCGGCGCCGTGACGCACGCGCCCAGCGCGGTCAGGACGTCCAGGGTGCGGGCCCGCAGCGCCGAGCCCCGCGCTCCGGCCGGGAACCGGGCGACCGCGGCGGGCCAGCCCGGCGGCAGGAACGCCCCGGAGAGGTCGGTCAGCACCGTCACGCGTCCGGGGTCCATCTCGGCGGGGCTCACCAGCACCGTGTCGTGCGGCCGGTGCAGGGTGTCGCGCCAGGTCTCGTCGCTGACGATGTGCAGCCCCTCGTCCGCCGCCGCCTCCACGGCCTCGTGCAGCACCTCGGGTGGCGGCACGGTGGCGGTGGGGTCGTCGGCGACGGAGAGCACGAGGAGGCGCGGGGTGCCGCCCTCGGCGCGGATGCGGCGGACGGTCTCCATGAGGGCGAACGGGTCGGGGACGCCGCCGCACTCCGCGGGCGTCGGCACGTGGTACACCGACCGGCCGAGCAGCCGCACCTGGGGCGCCCACCAGGCGGGACACGGGCGCGGCAGCAGGACGTCGCCGCCGCCGAGGGCCGCGGTCAGCGCGAGCAGCAGGGGCGCGGCTCCGGGCGCCGCGACGACCTGGTCCCGCTCTCCCGGCAGGCCGCGCCGGGCCCAGTAGCCGCTCGCGGCGTCGAGCAGGGCGGGGCTGCCGCCGGGTGGTTCCGCGTGGGCGCGGCCCGCGGCGCCGGCGAGCACGGCGGAGAGCTCGGGCAGGACCGGGAGGCCCGGCTCCGGCAGGGGAGGCCCGTACCGGACAGGGCCACGGCCTTCGGGTTCCGTCCGCATGTACCCATCGAAACGCGACGGGGCGTTCTCCGCGCGCGGAGGGCCGGGGCCGGGTGCGGTCAGTTCTGCGCGGCCAGGGCCGCCAGCTCCCTCTCGAGGCCCTTGCCGCGCGTCTCGACCACCGCGGACGCCACGTCGGCCAGCTTGCGGTTCGTGGTCTGGGAGATGCGGCGCAGCATCGTGAAGGCCTTGTCCGCGTCGCAGGTCAGGACGTGCATGATGATGCCGCAGGCCTGGTCGACCACGGGGCGGGTGCGCAGGGCGTTGCCGAGGTGGTCCAGTTCCGTGAGGGCCGCGCGGTAGCGGCGGTCGCGGACCAGGGCCGTCGTGGCGAGGTCGCCGAGCGCCTGGGCGGGACCGTGCCGGACGTCGTCCAGGGCGCCGGGACGGAAGCTGAAGAGGGTCAGGGTGACGGTGAGACCCCCGCGCTGGAAGGGGAGCGTGACGCTGGAGCGCACGCCGGTGTCGAGCGCCATGGCGCGGTACACGGGCCACCGCTCGTCCCGCAGCAGGTCACCGGTCTCCACCGGCGCCCCACGCTCCTGCGCCGCCGGAATGGGCCCGTCGCCCGAGCGCAGCTGTACGGAGACGAGACCGGCGAGGTCGGGGTGGGTCACCGAAGCGGGGTGGTCGCTGCCGCCTTCCGACACGGTCGTGCCCGCGCCGCAGCACGCGGTGGTGCAGCGCACGGCCTGTTCCGCGAGCTGCGAGAGCCTGCGGCCCGGCAGCGCGGACTCCGGTCCCGCCAGGTCGAGATCCGGTTCCGGTACGAGGGGCATGGTGGGTTCCTCCTCCTTTTCTCCGCCTTCCCGCGAGGTCCCCCGGAAAACGGCCGCAGCGGATACGTTCGGCACATGGCCAAAACGGAGGAGTTCGGTGAAGAGATCGCGGACTTCGTGCGCCGCGTCGCCGAGTTGAAGTCAGCACGCTCCGTTCCGGCGGACGACCTCGGCACCGTCCTCGACGCGGCGATCTTCGAACTCGACCATGTGGTCGCCCAGTTGCGGCCGCTCTACGAACGCCTCGCCGCCGCGGGCCACTTGGGAAGCGGCGTTCCCGACCGGGACGAGCAGCACCTCCTGCGAGCCCTCTTCCAGCGCCTCCCCCTGCCCGTCGCCCTCGTCGACCGGGAGTCGGTGGTGCGGCGGATGAACTTCGCCGCGACCGGCCTCACGGGCGTACGCGCGGGCTACGCCACCGGCAGGCCGCTGACCGGATTCCTGCTGCACGCGGACCGGGTGGCGTTCCGCTCGCAGACCGCAGCGGTCGCCCGTGGCGAGGGCGACCGCAGCCTCACCGTCCACCTCCAGCGTGACCCGGACCTCCCGGTCCGCGCGACGCTCACCGCGCTGCGGCCCGGCGCCGAGCCGCGTACGGCGGTCCTGGTGGTGCTGCAGCCCGGCACGCAGCCCGCGGGCTCGCCCGCGTCACCCCGGGAGGCCTCGCGCGCTCCCGCCCCCGACCTCGGCGAGGCGACCCGGCACGCGGCCCGCCTGGACCTCGCGGACGCCATGACCACCGCCCTGCTCACGGCTCCCGCCGGGGATCGCGTGGCCGTGCTCGAACGGGCGGCCGGCGTGCTGCACCCGCGGTTCGCGGACTGGGTGATCGCCGACGAAGGGGCCGCGCGGCAGCGGCGTACGACCGTCCTGGGGCCGAAGGGCGCACCGGTCGACGACGTCCTCGCACAGGCGCCCGCCGCGTGCCCCCTCGTCGTCGAGGCGGCACGCGGCGGGGCGCCCATGCTGCAGGTGCGTCCGGAGGACCCGGACTCCTTCGGCCGGGACGCGTCCGGCGCCCCCGTCCTCGTACGCGCGCAGGTGACGTCCCTGCTGTGCGTGCCGCTGAGGGGTCGCTCGGACGGTCCGGTGGAAGGTGTCCTCACGCTGTTCAGGAGCGGGGCGCGGCTCGCCTTCTCGTTGGCCGAGGCACAGACGGTCGACGTGATGTCGCGCCACATCGCGCTTGCCATGGCCCGGCACGCGAGCCGGGAGACCCCCGGCCTCAACTAGGCGGCGTCCTGCATGACTTCCTCGCGCAGCCGGTCGCAGCAGCGGCTGATCAGGCGCGAGACGTGCATCTGGGAGATGCCGAGCTGCTCGGCGATGCGGCTCTGCGTCATGTCGCCGAAGAACCGCATGTAGAGGATGTCCCGCTCCCGCTCGGGCAGGGCGGCGATGCGCGGTTTGACGGCCTCGCGGTCGATGACGACGTCGAGGGCGGGGTCGGGCGCGCCGAGTGCGTCGCGCAGCGCGTATCCGTCGTCGCTGCCCGGCAGTTCGGCGTCCAGGGAGAGCGCGGTGAAGCTTTCCAGTGCCTCCAGGCCGGCGGCCGCGTCCTCCTCGGAGAGCTGCGCCTTCTCGGCGATCTCGACGAGGCTGGGGGTGCGCCCGGGGACCGTCTGGGTCAGCTCCTGGCGGGCGAACCGCACCCGGTTGCGCAAGTCCTGCACACGGCGCGGCACATGGAGGGTCCACATGTGGTCTCGGAAGTGGCGTTTGATCTCGCCGGTGACCGTCGGCACGGCATAGCTCTCGAAAGCGCTGCCGCGCTCGGGGTCGTAACGGTCGACGGCCTTGACCAGGCCGAGGGCCGCCACCTGGCGCAGGTCGTCCAGTGCTTCGCCGCGGTTGCGGAAACGGCCGGCGAGGCGCTCGGCCATCGGCAGCCAGGCCCTGACCAACTCCTGGCGCAGTGCGTCGCGTTCGGGACCGTGCGGCATCTCGGTCAGCCTGCGGAAAGCGGCCGCGGTGTCGGGTGCGTCGTCGTGCGGATGGCGCTTCGTCTGTCGCGCGTCGGATCGCATGATGCGTCGCAACTCCTCTTTCGGTGCCTTGGGTTGAAGAGTCACCGTGGGTGGACGCGACAGCGCGACAGGGCACACCCGGGCGAGCGCGAACCGCTCCCACGGACGTGCCTCCGTTCCGAAGCACTGTGAACTCCGCCTGCCCCGTGGCCCGGGAAGCAAACACCTGTGCGTTCCTGCGCGATGCCGTTTCTTCCGGGCAAACCCGCATGGACCGGCCGAGCCGGGGTACTGCGGCCAGACAACCGTCCCCCCACAGGAAGGGCCCCCACCATGGCTGTTGTCGTAAGGGACGTCATGACACCGGGAGTCGTGGCGGTAGGCCCCGATGCCTCGCTGGTGGAAGCGGCGCAGCTGATGCGCGCGCAGGACATCGGGCATGTCCTGGTGGCCACGGCGGGCCGCCTCGTCGGCGTGCTCACCGACCGGGACATCACGCTGCGGGCCGTCGCCGACGGCGCCGATCCCCTCACCGTCAGCGCGCAGGCCATCTGCACGCCGAATCCGGTGATGGTCGCCCCCGACGACGCGGTGGCGTCGGCGGTCAGCCTGATGCTCGAGAACGCCGTACGCAGGCTGCCCGTCGTCGAGGACGGCCAGCCGGTGGGCATGGTGACCCTCCGGGACCTCGCCGCCTCGGCCTGAGTGCCGCGGCGCACACCCGCCGCCCAGGGCCCCTCGGCCCGGGCGGGGTCCAGGCCCGGGCCGAGGCTGCGGGTCCGGCTGCACGGGTCGTGCAGGGGGAGCGACCGGACCCGCGGCGCGGGCCCGGCCCGGCCTGAGGCCGGGCCGGATCGTCCCCGGGGGTCCGTCACGGCCGCGCCCTGTGGGGGTTGGGGCCCCTCACGAACCGGACGGCGACCGGCCCAGCCGGTGACAAGAGAAACGGTAGATCAGTTGCCCTGCGGAAACGATCCGTTGAACGCAGCAGCTGTCCGCATAGCGCACGGTCCGGTTACCGGCGGTTCAACCGCGCAGCGTCTGGGACGGCAGCTCCCCGAACCGGGCCTGGTACTGCTCGGCGAACCTCCCCAGATGGCCGAAGCCCCACCGGTGCGCCACCTCGCTCACGCCGATCGCGCCGGGCTCGGCCTCCCGCAGTTCGTCGCGCACGCGGATCAGCCGCACCTCTCGTACGTACGCCATGGGGGACATGCCCACATAGCGACGGAAGGCCTCTTGGAGCCAGCGCACCCCGACCCGCGCCTCTGCGGCGAGCCCGGCGGGCGTGAAGGGATGCTCGGGCCGCTTCTGGACGGCGTCCATGGCGCGCTTCACGGGCGCCGGGCGCAACCTCCGCTCCGGGGCGTTGAGTTCGTCGCGGTAGGGGTGCTCGACGGCGAGCAGCAGCCCGCTCAGGATCGCCTCCTGGAGGGGCGCGGCGACCAGGGGTGAGGCGCAGAGGGACGCCTGGCCCGGCGGAGCACCCGGCTCCGCGCGCAGATCCTCGATGACCGTGGTGACGAGCCGGGCCCAACTGCGCCCCGGGCCACGGGTGGTGTCCAGCTCGGGGGCGAGCGCCAGCGGGGCGCGGGTCGGCCGGCCGAGGAGCTGCTCAAGGCGCTGTTCGAGCGCCTCGCGGTCCATCTTCACCGCCAGGATCCGGCAGTCGCCGGTCCACCGCTCCACCACCGTGTCGCCGACGGGCTGGAACACCCCGGCCCGCTGCGCCGTCGCTACGGTGCTCGCGCCGCCGCCCTGCCGAAAGCGCATGTGCCCGCCGAGCGGGATGTTCACGTGGTACGCGCCCAGTTCACCGACCCGCATCCACACATCGGCGCCGCAGCTGAGCTCGCCGACGGTGAGCGCGCCGAGCTGCCCGATGTCGAACTCGGCGCGAAAGGCGCGCGGCCCGTCGAGGACATCCATGAAGTTGCTGTAGAACGCCTCACCGATCACCTGCCGCGCCTCGTCCACGTCCGCGGTCCTGAAGGACGTCCTCGGCACCTGGGCACTCACGCGTCACTCACCCGCTCCCCCGACATCGTTGACGCTCCCCCGCGGCTACACCTGGCGCCCCACCAGACTCAGCAGCTCCGTCTGTGCGTCGGCGTCCCGCGGCGGCTCCACCGCGGGGGCGAAGAGCCCGCTCTTCGCCAAGTCCGCAGCGTACGGCTTGATTTCGTGCAGGGAGAAGGCCACCAGGTCTTCCGGAAGGGTTTCGTCCGCGCCGATGGCGCGGGACAGGTCCCAGGCGTGCACGACGAGGTCAGTGATCATCTGGCCGCAGTAGAAGTCGGCCGCGGTGTCGCCGAAGGAGAGGTGCACCGTGCGGTAGAGGGCGCCCGGCTCGCCGAACGCCTCGTGGGCGGCGGCCGCCGCCGTGTCCCAGGAGGCGACGGGGTCGGGGCCGAGCACGTCTCCGTCGAAGGCGTCGCCGACGGAGTCGATGGTGGCGCCGTCGCGGACGAGCGAGGGCACCCAGAGCTGCTCGGTGGTCAGGTGGTCGACGAGGTCGCGCACGGACCAGTCGGTGCACGGCGTTCCCGCGTCCCATTGGTCGGGCCCGATCGCGTGCACCCGGTCGCCGAACAGCTCGAGGGCGGCGGCGTGCCGGCCGAGGAGTTCGCGGTCGTTCAGGTCGGACGGGCCGGCTGTGCCAGTGGTGTCTGCCATACCCGCCATTGTCCTCCTGCGGCCGAGAGCCGCTACCGCTTGCGCTCCACGCGGCGTTCGTCCCACACCGGCTCGGGCGTCTCGCGCACGAGACCGTCGCTGCCGAAGACGAGATAGCGGTCGAAGGAGCGGGCGAACCAGCGGTCGTGCGTCACCGCGAGGACCGTTCCCTCGTATGCCTCGAGGCCTTCCTGGAGGGCCTCGGCGGACTCCAGGTCGAGGTTGTCGGTGGGCTCGTCGAGCAGCAGGGCGGTGGAGCCCTCCAGCTCCAGGAGCAGGATCTGGAAGCGGGCCTGCTGGCCGCCCGAGAGCCGCTCGAAGCGCTGTTCGGCCTGCCCGGTGAGCTCGTACCGGCGCAGGCGTGACATGGCGGGACCCTTGGCCTGGGCGTGCTCGCGCCACAAAATGTCCAGGAGCGTGCGGCCGAAGAGCTCCGGGTGGGCGTGGGTCTGCGCGAAGTGCCCTGCCACGACACGCGCGCCGAGCTTCCAGTCGCCGGTGTGCGCGACGTCGCCGCCCGCGAGCAGCCGCAGGAAGTGCGACTTGCCCGAGCCATTCGAGCCGAGGACGGCGACCCGCTCGCCGTAGAAGACCTCCAGGTCGAAGGGCTTCATCAGACCGGTCAGTTCGAGGTCCTTGCAGGTGATGGCCCGGATGCCGGTACGCCCGCCCTGCAGCCGCATGGTGATGTCCTGCTCGCGCGGCGGCTCGGGCGGCGGGCCCGCCTCCTCGAACTTGCGAAGGCGGGTCTGCGCGGCGGCGTACCGCGAGGCCAGCTCATGGCTGATCGATGCGGCCTGCCGCAGGCTGAGCACCAGCTTCTTCAGCTGCGCGTGCTTCTCGTCCCAGCGCCTGCGCAGCTCCTCGAAGCGCGCGAAGCGCTCGCGCCGCGCCTCGTGGAAGGTGTCGAAGCCGCCGCCGTGCACCCAGGCGTCGGCGCCCGCGGGACCCGGCTCGACGCTGACGATCTTCTCGGCGGCGCGGGCGAGGAGCTCGCGGTCGTGCGAGACGAAGAGGACGGTCTTGCGCGTCTCCTTGAGCCGCTCCTCGAGCCAGCGCTTTCCGGGTACGTCGAGGTAGTTGTCCGGCTCGTCGAGGAGCAGCACCTCGTCGCCGCCGCGCAGCAGGGCTTCGAGCACGAGACGTTTCTGCTCACCGCCGGAGAGCGTGCGGACCTCGCGGAACTGCGCCTTGTCGTACGGGATGCCGAGCGCGGCCGTCGTACACATGTCCCAAAGGATCTCGGCCTCGTAGCCGTGGGCCTCGGCCCAGTCGGAGAGCGCCTGGGCGTACTGGAGCTGGGCGGCCTCGTCGTCGACGGTCATGATCAGGTGCTCGGCCACGTCCACGGCCTTCGCGGCATCGCGGATGCGGGGGTTGGACACGGAGACGAGCAGGTCACGCACGGTCGTCTCGTCGCGCACCGACCCGACGAACTGCGGCATGACACCGAGGCCGCCGCTGACGGTGACGGTGCCGCCGTGGGGCTGGATCTCGCCCGAGATCAGGCGGAGCAGGGTGGTCTTGCCCGCGCCGTTCGCCCCGACGAGGGCGACGATGGCGCCCTCACCGACACGGAAGGAGACATCGCCGAGCAGCGCTCGGCCGTCCGGCAGGTAGTACTCGATGTGCGCGGCTTCCAGATGTCCCATGCGGGGGATTCTCCGTGGGCGGTGCGGCTTGCCGCAAATGCGTTTCGGCTCCCTCCGTTTCCGGCCGCTCCTTTCCGGCCCCTACAAGCGTGCCACGCCTGCCCACATAGTGATACGTGGGTCTCATTATTCGACATGGCGGCGTACCGTTCGCTCCACCGCAGCGAAGCGGCACCGATTGTGAAGGAGTTCCCGCCATGCCGGAGGAGACCGCCGTCTACACGCACGGACACCACGAGTCCGTCCTGCGCTCCCACACCTGGCGGACCGCCGCCAACTCGGCCGCCTATCTCGTCGACGCACTGAAGCCGCACATGCGGGTCCTGGACATCGGCTGCGGACCCGGCACCATCACCGCCGACCTGGCCGCGCTCGTGCCCGACGGCCACGTCACGGCCGTCGACCACGCGCCCGGCATCCTGGACCGGGCCCGCGCGACGGCGGCCGAACGCGGCCTGCGCAACGTGGAGTTCGCCGTCGCCGACGTCCACGACCTGAACTACCGGGACGACTCCTTCGATGTCGTCCACGCGCATCAGGTGCTCCAGCACGTCGGCGACCCGGTGCGCGCCCTGAGCGAGATGCGGCGCGTCTGCGCGCCGGGCGGCACCGTCGCCGCCCGCGACGCGGACTACTCGGCGATGGCCTGGTACCCGAAGCTCCCCGCCATGGACGGCTGGCTCGACCTGTACCGGCGGGTGGCCCGCGCCAACGGCGGCGAGCCGGACGCGGGAAGCCGCCTCAAGTCCTGGGCCCTGAAGGCCGGTTTCGACGACGTCACCGCGAGCGCGAGCACCTGGTGCTACACATCGGCCGATGAGCGTGCCTGGTGGAGCGGCCTCTGGGCGGACCGCACGGTCGCGTCCGGCTACGCGCGGCTGGCCGTGGAGGGCGGACACACCGACGCCGGTGAACTGCGGGCGTTCGCCGACGCGTGGCGGGAGTGGGGAGAGCGGGAGGACGGCTGGTTCGCCGTCCTGCACGGGGAGATCCTCTGCCGGAAGTGAGAGGCGGCGCCCAGGGGGTTTCTCTCATGCCGCGCAGGGGTGCTGACAACACCTGAAGAGGGGGGCCGCCGGGCGTGCCCCGGGCCGCGTTCGCCGGAACCATTCAGAGGGACGGTTCAGGGTGGACCGCGGTGAGCGAGGCGCAGCATGACGAACGCGACGCAGAGACATCCGGGGCAGCGCCCCGCACGGCCGGGCGGCGGTGAACCCTCCGCTCGCCCGCCTGTATCCGCTCCCCCGCCCGTCCACGCCGCGTTCGCGCTCTGGATCACCGCGGTCGTGGCGGGCTTCTTCGAGACGGTGCTCATGGCCGGCGGCCTGGTGGCTGACGGCGACACGTCCGCCGGAGAGCTGGCCGGCGGCCTGCTGCTGCGGATGGCCGTGTTCTCGGCGGCCGTCCTGACCGCCGTCCAGTTGCGCCGCGGCAGGAACTGGGCCCGGCTGACGCTCGCCGTGGGGCTCGGCGTCCTCGGCACGCTGTCCTTGGTGGTCGAGCCGCTCCGGTGGCTGGCCGACGGGCACTCCCTGGGCGACGCCTTCCGCGACCTTGGGGCGGTGGACGTCCTGTTCGGCGCGAGCCGCGTGCTGCATCTGAGCGCGGTGCTCGTGGCGACGGCCCTGATGTTCCTGCCCACGTCCAACGCCTGGTTCAGGGCGCGGGCAACGCGGTCGGTGGAGTCCGGGAGGCGCTGACCGGCCTCACCGCACGACCGCCTGCTCCACGAGCAGCCTCGCCGCCGCCGCGATGGACTCGGCGTCGATGCCCGCGTGGTGCAACTGCTCCTCGGGGGAGGCGGAGCCGGGCATCGTGTTCACCGCGAGCCGCACCAGGCGGGGCACCGGGCCGCCGTCGCTGAAGGCCTCGACGACGGCGTCGCCGATGCCGCCCTCCGGCCGGTGGTCCTCGACGGTGAGCAGACAGCCGGTGCGTTCGGCGGCCTCGCGCAGGGTGGCGCGGTCGACGGGCTTGACCGAGTACAGGTCGATGACCCGTACCTGGATGCCCTCGCGGTCCAAGTACTCGGCCGCGGTCAGCGCCTCGTGCACGGTGACGCCCGCCGCGACGAGCGTGAGCCGGTCGTTCGCGGACGAGCGCAGGGTCTTGGAACCGCCGACGGGGAACTCCTCGCCGGGGCCGTAGATGACGGGCGCGTCCCCACGTGAGGTCCGCAGGTACCGCACGCCGTCGAGGCCCGCCATCTGCGCGACGAGCTTGCCCGTCTGGTGGGCGTCGCACGGGTACAGGACCGTCGAGCCGTGGACGGCGCGGAACATCGCCAGGTCTTCGAGGCCCATCTGGGACGGTCCGTCCTGGCCGATGGCCACACCGGCGAGCGACCCGACGAGGTTGATGCCGGCGCCGCTGATCGCCGCCATGCGGACGAAGTCGTGGGCGCGGGTGAGGAAGGCGGCGAACGTCGACGCGTACGGGACCCAGCCGCGGGCCGCCAACCCCACTGCGGCGGCGACGAGTTGCTGCTCGGCGATGTAGCACTCGAAGAAGCGGTCGGGGTGTTCCTTGGCGAAGTACTCGGTCCGCGTGGAGTCGCCGACCTCCCCGTCGAGGGCCACGATGTCGCCGCGTGCGGTGCCGAGCGCGGCAAGCGCCTGGCCGAAGGCGGTGCGGGTGGCGACGGAGTCGCCCACCTGGTGGCGCGGCAGTTCCAGATGGCCGCTGCGTGTCGCGTGCAGCGCCCGCGCGGCGGCGGGTTTGCGCACCTCCACGCGTACGTCCTCCCCGCCGCCCGCGCCGCCCAGCTCCTCGATCGCCGCCGCCGCGTCCGCGAGGGGCTTGCCGTGCAGGCCCTCGCGGTCCTCGGCGGCGGCGACTCCCTTGCCCTTGACGGTGCGGGCGAGGACGACCGTGGGCTGGCGGGTGGTGGAGCGGGCCTCCTGGAAGGCGCGGTCGATGTCGTCCAGGTCGTGGCCGTCGGCCTCCACGACATGCCAGCCGAAGGCGGCGAACCTGCGGGCGTAGGCGTGCAGGTCCCAGGCGTGGCGGGTGGGGCCGCGCTGGCCGAGGCGGTTGACGTCGACGACGGCGGTCAGGTTGTCCAGGTGCTCGTACCCGGCGTGCTCGACGGCCTCCCACACCGAGCCCTCGGCGAGCTCGCTGTCGCCGCACAGCACCCACACCCGGTAGGGAATCCGGTCGAGGCGCTTGCCCGAGAGGGCCATGCCCACGCCGACGGGAAGCCCCTGGCCGAGGGACCCCGTGGCGACCTCGACCCACGGGAGGCGGCGCGGCGTCGGGTGCCCTTCGAGGCGGCTGCCCCGGGCACGGAAGGTCAGCAGCTCGTCGTCGGTGACGACGCCGGCCGCCTTGTACGTCGCGTAGAGGAGGGGCGAGGCATGCCCTTTGGAAAGGATGAAGCGGTCGTTGCCGGGATGGTCGGGCCGGTCGAAGTCGTACTGCAGGTGGCGCGCGACGAGCACCGCCATCAGGTCGGCGGCGGACATCGAGGAGGTGGGGTGCCCGGAGCCCGCGGCGTCGGCGGCACGGACGGAGTCGACCCTCAACTGCCGGGCCAGTGGGGCGAGTTCGCTGGTGGTCATGGCGGGTCCTCCTCGGGTGGGGCGTGCGGTGGTGGCGGTCCGCCGGGCGCGTCGGCCCTCGGCCTGTCGGGCGTGACGTTCCGTCCGGGCGTGGTCTTCCGACGGCACCGGCACGCGGGCCCTTCGGGTTGCCCTCGCGCCCTGCCGTCAAACACCGCGGGAACGCGGGGCGGGATCCGGGGCCGGTCCGGTTTGCCCGCCCGGCATCGGGATACCCGTACGGAGCGCCGTCGCAGGTGTGGGGGGTCGTGAACCGACCCCGCACCGCTCCGCGCCCCCCACCCCGCATGTAATCCAGGACGGTCCCGATGAAGGACGCAGTGCCCATCGAAATGCCCGCCATGTCCGCCTATTCCGTCCCTGCGGACGCCCCCGAGGCGGACGGCACCTTCGCCTGGGAGAGCACGACCATCGTGATCGTCGAGATCACGGCGGGCGGCGCGACGGGCACGGGCTGGACCTACGGTCCGGCGTCCATCGTCTCCCTGCTGGCCGAGCAGCTCGTCCCGGTCGTCACGGGCCTCGACGCGCTCGACATCCCCGCCGCGCACACCGCGATGACGAAGGCGGTGCGCAACACCGGCCGCCCCGGCGCCGCGTCGAGCGCCGTCTCGGCGATCGACATCGCCCTGTGGGACCTGAAGGCGCGCCTCCTGGAGATCCCCCTCGTACGTCTCCTGGGCGCCGCCCGCGACGAGGTCCCCGTGTACGGGAGCGGGGGCTTCACGACGTACCACGACACGCATCTGGCGGCCCAGCTGAACGGCTGGGTGCACGGCCAGCGCATACCCCGCGTGAAGATCAAGGTCGGCGAGGCCTGGGGCCGTGCGGCGGCCCGCGACGTGCTGCGGGTGCGCACCGCGCGCGATGTCATCGGCTCCCAGGCCGAGTTGTACGTCGACGCGAGCGGCGGCTACACCCGCAAGCAGGCGATCCGGGTGGGCCGGGTGCTCGCCGAGCACGGTGTGGGCTGGTTCGAGGAGCCGGTCCCGTCCGACGATCTGCGGGGGCTCGCGCTGGTGCGGGACGCGCTGGTCTGCGACGTCGCGGCCGGTGCGTACGGCTACGACCTCCCGTACTTCGCGCGGATGGTCCCCTCCGTGGACTGCCTCCAGCTGGACGCGACGCGCTGCGGCGGTCTGACCGAGTGGCTCCGCGCCGCGGCCCTCGCGCAGGCGCACGGCATCGAGGTCTCGGCCCGCTGCGCACCGCACGCGCATGCCGCGGTCGCCGCGTGTGTGCCGAATCTGCGGCACATCGAGTGGCTGCACGACCATGTGCGGATCGAGTCGATGTTCTTCGACGGCGCCCTCGACCCGACGGGCGGTGTCGTCCGCCCCGACGGCGGCGTGGGCCACGGCCTGGAGCTGCGGCGCACGGAGGAGGTCGAGGAATACCGGGTCGCGTAGCGCCGCCCCCGCGTGCCACGCTCGGCCCATGCGGGAGCGAACGGCGGAGGCACTGCTCATCGGGGGCCGTTCCGGGGCGGGCAAGTCCTCGGTCGGCTGGGAGGTCGCCGCGCAGTTGCGGGCGGCGGACGTGGGGCACGCGTACATCGAGGGCGACGTGCTGGACGCCGTCCATCCGGTTCCGGCGGGTGACCCGGACCGCTCGGGGATCACCGAGCGGAATCTCGCCGCGCTCTGGGCGAACTACACGGACCTCGGCTGCCGTCGTCTGATCTACACGAACACCGCGAGCGTCCTCGGGAGCGAGGAGTGGCTGTTCACCCGCGCCCTGCGCGGCCCGCGCATCATCCGGGTGCTCCTCACGGCCTCGGACGCCACCGTCCAGGAACGGCTGACCAAGCGTGAACTGGGCTCGGAGCTGCAACAGCAGCTGCGCCGCAGCGCGTTCATGGCCAGGCGGCTCGACGAGCACGCGGCCGAGGGCACCCGTCGTGTGGCGACGGACGGGCGGCGGGTGCGGGACATCGCGGCCGATGTGGTCGCCGCCACGGGGTGGAGCCCCCGGAAGTCCGCCGAAACGATCTCGGATGCGGGCCGGGCCAACTAGGCTCGCCCGTATGGAGATCCTGGGAGCCACGCTGCGTATCTGCGTCGAGGACCTGGAGTCCTCGGTCGCCTTCTACGAACGCCTCGCGGGCGGTACCGCGCAGCGTTTCGAGCGGGAGGGCGTGTCGGTGGCGGCGGTCGGCTGCTTTCTGTTGATGAGCGGGCCCGAGCGTGAGCTGGAGATCCTCAGGAAGGTCTCGGCGACGATCGCGGTACCGGACGTCGACGAGGCGTACGCCGTCCTGAACGCGTCCGGCGCCCGGGTCATCGCGGGCCCCGTCCCGACACCGGTGGGCCGCAACCTCATCGCGGTGCATCCGGACGGCACGGTGTTCGAGTACGCGGACCGGCGCCCCGCGTCCTGAACCGCGCCCGCGCGGCCCTCCCCGTATCCTCCACGGCAGGCAGGCCGAACGGAGGACGGTGCACGTGGCGGGCAGTACGGCGGACGGTACGGAACGGATCTCGTTGAGCGCCCAGGCGCGCGAGGCCGTCCGGCAGCGCATCGTGGACCGCCGTTACCCGCTGGGCTCGCGTCTGGTGGAGCGTGAGGTCGCCGAGGAGCTGCGGATGTCGCGGGTCCCGGTGCGGGAGGCGCTGCGCGCGCTGGTCGCCGAGGGCCTCCTCGAGCTCCTGCCGCACAGCGGGGTGCGGGTGCGCCGCCTGGAACGCTCCGATGTGCGGCATCTGTACGAGGTGTGGGAGCCGCTCGCCGTCCAGGCGTCCCGGCTCGCGGCCCGCCGGGTGGCGCGGAGCGCGCCGGGCGAGCCGCCGGGGCTCGCCGCGCTGCGAGGCACGCTGCACCAGGCCGAGCAGGCGTCGGACGTGGACGACGGGCCTCGCGAGGTCGCCGCGCACACGGCTTTCCACGAGGGCATCGTGGCCCTGTCCGGCAACCCCCTCCTGGCCCGCACGATGGAGCAGTTGAGCTGGCAGCTGCAGCTCCTTTTCGGCATGCGCGCGGAGCCGGACCACATGCGGGCCCAGCATGACCTGATCTACCGGCAGATCGCGTCGGGCGACGAGGAGACGGCCGCGGCGAGCACGCTGCTGCATGTGCGGGACAGCCAGGCGGTGGCGCTGAGGGCGCTTTTCGAGGAGGGCGACTCCTAGCTCTCTGTATACCAAAGCTCGATAGGTATCCCCTTCCCCCACTCTCCCAGGCCACTACTCTGCCTATACCTGCACATTTTCCCGCCCTCCCTTGCGGGCCACTCCAGCTTGGTATACAAACTGCGGACGCGTTCCCTCCGCAACCCGTCCTGGAGCAGCCCCATGTGCGTCGAGAACACCCCTCCGCCCTCTTCCCGGCTCACCCGGCGCGGCGTCCTCGCGGGTGCGGCGGCCCTCGCCGGGACCACGGCCGCGCTGGCCGCCGCCGCGCCACGGGCCGGCGCGAGCCCCGCCTCCCCCGGGGGCCGGCGGACCGGCGGTGATCTGGTCGTCGAGGGCGGCACCCTCCTGGACCCCGCGACCGGCGAGGTGACCGAGGACGCGGTGGTCGTCATCGTGGACGGTGTCGTGCGCGCGGCGGGCAGGCGCGGCCGGACCAAGGTGCCCGAGGGGGCCGAGGTGCTCGACGCGCACGGGCGCTGGATCCTGCCGGGTCTCGTCGACGCGCACATCCACCTCAACACCGCGGCCGAGGCACGCGACGCGGTGCTGCTCGGCGCGACGAGCGCCCGCAGCGGCTCGACCAACTTCTTCCAGGACATCGCCGTACGGGAACTGGCCCGCCAGGCCCCCGGACAGGCGCCCCGACTGCGCGCTGCCGGTGTCTTCGTCACGCCCGACCTGGGCGACACGATCCTCGCCGACCCGGAGCTGACCCCGCTGGCCAGGCTGCGTGACGGGGTGCGCTCGCCCGAGGCGCTGCGCCGCGTCGTCGAGGTCAACCTCGCCCGGGGCGCCGACGTCATCAAGACCCGGGTCAACGAGCGGGCCGGGCTTCCCGAGCAGGACCCGCTGGCCCAGGTGTACGACCGCGAGCAGCTGTCCGCCGTGGTCGCGGCGGCCCGGCGCGGCGGCAAGGGCGTGCTCTGCCACAGCTACAGCGAGAAGGGCTGCCACGACGCCGTCATGGCGGGCATCCGCTCGCTGGAGCACGGCGCGTTCGTCGGCGAGCGCACGCTGCACGAGATGCGGCGCAGGGGCACGTACTTCACGCCGACCCTCACCTCCATCGCTGGCCTCGCCGAGTCCTCGGACCCGGTGCTCGCGGAGCGCGGCCGCCAGTACCTGCCGGTCCTGAAGCGGGCCGTGCTCGCCGCGCACGAGCTGGGGGTGCCGCTGGCCGCGGGCACGGACTCCTCCGGCGGGAAGATCAAGCCCATCGGCCGCGAGGTGGAGCTGATGCGCGCGGCGGGCCTCTCCGCGCTCGACGCGATCCGTACGGCCACCACCGGCGCCGCCGAGCTGCTCGGCGTGGAGCGCACGGCGGGCCGCCTCGCGCGTGGCTTCGCCGGTGACGTGCTCCTGGTGGACGGCGACCCGCTGGCCGACGTGACGGTCCTCAAGAAGCCCGTACGCGTGGTGCGTTCGGGCATCGCGGTCTGAACACCCCCGAGTTCTCGGTAGCCCTCCGCGCATCTCATCTCTCGAAGGAGACCCCTATGACGCCTCTCTCCCGTCGCGGCGTGCTCGCCGGAGCCGCCGCCCTCGCGGGTGCCGGAGCCGCCCTGTCGGCCGCCGCCCCGGCCGCCGCGGCGCCTCACGGCGACAAGCACCGACCCAAGGCCGTGGTGTTCCGCAACGTCCGGCCCTTCGGCGCGAAGACCCCCGTGGACCTCACGGTCGTCGACGGCCGCATCACGGAAGGCCGGGCGCCCAAGGGCGCCCAGGTGATCGACGGCGGCGGACGGGTCGCCCTGCCCTCGCTCGTGGACGCCCACATCCACCCGGACAAGACGACGTGGGGCGGCGACTGGGTCACGCGGAAGCCCGCGAGCGGCATCGCCGACTACTGCGCCCAGGACGTGGAGCTGTTCAAGAGCCAGGCCCGGCCGGTCGGCGAACGCGCCCACGGCCTGATGGCACACGCCGTGACCCGCGGCACCCGCGCGATGCGCGCCCACGTGGACGTGGCGCCCGCCTACGACCTGGCCGGTGTCGAGGGCGTGAACGCGGCCCGCGAGCGGCTGCGGGACGCCCTGGACGTGCAGATCGTGGCGTTCCCGCAGCACGGCGTGATCCGGACCCCCGGCACGGCGGAGCTCCTGGAGGAAGCGGCCCGCTCCGGGGCCGTCGACCTGGTCGGCGGCATCGACCCGATCAGCTTCGACGACGCGATGGACGAACAGCTCGACCTGGTCTTCGGCCTCGCGGACCGCCACGGGGTCGGCGTGGACATCCACCTCCACGACCGCGACGAGAAGGGCACGAAGGTCCTGCGGGCGATCATCGAGCGCACCCGCGCCCTGTCCCTGCGCGGCAAGGTCACGGTCAGCCACGTCTTCTGCCTGCCGAACCTGTCCGACACCGATCTGGGCACGATGGCGGCCGACCTGGGCGAGCAGGACATCTCCCTGACGACGGTCGCGCCGAACGAGTCGCTCGTGCTGCCGATCGCGAGGCTGCGTGAGCACGGCGTGCGGGTCGGGCTCGGCTCGGACGGGGTGCGCGACGCGTGGAGCCCGTTCGGCAACGCCGACATGCTGCACCGTGCGCACGTTCTCGGCTGGGTCACCGACGTCCGTCTCGACGACGAACTCGCCGACTGCTACGACGTGGGCGCGCACGGCGGTGCCGACGTGATGGGCCTCGACCACGCCGACCTCGAACCGGGCTCCCCCGCCGACTTCATCCTCGTGCGCGGGGAGTGCCTCCCGCAGGTCCTGGTGGACATGCCGCAGCGGGACATGGTGGTGCACGGCGGCAAGGTCGTCGCCAGGAACGGCGAGCTGACGTAACCGCGGGACCTCACTCCCCCGAAGCTGCCCGCATCCGGAAGTCGTACCGGGCGGGCAGCTCCTCGTCGGTCACCGCGCGCCACAGCTCGCCGAGCACCTCGGCGCCCTCACGCAGGTCGGGGACCTCGAAGCCCTCGTCGAACATCGCCCGCGCGGCGGCCTTGTCGCCCTCCGCCAGGAGCAGCCGGATCTCGACGAGGCGGAAGCGGCCCTCCGCCCGCGTGGCGGGATGCAGGCGGTCCCACACTCCGCGGGCCGCCTCCTTGCGCCCGGCCGCGAGCAGGACACCCATCGCCTCCCTGCCGAGGGCGGCGCTCGCGGACGTCCACAGGACACCGTCGTCGCGCCGCTCCTGGCACAGGTCGTCGAAGGCTTCCGCGTACCGGTCGGCGGCGCGCTCCAGGTTCCCCGCGTCCTGGTCGGCGACCGCCAGGCAGCGCAGGAACGGCCAGCGCGAAGGGGCGAGTTCGAGGCCGCGCTCCCAGCTGCGCACCGCCTGCGCCAGGTCGCCCGCGTGCCATTGCGCCACGCCCAGGTGGTACTCGGCGGCCGGCCGCGCGGGCGCCGTCTCCAGCATGTCCCGCCAGTGCGGGGCGACAAGGGTCGGGCCGGGCGGCGCCACCCGGCGCGGCTCGGGGACGGCGCCGGAGTGCAGGAGCTCCAGCCACGGTTCCTGCTCGGGGCCAAGGGTGGAATCGGCGAACGGCGTGCCCGGCAGCTTGTGACCGGCGCGCAGGACTTCGAGCGCACCCCACCCGGAACCGGCGGCGAGCACCTCGCCCGGCTCGTTGTCCGCGCACGGCCGCCACGCGTCGTACGCCTCCTCCACCGCGGCGCGCGGCAGCGCGTCCGCGAGCCGCGCCTGGGCCTCCTCGCGCGCGGCCCCCCAGTGGGGGCCGTGCACGAGACCCGGGTCCGCCGACAGCGGTCCGTACGACTCGAGCCAGCTGAACTCGCTCTCGGCGTCCAGGCGTACGTGCTCGAGCTGGGTCCGTGCGAGGCCGGCCTGGATCTCCGCGTACCCTCCCGTGCCGGGCTCCGTCAGCCACTCCTGCCAGCGCCGCCCGCCCGCGCCGGAGCCCCACACGAAGAGCTTGCGGCCGCGCAGCAGATCGGTCGACGTCTGGACGAGGCCGTGCCCGTCGTCGTCGAGCGCGGCTATCCAGCGGCGTGCGCGGTCGGGTACGTCGTAGAAGTAGTCGGCGGCGTACTCGCTGCGCGGCGGGTAGGTCCGGTCCACGCCGTCGGTCTCGGGCACCGGCACCTTGCGCAGCGCGCCCGTGTACCCGAAGTGCCAGGCCTCGTCGGCCGGGGCGAGGACCCGGCGCTCCTCGGGCACCGCGATGTTGGACCACCAGTAGACCGGGACCGCCTTCTCGTGCGGATTGCGGATGCGCACGCCGACGTGGAGGAAGTCGGAGTCCTCCGGCAGCCACAGGTCCACCTGGAACGGCACGTCGCGCAGCCGCTCCCACTCCCAGAGCCGCAGCATCTCGCCGCCGTCGGGCGCCGTCACGCGCGCGGCGTGCAGGGGCGCGCAGGACAGCGTCGTATGGCCGGTGGCGCCGATGTTCCACTCGATGCCGCCGGAGAACCAGGCGCCGTTCAGCGCGAAGGCGGCGGGCTGAAGGACCGGGTTGCGGTAGAGGAGTTCACGGCCGGTCGGTTTGTGGAAGAGGGAGTGGACGCGGCCGCCGAAGCCCGGCAGGACGGTGGCGCGCAGCCGGTCGTTCTCGATGACCAGGGTGTCGAGGGTGGTGTCGGTCCGCTCGCGTCCATATCCGTCGAGCACCCGCGTCGGCAGGACCCCGCGCAACGGCTCGTACCCGAGCTGGCGCGCCATGTCGCGCGGCAGGCCCTCTCTGCCGCGCTCGTCCAGCGTGTGCACCTCACGGAGCGGCCGCAGCGGCGGCAGCGGGTTCTCGGGGCCCAACGGGGCGGCGGGCAGCGTCAGTACGTCACGTCGCACGGTGGTCGTCACGATCACCATGGAACACGCTCGACGCCGTCCCGACCAGGGTCTCTCCCGGTCAGGATTCCGCAAAGGCGCTACTTGCGGCGTCGCATGAAGTACGCCCCGCACAGCGCGCCGATCAGGCCGGTGCCGAGAAGTGCCACCCACAGGGGCATGGTCACTTCGGGGATCAGGAGTCTGATCTTGGTGTGGCGGGTGTTCTCGAAGATGAAGACCAGGGTGAGGACGGCGACCGCGAGGACGGCGATCCTCCCGGGTGTCATGACACCGCGGCCACCGCCACCGCCCGAGCCGCCCTTCGCGCCGCCCGTCGAGCTGCTGGGACTCATACGTGGACCTTCCGTCGGAGCTTCGACCGGCCTCCCCCGGTGACCAGCATGGGCAGCTGGACCGGGTTCGCGCGCGGTGGTTGCTCCTCCGGGGTGGGGGCGTGGGCCAAACGGGTGAGGTGCGGGTGAGACGCCGTACGCGGGGCGGGCCTCAGGCCAGCGCGGGCGTCTCCAGCGTCAACGTGCCCTTGTCCGCGTCCAGTTCGCCCCGCACGCCGAACGGCACGGTCAGCGCCCCGTCGCAGTGCCCGAAACCGAACTCCTCGACGACCGGCACGCCGAGACCGCCCAGCCGGTCGAGCAGCAGCGCCCGCACCGTGTCGTAGGGATCGCAGTCCACCCATGAGCCGAGCGCGACCCCGCGGACCCCCTCGAGCCAGCCCGCGCGGAGGAGTTGGGTGAGGTAGCGGTCGAGGCGGTACGTCTCATCGCCGACGTCCTCCAGGAAGAGCAGCCCGCCGCGCGCCGACGTACGCACCTGGGGGGCGCCGATGTCCGCGGCGAGCAGCGAGAGGCAGCCGCCGAGGGTCACTCCTCGCGCGCGGCCCGGCACGAGCGCCGTCCCGCCCGAGGCGATCACCTGGACCTGCTCGGGCGCGAAGAGCGTGGCCCGCAGGTGCTCCTGCGCACGGGCGTTCTTGAGGAAGTCCATGGCCGCGACCATCGGCCCGTGCAGCGTCACGACGCCGAGGCGCGCCGCGAACGCCTCGTGCAGCGTGGTGATGTCGCTGTAGCCGACGAACACCTTGGGGCCCGCCGCCCGCATCGCCGCCCAGTCCAGTGACTCCACCATGCGCAGGGCTCCGTACCCGCCGCGCGCGCAGAGGACCGCGGAGACCGACGGGTCGCACCACGCCTCCTGGAGGTCACGGGCGCGGCCGGCGTCCGTGCCCGCGAGGTGATCCAGCCGCGGGTGGCGGTCCAGGACGTGCGGGGCGACGACCGGTTCGAGGTCCCAGCCCCGCAGGATGTCGAGGCCCGCCTGGAGCCGCTCCTCCGGAATGGGCCCGCTGGGCGCGACGACGGCGACCCGCGCGCCGGGGGTGAGCCGCGCGGGACGCGTCAAGGGGGTCACTTGGAGAGCTCCAGGGTGGGCGCCGCGCCCGACAGTTTCAGGCGGAACACCTGGGCGTACAGGGCGAGTTCGGCTTCCAGGGCCCGGATCAGGGTGTCCGCGCGGCGGAATCCGTGCCCCTCGCCCTCGAAGGCGATGTAGGCGTGCGGCACTCCACGCCCCTCCAGTTCGGAGACGAACCGCTCGGCCTGTTCGGGCGGGCAGATCACGTCGTCGAGCCCCTGGAGCAGCAGGAAGGGCACGCTGACCCGGTCGGCGTGCTCCGCGGGGGAGCGTTCCACGTACCGTGTCGGCACCTCGTCGAAGGGGCCGATCATCGAGTCCAGGTAACGCGACTCGAAATCGTGGGTCCCGCCGGCGGCCCACTCGGTGAGGTCGAGGACGGGGTAGATGATCGTGCCGCAGGCGTACACGTCCGTCGTGGTCAGGGAGGCGGCCGTGGTCCAGCCGCCCGCGCTGCCGCCGCGGATCGCGAGGCGGTCGCGGTCGGCGGTGCCCTCGTCGGCCAGGGCCAGGGCGACGGCCGCGCAGTCCTCGACGTCGACGATGCCCCACTGCTCGCGCAGGCGGTTGCGGTACTCGCGGCCGTAGCCGGTCGAGCCGCCGTAGTTGACCTCGGCGACGCCTATGCCGCGCGAGGTGAAGTAGGCGATCTCCAGGTCGAGCACGAGCGGGGAACGGCTGGTGGGTCCGCCGTGCACCCACACCACGTACGGCGGGAGTTCCTCGTCGGGGGCCACGCAGGCCGGGTGGTGCGGTGGGTAGACGTGCGCGTGGATCTCGCGGCCCGCCGGGCCGCTGAAGGTGCGGATGCGCGGCTCGGGGTAGTACGCGGTGTCCACCGGGTCGTCGTGCGCGGCGCCGATCACCCGGGCGCGGCCGGTGCTGGTGTCCAGCTCCACGACCTCGTACGCGCTGCGGGGGCTGGCCGCGACGCCGATGGCGCGGGTGCCGTTCACGGCCACGGTGGCCGCCCACTCCGTCCAGGGGCCCGCCGCGTCGACGACCTCGCCGGTCTCCGGGTCGAGCACGCCGAGCGCGGTGGCGCCCTTGCCGTGCACGACGGCGACGAGGCCGCTGTCCAGGGGCGCGAACCAGCCGGATCCGATCTGCCACAGGGGGCCGCCGAACTCCTCCTCGCGCGGACAGACGGGTACTCCGTCGCCGCCCTCGGAGACGTCACCGCGGTAGAGGTTCCACCAGCCCGTGCGGTCGCTCGCGAACAGCAGCCGTCCGTCGGGGGCCCACTCCGCCTGCGCGACGGACTCCTCGGGGCCGCCCGCGAACACCCGCGGGGCGCCGAACGTGCCGTCCGTACGGACCTCGGCGACCAGGAGTTCCGTGCCGTCCCACGGCATCCGGGGGTGGTCCCAGGCGATCCACGCCGCGCGGGCGCCGTCCGGCGAGAGGCGGGGCCCGGTGAGGAACCGGTGCCGGTCGTCGGAGAGTTCGCGCACCGCCGCGCGGTCGTCGGCCGCCGAGCCGTCCAGGGGCACGGCGGCGGCGACTCTGCGCACATCGGTCGGCCCCTCCCCCGTGTACTCCTCGAGGACGCACCACACCTCGCCCCGGTCCAGGTGCACGCACGGGTCGATGTAGCGCAGGCCGCCGCCCACGTCGGAGAGCGGGGTCAGCGGGCGCGGCTCGGCCCCGGGGACGTCGGGCGCGTACGCGTACAGGCGCTGGTCCGCGAAGTTCGCGAACACGATCAGCGGACCGTCAGGACCCACGGCCCCCGCCCACGAACGCCCCCCGTACTCGATGACCCGGCTGCGCACGTTCCACGGCTGGGGCAGCACGGACTCCTCGGCGCCGTCCGGGCGCCGTCGCACCAGGGCGCGCCTACCGCCCTCGGCGGGCCTGGGCTCGGTCCACCACGCCTCGTCCCCGACGAAGCCCACGGTGGCCGGGGAGCCGTCGTGGGCCGCGGCGAGTGCCGCGTCGATGGGCGACGGCCATGATCCGTAAGCCTGGGTCTCCATCATGTCCTTCTCTTCCCCCATGATCGGTTGTGTTCCCTAGGCCGTTCTCAGATAGCGGTCGAGTACGCGGACGCCGAAGTGCAGCGCGTCGACCGGGACGCGCTCGTCGACTCCGTGGAAGAGCGCTTGGTAGTCGAAGCCCTCCGGTGTCCTCAGCGGCGAGAAGCCGTAGCCGGTGATGCCGAGTCGCGAGAACTGCTTGGCGTCCGTGCCGCCGGACATGCAGTACGGCACGACCTGTCCCTCGGGCGCGAATTCCTCGACGGCTGCCCGCATCTTCGCGTACGTCGACGAGTGGACCGGCGCCTGCAGCGCCACCTCGCGGTGGTGGAACTCCCAGTCGACGTCCACTCCGGTGAGCCGGTCAAGGGTGGCGGCGAACTCTTCCTCGCCGCCCGGCAGATACCGGCCGTCCACATAGGCGACGGCCTCGCCCGGAATCACGTTCACCTTGTAACCGGCCTGCAGCATCGTCGGGTTGGCGCTGCCCCGCACGGTCGGCGCGACCAGGTCGGCGGCCGGGCCGAGCTTCTCCAGGAGCGCGTCCACGTCGAATCCGGGCGTGTCCAGATCGGCCTGTTCCCCGTACAGCGTGGCCAGTGCGGTCAGGGACGCCCGGACCGTGGGCGTGAGCCGCACCGGCCAGCGGTGTTCACCGATGCGGGAGATCGCCGCGGCCAGCTTGCTCACGGCGTTGTCGGGGTTGACCTTCGAGCCGTGGCCCGCCTTGCCACGCGCGGTCAGCTTGAGCCAGCCGGTGCCGCGCTCCCCCGCCGCGATGGGATAGAGCTGATTGCCGCGGCCGTCGTGGAAGGTGAAGGCGCCGGACTCGCTGACGCCTTCCGTGCAGCCCTCGAAGAGGGAGGCGTGCTGATCGGCGAGGAACCCGGACCCGTCCTCGGCGCTGGCCTCCTCGTCGGCGGTGAACGCGATCACGATGTCCCGCCGTGGCCGCACGCCCGCGCGCGCCCAGCCGCGCACCACGGACAGGATCATCGCGTCCATGTTCTTCATGTCGATGGCGCCGCGGCCCCAGACGACGCCGTCGCGGATCTCCCCGGAGAAGGGGTCCACGCTCCAGTCGGCGGGCTCGGCGGGAACGACGTCCAGATGCCCGTGCACGAGCAGCGCGTCGGCGGAGGGGTCGGTGCCCTCGATGCGCGCCACCACGTTCGTACGGCCCTGCGTCCGCTCCAGGAGCTTCGGTTCGAGCCCGGCTCCGGCGAGCTGCTCCGCGGCGTACTCGGCGGCGGGCCGCTCCCGGCAGTCGCCGCCGCCCCGGTTCGTGGTGTCGATGCGGATCAGGTCGGAGGTGAACCGGACGACCTCGTCGAGCGCCTGCCCGTCGACGTGTCCGGTGCTCCGATGCCCCGGCTGCTCCTCAGCCATACTGCTCCTCCACGGCGGCCGATGCGATCGTCGTGACCGCCTTGAACGTACGGATGCCCTCGTACATGGTCTCGCTGGTGTACGCGACCTTCCGCTCTCCGGTGCGCCGCACGCCCGGCACCACGGTGGACGCCATGGACAGGTGCTCGGCGTCGAATTCGAGTTCCACGGTGAACGGGCCGCCCTGGACCGGTTCGTGCCGTACGGCGAGCGGGGCCGCCTCCTTGGCCGCGGCGCGGATGTCGGAGGCGGTCCGCCGCGGGGTGCGGCAGACCGCCGCGTACCGCGACACGTGGTCCTTCACGGCGACCTTCAGCGCGCCGGGCGCGTAGCCGAGGGCGTCCTCGCAGGCCAGGTCGTCGCCGGTGACGAGGACGACGGGGACCCCGTACTCGGCGACGACGTGGGAGTTGAGCAGGCCCTCGCTGGCCCGGTCGCCGTTGACCCACACCCCGGTGATCGAGTTGGCGAGGTAGGTGTGCGCGAGCACGCCCTCCATGCCGGCGCCCGCGTGGTAGCCGATGAACGCGATGCCGTCCACGTCGTCGTGCTGGACGCCCTCGACCATGGAGAGGGACTTGTGCCGCCCGGTGAGCATCTCGGCCCGCTCGTCGAGGTCCTCCAGGAGCAGGTTGCGCATGGTCCAGTGGGCTTCGTTGACGAGCACCTCGTCGGCGCCCCCGTCGAAGAAGCCGAGCACGGCGGCGTTGACGTCCGAGGTGAACATCGAACGGCACCGCTCCCACTGCGGCGTACCGGGCAGCACGTCGGCCGGCCACGTGACACCCGTGGCCCCCTCCATGTCTGCGCTGATCAGGATCTTCATGCCGCCTCACGCTACGCGTTCGCCCACTCCTGGACCAGATCCGTCGGTGACCGCGTCGCGTGCCGGTTGCCAGAGTGTGCTGCGCAGATCCGATCCGCGGACCAGCTGGATCCGCCAGGGCTCGATGCGGATCACGTGGTACTCGGGGTCATCCGGGCCGCCGCGCCAGTAGTGGACCGGGTCGTAGCCGACGCCGGGCGGGCCGCCCCAGGTGTAGAGCTCCCAGGCGTGGCGTCTGGATGCCTCGTCCTCCGCCCAGGCGGAGAGGGCGTCGACGTGGACGGTGTTCTGGCGGGGGTTCCAGTAGGAGTAGGTGGTGTGCGGGTTGTCGGCCAGGTGGGCGGCCTTGACGGGGGTCTTGTACGCGGCGAGCCAGCCGACGGGGCGGCCGTCGACGATCTCCCAGACGGGCAGCAGGACGCGGGCCCGGGGGCGGTGTTTCCGGTCGACGGTGACCATCGTGGCGTACTTGATGTCGCGTACGTACGAGAAGAACGTGTCCCGCACCTCGGAGAAGTCGCTGACTTTGGTGGTGGGCATGTCGGGTGCTCCTTGCCGTGCGAAGTGGCGGGTCAGTGGGTCGCGGGGACTTCGGTGCGGCCGGCCGCGGGGTCGCCGGCCGCCGTCACCGTGCCGGGCCGCGAGCGGAGGCCGAAGCTGCTGATGAGGGCGGCGATCAGGGCCGCGGCGAGCGGGACCCAGAGGGCCGCGCGGTAGCCGTCCAGGAGCGCGGAGGGTGAACTCGACGTGGTGGCCCAGACGTTGACGGCGGTGACCGTGGAGAGGCCGAGGGCCGCCCCGAACTGGAAGGCGGTGTAGAGCAGTCCGCCGGCCAGGCCCTGCTCCTCCTCCTTGACTCCCTCGGTGGCGACGATGGTGAGCGGTCCGTAGGTGAGGGCGAAGCCGAGGCTGAGGATGATCAGGCTGGGGAACATCGCCAGGTACGTCCAGTCGGCGCCGACCGGCAGGAACAGGGCGTAGGAGAGCGCGGCCAGGAGAAGGCCGCCGAAGATGACGCGGGCGTTGCCGAAGCGTGCGACCAGCTTGGGGGTGAGCGTGGGCGAGAGCACCGCGTCGAGACCGACGACGATCATCGCGAGGCTGGTCTGCAGCGTCGACCAGTCCCGCAGCTCCTGGAGGTAGAGGACGACCAGGAACTGGAATCCGAAGAAGCCGCCCGCGAAGAAGAGTCCCGCGAGGTTGGCGCGGACCAAGGGGCCGCTGCGGAAGATGCCCAGACGGACGAGCGGGGAGGCCGAGCGGCGCTCCACGGCGACGAAGGCGGCGAGGAGGCCGAGACCCGCGGCGAGCGTGCCGATCGTGGCGGCGGCGCTCGCGTGCGACGCGCGCTCCACGCCGAGGACGAGCAGCACGATCGCGCCGGTGACCGTGAGGGCGCCCACCAGGTCGACGCTCTGTCCGGTGCGGTCGGGGCGCGGGGACTTGGGGACGTAGGCGAGCGCGGCGGCCAGGATCAGGGCGGAGAGCACCACGGGCACGAAGAACACCCAGCGCCAGCCGATCGCGGTGAGCAGCCCGCCGACGACCAGGCCGATCGAGAAGCCGCCCGCGGCGGTGCCCGAGTAGAAGAGCAGCGCCTTGTTGCGGCGCGGGCCCTCCGCGAAGCCGGTGGTGATGATGGAGAGGCCCGCGGGGGTCATGAAGGCCGCGGCGACGCCGGTGACGAAGCGGGCGACGATCAGCGTCCAGCCCTCGGTGGCGAACCCGCCGAGCCCGGAGAAGACCAGGAAGACGGAGAGCCAGAAGACGAACATCTGGCGGCGTCCGAAGAGGTCGGCGGCGCGTCCGCCGAGCAGCATGAAGCCGCCGTAGCCGAGGACGTAGGCGCTCATGACCCACTGCAGGGAGCCGGTGGACAGGCCCAGGTCGGCGCGGATGGACGGCAGGGCCACGTTGAGCATGGCGACGTCGATGCCCTCGAGGAAGATCGCGCCGCACAGGACGAGCAGGACGCCCCACTCGCGGGGCCTGAAGGTGACGGGGGAGGCGCTCGGCGCCCCGGCTGTTCTCTCTGTCTGTGAACTCACGTCTGTACTCCGCCGATTCATGGGTGGCGCGGGGGATTTCCCGGCTCACTCAGACTCGGTCAGGGCGCACGGACGGAACAACGGCGAAGATCGCAACGTTCGTTCAACCAGGCTTACCGATCCGAGCTGCCTGGGGGACGTCGATGGAACGCGATGAACTGGAGTGCTTTCTGCTCCTGGCCGAGGAGCTGCACTTCGGCAGGACGGCCGAGCGCATGCGGCTGTCCCGGGCCCGGGTGAGCCAGCTGATCCAGCGCACCGAACGCCGTGTCGGCGCACCGCTGTTCGTCCGCACGAGCCGCCGCGTCGGCCTCACCGCGCTCGGCCGGCAGCTCCGTGCCGACCTGGAGCCGCACCACCGGGCGATCGAGGCCGCCGTCGAGCGGGCCGCGGCCACGGCGCGCGGCATCGACAGTGTGCTGCACGTCGGTTTCGCCAACCCGCTGGCCGGCGAGATCGTGATGCGGGCGACGGAGGCGCTGCGCGTGAGCCATCCGGGTCTCGCCGTGGAGATCTGCGAGGTGCCGCTCGGTGATCCGTACGGGCAGTTGCGCAAGGGCGAGTTCGACGTGCAGCTGACGGAGTTCCCGGTGCGCGAGGCGGACCTGGGCGGGGGTCCCGCGCTGCTCGCCGAGGAGCGTGTCCTCGCGATCGCCTCGGCGCATCCGCTGGCGGCGCGGGACTCGGTGTCGCTGGAGGATCTGGCCGACGTCCCGCTCCTGACGATCGAGGGCGAGCTACCCGGCTACTGGCTCGAGCACCGCGTCCCTTCCCGCACCCCGTCCGGCGCACCGATCGGCCGCGGTCCCGGGGTGACCAACATGCAGGAGGCGCTGATGCTGGTCGCGGGCGGCAAGGGCGCCTTCCTGGCCCCCGCGCACACCGGTACGTACTTCACGCGGCCGGGAGTCGCCTACGTACCCTTCGCCGACGCCGAGCCGGTCGGTTACGGCCTGGTGTGGCGGGCCGGGCACGGCACGGGGGCGGTCGCGGCCTTCGCGCGGACCGCACGCGAGGTGGCCCACGAGGTGGCGCAGGGAGATCCCCGGAGCGTGGTGCCGGGGGCGGTCACCGCGGCGGGCTGACGGAGGGGCCATCGGCGCGCAGCACCGCGCCGCCGCGACCGCGTCCCCAGCGGGCCGTGGCCGCTCACAGCTTGAAGACCACTCCCCGCCACACCCAGCCCGCGTCGAGGACCGCGTCGCGCAGGGGGTCCTTCATGTCCGCGGGGTCGAAGCGGTACGTCTCCTTCTTGTGCAGCTTGCCGTCGGCGCCGCGCTCGTAGGTCCACTGCCGGGACTTCACGGTCGACTGCCCGCGGGAGTACTCGCGTGACCGCGCGAGCCTGGGGGTGTCCCCGACCCACGAGACCTGCCACTGCTCGTCGAGGGCGCGCACCTCGTTGCTGTCCGGGACCAGGCGCATCCGGGTCTTGAGGGTCCGGTCCAGTTGGGTGCGGACGAAGAAGGTGTGCCAGGCGGGCTCCAGGATCCGCCACTCCGCCACCAGGTCGGCGCCCTCGGAGGGGGTGGCGTCGCGTACGCGGTAGGGCACGTCGGAGCCGTTGAGGGCGAGCAGCGCGGCCCGCACTTCATCGGCCGGACGTGGTGCGCCACCACTGGTGGGGTGCTTGGTGCCGGTCAGCTTGTCGAAGAGGCCCATCGGGTCAACCTAGGGACGGTTGACGCGTACCCGCAAATGCCGGGAGCGGTCCGACGGGCGGTGCGCGGGACCTGTCGCAGGTGCCTTGCCAAGCTGTATTCAACGGTCGTAGAGTTCAACACCGGACGAGTTCAACGGGTGTTGACTTTGATGTTCGTCCGCTCCCACGGCGCCCCCTACGACCAGGAGAGGCAGGGCTCGCTCGTGCAACAGATCCCCTTCCAGATGAACGACGGCGGTCTCGTCGCTCTCCTGCCGGACGGGCACGTCGAGTTCCTCGCCGCGCCCGCCAGGGAGCTGATCCTGCGTCACAACGCCGGAGACCCGGTCTCCTCGGCCGAGTTGCTGAGCCATGTGATCACCGACCCCCTGGTGGAGTTGGAGCGGTTCCATCTGTCCGCACCCGCCATCGCGTTCGTGGAGACCACCAACCTCTGCAACCTGCGCTGCCGGCACTGCTATGCGGACTCCGCGCTCAAACGGCCGGACGAGATCTCCACCCCGCGCATCAAGCAACTCCTGGACGATTTCGCCGAGATGGGCGTACTCCAGGTGTTCCTGACGGGGGGTGAGATCTTCTCGCACCGGGACGCCACAGAGATCATCCGGCATGCGCGCAGCAAGCCGTTCAGCACGCAGATCTTCACCAACGGGCTGCTCGTCACCGAGGAGCGGCTCGCCGAGATCCCGGCGGGACAGTCGTTCTTCATCAGCTTCGACACCGCCGACCCCGAGCGCACCGTGCGCGGCAAGATGGACTTCCCCAAGCTGCAGCGCGCCTTCGAGATGATGCGCAGGCACGGGCATGTGTTCCGCACCGCGATCTCCGTGCACCGCAACAACATCCACGACGCCGAGGAGATCTTCGACTGGTGTGCCGAGCACGGCTATCCCCGGCCCCAGTGGCTGGAGACCCACCCGGTGGGCCGCGCCCTGCTCCACCCGGACATGCTGCTCAGGCCCGAGGACATCGATGAGGTCTTCGGCGTCTACCAGCGGTGCATGGAGCGGTACTCCTCGGATCCGGGCATGGCCGCCGGCGACGGCGCGAGTTCCGGCAGTGGTGCCGGGCGGCGCGCGGCGGACGAGATCCGCGGCGTCGACACCATCAAGTTCTGCCAGCGCCTCGAACGCGCGGTGGGGCAGGAGAAGTGCGGCCGCTCCGTCGTCTACGTGAACAGCCGCGGCGACGTGTACCCGTGCAGCAACTGCATGTCCGGCCAGCTCTACGGCGCGGGGAACATCACCGAGCGCTCGTTCAGGGACATCTGGGAGCACGGCTTCGACGAGTTCCGCGACATCAGGTTCAGCGACCACTCCGTCTGCGGCCAGTGCCCGGTGGCCCAGGAGGACATCTGGTGCCAGTTCCGCTGCCCGCCCCTCGCCCGCAACATCACCGGCGACCCGAAGGGCTGCGGGGCCACCGAGTACCTCCAGGAGTTCACCCTGCGCTCCGGCCGCTACTGGCGTGGGCGCGCCCAGCGCGACGTACGGCTGACGCTGACCCCGCGTTAGCCGCCGCAGCGCCCCTTTGACCCCCGCTCCCGACGACGTGAGCGGGCCCCCGTCCACGGCGGCACCACCGAAGCCGCCCCACCGAAGGGAAAGATCATGGGAGCCGAGGAGAAGAAAATCATCCGCATCCACCTGGAGCCGGGGCAGGAGGGCGTGACGCTGAGCGCCGTCGGCGCCGCTTCCGCCACCGCACCCTCCGAGACGCTGGTGGAGGCCACCACCGTCACCGAGGCCACGGTCATCGAGGTCGAGGTCTGAGCCCCACAGGACCCGCCATCCGGCGCACCGCCGCCCGGCACCGGCCCCGCCCCTGACGCGGGGCCGGGCCGGGACGGCCGCGCCGCCTCCCAGTCCATATCCCGTCACCAGAGACGAGGTCGCGACGAGCATGGAGAAGACCGCCTCAGCCAGTACCACCACCCTCCGCCCCGGCACCGGGCTCGCGCGACTGCTCCAGGAGAACCCCGCGCTGCGGATCGGCCAGGACGACTACAACATCAACGTGACCGCCAACTTCGGCGAACAGTTGGCGGACGGGCAGGTGGCCGACGCCCTGCGCCGCCACCCGGGAGCCGGGCGCCCGGCGCATCTCTACTTCCATGTGCCGCTGTGCGCGTACATCTGTCACTTCTGCAACTACGTCAAGCGCAAGGTGCCCGAAGGGCCCGAGGGCGAGCAGGCGCCGCGCATCTGGACCGACCTGCTCCTGGACGAGTCGGAGCGCCAACTGGCCCACTCCCCCTGGCTGTCCGACGCCCGGATCGAGTCCGTGTACCTCGGCGGAGGGACCGCCTCCCTGCTCGGCACGGAGCAACTCGCGCGCCTCGTACGGCACATACGCACGCGCTACACGCTCTCCGACGACTGCGAGATCTCGCTGGAGGGCAACCCGGACAACTTCCAGCACGACGAGCTCGCCGAGGCCTGCGCCATCGGCTTCAACCGCTTCAGCGTCGGCGTCCAGTCCCTGCAGAGCGAGGTCAACGCCTTCGCGGGGCGCGGCCACGACGCCGCCATGTCACTGACCGCGGTGGAGAAGCTGCGGGCGACGGGACGGCCGTTCAACGTCGACATGATGTTCGGTCTGCCGCACCAGAGCGTGGCCACCGTCGCCGACGGCATCAGCCGCCTGGTCGACCTCGACGTACCCACCATCACCATCTACCGCCTGCGCAACGCCGACCGCGCGAAGATGGGCATCGGCAACCGCGCCCTGTGGAACGTCGAGAGCGTCAAGGCGCGGCTGAACGACGAGCACCGCTTCCCCGCCCTCGGCGAGACGTACGAGATGCGCGAGGCCATCGTCGAGACGCTCCTGGACGGCGGATACCACCCGAGCCCCTGCGGCTGGTGGAACCGCCCCGGCGTCTACCCCGACGGGAACATCCCCCGCGTCTCCCGCAACAAGTGGCAGCGCCACGACTCGATGATCGCCATCGGCCCCGGCGCGTACGGCTGGCTGACCGGCGACGGCGACGAGATCGTGCAGACCCACAACGTCGCCGACATCTCCTCCTACGCCCGCCGGCTGCGGGAAGGACCCGGGTTGCCCCTCGCCTCCGGCCGTCGTCTGGTGGGCCACGAGGCCATCGGCATGGTGCTCGGCTTCGCCTTCAAGGCGAACCAGCCGATCGACGCCGGGCGGTTCAGGAGGCGGTTCGGCGTGGAGCTGTTCCGTGACGAGCCGTTCGCGGCGGTCTTCGACGACCTGATGGAGCGCGGACTCGTGGAGCCGGTGCCCGGCACGGCGGAGAGTGTCGTGCCCACGCTGGACGGCGAGGCGCTGCACGAGGAGATCATCAGTGTCTACTTCCACCAGCGCGTCGGCGGATTCGCCGAAGCCGTCTGCCGTCGGTGATCCCGTGGCCGTACAGGAACGTACCCAGTGGCGGATCGATCCCGCGGGCTCTGCCTATCGCACCCGGCGGTCGTTCCCGGCAGGGCCGCCGCACGCGACCGTGCTGCTCGCCGGGCCCGGCAGTGTGTCCGCCCTCGACGGCGAGGGGCGCGACGACGCCCTGCTGCGGGATCTGACCCACCGTCTGGTGGCGGACGGGGCGCAGGTCCTCACCTGTGACATGCCCGAGAGGGACCGCGGGCGGCCCGCCGACGACTCCGACTCCCGGGCCTGCGCCGACCGGCTCGGTCAACTCCTGCGCGCGCACGAGCACTTGGCGGTGGGCCCGGTCACCCTGATCGGGTTCTCGCTGGGCGGGCAGGCCGTGCTGCGGATGCTCACGTCCGGCGACCCGCGCCGGGCCGACCGGGTGGTCCTGGTCGGGACGGTCCTCGAGGAGGACACCTTCCTCAGCAGCCAGATCGAGACCCTCGACCTGGTCTACGGCAGCCTCGACCTGATCGGCTACGTCGCCGAGGCCGACGACGGCCTGCCGCCCGTGGCCCTCACCCCCGACATGTACGGCAAGTGGTCGGCCGCCAGGCTCATCGGGCGGCACGCGCTCGACGTGCACGTCTATCTGTTCAAGGGGCTCGGGCACACGCTGCACCCCTGCGCGGCCGGTCCGGTGCCGGACCCGGTCTCGGCACTGACCGCGCTGGCCGCCGGCCGGTGACGACGAACGAGAGGAAGCAGGCCAAGAACATGCTCTCCAGCCAGCGATTCGACAAGATCGCCGACAATTTCGCGACCAGCGAGGTGCACCGGTCGAGCCCGACGATGGAGGCCCTGCACGAGACGCTCGGCCCGCAGACCGGCAAGGACATCTGCGATGTCGCCTGCGGCGCCGGGCACCTGGCGCTCTCCTTCGCCGACGAGGGCCCGGCCCGTCTGGTGGGCGTCGACCCCGCGCCCAGCATGCTCGAGTCCTTCCTCAAGCTCGCCGCGGAACGCTCGGCGACGGTCGAGTCCGCGGAGGCCTTCGCCGAGGAACTCCCCTTCCCCGACGCCTCGTTCGACCTCGTCGTGTCGCGTCTTGCCCCGCATCACTTCCGCGACATGCCGACGGCGGTGGGCGAGATGACCCGGCTCCTGAGGCCCGGCGGGCGCCTCGCCGTCATCGACCTCGAAGGGCATCGCGACCCGGAGATCGACGCCCTCAACCATGAGCTGGAGATGCTGCACGACCCGACCCACCACCGCAGCTACACCCTCACGGAGTGGGTCGGCTTCCTCCAGGACGCCGGTCTGAACGTGCCGGTGGCCCGCGGCTCGCTCGCGGAGAGCCGCACCGGCGTACCCATCAAGCGGTGGTGCGAGATCGCCTCGTCGGGGGCGGAGGCCGAACAGGCCATCCGGCAGCGGCTCTTCGAGGCCCCGAGCAGCCATCTGCACGCCCTGGGTATCCGCAAGGACGGCGACGAGTTCCGCATCCCCGTGCGCACCTGCATGGTGATCGGCGTCAAGCCGCTGCGGGGGGCACGCTGAGATGCCGGTCATCAGGCTGTACTCGCCGGCGCCGAGCCCCGGCGAGTCCGTGCTCGCCCAACTTGCGTCCTCCGTCACGGAGTTGCTCGGCATTCCGGCGGGCCACTGCTGGCTCTGGTGGCAGCGGGTGGAGCCCGGCTCCTTCCACCGGCCGCAGTGGCAGGGCCCGGGGAATCCGGCGCCGGTGGGCTTCGTCGTCTGCAAGGAGAGCTACGGCCGGGCACAGGTGGGCAGTCTTCTGCGGCTGCTTCAGGACCGCATCGGCGAGCTGCTCGACGTACCCCGCGACGACGTCTACCTCACGGTGGGACGCGCCACGGTCGGGGAGCTGCTGGTGCGGGGCGAGGTCTGGCAGGGCGACACCCTGGGCCAGGACGGCCCCGGGGAGGTGACCGGCATCGTGCCGATCGCCACCGTGCACAACGACCGCAAGGAAGTCGTCGACGACCACTGGGGGCCCGTGGCCTCCGTGATCCGGCTGGACGCCGGGCGCTTCGGACCGGACGCCCTGCGCGGCCTGGACTCCTTCTCGCACCTCGAAGTCGTCTTCCACTTCCACCGGGTGCCGCCCGAGAAGGTGGAGCGCGGGGCCCGCCACCCCCGCGGCAACCCCGACTGGCCGCTGACCGGCGTCTTCGCGCAGCGCGGCAAGAACCGCCCGAACCGGGTCGGCGTATCGCGCTGCAGGCTCATCAAGACGGACGGCCTCGACCTGCACGTCCTGGGGCTCGACGCGGTGGACGGCACACCGGTCCTCGACATCAAGCCGTACATGACGCAGTTCGCACCGCAGGGCGACATCGAACAGCCCTCGTGGGTCGACGAGTTGATGCGCGACTACTACTGAGCGCAGCGGCACCGGGGCGAGGCAGCGGAAAGAGACGGGGGCGAGGGCGACATGACAGGTCCGACGGAGCACACGCGCGACGGACGGCGGCTCAGGCTGCCCGGTGCGGCGGGCAGCCTGCTCGCCGCCGTGTTCGTCGACGCCCTCGGGAGCGGCCTCTACATGGCCGTCTCCGTCATCTTCTTCACGCGGTATCTGGACCTGGGGACGAGCCAGGTCGGCATCGGCCTGTCCGTCGCCGGAGCCCTGTCGTTCCTGTCCCTCGTGCCGATCGGGGTCCTCGCCGACCGCGTCGGCCCGCACCGCATGCTGGTCGCCGCGCATCTGGGTCGGGCGGCGCTGCTCCTCTGTTACCCGCTGGCCTCGGACTTCTGGGCGTTCCTCGTGGTGGTCTCCGTCCTCGCGGTCGCCGACCGCGGGGCCTCGCCGCTCGTGCAGGGGCTCTTCGGGGCGGCGGTGGGCAAGGAGGAGCGGGTCCGCGCCATGGGACGCGCGCGCTCGCTGCAGAATCTGGGGCTCGCCCTGGGCGGTCTGGTGGCCGGCGCCGCGCTGCTGCGGGAGAGCGACACGGCGTACGTGAGCACCGTCTACGCCAACAGCTTCTCCTTCGTGCTCGCCGCGGCCCTGGTCCTGCGGCTGCGGACGCCCCGCCATGACGCGGGCGGCGGCAGGCCGCTCCCCTGGCGGCAGCGCCTCAGCGTCCTGAAGGACCGCAGGTTCAGCGCGCTGACCTCGTTGAACTCCCTGGTCAGCCTGCATGTCACCGTACTGACCACGGGCGTGCCGCTCTGGGTGCTCGCCCATGACGACATCCCGCGGGGCACCATCGCCTGGACGCTCGTCCTCAACACCGTCGTCGTCGTGCTCTTCCAGGTCCGCGCCACCCGGGGCACGCAGAGCGCGGCGGACGGCGGGCGTGCCCTGCGGCGGGGCGGCCTGCTGCTCGCCGTGTGCTGCGCCGTCCTGGCGGTCAGCGGTGCGGTGCCCGTCTGGGCGGCCGTGACACTGATCCTCGCGGCGGTCGGCTTCCAGGCGTTCGCGGAGATGCACCAGCAGGCGGGGGCCTGGGCGATCTCCTACGACCTCGCGCCCGAGGACCGGCGCCAGGTCTATCTGGCGTTCTTCAGCCTCGGCAACGCCGCGCGCAACACGTACGGGCCGCTCGTCATCACCTTCCTCGTGGTCCAGCAGGGGCCGGTGGGCTGGCTGTTGCTCGGGGCGCTCGTGCTCGGCGCGGGCACCTGGGCCGCGCGCCTCGGGCTGCCGCGGACCGCGACGCCCGCACCCGGCCGGCCCGTGCGGTCCGGCGCCACCGCCCCCTGAACCACGCACGCACCAGCCACCGAACAGCCACAGCCATCGCCACAGCCGTACGAGTCCAAGGAGGACCCCGTGGCCACCAGCGCCCCTCAGCAGTCCGTCATCGTCGTCGGGGCCGGGCCCACCGGTCTCGCCCTGGCCTGCGAACTGGCCGCCGCCGGGATCTCCTGCACGGTCCTGGAGCGCCGCACCGCGCCCTCCGCGCAGTCCCGCGCGATGGGCCTCTACAGCAGGACCATGGAAGTCCTCGACCTGCGCGGCCACGCCGACGACCTGGTGGCCCTCGGCCGGCCCGTGCGCCGCATGGTCCCGGCGCGCGGCGCGGTCGTCGACTTCGCCGAGCTCGACACCCGCTTCCCCTACCTCAACGTCATCCCGCAGAGCCGGACCGAGTCGGTGCTCCAGCAGCGCGCGATCGACCTCGGCGTCACCATCGAGCGGGACGCCGAGGTGTTCGGCCTCGGCCAGGACGGCAAGGGCGTGACCCTCCAGGTGCGTTCGCCCGCCGGGGAGTGGGAGGAGAGCGCCGACTTCGTCGTCGGCTGCGACGGCGCCCACAGCGTCGTACGCGAACTCGCGGGCATCGCCTTCCGGGGACGGACGTACGACATCGCGCCGATCCTCGCCGACGTGCGGCTGCGCAAGCCGCCGCCGGAGGCCGTGCTCCTGCGCAACGGCGGGGGCGGGATCGTGCTCTCGGTGCCGTACGGCGACGGTCTGTACCGTCTCGCGGTGGCCCACCGGGACCGGCCGTGGACGCGTGACCCGGTGACCCTCGACGAGCTGCGCGGACTCCTGACCGAGGCGCTCGGATTCGACCCGGAGCCCTACGAGCCGACCTGGCTCGCCCGGTTCAAGATCCACCAGCGGATCGCCGACCAGTACCGCACGGGGCGGGTCCTGCTGGCCGGGGACGCGGCCCATCTGCATTCGCCGCTGGGCGGACAGGGCATCAACCTCGGCATCCAGGACGCGGTCAACCTCGGCTGGAAGCTCGCCGCCGAGGTGCAGGGCTGGGCGCCGTCGGGCCTGCTCGACTCCTACGAGGCCGAGCGCCGCCCGCACGCCGAGCAGATCCTGCGCGCCACGGACCGGGCGACGCGCCTGGCCACGAACCCCTCCCCCGTGCTCAACACGGTGCGGCGCACCGTGCTCGCGCGGCTCCTTTCGCACAGCGGGCCGAGGCGGGTGGCGGGGGAGGCGATCAGCGGGCTGCGCGCCGGCTACGCGCCGCGCGGCAGCCGTGGCGGCGGCCTCCCGATCCGGGCCGGACAGCGGGTCCCCGACCTGCGCGTGCCGCGGCCCGACGCGCCGCCGGTGCGGCTGTACGAGCTGATGCGTGACGGCCGTTTCCTGCTCGTCGACCTGTCCGCCGACGGGGCGGCGGCGAAGCTCGCCGAGGACTGGGGCTCGCGGGTGAGCCCGGTCCGGGTGGCCGGTCCGCTGCCCGGACTCGCGGGCGTGGAGCTCCTGTTGGTCCGCCCCGACGGGTACGCGGCCTGGGTGGCCGGACCGGAGGAGCGCGGCGCGGACGAGGACCGGGTGAGCGAGGCACTGCACCGGTGGTGCGGGGTCCAGGGGCCGGCACCGAGCCGCCGTACGCACGAGACGCCGACCGCGCGACCGCCGCGAACCGCTCCGGCTCCCGCGCCGGAAGCCCACGCGGACGGCCGGGCGGGCGACCAGGCGGGCGTTCAGGCGGGCGCTCAGACGGGTGCTCAGGCGGTTGCTCAGGCCGACGCGGAAAGCCTGTCCTCGCGGCCCGAGGCGTAGACGCCCCGGGCTCCTCTCCCGCACCGAGGGCCGGGTGCGCGCCGCTGAAGCCGCGCGCCCGGCCGGCACCGCACCACCACCGCTTCCGGCCGGTCAAGAAAGGGGATGCCGTGGACCACAGCGGGACCACACGTTCGCACCGCACGCGCGCGGCGATCCTGTACGCCGCCCGGCTGCACTTCGCCGCCGACGGCTATCAGCGGGCCACCATCCGCGCCATCGCGGCCACCGCTTCGATAGACCCCTCGATGGTCATGCGGTACTTCGGGACCAAGGACCAGCTCTTCGACGCCGCTCTCGACGTCGACCTGGGCCTCCCCGACCTGACCGGCACGCCTCCGGAGCAGCTGCCGTACGTCCTGGTCACCTATTTCCTCGCCCCGTGGGAGAACGACACGGACGAGGGCTCCCTGCGGCTGCTCCTGCGGTCCGCCGCGACCAACGAGCGGGCGGCCGAGCGGCTGCGGCGCATCCTGCACCAGCAGTTCACCAGCAGCCTGACGGGCGTGCTCGGCGCCGAGCGCGCCGCGTCCAACACGAGTCTGGTCGCGGCGCAATTGCTCGGTGTGGCGTTCGCCCGCTATCTGCTGCGGCTGCAGCCGATCGCCGATCTGCCCGTGCAGGCGCTGGCGAAGCTGGTCGCGCCTTCCCTGCTCACCGCCCTCTGGGCCAACTAGGGTTCTTCGAGACCTAGTTGCGCCAGCTGAGCGGGGAGCGGTAGGGGGACTGCGGGCCGGGGCGCTCCCACAGCGGGACCACGGACACGGACTGCGTGGCGGGCTCGGCGCCGTCCTGGGGGCCCGCCGCCGCGGCGCGGGAAAGGAGCACCGCCGTCAGGGCGGCGAGTTCCTCGTCCAGGACGCTGCCGCCCCTGACGACACGAACGAGGGGCTGTGCGGGAGTCGCGGTGGTCATGTGTGTTCCTCCAGCGAAGTCGGACGGGCGGGGTGGGCTGCCGCCTACTGCGGCGGGTTGCCGTGCTTGCGTGCCGCGAGCTCCGCGTGCTTGGTCCGCAGCATGCGCAGGGCGCCGACGAGGACCCGGCGGGTGTCGGCGGGGTCGATCACGTCGTCGAGGAGTCCGCGTTCGGCGGCGTAGTAGGGGTGCATGAGCTCGGCCTTGTACTCCTTGACCATCTGCTCGCGCATCGCGTCGGGGTCGTCGGCCGCCTGGATCCGGCGCCGGAAGATCACGTTCGCGGCGCCTTCCGCGCCCATCACCGCGATCTCGTTGGTGGGCCAGGCGTACGAGAGGTCCGCGCCCACGGAGCGGGAGTCCATGACGATGTACGCGCCGCCGTACGCCTTGCGCAGGACGAGCGAGATCCGCGGGACGGTCGCGTTGCAGTACGCGTAGAGGAGCTTGGCCCCGTGCCGGATGATGCCGCCGTGCTCCTGGTCGACGCCGGGCAGGAAACCCGGTACGTCGAGCAGGGTGACCAGCGGGATGTTGAAGGCGTCGCAGAGCTGCACGAAGCGCCCCGCCTTGTCGCTCGCGTCGATGTCCAGGACGCCGGCGAGGGACTGCGGCTGGTTGGCGACGATGCCCACGACCTGCCCGCCGAGCCGCGCGAACGCGACGACGACGTTCGTCGCCCAGCGCTCGTGCACCTCGAGGAACTCTCCGTCGTCGACGATCTCCTCGATGACGCGGCGCATGTCGTAGGGGCGGTTCCCGTCGACCGGCACCAGGTCGGTGAGCGCGTCGCACAGCCGGTCCTCGGGGTCGTCGGGTGCCACGGCGGGCGCGGTCTCGCGGTTGTTCTGGGGCAGCAGCGAGAGGAGGTAGCGGACGTCCTCCAGGCAGCTGTGCTCGTCGTCGTACGCGAAGTGCGCGACGCCCGAGACGGTGGCGTGCACGTCGGCGCCGCCCAGGCCGTTGTGCGTCACCTGTTCCCCGGTGACGGCCTGCACGACGTCGGGTCCTGTGATGAACATCTGCGAGGTCTCGCGCACCATGAACACGAAGTCCGTGAGCGCGGGGCTGTAGGCCGCGCCGCCCGCGCAGGGCCCGAGCATCACGCTGATCTGCGGGATCACACCGGAGGCGCGGGCGTTGCGGGTGAAGATCCCGCCGTAGCCGGCCAGCGCGGTGACGCCCTCCTGGATGCGGGCGCCCGCCCCGTCGTTGAGCGAGACGAGCGGTGCTCCCGCGGCGATGGCCATGTCCATGATGCGGTGGATCTTCGCGGCGTGCGCCTCGCCGAGCGCGCCGCCGAAGATGCGGAAGTCGTGGGCGTACACGAACACGGTCCTGCCGTGCACGGTGCCCCAGCCGGTGACCACGCCGTCCGTGTAGGGCCGCTTCTCCTCCAGGCCGAAGCCCTGCGCGCGGTGCCGCCGCAGCGGCTCGACCTCCTGGAAGGTGGCGTCGTCGAGCAGCAGCGCGATGCGTTCGCGCGCGGTGAGCTTGCCCTTGGCGTGCTGGGCGGCGGTGGCCTTCTCGGAGGGGCCGTTCTCGGCGAGTTCGCGGATGGCGCGCAGCCGGGCCACGCGGCCACGGGCGTCCGGGGCGAAGGCGTCCGGAGTGAGGGTGTCGGGGTCCGGCGCGGGGCCCGTGGAGGGCGTTCCGCCGGCCCACCCGCTCGGCGCGCTCATGACGCCAGCGGCGCGGGTCCGCCCGCCGCGAGCAGGTCGGGGACGTTGCACAGGGCGTCGGCCACCGCTGAACTCCGGCGCGTGGTACGGGCGTTGGCCTGCGGCGACATGCTCCACGTCAGGAGCGCGGTCCCGAGGCTCATGCCGCCGCCGAACGCGGCGAGCACGACCGGGTCGCCGGGTGCCGCCGCTCCCGCGCGGTCCATCTCGGCCAGGGTGATCGGCACCGATGCGGCCCCGGTGTTGGCGTACCGCTCCAGGGTGAGGTGCAGTGCGGCGCGGTCCATGCCGAGTCCGGGCCAGAGGTCGGCGAGCATGATGCCGTTGGCCTGGTGCGGGACGAAGTGGCGTACGGCGGTGGCGGGGACGCCGGCGCGTCGCAGCAGCCCGCCGATCTCGTCCGGCAGCGTGCGCTGGATGAAGTCGCGTACGCCGCGGCCGTCCATCCGGAAGTAGTGGCCGCCCTCGGTCACGGTGGCCGGCGAGGCCGGGTGACGGCTGCCGCCCGCGGCGACGCCGATCAGCCGGTGTGCGTCACCGCGCGAGGTCAGGGAGATCCTGTGCAGGCCGAGGCCGGGCGCCACCGGGCCCAGGACCGTGGCCCCCGCGCCGTCCCCGAAGAGCACGGCGGTCCGCCGGTCGGCGTAGTCGAGGATGCGGGAGTAGATGTCGGCGCCGATGACCAGGCCGTGGCGCGGCTCGTCGGCGGGCGCGCCGGCCAGCATCCGTTCGACGGCCTTGAGCGCGTAGACGTAGCCGCTGCACACGGAGTTGACATCGAAGGCGGCGGCCCGGGTCGCGCCGATCAGGTTCTGCACGAGGGCGGCCGTGGCGGGCTGCGGATGGTCCGGGGTCGAGGTGGCGACCACGACGTACGCGAGCTGATCCGCCGTCAAACCTGCCCTGGCAAGCGCGTGTTGTGCCGCCGCGGCGGCCAGGTCGGACGTGGCTTCGTGGGCCGCGGCCCTGCGCCGTTCGCGGATGCCGGTCTTGCGGACGATCCACTCGTCGCTCACGCCCGCGCCGCGCCCGATCTCCTCGTTGGTGATGACGGTCTCGGGCAGGTAGGACCCCACTCCGACGATGCCGATCGACTGCACGATTCCTCCTCGGCGCGGTGCGAACCGCGGTTCCACTGGGGGCGCTCCCACGGGCGTCGACTGCCCGTGCTGTCCGGGTGGTTGCGGGAGCCCACAACTCCACAAACGATGAACTCATCGCTTGTGGAGTTTCGCACACACGCGCTCGCCCGCCAAGCCCCCACCGCCGCGCCGACGTTGACCGCCGAAGCGCACAACACCGCGCACATCTCGGTCACTTGACGAATTCAACGCCAGTAGAGTTCACTGCATCGTGAAATAATTCAGCGGGGGAACACCCGCACCCGGCGGCCGTCAAGCACGGGTCTCGTCACACGGCGCTCCCCTTGACGACGCCATCGGCACAGCGTCGCCATGCCACACACCAACGGGAGATGCACCATGACCACCACCACCGAGAGTCTCGTGGACACCCAGCGGACCGAGGCCGCCCAGGCCCTGGTCTCCGCGGCCCGCACACTCTTCGTCGAGCGCGGCTACCGCCAGACGAGCCTGGACGACCTCGCCGACCAGGCGGGCCTCGAACCGGAGCTCGCCCGCGCGCTGTTCGCCGACAAGGCCGAGGTCTTCGCCGCCCTGCTCCGGCGGACCTTCAAGGTGGCCGGGCTGCTCGCGCCCGAGGTCGCGGTGGGCATCGACGACGATCTGCCGACCCGCCTCGCCCGCAGCTACCTGCCCCTGTGGGAGCCCGGCGACGAGGAGTCCCCGCTGGTGGAGGTCTACCGCATCGCCCTCTCCGACCGGGACGCCTCCGCGGTCCTGCGCACCTGCATATCGGAGTCCCTCAACGGCCAGGTCGACCACCGGCTGCCCGGCCCGGACGCGGATCTGCGCACCGCGCTCTTCGGCGCCCAGCTCGGCGGCACCGCGATCGTCCGGCACCTGATCGGGGTCGAGGCCGTCGCCTCCGCCGACCTCGAAACGGTGATCGAAACGCTCGCCCCGGGGCTGCGCCGGACCCTGATGGGACCCGCCAACTCCCGGTGAACCGCCCGCCGGCAGCCGCCCGGGGCCGGCCCGCCGGTACGGGGCACGACTCCGCGCCAAGATCGACGCACGCCTCTGGAGTCCTCGGTTAGCGCCTGTTAGGATGTTTTCACTAAGCAATGAATTAGCCGCTCTGACACCCCCCGAAGTGCAGTGATTCCATGACACCCAGGCGCACGGACGGACCAGCGACGTCCGCCCGACAGTCCACGTCCCCTCAGAAGCCGCCCGGCAAGAAGCCGAGGCCGTTGCGCGCACGCAGTGGCCGACGGCCCGGCGACAGCGGCACGCGCGAGCAGATCCTGGTGGCCGCGCTCCATCTCTTCGCGGACCGCGGCTACACGAGCACGACCATCCGCTCCATCGCCGAGGCAGCACAGGTGGACCCGGCGCTCGTGCATCACTTCTTCAGCAACAAGGAAGGGGTCTTCCGCGCGGCGGTCGAGTCCCGGCTGAGCGTCTCCGCCGCCTTCGACGAGTTCGACGCGCCCCAGCCCGACGGTTCGACCCGGACCGCCGCGTGGCTGGCCCGGACGTACCTGAACTTCTGGGAGCACGAGGACACGCGGTACGCGATGACCGCCATCTACCGCGCGGGGCTCGCCGACAGCGCCACCTCCGATCTCCTGCGGGACCGGATCGAGACAAGCATCAAGAACTGGGCCGGGCAGATGGTCTTCAAGGACCACCCGGACGCGTCCATCGTCTCGGCCCTCGCCTCGTCCCACCTGGCGGGCGTCGCCATCATCCGCTACGTCCTCAAGGTCGAACCCCTGGCCTCGATGGACTTCGAGGACATCATCCGCTGGGTGACACCCACCCTGAACCTGCGGCTCGCCTCGCTGGACCTCCCGAATGTCCCGGACCTCGCGGACATCAGCCCCGAGGACCAGGACTGAACCGGCCCGCCGAGCCCGAGGCCTGACCCGAGTCATCGGGACGGAGGCCGGGGAACCCCCCGAAGGGAATCCCCCGGCCTGCCAACTGTTCCTCCCCCGAGGGCAGTTGACGTATCCCGCGTCAGGCCCGCCAGGTGATCTTCGAGGCGATGAGCGAGATGCCGGGGCCGAGCGCGAGCAGCAGCCCCTCGTCACCGTCGCCCGGCGGCTTGGCAAAGGTCCTTTCCAGTACGTCGAGGACCGAGGCCGAGCCGACGTTGCCGAGCTCGCGCAGGGAGTCCCTGGACAGGTCCACCATCTCCGGCGGGCAGCCGAGGCCCGCCATCACGGCGTCCAGGATCTTCGGGCTGCCGGAGTGCGAGACGACGAACCCCGGCCGCGCGTCCGCACCGTGTGGCGCCGTTCGCTCGAGCCACTCCCTGAGGCGCGGCGCGATGTCCTGCACCGCCCGCAGCAGCCGTGGGGCGTTGTGCGCGTGCAGCCCGTCGGAGTCGACGTAGCTCCCCACGATGTCGCGGCTGCCGGGGAGCAGGTACTCCCAGGGCTCGTTGAGCTCCATGTGCGGGCCGTCCGACCCCGCGCGCACCACGCAGGCGCCCGCGGCGTCGCCGATGAGCCCCTTGAAGATCATGCCGTCCATGCCGGTGTCGGCCGGGTGCAGATAGTGGCTGTAGACATCGGCGCAGACGACCAGCACCGTCGCGTCGGGCCGCGCGGCGACCAGATCCCTGGCCCGGGTGAGGGCGAACGCCCCTCCCCCGCAGCCGAGTTGGGTCACCGGGAGCCGGCGGACCGAGCAGGGCAGGGCGAGCCGCTCCATCAGGTGGATGTCGAGGCCGGGCATGGTGTGTCCGGTGGCGCTCGTCACCACCAGGTTGGTGATGTCGCCGGGCTCGAGGCCCGACTCGAACAGCGCCCCCCGGGCGGCGTTCTCCGCCAGGTCGAGGGAGTCGCGCAGGTGGGTGCGCATCCGCTCCACGACGGGCACGTCGGTACTGAACTGCTCGGCCAGCGGGCGGGTGTACCAGCGTGACCGTACGGACGTGGCACGGATGGCCGTGTGGATGGCTTCGAGCCTCGGGTGGTCGACGTACAACTCGCTCAGCACGCTGAGGAGTTCATCGGTGTCGACCTGATGGCGGGGAAGGGCTACGACAGGTGCGCTGACGACCGGCATGGGAACCTCCAAGACGCTCGGACAGTGGCGAACTGAACGCGAGCCCGGGCTTCGAGCGGCATGGGGCGCCGTGACATCTGTGGGGATGGCGGCCGCCGGTCCGTTCGTCAGCTCTCGCAATGGCAGTAAATGCACGTAAAACACCCCTTCAGGTGTTGACCGTGCTCCCCCCGTTGGGAGCGCCGTACAGCGCGGATGAAGAACGTCGAGCTCGATGACGCGTGGCGTTCAAGAGCGTGGATCTGGGCTGCCTGGTGCTGGGGGGTGCGTCGGCCGGTGCCGGGGCACAGCCAGGGCACGTCCGTCGGCACTCCCCCGGGACCCGATGCGGATCCGTGTGGTTTGAGCCATGGGGACCGTACGCCAAGCGAGTTGGCTCCAGCAAGACTTGATTTCAACACGCGAGGAATCCACAGAATGGGCGCCGCGTGACCACCTCGTGGTCACAGTGCCTGCGCCCCGGCAGGCCGGGGCCGCTCACCTGGGACATCACCTGCCGGCGCGGACGACGGGGCCGGTTCATGCAGGCACCACGGGTCCGTGGCGCCGCCTTCCGGCCATTCGGATTGAGCTCAACACCCATTGAAATCATTGGGTGTTGACTTTATTCTCGACACCAGTGGGACGGCATCACCACGACTTCGGCACGCCGTGGGCGCCGCCGCTCGCCATGGTCGTCTTCAGGTCATTGAGGGGGCGGTTCCGCATCGGTTCGGGGCCGCGATGAAGCGAGGGAAGGGCCGACCGACATGTACGCACCAGCGAATCAGCACACGCTCGGGGCACCCTGGGTGGAGCGGGCGGCCTGCCGTGACTGTGATCCGGACACCTTCTTCCCCTCGGGGCGGAGCCCGGACGACACGGAGGCGGAGGCGGCCGCCAAACGGCTCTGCGCGAGCTGCCCGGTGGTCGCCGACTGCCTGGGCGAGGCGCTCGCGCACGAGGAGAGCGCCGGCATATGGGGCGGGCTCACCGTCCGGGAGCGCCGGGAGCTGCGGCGTGTGGCCGGCACGGTCCACGCGCTCAGCGGCGATCTCCACCAGTTCCTGGAGAGCGGCGGCAGGCGCAGCAAGCCCCGCCCCCAGGAGCGCTCGGCCTACGTGTGGTTCCTGCGCCGCCGGGGGTGGGGCCAGACGCGTATCGCCACGGCGCTCGGCATGACCTTCGGCCAGGTCCAGCACGCCTGGCGCACAGCCGAGTTCGCCTCGGCCTGCGGCTACGACGCCTCGGCCGCGCCGCTCCCCGCCGAACCGGCCCCGGCGCTCCCCGCCGAGCACAGGAAGGCGTCATGAGTACCGCCGCTGCGGTCGAGCCGCGTCATCAGGTTCATGTGCTGGGTACGCCTGACGGGGCCGAGCTCGCCGTTTCCACGCACGGTGATCCCGATGCTCCGCTCAGCGTGATCCTCTGTCACGGCTGGACGATGTCCGCCCTCGACTGGCGTCCGCACATCGACGCGCTGACCCGGCCGCGCCCCGGCTTTCCCGCCCTGCGGGCCATCAGCTTCGACCAGCGCGGGCACGGCCGTTCGACGCGGGGCAGCGCCGTCCTCGACATGGAGCTGCTCTGCGCCGACCTGGCCCTGGTCTTGGCCGACGCGGCGCGTGACGGCAGGCCCGTGATCCTGGTCGGCCACTCCATGGGAGGCATGGCCATCCAGGAACTCGCCGCGCGGCGGCCCGGCCTGTTCGGCACGGACGTGGTGGGCGTGGGCCTGATCTCCACCTCGCTCAACGAGGTCGGCGCGACGCTGAGCGCCCTGAACGACCGTCCTGGACCGACGGGCGCGCCCGGGTCCCGGCGGCGCGCACGGACCCAGCGGAAAGTCGCCGACCGTCTGCTGCGCTCGCCCCGCGCGGCGCGCACCGCCCACCGCCTCCTGACCGGCCCGCTCTCCCACCCGACCACGGCGCCGCTGTGGCGTGCGGTCTTCGGCCCCGGGCCCACCACCGAGGCGGTCCGCGCCAACGCGCGCGCCTTCCGTGACGTGCCGGTCCTGGCGATCGCCGAGTTCTACTCGGCCCTGACCTCGCATGACTGCGCGGGCCGCATCCGTGCGCTCGGCAACGTCCCCACCCGGGTCCTGGTGGGCGAACTCGACCGCTACACACCGCCCGAACAGGCGCGGGCCCTCGCCTCCGAGATACCGGGCGCGACCCTGCAGACGGTGCCGGGCCACGGCCACGACCTTCCGTACGAGCAGCCGGTCCTGGTGGTGGAGACGGTGCACGCGCTGCTGCGCGAGGGGGCGCACGGACTCTCCTGGGGCAGTGGCATGTCGACTGCGGCGAGCCGGTGACGGGCTCGGCCCACGGGCCGAGGACCGACGGCCCGAGAACCGACGGCCCGAGAACCGACGGGCCGAGAACCCACGGTCCGAGGGCCGACGTGCTCGCCGCCCGCCGCATCGTGGTCAAGGTCGGCTCGTCCTCGCTCACCACCGCTGCCGGAGGGCTCGACTCCGATCGCGTCGACGCACTCGTGGATGTGCTTGCGCGTGCGAAGGCGGCGGGCGTCGAGGTCGTGCTCGTCTCCTCCGGTGCCATCGCGGCCGGCCTCGCACCGCTGGGCCTCGCGGCCCGCCCGCACGACCTGGCGCGGCAGCAGGCCGCCGCCTGCGTGGGGCAGGGGCTGCTCGTCGCCCGGTACACCGCCTCCTTCGCGCGCTACGGGGTGCGGGTCGGGCAGGTGCTGCTCACCGCGGAGGACGTCAGCCGCCGGGCGCACTACCGCAACGCGTACCGCACGCTGGAGCAGGTGCTCGCCATGGGCGCGCTGCCGGTGGTGAACGAGAACGACACCGTGGCCACCGCGGAGATCAAGTTCGGCGACAACGACCGGCTCGCGGCGCTCGTCGCCCATCTGGTGCGGGCCGACGCGCTCATCCTGCTGTCCGACGTGGACGGCCTGTACGACGGCGTTCCGGACCGGCCGGGGTCGCGCCGCATCAGCGAGATCCGTGGCCCCGGCGATCTGGCGGGCGTGGAGATCGGCAGCACCGGCAGCGCGGGCGTCGGCACCGGCGGCATGGTCACCAAGGTGGAGGCCGCGCGCATCGCCACCGACGCGGGCATCCCGGTCGTCCTCACCGCCGCCCGGCACGCGACGGACGCGCTGGCAGGCCGGGACACGGGCACCTACTTCCACCGCACGGGCGCACGCGCCGCCGACCATCTCCTGTGGCTGGAGCACGCGAGCAGCCCCTGCGGGGCGCTGCACCTGCACGCGGCCGCCGCCAGGGCTCTCGCGGGCCGGGCGGGCCCTGTCCTGGCCACCGGCGTGACGTACGCCGACGGCGACTTCGCCGCGGGCGATCCCGTGGAGCTGATCTCCCCGGCCGGACAGGTCGTCGCGCGGGGCCTCGTCAACCTGGACGCACGTGAACTCCCGCCCCTGCTGGGCCACTCGGACACCGAACTGGTCAGCCTGGACGACCTCGTCCTACTCCTCCCGGGCCCCTCGACCGTGCCACGGCAGTCCCCGGCGCCGGCACCACGACGCATCACCATCCGGGTGCGACCGGCTGCCGGGATGGCGACGGAGGCGATGCGCTGAGGTGTACGTGACGCCGTAGTTGAAAGGCGCCCGCGCGATCCTCTCGCGCGGGCGCCTTTCGGTGTACGGCTCGCGTGATCCCTCAGTCGACGCCCCGCACGATGCGCGGCTCCGCCGGATCGTCCTCCGCTCCTCCAAGGCCGAGCCAGGGCGGTCCGTGCCTCTCGGCCGTGCCGCGGCAGCCCCCGGGGCCGGCACCACAACGCATCACCCCCGCGCGATCCCCTCGCGTGGGCGCCTTTCGGTGTGCGTCTCACATGGACCCTCAGTCGAAGCCCCCCACGATGCGCGGCTCCGCCGGATCATCCACCGCGCCTGCCAGGCCGACCCAGGGCGGCACGGGTACGGCGGTCCGGGCCGCTCGACCGTGCCGCGGCAACCCCCGGCGCCCGCACCACGACGCATCACCCCGCGCGACCCTCTCGCGTGGGCGCCTTTCGGTACGGCTCGCATGGTCCCTCACTCGAAGCCCGCACGATGCGCGGCTCCGCCGGATCGTGCTCCGCGAGTGCCAGGGCGGCACGGGAGCGACGGTCCGGGCCCATCGGCCGTGCCGCGGCACCCCCCGGCGCCCGCACCACGACACATCACCCCCGCACGCTCCTCTCGCGTGGGCGCCTTTCGATGTGCGGCTCACATGGCCCCTCAGTCGAAGCCCCCCACGATGCGCGGCTCCGCCGGATCATCCTCCGCACCTGCCAGGCCGAGCCAAGGCGGCACAGGTGCGGCGGTCCGGGCCCCTCGACCGTGCCGCGGCAACCCCCGGCGCCCGCACCACGACGCATCACCATCCGGGTGCAGCCGGCCGCCGGACCGGCGACGGAAGCGATGCGCTGAGGTGTGCGTGACCCGTCGCCAGAAGACGCCCGCGCGAGCGTCTCGCGTGGGCGCCTTCCGTGTGCGGTTCGCGTGAGCCCTCAGTCGATGCCCCGCACGATGTGCGGTTCCGTCGAATCGTCCTCCGCTCCTGCGAGGCCGAGCCAGGGTGGCACGGGGGCGGCGGTGCGGGGGAAGCGGTCCCTTGGACGGCTGTCCTCGTACAGGAACCTTCCGGAAGGTTCCGTGGCGGTGATGATGCGTACATGCATGGCCCGTTCCTCCTTGAACTACCGGATCTGACCGTCGCCCACCAGGACGTATTTCGTGGTCGTCAGCGCGATAACGCCCATCGGCCCGCGCGCGTGCAACTTCTGCGTGGAGATGCCGAGTTCGGTGCCGAGGCCCAGCTCGCCGCCGTCCGCGAACCTCGTCGACGCGTTGACGGCGACGACCGCCGTGTCCAGGGCGAGGACGAACCTGCGGGCCGCGGACTGGGATTCGGTGACGATCGCCTCGGTGTGCCCGGTGCCGTGGCGGCGGATGTGCTCGACCGCCGAGTCCAGCGAGTCGACCACGGCGACCGCGATGTCCGCCGCGAGGTACTCGCGGTCCCAGTCCTCCTCCGTGGCCGCGACGACCACCGGCTCGCCCGCAGCGGACGGAACAGCGGACGCCGCGGCGAGGACGCGGGCGTCACCGTGCACGGTGACCCCGTGCCGGGCGAGCTCCGCGAGCGCGCGCGGCAGGAACGCGGGCGCCACGGCCTCGTGCACGAGCAGCGTCTCCGCCGCGTTACAGACGGACGGACGTTGCGTCTTGGCGTTGATCAGGATGCTCAACGCCCGTTCCATGTCGGTGTGTTCGTCTACGTAGACGTGGCAGTTCCCCACGCCCGTCTCGATCACCGGGACCGCCGCCTCACGCACGGTGGTCTCGATCAGCTCCCGGCCGCCCCGCGGTATCAGTACGTCCACCAACCCGCGCAGCGCCATGAGTTCCGTCACGGAGGCGTGCGTGTCGCCGGGTACTCCCTGGATCGCGTCGGCCGGCAGCGCCGTCTCCGCCACCGCGTCCCGCATCACGGCGATCAACGCGGCATTGGTGTGCCGGGCGGCCGAGGAGCCGCGCAGCAGCGCCGCGTTGCCGCTCTTGACGCAGAGCACGGCCGCGTCGACGGTGACGTTGGGCCGGCCCTCGTAGATCATGCCGACGACACCGAGGGGCACCCTGATCTGGCGGACCTCCAGGCCGTTGGGCAGGACGGAGCCACTGGTGACCGTTCCGACGGGGTCGGCCATGGCGGCCACGCCACGCGTCATGTCCGTGAGGCCGGCGAGCTGACAGTCGGAGACGGCGAGCCGGTCGAGCACCGCCTGCGGGCGCCCGGCCGCGCGAGCGTCGTCCATGTCCCGCTTGTTCGCGGCCAGGATCTCCGGTGCCCGGTCGGTGAGGGCCCCCGCGATCGCGCGGAGCGCGGAGTCACGCTCGGCCCCCGTCGTGGCGGCAAGCCGGGCCGCGGCGACCCGGGCCGCCTCCGCCGCTTCCCGGACCGTCTTCGCGGCCACCGGTGTCGAGGTGCTCATCGGCTCGCGCCTTCCCGCAGCGGCTGTCCCGCTTCGGGGGCCGCGCAGAGCCCACGGACGAAGGGATCCAGGTCGGGCCATCCGGTGAGCTCGGCCAGCATGGCCCGCGCGATGGCGTCGACGCCGACCTCGATCTCGGCCCTGCGGAGGGCCCTGCGGTGGTCCCGCCCGTGCTCGGCGCCTGTCTCGACGCCCAACCCCCCAGTGCCCGTTTCAGGGCTCGTTTCAGGGCCCGTCTCGGTTCTTATGTTGGTGCTCATGTCGTCGTTCATCCGATTCCCTTCCCTCACGCCCTCGGCGGTCGGCCCCTCACGCATGGACCCGGAACCCCGCCCCTGCCTTGCGCCCGGCCCGGCCCGCGGCGACCAGGTGCTCCATGAGGGGCGCGGGCGCGGTCGCGGGGTTGCCGTCGGCGGCGTGCAGGATGTGCTGGATGCTCAGCGAGATGTCGAGGCCGATGACGTCGAGGAGCTCGAAGGGGCCGAGCGGGTAGCCGAAGCCCAGCTTCATGACGGCGTCGATGTCGTCGACGGTGGCGTAGTGGCTCTCGGCGAGCCGCACCGCGCCGTTGAGGTAGGGGAAGAGCAAGGCGTTGACGATGAAGCCCGGCCGGTCCATGCAGCGCACCGGATGCTTGCCGAGCGTGCGGCAGAGCTCGCGGGCGGTGGCGACGTGCTCGGGGGCGGTCTCCAGGGAGCCGATCACCTCGACGAGGCGCATCACGGGTGCCGGGTTGAAGAAGTGCAGTCCCAGTACGTCGGCGGGGCGTCCCGACGCGAGTCCGCACTCGATCACGGGCAGGCTCGACGTGGTGGTGGCAAGGAGCGCGCCCGGCCGGCAGACCTCCCCCAGCTCGCGGAAGAGTTGCTTCTTGACGGCCAGGTCCTCCGCGACGGCCTCGATCACCAGGTCGCAGTCGGCGAGTTGCGTCAGATCGCTGCTGGGGGTCAGGCGGCCCAGGGCGGCGTCGCGTGTCGTCTCGTCGAGCCGTCCGCGCTTCAGGGAGCGGCCCGTCGAGCGGGACACCGCCTGCCAGGCCGACTTGGCACGGTCGTCGGTGCGGCCGACCAGGACGGTGGCGCACCCGGAGAGCGCGAAGACCTCGGCGATTCCGGCGGCCATGGTGCCCGATCCGACGACCCCGACCGTCCGCACGGCGGGCGAACCGGAGCGTGTCTCGGGTGCGGGCGACGTCTCGCCGCTGCCCCGGTGGTCGTAGAAGCCGCGCCCCGACTTCTGGCCGAGCAGTCCGGCAAGGACCATGTGCCGCAGGCGGCGCGCGGGCCGCAGCGCGGGCTCGTCCCACCGTTCGGCGAGCACGGTGAGGATGTCGCAGGCGGTGTCCGTGCCGAGGACGTCGAGCAGTTGCAGCGGCCCGAGCGGCAGTCCGCAGCCGAACCGCATCGCGGCGTCGATGTCGTCCCGGCTCGCGACCTGCTGGTCGTACATGGTGACGGCCTGGTTGAGGTAGCCGAAGAGCAGCGCCGACGAGATCAGTCCGGCCCGGTCGCCGACGCCGACCGCGCGGAGGCCGAGCCGTTCCACGAGGTCTTCGACCTGTTCGAGGGCGTCGTCGTCCGCCATCACCGTGCGGCCGACCTCGGCCACCTCGGCGGTGGGCAGCGGGAGTTGGAGGCCGACCAGCCGCCCTGGTCGACCGCAGGCCGCCGCGAGGTCGGTGAGCGAGAGGGCGGCCGCCGTGCTGGCGATGACCGTGCCGGGCGGGCAGGCGCGGGCGACGGCGCGCAGGACGTCCACCTTGACGGTGCGTCGCTCGGGCACCGCCTCGACGACCGTGGCCGCCCCGGCGAGATCCTCCCATCGTTCGGCGCGGCGGATGCGCCCGTCGGCTTCGCGGGCCTGGTCGGGGGTGACCGTCCCGTCCGCGAGGGCCGTGTCGAAGAGTGTCGCGGCCCGGTGGCGTGTGGTCGGCGTGTCCTTGTCGAGGACGATGACGTCCAGACCGCCGAGGGCGGCCCTGCGGGCGAGCGCGGAGCCGATGCCGCCCAGGCCCACCACCGCGAGTGTTGTGTGGTCGACGGTCACGCCGCCACCCCTTCCATGGTGGGGAGTTGGTGCTGGGCCGGGGGCGCGGCGCGGAAGCGGTTGATGGCCGTCTCGTGGCGTTCACGGAACTCGGGGGCCGTGACGCCGAGGCCTTCGGCGGGTGCGAGGCAGCGCACGCCGACCTTGCCGTGGTGTGCGTTGCGGTGCAGGGACTCCACGGCGTCGCCGACCTCGTCGAGGGCGTAGGTCCGCGAGAGGGTGGGGTGGATCTTGCCCTTGGCGATGAGACGGTTGGCCTCCCATGCCTCGCGGTAGTGGGCGCAGTGCGAGCCGACGATACGTTTCAGGGACATCCACAGATAGCGGTTGTCGTACTCGTGGTTGTAGCCCGCGGTGGACGCGCAGGTGACGATGGTGCCGCCCTTGCGGGCGACGTACACGCTCGCGCCGAAGGTCTCGCGGCCCGGGTGCTCGAAGACGATGTCGGGGTCCTCTCCCCCGGTCAGCTCCCGTATGCGCTCGCCGAGCCTCCGCCACTCCTTGCGGTCCTGGGTGCGTTCGTCGCGCCAGAAGCGGTAGCCCTCCTCGGCGCGGTCGATGATGAGCTCGGCGCCCATGCGGCGGGCCAGTTCGGCCTTCTCCGGCGAGGACACGACGCAGATGGGCGTGGCGCCGCCGGCCAGGGCGAGCTGGGTCGCGTACGAGCCGAGTCCGCCGGCGGCGCCCCAGATGAGGACGTTGTCGCCCTGCTTCATGCCGGCGCCGTTGTTGGTGACGAGCTGGCGGTAGGCAGTGGAGTTGACCAGGCCGGGCGATGCGGCCTCCTCCCAGGTGAGGTGCTCGGCCTTGGGCAGGAGCTGGCTGGCCTTGACGAGGGAGAGTTCGGCGAGGCCGCCGTAGTTCGTCTCGAACCCCCAGATGCGCTGCTCGGGGTCGAGCATCGCGTCGCCGTGCCCTTCCGCGCCTTCGAGTTCGACGGACACGCAGTGGGCGACCACACGGTCGCCCGCGTGCCAACGTCGCACTCCTGGGCCGGACTTGAGGACCACGCCCGCCAGGTCGGAGCCGATGACGTGGTAGGGCAGGTCGTGGCGCGCCGCGAGGCCGCCGAGCCTGCCGTACCGCTCGAGGAAGGCGAAGGTCGGCACGGGCGAGAAGAGGGCGCTCCACACGGTGTTGTAGTTCACCGCGCTCGCCATCACCGCCACCAGGACTTCGCCGGGTCCCGGCTCCGGGGTCGGCACCTCCTGGATGTGCAGGGAGTCGGCCGGGGTCCTGTCACGCAGCTCGACGCCCTCGAACATGTCGGCCTCCTCCTTGCGCAGGACGGCGGCGCGGTAGGAGCCGGGAATCTTGAGGGCCGCCACATCGGCCGGCACCGAGTCCGGGGCCTCGATCGCCTCCACCAGTTCGCGCATGGTCACGCACCGCCTTCCGAACAGGGAAACTCACCAAACAGTGAACTCAACTGGCGATGAGTTTTGCATGGACCGAGCACCCCAGCAAGCCCCCGGAAGGGCCCGGGGAGGCCGGAGTGCGGGCCACTGACGGCAACTCAAGAACGGGTCAAGGGACGCCGGTTCCCCCTTGCAGCGCCCGACATCGGCGTGCAAAACTCATCACCAGTTGACTTCAGCGACGAATGAATTAGGTGACGCTGTGCCCACTCCACACGAGCTGGAAGACTTACAGGCCACCGCTTTCGCCGGCATCGCGGTCATCCTGACTGTCGGCGCACTGCTGGCACGCCTGGCACGGCGGTTTCATCAGCCCGCCGTCATCGGCGAGATAACGGCGGGCATTCTGCTCGGCCCGAGCCTGCTCGGGCTGCTGCCCGGTGACCTGACGAACCGTCTGTTCCCCGACGACGTACGCCCCTTGCTCTCGATGGTCGCGCAGATCGGCCTGCTGCTCTTCATGTTCACCGTGGGCTGGGAACTGGACTGGGCGACGATGCGCCGGCGCAAGCGGTCGGTCGCCGCGGTGACCGCGGGCAGCATCCTCGTCCCGCTGGCCCTGGGCATGTCGATCGCCTGGGTCATCTACCAGAACCACTCGGTGGTGAACGGAGAGAAGATCGACTTCTTCTCCTTCGCCCTGTTCCTCGGCGTCAGCATGTCGATCACCGCCTTCCCGGTGCTCGCCCGCATCCTCAAGGACAAGCACCTCTCCCGCACCAAGGTCGGCGCGCTCGCGCTCACCAGCGCCGCGTTCGGCGACGTCATCGCCTGGTGTGTGCTGGCCGGTGTGGTCGCGATCGTCACCGCGTCCGGGCCCACCGGATTCACCGACACCCTCTGGATGTCCGCCGGTTACGGCGCCGCGATGTTCGTCGTCGTCCGCCCGGCGCTGACCCGCGCCGTCGCGTGGATGTCCCGGCGCGGCAGCGGCACCTACCTCGCCGCCCTCGTCACCGCGGGGCTGCTGCTCTCCGCGTACATCACCTCGAACATCGGCATCCACCCGATCTTCGGTGCCTTCGCCTTCGGCCTGGTCATGCCCCGCAAGCCGAGCGAGCTCCTCGAGGAGAAGATGCTCCGGCCGCTGCAGCACGCGGGCGAGCTGATGCTGCCCGTCTACTTCATCATCACCGGCCTCTCCGTCGACGTCGCCGGCATGTCCGCCACCGCATGGGCCGAGCTGGCCCTGATCCTGTCCGCCGCCATCGTGGGCAAACTGGTCGGCGCCTCCCTGCCCGCCCGCTCCTTCGGGCTCAGCTGGCGGGAGTCCCTCGGTGTCGGCGCCCTGATGAACACCCGTGGTCTGACCGAGCTGATCATCCTCGGCATCGGCCTCAACCTCGGGGTCCTCGACCAGACCCTCTTCACCGAGATGGTCCTGATGGCGCTCATCACGACCGCCATGACCGGCCCCGCGCTGCCCCACCTGCTGCCGCGCACCCGGATGGACCTCGTGACCCGACGCGGCTCCGGCCCACCGCGCCCGTCCGCGCCGCTGCGCGAGCAGCCCCCCGCGCGCGACGCGTCGAGCACCCGCGAGAGCGTGACCGCCCGCGACACCACCCCCGCCGTGGTGCGGCTTCCCGAACCGGCCGACGACCACGCACCGGACATGGCGGGATAGCAGCCGCCGGCTCGGTACGACGACAGAGAAGGAGATGCCCCCCGTGCATCCCGTCATCAGCACGCTCTCCCGGGTCTTCGACATGCCGTCGGAACACATCGGCGACGAACTGCGGCTCCGCGCGGTGGCCAGCTGGGACAACCTCACGGCCGTCGAGCTCCAGGTCCATCTCGAGCATGAGCTCGGCACCACGCTCGACAACGGTCTGATCGAGCACATCGAGTCCGTGGGCCAGCTCCGCGCGTTCTACGACGAACGCCTCGCCGAACTCTCCACGACCGACGACCTCGCGGAGATAGACATCCCCGAGGACGCGTCGGCCGTGGCCCCCGCACTGCCCCGCATGCAGCGCCCCGACCCCGAGCAGTCGCCCGCCGCGCCGGACGTGGCGGACATGATCGTCGGCGAGACCGGCATCTCCGAGGTGGACCCCGACCGCGGCAGGCTCGCCTACCGCGGCTACCCCATCGAGGAGCTGGCCGGCCGGGTGACCTTCGAGGGAGTCGTCCACCTGCTGATCCGCGGCTGGCTGCCCGACCCCGACGAGCTGCGCGCCTTCCGCGCCAGGCTCGCCGCGGCCCGTGAGCTGCCGGCCATGGTGGCCACCAACCTCGTCCTCAACGCCGGGTGCAGTACGTCGTCGGTGCTGCGCACGGCGGTCTCCGCACTCGCGGTCGCCGCCGAGGCCGACGCCGACCCGGCCGCGCACATCGGCCTCGGCGAACGCCTGATCGCACGCATCCCGACCATCTTCGCCATCCAGCAGGCCGCCCGCACCGGCCGCCGGATGATCAGCCCCGATCCCGAGCTGTCGCACGCCGAGAACATCCTCCACATGCTGGACCTGCCCCGCGACCCGGAGCGCGTCCGCCTCGTGGACCTCTGCCTGGTCCTGCAGGCCGAACACGGCTGCAACGCGTCGGCGTTCGCCGCCCGGGTCGCGGCGGGGACCGGCGCCGACACCTTCGCCGCCATCACCGTGGCGCTCGCGACGTTCACCGGACCACTGCACGGCGGCTCGGCGAACCAAGTGGTCGACCAGGCCCAGGAGACCGAGAACCCCGACGCGGCCGCCGCCTACCTGCGGGGCCGCGCCGACCAGGCCGCCGCCGTACGCACCGGACCGGTGCCGTACGCGATGGAGGACCCCCGGGTCGGGCCGCTGCGCGAGGCGGCCCGCGGCTTCAGGGCGAGCCCCGGCCGCGACCACGTACTGAAGGTCCTGGACGCGGTGCGCACCGCCGCGCACCCCTCCAAAGGCCCCCGCCCGTACCTGACCGTGGACTGCTACGCGGCCGCGATCTACCACCTCCTGGGCATGCCGTCCGACCTCTTCGTCCCGATGTTCGCCGCCGCCCGGGTGCCCGGCTGGCTCGCCCACGTCGAGGAACAGCGCGCACAGCAGGGACGCATCCACCCACGGCTGCGATACGTCGGCCCGCGGAACCTGCGCCACCTGCCCGGCCCGGCCTGAGGCACCCCGAGGCACACGGCACCCACCACTCACCCAGATCCCGACGCGGGAGGGAGCCCCTTCCCCGTACGACAGGAGCAGACGTGGAGTTCGGCTGGAACGAGGGCCAACAGGCCCGTTACGACGAGGTGCTCGCGGCCACCCGGGCCGCCTTCCCCACCGGGCCCGGCTCGGGCCACGGGTTCTACACGCGCAAGGACTGGCTGCGGCTCGGCGAGATCGGCCTGCTCGGCGCCTGTCTGCCCACCGAGGTGGGCGGCCAGGGGCTCGGCGCCCTGGACACCGCGCGCGTCGTCGAGGCGGTGGGCCGCGGCTGCGCGGACACCGGCCTGGTCTTCGGCGCCGCCGCGCACACCTTCGCGTGCGCGGTGCCGATCGCGGAGTTCGGCAGCGCCGCCGTACGGGAGCGGCTGCTGCCCGAGCTGGCCGCCGGGCGGCTGATCGCGGGCAACGCGATGACGGAGCCGGACGCGGGCTCGGACTCCTCCCGGCTCGCCACGACCGCACGTGTCGTCGACGGCGGGGTCGTCCTCAACGGCACCAAGAGCTTCGTCAGCAACGGACCGGCCGCCGACGTGTACGTGGCGTACGCGACCGTCAATCCCAAGGCGGGCTTCCTCGGCGTGACCGGCGTCGTCGTCGACCGGAACACGCCCGGCGTCGTCGTGGGCGAGCCGCACGAGAAGATGGGCATGCACTCCTGCCCGGCAGGCGCGATCACCTTCGAGGAGTGCTTCGTCCCCGAGGAGAACGTCCTGGGCGGCGTGGGCCAGGGCGCGGCGATCTTCCAGCACTCCATGGGCTGGGAGCGGGCCTGCCTCTTCGCCCTCTACCTCGGGCTCCTGGAACGGCTCATCGAGAGGTGCGTGCGGCACGCCACCGAGCGGCGCCAGTTCGGCAAGCGCATCGGTGAGTTCCAGTCGGTGTCCCACCGGATCGCCGACATGAAGCTGACCCTGGAGAGCGCCCGGCTCCTGCTGTACCGCGCCTGCTGGGAGATGGACCAGGGCAAGCCGGCCGTCCTGGAGATCGCGCTGTCCAAGCTCGCGGTGTCCGAGGGCGTGCTCGCCGCGGCCACCGACGCCGTACGCATCTTCGGCGGGCGCGGCTATCTCCGCGAGGACGGCATCGAGGCGGCCCTGCGCGACGCCGTGCCCAGCACGATCTTCTCCGGCACCTCGGACATCCAGCGCCAACTGATAGCGAAGGAGACAGGACTGTGAGGCTCCACCAGCTCGTCATCGACTCCGCCCGCCGCACTCCACAGGCCCCGGCCGTGCGGTCCCCCCAAGGGGTCCACAGCTACCGGGAGTTGGACGCTCTCGCCGACCGGTACGCCGCCGCGCTGCACCGGCGCGGGGTGCGCCCCGGCGACCGGGTCGTGCTGTGGAGCCACAAGACCCTGGAGGCGATCGCCCTCATGCAGGGCGCGCTGCGCGTCGGCGCGATCTACGCCCCGGTCAGCGCCGCCAACCCGGCCGCCCGCGTCCAGCGGATATCCGACAGCTGCTCCCCCGCCCTGGTGGTGGCCGACGGCGACGGACTGCGCCGCGCCCACGCCACGGACTGGCCCGCCTCGGTGCCGCTGGTCGGGTTCGCCGACCTGGCACAGGAGGCCACCGCGGACGACGCCCCCGCGGCGTACGAGAACGAGCCGGACGAGCCGGCGTACATCCTCTACACATCGGGCTCCACCGGGGAGCCCAAGGGCGTCTGCATCAGCCACCGCAACGCCCTCTCCTTCATCCGCTGGGCCGCCGCCGAGATCGGCGTCACCCCCGACGACCGACTCTCCAACCACGCGCCGTTCAACTTCGACCTCTCGGTCTTCGACCTGTACGCCGCGTTCCTCACCGGCGCCTCGGTGTTCCTGGTGCCCGAAGGGCTCGCGTACGACCCGGTCCAGCTCGGCGCGCTCCTGCGCCGCGAGGAGATCAGCGTCTGGTACTCGGTGCCGTCCGCGCTGACCCTGATGATGCAGCGCGGCGACCTTCTCGCCGACGAGCCGCCCAAGGCGCTGCGCGCCTGCGTCTTCGCCGGAGAGCCGTTCCCGATCCAGCAGGTGCACGAGTTGCGCAAGGCCTGGCCCGATGTGCGGATGTACAACTGGTACGGGCCGACCGAGACCAATGTCTGCACCAGCTACGAGGTCACCGACCGCGACCTGGGCAGCACCCGCCCGCTGCCCATCGGCACCGCGGTCTCCGGTGACCTGATCCGGCTGCACCCGCCGCGCTCGCGCGAGGGCGAGATCGTGGTCACCGGGCCGACGGTCATGCTCGGCTACTGGGGACAGGAGCCCCAGAAGGGCGCGTACTTCACCGGTGACATCGGGCGGATGGGCGCGGACGGGATGCTGGAGTACGTGGGCCGCCGCGACCACATGGTGAAGGTGCGCGGACACCGCATAGAACTCGGCGACATCGAGGCGGTGATCGCCGACGCCCCCTCGGTGGAGTCCGCCGCGTGTGCCGTGGTGGGCTCCGGCCTCGACGCCAAGCTGCACGCGTTCGTGGTGGCGTCGGGCGACGAGCGTCCCGGACTCCTGGAGCTCAAGAGGGACTGCGCCACCCGGCTTCCCCTCTACATGGTGATCGACGCCGTGCACGTCGTGCCCGAACTCCCCCTGACCGCCAACGGAAAGACGGACCGTCCGGCGCTGGTCGCCGCTCTCGCCGACAGCGATCCGCGGTAGCCGCGGTGACCTCCGCCGGACTGAGCCGCCTCGGACTCACAGACGAGGATTCATACATGCCCGATCAACTGGACGTCACCGAAACCGTGTTGGACCAGGTCGACCTGAACACCTTCCGTTCCGTCATGGGTTCCCTGCCGACCGGCGTCAGCGTGGTCACCAGCGTGACGGCCGACGGGGAACCGCGCGGACTGACCTGCAGCGCCGTGTGCAGCGTCTCGGCGTCGCCGCCGCTGCTCCTGGTCTGCGTCAAGGCGCCGAGCGCGACGCTGGAGGCCATCCACCAGAGCTCGGTGTTCGCGGTGAACTTCCTCTCCGCCGACATGACGGCGCTGGCGCGTACGTTCGCGTCGTCGGTGCCCGAGCGCTTCTCGGACGTCGCGTGGCGGCCGGGCGAGCGCACCGGCGCCCCGCTCCTCGGCTCCACCGTCGCGCTCGCCGAGTGCATCCTGACCAGCAGCCATCTCGCCGGCGACCATCAGGTCCTGATCGGCCGCCTGGTGCACGGCGAGGCCAGCGCGGCCCGCACGCCCCTCGCCTACTGGCGCACGCAGTTCTCCGAGGTGCAGCCGCAGGGGCTCGCGAGCTGACCCCGAGCCGACCCGCCGCGTGGCCCGAAACGCCGTCGGCCTTCCCCTTGGACCGGGGAAGGCCGACGGCGTTCGATCGTTCTCTCAGCGCGGCGGCAGGGCGGCGAAGACCTTGGCGACGTACGCGTGGAACTCCGGGGTGTCGAGGATGAAGTGGGCGCCGGGAAGCCACTCGGTGTGCACCTCGCCCGCGCCGTGGTTCTCCCAGTCGTGCAGTCCCGCGTCGTCGACCATCGGGTCGTCGCGGCCCGCGCACACCCACAGGGGGCAGTCGAGCGGGGCGCCGGGCAGCGCCTCGTACGTCTCCGACATGGTGAAGTCGGCCCGCAGCATCGGGATGAACAGCTTCACCAGCTCGGGGTTGGCGAACACCTGCGGCGGGGTGCCACCGAGCCTGCGGACGGCGTCCAGGAACTCCTGCGCGCCCAGCGGGTGGATGTCGGGCAGGATGCGCCGGGCGGTGGGGCCGTTGCGTCCCGCCAGGATGACGGCCACGGGCGGCCTGCCCAACGCGGCCCAGTAGCGCGCCAGTTCATAGGCGAAGGCCGCGCCCATGCTGTGGCCGAGCAGGACGTAGCGGCCGCCGGTGTGCGGGGCGGAGCTGCGGACCAGGTCGTCGAGTACGGCGCCGAAGTCGTCCCGCGGCGCCTCGCGCATCCGGGTGCCGTGCCCGGGAAGTTCGAGCAGGGTGGAGTCGACGTGCGGGAGGGCCGCCCGCAGGCTCGTGAAGACGCGGGCGGCGCCGCCCGCGTGGGGCAGGCAGATCAGGGCCGGCGGCGCGGTCGGGGGCACCGGGGACGTCGGTTCGGGCGATCGGGGGCTGCTCAGCTGCATGACGGACCTCCACGGTCGGGAACGGTCTGGCGGCCGGGGGCCTCGGGGACCCCGGCGACTTCGGGGAGCAGCGGCGGGACGGGCGCGGGCAGGGCCGGCGGGACGCTGGGGGTGCTGCCGGGTGCCATGTGGAAGGCGCGTACGAGGCTGCCGCCGTCCGCCACGGCCACAGCGGCCCTGAACTCGGGCCCCAGGTCGATGAGTTGCAGGGCCCAGGTGCGCGTGGCCGCCTGGGCGGGCAGCGCGTGGACGGGGACGGGCCCGGAACGCCGCGCCCCGGGGGCCACCTGGATGGCCGTGAGATCACCCGCGAGGCCGCTGCCGATCGCCTTGAGCACGGCTTCCTTGCAGGTCCAGTGGGTGAACAGGCCGCTCTGCGCGGCGTCTTCGGCGCTCTGGGGCCAGCGCGCCGCCTCCCAAGGCGAGAGCACCTGGCCTCGCATGCCGGCCGGGTCGTGCAGGGCGGTGATGCGCTCGACGTCGACGCCCACGGGGCCGTCCCGGGTCACCGCGACGAGCGCCATGCCGTCCGTGTGCGCGAGGCTGACCCGCAGGCCGGGGTCCGATGCCACGTAGGGCTTGCCGAACTCGCCCGTGGTGAAGGCGACCTGGGGTGCGCGCAGTCCGGTGTACGCGGCGGTGACGGTGCGCAGTGCGGCATGCGCGCAGGCGTGCAGGGCCTGCTGGGGCGGCACGACGCGTTCGTAGCGGCGCAGCTCCGCGGGGGTGAGCAGCGCGAGGCAGCGTTCGACCACCGCCTTGCGCCCCGGGCCCGGTGGCGGCTCGCGCACCGCCCAGACGTGCGCTTCTCCGGTGGGTGGACCGTGCTGTTCCCCGCTCATGGCACCTCCAACTACGCGACCACTGCTTTGTGTTGGGCCCTTGACGATGAGCTCAACACTAGTAGAGTTCATCAGGAAATGAAATCACCGGGCGTTGAACTCCCCGAGTGTTGAACTCCTTCCTCAGGGTTTCCCCCGGCGGCTCCCAGTGCCTCCCCGGCAGCGGAGCGTCCCGCCCGTCATCAGCATCTTCAGGAGGTACGGCGTGGCCAGTGACCGTGACGAACTGATCGGCCGGCTCACCGAGTTCATCCAGGAACGGCTCCTGTCCGAGCCGGACCCCAAGGGCATAGCTCCGGACACCCCGCTGCTCGAGTGGGGGATTCTCACCTCGATCAACACCGCCCAGCTGCTCACCTTCATCCGGGACGAGCTGGGCACCAACATCCCGCCGACCGAGCTGACCGGGACCAACTTCCAGAACCTCGACAGCATCACCGACCTGCTGCTGTCCCTCGGCTCTCCCGTGCACTGACCGCGACCACGGCGCAGCACACCGACCGAACCCTGAAGAGGAGCTCAAGTTGTCCGCAAACTACGACTACGACATCGGCATCATCGGCGGCGGTCCGGCCGGCGCAACCGCCGCCTCCTACCTCGCCAAGGCGGGCCTCTCCGTCGTGGTCTTCGAGTCCGAGACCTTCCCGCGCGAGCACGTCGGTGAGTCGCTGGTCCCGGCCACCACGCCGGTCCTCATCGAGACCGGCGCGATAGACGCGGTCGAGGCGGCGGGCTTCCCCAAGAAGTACGGCGCCGCCTGGACGTCGGCCGAGGACCGCGACATCGACCACATGGGCTTCCAGGGCCTGGACCACGACTTCCGCGCCGCCGAGGTGCTCTTCAGCGAGCGCGACCAGGCGGGCGTCGACCGCGACTACACCTTCCACGTCGACCGCGGCAAGTTCGACCAGATCCTCCTGCAGCACGCGGAGAGCCTGGGCGCGAAGGTCTACCACGGGGTGCGCGTCAACCGCGTCGACTTCTCCGAGCGGGACCGCCCCATCATCCAGGCGAAGGTCGGCAACCAGCCGATCGGCGTCCCGGTCCGCATGGTCGTCGACGCGAGCGGCCGGCGCACCATGATGGGCAGCCAGCTCAAGGTCAAGGTGCCCGACCCGGTATTCAACCAGTACGCGGTGCACACCTGGTTCGACAACTTCGACCGCAAGGCGCTCGCGGTCAACAAGGAGCAGTCGGACTACATCTTCATCCACTTCCTGCCGCTGACCGACACCTGGGTCTGGCAGATCCCGATTACCGACACCATCACCTCGGTCGGCGTCGTCACCCAGAAGTCCCGCTTCAAGGAGGCCAAGGACGACCTGGAGACGTTCTTCTGGGACACCGTCGGTTCCCGTCCCGCGCTGTGCGACGCGCTCAAGAACGCCCAGCGCGTCAAGGAGTTCAAGTCCGAGGGCGACTACAGCTACGCACTGACGCAGATCGCCGACGACTCGCTCATCATGATCGGTGACGCGGCCCGCTTCGTCGACCCGATCTTCTCCAGCGGTGTCAGCGTGGCCCTCAACAGCGCGCGCCTGGCGGCCAACGACATCATCGCGGCGCACGAGGCGGGCGACTTCCGCAGGAAGCGCTTCGACACGTACGTCGACACCCTGCGCAGCGCCGTACACAACTGGTACGAGTTCATCTCCATCTACTACCGCCTGAACATCCTGTTCACGGCGTTCGTCCAGGACCCCCGCTACCGCCTGGACGTGCTGAAGATGCTCCAGGGCGACGTGTACGACGGGGAACCCAAGGCGCTCGCCGCCATGCGGGAGATCGTCACGGCGGTGGAGAACGACCCCAACCACCTCTGGCACAAGTATCTCGGGGAGCTCAAGGCACCCACGGCGGCCGCGAAGTTCTAGACCGTACGGCCGCCGCACACCGGGTGGCGCGGACACCACTCGCGCCACCCGGACCCCGTTCCTCACCCACTCGTCGTACTCCCGACGCACTCCCGTCGCACTCTTTTGAGGGGGACCCATGCCCGTCCGCAGCGGACCAGTCACCGATCCGGCCATAGCCCTTGTCGGCATCGGGTGCCGTTACCCGGGCGGAGTGGTCGACCTCGCATCCTTCTGGCACGTCCTGCGGGACGGCGTCGACGTGATCGGCGAGATCCCCGCGGAGCGCTGGGGCCCCGAGTTCATCAGCGAGGACGGGGCCGAACCCGGCACCGGCTACTGCCGTTACGCGGGTGTCCTGCCGGGCCTGGACCAGTTCGACGCGGACTTCTTCGGCATCTCCTTCCGCGAGGCCCGCGAGATGGACCCGCAGCAGCGGCTCCTGCTCGAAGTCTCCTGGGAGGCCCTGGAGCACGCGGGCCTGACCAAGCCGCAGCTCGCCGGGTCACGCACCGGCGTCTTCTTCGGCATGCTCGGCATGGACTACACGCTCCTGCACTCCAAGACGCGCGGCGTGCGGGGCATCGACCCCTACTACGCGAGCGGCAAGGAGTTCAGCTTCGCGCCGGGGCGCGTCGCCTACACCCTGGGCCTGCACGGACCCGCGCTCGCGGTGAACACCGCCTGCTCGTCGTCCCTGGTCGCGGTGCACCTGGCGTGCCGCAGCCTGGCCAGCGGCGAGGCCGACACCGCGCTCGCGGGCGGCGTCAACGTCCTCGCCGCACCCGAGCTCTCCATCTTCATGAGCAAGGTGCAGGCCCTGTCCCCCACCGGCCGCTGCAAGCCCTTCGCGGCGGACGCCGACGGAATCGTCCGGGGCGAGGGCTGCGGAGTCGTCGTCCTCAAGCGGCTCGACGACGCGCTCGCCGACGGTGACCGGGTGCTGGGCGTCATCCGGGGCAGCGCCTTCAACCACGACGGCCGCAGCGCCGGCCTGACCGTGCCCAACGCCTCCGCCCAGGCGGCCCTGCTGCGTGACGCCCTGAGCCGCGCCGACGCCACCCCGGGCGACGTCGGCTACGTGGAGACGCACGGCACCGGCACACCGCTGGGCGACCCGATCGAGGCGTACGCCCTGTCGGAGGTGTTCGGGCCCGGCCGTGATCCCGCCCGCAAGCTGCACATCGGCTCGCACAAGGCCAACTTCGGGCACACGGACGCGGCCGCCGGGGTCGCCGCGCTCATCAAGACCGTCCTGACCGCACAGCACAGGCTCGTACCGCCGCAACTGCACTTCGGCACGCCGAACCCGGCGATCCCCTGGGCCGACGGCCCGTTGCAGATCTCCGCCGAGGCACGTCAACTCGACGGCCCCGAGGACCAGTTGCTCGGCGTGAGCGCGTTCGGCCTGAGCGGCACCAACGCCCACATCCTGCTGTCCGCCGCCCCCGAACCGGCTCCTGCCGAACCCCGCGAGGAGAGCACAGGACCCGCGCCGAAGGTGCTCCTCCTGTCCGGCTCCACCGACGACGCCCTGCACGAGCGCGCCAGGGACCTCCTGACGACCCTCGACGGCGACCAGCCCCTGGCGGACGTCCTGCACTCGGCGGCCGTCCGGCGCACGCACCACGAGACCCGCGCCACCGTGATCGGCGCCGACCTGGACGAACTGCGCGCCTCACTGACGGACCTGGCCCAGGGCACGCCCGACGAGCGCACCCTGACCGGTGTCGCCGAGCCCCGCCGGCGACACCGCACCGTCTTCGTCTTCTCCGGGCAGGGCTCGCAGTGGCGGGGCATGGGCCTCGACCTCTGGGAGCGGGAGCCGGCCGCGGCCCGTTGCCTGGAGCGCTGCGACGAGGTGATCCGCGCCGCGGGACTCCCCGCACTGCGGGACCTGTTCGGCGAAGCCGACCTCACGGCCACCGAGCTCGCCCAGCCCGCCGTGGTCGCCCTGCAACTGGCCGTCGCCGAGGTCTGGCGCGAACGGGGCGTGCGCCCCGACAAGGTCATCGGCCACAGCCTCGGGGAGATCTCGGCGGCCTGCTGGTCCGGCGCGCTCGACCTGCCATCCGCCCTCGACCTCGCGATCCGGCGCGGGCGCGTCATGGCAGGCGCCGCGGGCACGGGACGCATGCTCGCGGTGGGGCTGCCCGAGGTCCAGGCCGTCGACACGGTCGCGGGCACCGGGCGCCCGGTCACCGTCGCCACGGTCAACGGACCGAACGCGACCGTGCTCGCCGGGTCCGAGGAGGACCTGACGGCGCTCGCGGAACTCCTGCGCGAACGATCCGTCACGGCACGCTTTGTCCCCGGGGACTACGCCTTCCACAGCCCGGCGATGGAGCCGTACGCCGAACAACTGCGCCTGGAGCTGGCCGAGTTCGCTGCCGCGCCCACGCCCGACTCGTTCGTCTCCACCGTCACGCCCGACGAGCGCCCCGCCGTCCTGGACGCCGCGTACTGGGCGGCGAACGTCCTGAACCCCGTACGGTTCTGGCCCGCCGTGCGCCACCTCCTGAACGACCGGGGCGCCGACTTCATCGAGATCGGCCCGCACCCGACGCTGGTACGCCCGCTGACCGAGGCGCTCACCACCACGCGCCGGCACGGCGTGGCCGTGGCCTCGCTGCGCAGGGACGCCGACGGGCCCGCGACGCTGCTCGGCGCCCTCGCCCACCTGCACTGCGCGGGCGCCGACATCGACTGGGAGGGCCTGCTGCCCGGCCGCCCGGCCGACCTTCCCCGCCACCCATGGCAGCACGAGTCCTTCTGGCTGCCCGAGGTCACGCGGGGCGCGCAGTCCGGAGCGGTCGCCCCCGGCGCCGCGCAGGCAACGTCCGCCAGGCTCGCCGTCCAGCTGATCGACCCCGAGGGGCATCCACTGGGCCCGGCGCAGGAGCTGCGGATCGGCGCCGGTGCCACCACCGGCGCCCCCTTGATGCCGGCGGGGATCCCCCTCTCCGCCGGTGACTCCCCGGTCACGGTCCCGACCCCCGACGGGCCGGGCCGGGAGGCCGTACCGTCCGCCGTCACCCCGCGTGGGCCAGCGGAGGCGACGGCGGACGGCACGGAGTCAGCACACGGCGCGACCGGGACGGCACGTGACCGGCGTGAGCTGATGCGCCAGACGTCGGCCGTCCTGGCGGAGATCCTCGGCCAGGACCCGACCCGCCGCATCTCGCCCCGCCGCGGCTTCGCCGACCTCGGCCTCGACTCGCTCTCCATCGTCGAGTTCGTCGACCGGCTCGGCATCACGCTCGGCCTGGAGATCGCCCTGTCCACGCCGTTCGAGCGCCCCTGCCTGGACGAACTGGTGGACTTCCTGCTCCCGGAGGTCCTCGCGAAAGCGCAGGCCCCGGCCGAGGAACACCTCCCGGCGCGGACGGCCACACCCGCCGACCCGCAGCCCACGACGCCCGCGCCCGCGCCCGCCGACGACCCCATCGCCGTCGTCGGCATGAGCTGCCGCTTCCCCGGCAGCCCCACCGTGCGCGACTACTGGCAGCTGCTCGTCGAGGGGCGCGAGGTCATCCGCGACGTCCCGTCGGACCGCTGGGACGGCAAGGCCTTCCTCTCCGACGGGGCCTGGACGCCCGGCACGATGACCTCTCTGCGCGGCGGCTATCTCGACGACGTACGCGGCTTCGACGCCGCCTTCTTCCGGGTCTCGCCCCGCGAGGCACGCAGCCTCGACCCCCAGCACCGGCTCTTCCTCGAAGTCGCCTACGAGGCCCTCGAGGACGCCGGGGCCACCAGGGACCGGCTGCGCGGCTCGGCGACCGGCGTGTTCGTCGGGATGAACAGCTCCGACCACGCCCAGCACGTCAGCAGCCATCTCCAGGACGTCGACCTCTACTACGGGACCGGCAACTCCTTCGCCGGGGCGTCCGGCAGGCTCTCGTACTTCCTCGGTCTGACCGGTCCGAGCCTCGCGGTGGACACCGCCTGCTCCTCGTCGCTGACCGCCGTGCACCTGGCCGCGCAGAGCCTGCGCCAGGGTGAGAGCGACCTCGCGGTGGCGGGCGGCGTGAACGTGATCCTCAGCCCGGTGATCCCCGTGTCGGTCTCGGCGGGCGGCGCCCTCTCGCCCACCGGCCACTGCCACACCTTCGACGAGGCCGCCGACGGCTATCTGCGCGGCGAGGGCTCCGGCGCGGTCGTGCTCAAGCGGCTCTCCAAGGCCATCGCCGACGGTGACCGCGTCTACGCCGTGCTGCCGGGCAGCGCCGTCAACCAGGACGGCGCGAGCAGCGGCCTGACGGTGCCCAACGGCACGGCCCAGCAGGCGCTCATCCAACAGGCCCTGGACCAGGCCGGGTTGCCGGGCAGCGCGGTCGGCTACGCGGAGGCCCACGGCACCGGCACACCGCTCGGCGACCCGATCGAACTGCGGGCGCTCGCCCAGGCGCTGCGTCCGGGGCACTCCACGGGACAGGACTCCGAGGCCGCGCCGCTCCTCGTGGGTTCCGCCAAGCCCAACATCGGCCATCTGGAAGCCGCCGCCGGCATGGCCGGGCTCATCAAGGCCGTCCTCTCCGTGCACCACGGCCGCATCGCCCCGCACATCGGCGTCACCACCCGGCCGACCACCCAGGTCGCCTGGGAGAAGCTGGGCCTCGAAGTCGCGGGCGGCGCCGAGCAGTGGCCGTCGGCCCCCGGCCGGCCCCGCGTCGCGGGCGTCAGCTCCTTCGGCTTCACCGGCACCAACGCCCACATCCTGGTGGCGGAACCGCCCGCGGCCGCCCCCGCTCCCCCGGCGCCCGCCCCGGCCCGCTTCGCCGTCCCGCTGTCCGCCGCGCAGCCCTCCGCGCTCGCCCCGGCCGCCGAGGCCTTCCTCGCCCGGACCGAGGGCATCGACGAGAGCGGGCTCGCGGACCTCGCGTACACCGCGTCCGTACGCCGCAGCCGCCTCGACCACCGCGCGGTGGCCGTCGGGCGGAGCCTCGCCGAGGTCCGGTCCGCGCTGGCCGCGCTCGCGGCGGGCGAGGAGGACCCCGGCCTGCTCACGGGCACGGCGGAGGCCGCACGCTCCTGTGTGTTCGTCTTCTCCGGCTTCGGCTCCCAGTGGGCCGGGATGGGCCGCCAACTCCTCGACGCCGAGCCGGTGTTCAGGGACGCGGTGCTCGCCGTGGAGGAGGAGATGCGCAAGTGGATCGCCTGGTCGCCGCTGGCCTCGCTGCGCGGCGAAACCGGCAGCAGGCCCTTCGACGAGGGCATCCCGCAGGAACTGATCTTCGCCGTGCAGGTCGGCCTGGTCGAGCTGTGGCGCAGCTGGGGCGTGGTGCCCGAGGCGGTCGTCGGCCACAGCATGGGCGAGGTCGCCGCCGCCTGGGCCGCGGGCGCGCTGACGCTCGCCCAGGCCACGGAGATCCTCTGCCTGCGCTCGCGGCTCCTCGACACGGTCGTGGGCACGGGCGGCTCGATCGCGGTGGGTCTGCCGCGCCATGAGCTCGCGCCGTATCTGGCCCTGTACGAGGACCAGTTGAGCATCGCGACCATCAACGGCCCGCGGACCACGGTCGTCGCCGGTGACGACGCCGCCCTCGAGGAGCTCGCCGCCGAGCTGAGCGACGCCAACGTCTTCGTGCGCCGCATCAAGGTGCCGGTCGCCCCGCACTCCCCGCTGGTGGAGCCCTTGCGCGAGCGCCTGGTGACGGGACTCGCCGCCCTCGCGCCCGCCGAGGCCCGCATTCCGGTCTACTCCGCCGTGGCGGGCGGCGAGGTGGACGGCTCCTCGCTGACCGCCGAGTACTGGGGCCGCAACCTGCGTGACACCGTGCTCTTCCAGGACGCGGTGAGCGCCGTCGAGGACCCGGAGGACCGGGTGTTCGTCGAGATCTCGCCGCATCCGGTGCTCGTGTCGGGAGCCGAGGAGTCTTTGACCGCGGCAGGCGTCCGGGCTCCGGTCGTGCTGCCCTCGCTGGTGCGCGACGAAGACGAGGTGGCCGCCCTGCTCACGAGCCTGGGCGCACTGCACGCGCAGGGCGTCCCGGTCGACTGGGCGGCGTTCGCCGGGCCCGGCCGGCAGCTCGTGGAGCTGCCCGCCTATCCGTGGCAGCGCAAGGAACACTGGCTGCCCCAGCAGCCCAAGGAACGCGCCGGAGGTACGGGGGCCCTGGTCGGCACCCCGGTCCGTCCGGCCAACGCCTCCTGGACCGCGCTCCTGCCGGTGACGGTCGACGGGGTGCGCGCGCCCTGGCAGATCACCGCCTCCGGCACGGTGGCCGCGCCCGCGCTCCTGGAGGCCGCGCTGGACTGCGCCGCCTCGACGGGCGCACCGATACCGGCACTCACCGGCGTACGGTTCGGTCCGGCGCCCCGCACCGACGCCGAGAGCCGGGCAGAGCTGCAGGCCGTCGTCGACACCCGGCAGGCCTCGGTGGCGCTGCGCTCGCTGGCTGATGACGCGCCCTCCGATGCCGCCCTGACGGCGTCGACGGACACCGGGGATGTGAGTGCGCCGCAGATGGCCGCGCCGGGCGGGCTCGCGGTGGACGAACCCCTGCGGGCGAGCCTCGCCGAGGCGTTCCCGGGGCTGCGGATCCTGGCGGCGGACTCCGCCGCGGGCGCCGCCGAGATCTCCGTGGAGCTGCCCGACGGGGCGTCCCGGCGCAGGTTGCCGGCCGACCTGCTGCGGCTGGCCCTGCGGCTGGTCGCCGAAGGCACCGCGGCCGGAGGCACCGCGACCGAGGCCGCCGAGGCCGACCCGCTGCCCGCGTCGATCGGCCTTGTCCGGGTCAAGGCCGCCGCCGACGGCACGGTACGGGTGTGCCGCGGCCCGGTGCGGCTCTCCGCGGACGGGCTGCGCGAGGCGGACGTGACGGTGCTCGACCCCGCGGGCCGTGCCGTGGTGGAGCTGGCGGGCCTGCGCCTGGCGGCGCCCCGCGAGCTCGTGCCCGCGGACGCCGCCAGGGACCGTCTGGAGAGCCTCCTCTACCGCATGGCCTGGCGCCCCGCCCCGCTGCGCCCCACCGACCACGACGCGCAGAGCCCCGCGCCCGCCACCCGCTGGCTGGTCTGCGGCGACACCGAACATCTGGCGGGCGCGGTGGCGGACGGGCTGCGGGAAGCGGGAGTCGAGGTGATCCGCGTACGGTCGTCGCAGCTCGCGCACGAAGGCCACGCGAGCCCCGCCGACGTGACCATCGACCCGAACGACCGGGACGCCTGGCAACGGCTGTTCACCGGGACGGACGCCTGGGCGCGCGCCGACGCGGACACCACCGCCGTCTGCGACCTCTGGCCCCTGGAGGACCTGGACGCACGCCCGGACACGTGGCGCGCCACCACCGCGCTCGCCGCCACCCTCGCCGGCCTCGAAGGCACCGCGCCGAGGCTGTGGCTCGTCACCCGGCACGCGCTCGTCGCCGCGGGCCACGCCGGCTTCCCCGTCGCCGCACAAGGCGCGCACGCGGGGCTCGGCCGGACCCTGGCGATGATGCGTCCCGACGCGTGGGGCGGGCACGTGGACCTCACGCACGGCAGCGCGGAGGAGCTGCGGACCCTGGTGGCCCGGCTGCTCTGCGCGCCGGGCGACGAACACCTCCGCGTCGAGCACTCCTCGCTCCAGGTGGGGGAGTTGACGCAGTGCAGGCCGCCCGAGACGTCCGGCCACGCGCCGCTCTCCGCCGACCGCTGGCACCTGGTGACCGGGGCGCGCCGTGAGCTCGCGCCGCCCGTCGTGGACTGGCTGATCGGGGCGGGCGCCCGGCGCATCGCGCTCGCGGACACCGAACCGGCGTCGGACGAGCCCCTGCCCTGGGACGAGCCCCGCATCGAGGCCTGGCGCGCCCAGGGCGTGGAGATCCGCCGCGTCCCCGGCGCCACCCGCGGTGAACTCACGGCGCTGGTCGGCCAGTTGCGCGCCGACGCCGGTATCGCGGGCGTCGTCTGCGCGGACTCCCCCGGCACCGCGACGCTCCTGGACGAGACCACGGACGCCGCCGTCCACGCGGAACTGCGGCGCGCCACCACCGCGGAGCTGCTTCACGAGCTGACCGTCAAGGAACCGCTCGGCCTCTTCGTCCTGCTCGGCTCGGTGCCCGGCACCTGGGGCGGCGCCGTCACCGGCGCGGCCGCGCCCGCCGACTGGGCCCTGCGGGCGCTCGCCGCCCGGCGCAGGGCGAGCGGCCTGCCCGTGTCCCATCTGGAGCTCATGCCCCTGGCGGGCAGTGAACTCCTCGACGAACGGACGATTTTACTGCTGAAGAGCAGTGGGATCGCGCCCCTCCAGGAGGAGGACCTGGTCGGCGCCCTCGGCCTGCTCGCCCGCGAGAGCGCCGTGCACGTGTCGGTGGCCGACGTCGACTGGGAACTCTTCAGGGCCGCGCTCGCGGACTCACCGCACCAGCGGCTCTTCGCCCCGGTGCTCGGGTCGGCCAAGCGGGACGGCGGCACGGAGTTCGTGGCCGGGCTCGGTGAGCTCGACCCGGCCCTGCGCCGCGACCGGATGCTCGACTGGGTCTGCACCCAGGTCGCCGCGGTCCTCGGGCTTCCGGAGGACGACCTCCAGGCCGAGCAGGGCTTCTTCGATCTCGGCCTGGACTCGGTCATGTCCCTCACGCTGCGGCTGCGGCTCTCGCGGGGGCTGAAGACCGACCTGTCGTCGACGGTCGCCTTCGAGCACCCCACCGCGCTCGCGCTCACCGCCCATCTGCTCGACCGCCTCGGCTACCCCGCCGACGCCCCGGACGCGGCCACGCGGGCCGCCGAAGCGGACGGCGCCGGGCCCGGCGAAGCCGGTGACCCGGACGGCATGGACGAACTCGACGACGACGAACTGCTTCGCCAGCTGGAGGCCGAGATCTCCGGCACAGCCCTTGGGTTCGAGGAGAACTGATGACGAACACCCCCGCAGAGAAGCCGAACCGCTCCGCCCAGGAGCCGAACCGGCCCGCGGACAAGCCGGCCCAGCCGAGCCAGGACGTCCTGCGCGGACGTCTGAAGGAGTCGCTCGGCACGATCCGCAGCCTCCGCGCCCGGGTCCAGGAGCTCCAGCAGCCCCAGCCCCTCGCGGTGATCGGTCTCTCCTGCAGGCTGCCGGGCGGCGGTACGCCCGAGGAGTTCTGGGAGTCCCTCGCCGAGGGCCGTGACGCGACGTCCGAGTTCCCCGAGGAGCGGCATCCGGTCGCCGGTTTCTACCACCCCGACCCGGACCACCCGGGCACCGCCTACACCCTGGCGGGCAACTTCCTCGACGGTCCCGTGGACACGTTCGACCCGACCGTCTTCGGCATCTCGCCCCGCGAGGCCGCGGGCATGGACCCCCAGCAGCGCCTGGTCCTCGAACTGGCCTGGGAGGCCATGGAGGACGCCTGCCTGCCCCCGACCGAGCTCGAGGGCCAGCAGGTCGGCGTCTTCCTCGGCGCGAGCACCAGCGACTACGTGCGCATGCGCCAGCAGGAGGGCGCGATCGCGGACGTCGACGCCTACCAGCTGATCGGCGAACCCAGCTTCCTCGCGGGCCGCATCTCCTACACCTTCGGGCTCCAGGGCCCCAGCATGGTCATCGACACGGCCTGCTCCTCCTCCCTGGTCGCCCTGGAGCAGGCCTGCCTCTCGCTGCGGTCCGGCGCCTGTGACATGGCGCTGGTCGGCGGGGTGAACCTGATGCTGTCGCCGTACGGCTTCGTGCTGGTCAGCAAGTTGCGCGCGCTGTCTCCCGACGGGCGCTGCAAGACCTTCGACGCGTCGGCCAACGGCTATGCGCGCGGCGAGGGCGGCGCCTTGTTCGTGCTGAAGCGGCTGAGCGAGGCGGAGGCCGCGGGCGACCGCATCCTGGCCGTCGTCCGCGGTGTCGCCACCGAACACGACGGGCGCAGCAGCGGCCTGACCGTGCCCAATCCATCGGCGCAGCAGAGCGTCATCAGCTCCGCCCTGAAGGACGCGGGAGCCGCCCCCGCCGAGCTCAGCTATGTCGAGGCGCACGGCACCGGGACCCCGCTGGGCGACCCGATCGAGCTGAAGGCCCTCGACGCCATCACGCGTACGGACCGGCCCGCCGACCGGCCGCTGCTCGTCGGCTCGGTGAAGACGAACATCGGCCACCTGGAGCCGGCCGCAGGTGCCGCCGGCATCCTCAAGGTCGTCCTTGCCCTGAAGCACGACACGCTGCCGCGCCATCTACACCTCAACCACCCCAATCCGCAGGTCCCCTGGTCCGATCTGCACCTGAAGGTCACCACCGAGGAGACCCGCTGGCCGCAGGGACCGCGCCTTGCCGGGGTGAGCAGCTTCGGCGCGAGCGGCACCAACGCGCACACCGTGATCGGCGAGGCACCCAAGCCCGCGCCGCGCGGCGGCACCACCCGCGACACCGGTCTGCTGACGCTGAGCGCCAACAGCCTCCCGGCGCTGCGGGCGATGGCGACGTCGTACGAGGCACGGGTGCGGGACGCCGATCCGCGCGCCCTGGCGGACATCTGCTACACCACGCACATCGGCCGGGCCCGCATGAAGCACGGGCTCAGCGTCTCCGGCACCCGCGAGCAACTGGCCGCCGGTCTGGCCGCGTTCGCCGCGGGCGAGCGGTCCGAGCAGGTCACGGTGCACGCCCCGACCGGCGCGAAGGCGCGCCGCCTTGGCTGGCTGTTCACCGGGCAGGGTTCGCAGTACGCCGGGATGGCGTCCGAACTCGCGGCGGGCGAGCCGGTGTTCGCGGCGGCGCTCGCCGAGTGCGTGGCCGCGCTCGACCCCCATCTGGCGGAGCCGCTCGGCCCGGTCCTGGAGGGACGCGGCGGGGACGTGGACCGGATCAACCGGACCGGTTTCACGCAGCCCGCCCTGTTCGCCGTCGAGTACGCCCTGGCCCGGATGTGGGAGTCGTGGGGCGTGCGGCCGAGCGCGCTGATCGGGCACAGCCTGGGCGAGATCACCGCGGCCTGCGTCGCGGGTGTCCACTCCCTCCAGGACGCGGCCCGGCTCATCACGGCCCGCGCCCGCCTGATGGAGGCGCTGCCCGCGGGCGGCGTGATGGAGACGCTGGTCTGCGACGAGGAGACCGTGCGCGCCGCGATCGCCGAGGCGGGACGGGCCGGCGACGTAGCCGTGGCGGCGATCAACGGCCCCACCGATGTGGTGCTTTCGGGCCCGGGAGCAGAGGTCGGCGAGGTCGTCGCGCTGCTCGCCGCGCAGGGCGTCAAGCACCGCCCGCTCGCGGTCTCGCACGCCTTCCACTCGCCGTTGATGGCACCCATGCTGGAGGAGTTCCGTGCCGTCACCGAGACCCTGACGTTCCATCAGCCCAAGTACCCGATCATCTCGAACGTCACGGGCAAGGAGTGGGGCCCCGAGCAACTGCGGCCCCAGTACTGGTCCGAGCACGTCATGGCGCCGGTCCGGTTCGCCGAGGGCATCACGACGCTCCACGAGACGGGCTGCCGCACCTTCCTCGAACTCGGCCCGGCGCCCGTCCTGTTGGGTCTCGGCGCCCGCAGCCTGCCGGAGGACGGCGTCTGCTGGATCCCGTCCCTGCGCAGGGACCGGGAGGACGGCCACATCGTCGCCCAGGCCCTGGGCGCCCTGCACCACCGGGGAGTGCCGGTCGACTGGGCGGCCGTGCACCGCGCCGAGGAGCCGCGCCGCTCCGCCCTGCCCAGCTACCCCTGGCAGCGGGAGCGGTACTGGTTCAAGGAGGAGGGCACGGGCGGCGGGTTGCCCGCCGCAGCACCGGACGACTCCCCAGGCGCCTTCTTCGACGGGCACCTGCTGTCGGGGCAGCCCACCTTCTCCCCCGCACTCGACGAACTGCCCTCGGTGTTCGTGCAGACGGGACAGGACGGCCGCCGTTCGGTCTCGGCGGGCGGTTTCTGCAACTGGGCGCTGGCCGGCGCGGCGAAGCTGCCCGGCGCGCAGCCCCGGGTCGTGGAGCGCTTCGTGGTGGGCGAGCCGCTGCTGCTCGACGCCGAGCACCGGCCCGGCCAGGTGCGCGTCTACGTCCTGCCGCAGGACGACGAGGGGCGCTCGCTCTTCCTCTGCTTCTCGCTGCAGGGCGGCGACTCCGTCGAGTCCGGGAGCTGGCGCCTGCACGCCCGTGGCGTCCTGGCCCGCCGTACGCCGGACGCACGTCCCGGCGGCGGTGACCTGGCCGCGGTGCGCGCGCGGTGCCTGCCGGTCGCCCCGGCCGACGTCACCGTCCCCGTCTGGGCGGAACCGGTCCTGAACGAGGTGTACCAAGGCCCCGGCGAGGTGCTCGCCGAGGTCAACTCGGCCGCGGAGGAGCTGCCGAGGGGCGCGCTCCTCGACCTGACGATCGGGCTGCTGCGGCAGTCCGCGCGCGTCGGGGAGGCCGCCGACGCGAAGGCGCCCAAGGCACAGCCCGTCGGCGTACGCCGCTACATCCACGGCTGGCTCGACCCCGAGGACCCCGAGGCGCAGGACGGCGAGCTCCGCGGCGGCCTGGAGATCCTGGGCGCCGACGGCAGCCCGCTGATCATGATGCGGGACGTCCATCTGCGCTCGACGTCGGCGGACCTGGACGACCTGCCGCGCAGCCCGCGCGAGGACACCGTCTGGGAGCAGGCCTGGCAGCCCGTGGACCCGGCGACGGTGACCGGCGAGCGGGAGCTGCGCGGGCAGCGGGTGCTCCTGGTGGGCGGCGGCGCGGACAGCGCGGCGAGCGGGATCGTCGAGGCGACGACCACGCAACTCGCCTTGCGGGGCGCCCTGGTGACGCATGCGGAGGCGTCCGTGGACGCGGTCCGTGCCGCGCTTCCGTCGGAGGGCCCGTACGACCATCTCGTCCTCCTCAGCGGCCTCGACCTGCCGGTGACCGGGTACGACTCCTCCGCGATCCAGCAGGCCCGTGAGCAGGCCGAGCACGTGTTCCTCGCCGCCGTGAAGCAGCTGGCGACGGAGGAGTCCGCCACGCGGGTGTGGGTGGTGACCCGGGGCGCCCAGTTCACGGGTTCCGGCCAGTCCGAGATCTGCCTGCCCGCGGGCCCGCTGTGGGGCCTCGGCAAGGTGGCGGCCCTGGAGCACCCCGAGCTCTGGGGCGGCCTCCTGGACCTGGACCCGGCGGGGTCGCCGGACGAGGCCGGGCAGATCGCGGCCCTCCTCACGACACAGACCGCGGAGGATCTGACGGCACGCCGGGCGGGGGCGCTGCTCGTGCCCCGCCTGATTCCCGCGCCCGTCGCGGAGTCCGCCGCCGAGCGGCCCGTACCGCAGCTGAGCGACCTCGGCAGCTATCTCGTCACCGGCGGCCTCGGCAGCCTCGGTCTGCTGGTCGGCGAATGGCTCGCGAGCCTCGGCGCCGGCACCGTCGTCCTCATCGGGCGGGGCGGCCTTCCGGACCGTTCGGCCTGGGACGCCCCGGAGCTCGACGACGCGACGGCGGCCAAGATCGCAGGGGTCCGCCGCATCGAGGCCCTGGGCGCCGACGTACGCGTGGTGGCCCTGGACGTCGCCGACGAGACGGCGCTGCGCTCGCTGACGGATCAACTGGGTCTCGCGGGGCGCCCGTTGCGGGGCGTGGTGCACGCGGCCGGGCTCTCCGAGCCGCAGTTCCTGCGGGAGAGCGACCCCGAGACGTACGACCGGGTCATGCACGCGAAGGCGGCGGGCACCTGGGCGCTGCACGACGCCACCGTCGACCAGAACCTGGATCTGTTCGTCTCCTTCTCCTCCATCGCGTCGGTGTGGGGCTCGCAGCACCTGGCCGGGTACTCGGCGGCCAACGCCTTCCTCGACTCCTTCGCGTACTACCGGAAGCTGCGGGGGCTGAACGCGACGACGGTCAGCTGGGGCCCCTGGGGTGCCCAGTCCGGGCTCGCGGACGACTCCGTGATGGCCTTCCTGCGCTCCATCGGCCTGCACCAGCTCAACCCCGCCCACGCCCTCGAGCTGCTGGGCGAGGCGATGGCCGACGGGGTCGCCAACCGCACGGTGTGCTCGGCGGACTGGGCGCTGTTCCGCGACCTGATGGAGGCGCGACGCGAGCGGCCGATCCTGAGCGGCATCCGTTCCGCGCCCGCCGCCGGCGCCGCGGCCGGGGCCGAGCCGGGATCGCTGACGGCGCGGCTGCTCGCCCTGCCCCGCGACGAGCGGCTCGCGGAGATCAACGAGTACGTACGCGTGCAGCTGTCCGGGATCCTGCGGATGGAGCTCGACACGCTGACCGCGGACACCCGCCTCGCCGACATGGGCCTGGACAGCTTGATGGTGATGGAGCTGATCAGCCGCTGCAGGGACGACCTGGGCCTGGAGATCAACAGCCGCGACTTCTTCGCCTGCCCCGGCATCGACTGGGGTTCCTTCCTGCACGAACTGATCGAGGAGAAGTACCCCGCCGCCGACCTGTCGGCCGCGCCGCGCCAGACGGCCACCGCATGACCGGCGCCCGACCCGAACCCGCCCCGCCCTCCGAAGCCATCACAGCCTCCGAAGCCCCTGAAGGGACGAGCATCATGCAACCGCTGCCCGTGTCCGACTCGCCCGGCAAGGCCGACCACGACGTCGCCATCCTGGGCGCCGGTATCGCCGGGTCGATCCTGGCCGCCATCCTCGCCCGCAACGGGGTCAAAACCGTCCTGGTGGACGCCGGGGCCCACCCGCGCTTCGCCGTCGGCGAGTCGACCATCCCGTACACCTCGGTGATGCTGCGCATCCTGGCCGCCCGCTATCAGGTGCCGGAGATCGCGCACCTGAGCCACTTCTCCACGATGCGCTCGAAGGTCTCGTCGAACTCCGGCCAGAAGAAGAACTTCGGCTTCGTCTACCACCGGGAGGGCGAGCCCCAGGACCCGCGGGAGATCAACCAGTTCGTGATCCCGGTGGCGCTCTCCACCGAGTCGCACATGTTCCGCCAGGACGTCGACGCCTACATGTTCAACGTGGCGGTGCGCTACGGCGCGGTGCCGCGGCTGAACACGCGGGTGACGGACGTCGACATCGACGGCTCCGGCGCCACCCTCGCCGTCTCGGACGGGCCCGACATCCGCGCCAGGTACGTGGTGGACGCGGGCGGCCACAACTCGCCGCTCGCGAAGAAGTTCGGGCTGCGGGACGAGGTGCCCCAGCAGCGCACGCACTCCCGGACGCTCTTCACGCACATGGTGGGCGTGACGCCCTTCGACACCAGCCCCGCGGGCCGCAAGCACGACAACCCGAGCCCCTGGCACCAGGGCACCCTGCATCACGTCTTCGACGGCGGCTGGGTCTGGGTCATCCCCTTCGACAACCACCGCGGCGCCACGAACCGTCTCTGCAGCGTCGGCCTGACCCTGGACCCGCGCCGCCACCCCAAGACCGACCTGGCACCCGACGTGGAGTTCGCCCAGTTCCTCGACCGCTTCCCCGACATCACCCCGCAGTTCAGGAACGCCAAGGCGGCCCGCCCCTGGGTGTCCACCGGCCGGCTCCAGTACTCCTCGCACCAGGTCGTCGGCGACCGCTTCTGCCTGACCTCGCACGCGGCGGGCTTCGTGGACGCCCTGTACTCGCGCGGCCTGACCAACACGACGGACATCGTGAACTCCCTCGCCTGGCGGCTCATCGAGGCCGCGAAGGACGACGACTTCTCCGCCGAGCGGTTCAGCCACATCGAGACGCTCCAGCAGGGCCTGGTCCGCGCCCACGACGACGTGGTGGCGTCCTCCTTCACGTCCTTCCGCGACTACGGCATGTGGAACGCCACGTTTCGCATGTGGGCCCTGGGCACGGTGCTCGGCACCCTCAACGCCCAGGACGCGCTCGTACGCTTCCAGCGCGGCCGGGACCCGATGGTCTGGCGCGAGCTGGAGGCGCAGCCGCACCCCGGGGCGCTGTTCCCGGCGAGCGTCGGCTTCAACAAGATCACCGACGCCGCCTGGTCGGCCTGCCGGGACGTCGAGGCGGGCCTGATGACCCCCGACCACGCCACCGGCGAACTCTTCGACCTGCTCCAGGACGACAGCTACGCCCCGCCCCCCTTCGGCCTGCACGACCCCGCGAACCGCTTCTACAACCCCAACCCGGCGCGCATGATCCGCACCATGCTCTGGGCCAAACGCGGCCCGGCCGCAGCCGACACCGGCCCCATTCTGGCCAGTGCCCTCGGCGGATTCCTGCGCTCCCGGTTCCACAAGAGCTGACGACGGCCGACCCAGGAGGACGGGAACATGTCTGACCGACACGAGGAAACGCGCGCCGGGGCACCACTCCCGGCGGACGGGGGACCGCCGTCGGACCCCGCGTGGTGCGAGGGCGCCGACGCGGTGGGGCCGTCGGAGTCGGCGCTCCCCGACGAGCCGTTCGACGATCCCGCGCCCGAGCCGGGCCCGGTGCACACGGTGGCCGTGCTCGGCGCGCACCTGGGCGGCGGCATGCTGGCCGCCGTCCTGGCCCGCGCGGGCGTGGACGTCGTCCTGGTGGACGCGCCACACGACGCGACCGCGCCCGCCGGCGAGAGCACGGTGCCGTACACGGCGGAGGTCTTCGAGCTGCTCGCACGCCGCTTCGACGTCCCCGAGCTCTCCGCGCTCGGCCACTTCGGGGAGCTGCCGCCGGAGATACGCCGGACGTCCGGGGTCAAGAAGAGCATCGGCTTCGTCTACGCGCGCCCCGGAGAGCCGGTGCGCCCGCGCCAGAAGCTCCAGTTCAACGTGCCGAGCGAGCACGGCGAATCGCATCTCTACCGGCCCGACGTCGACGCCTGGGTGCACCAGCTCGCGGTGTCGTACGGCAGCAAGGTCCCGCCGAGCCGGGCGCCGCTGGCCGATGTGCGCGGCGGCCCCGGCGACTTCACCGTCGAGCTCGCCGACGGCCGCTCCGTACGGGCCGGGTTCGTGGTCGACATGTCGGGTCCCGACGCGCCGATGCTGCGCCGTCTGGGCACCGCCCTGCGTCCGCTGCGCCACTCGTCGCGGGTCCTGACGGCTCAGCTGCGCGGCGTACGGCCCCTCGAGCGGCGGGTGGACCCCGGTGACGGCGGCACGCCCTGGACCGGGGGCACCACACAGGTGATCTTCCCCGGCGGCTGGCTGCAGCTGATCCCCTTCGGCGAGGAGCGCGGCGGCGAGCAGGCCCTGACGAGTGTGTCGGTGAGCCTGGACGCCAAGCGGTGGCCGCAGCGATCGGCGTCGCCGGAGGCGGACTTCAAGGAACTAGTACGTCAATTCCCGGACCTGGAGTGGCAGTTCGCGCGGGCCACGACCGTGCGCCCGTGGTCCGGCGGCGAGCAGTGGCAGTACGGCGCCTCGACCACAGCGGGCGACGGGTTCGTGGTCCTGGACCGCTCGGCGGTCCGCTGCGACTTCACGCTGTCCCGCGATGTCACGCTCACCGCCGAGCTGGTCCACGAGGCGGCGGTGCGCATCCTCGCCGCGGCCGAGGCCGGGGACTGGTCCGTCGAGCGCTTCCGGGGGCTCGAGGCCTTCCAGGCCTCGCTGACCGAGCACAACGACCGCCTGCTGCAGACGGCGCTCACCGCCACCACGGACTTCCGGCTGTGGAACGCCTTCTGCCGCGTCTGGCTGCTGCACTCCATGTTCGCCGCGCTCTCCTTGAAGCGGGCCCGCAACGACGCGCTCGCCAGGCCCGGCGCGGCCGACCAGTGGGCAGAGCTGGAGAGCTACCGGGGCAACGGCATGTGGTTCCCCGCCTATCCGGGCTTCGGGGTGCTGTTCGACGACACGTACCGGCTGCTGCGTCAGGTCGCCGACGAGCGCGTCAGCGCGGGCTCCGCGGCCGAGCGGATTTTCGGCCAGATGCGGAGCGCGTCATTCATCCCGCCGCTGTTCGGTTTCGGGGACCCTTCCGACCGCTACTACAACTTCACTCCGCTCAAGCGGGTCAAGGTCCTCCTGTGGGCCAAGCGCAAGGCCCCGCACCTGGTACGCAGGGTGCTCACCAAAGGGGCGACGATCCAGCCCAGCGTCACCGAATAGCAGTCCGCGGGCCGTCCCTTCGAGGGGCGGCCCGTTGGTGCGTTCTGGCCAACGACTCCGCCCGAAAGTGGACGCGTTCTGGACACTCCGGCGGGGTGCCGGGATGCTTTCCACGACAAGAGGCCGTGCGTGAACGGGTGGGAACTTGATCGCCGCGAGCCGTAACGCATGACGGAGGGCCCCCTATGAACGCCGGAAACGGGATCCCTTACGCGCAGGAGGCCGCCTCGCGCCGGCGGAGCGCCACGCGCGGAGGGCGCCCTCCGTCGGCCCGCAGCGGCCGGCGCCCCGGGGAGAACAGCACCAAGGAGCAGATCCTCACCGCGGCCCTCGACCTCTTCGCGGCCAAGGGCTACTCGGGCACCACGATCCGTGCGATCGCCGGTGAGGCCGGCGTCGATCCGGCCCTGGTCCACCACTTCTTCAGCACGAAGGAAGGCGTCTTCCACGCCGCGGTCAACTCCCGCCTGAGCGTGTCGTCGCTCTTCGACGCCCTGACGGACGACGGTTCGCAGCTCGCTCCCGAGGACCGCGCCGAGTGGGTCGCCCGTACGTTCCTGTCGTTCTGGGAGGACGAGTCGACGCGGCCCGCGATGGTCGCCATCTACCGCACGGGCCTCGCGGACGAGTCGACGTCGAGGACGTTCCGGGAGCGCATCGAGTCCAGCATGGGGAACTTCGTGCTGCGGATGGTGCCCGAAGTGACCGAGCGCACCGAGGTGTTCACCTCACTGGTGTCTGCGCAGCTCGCGGGTCTCGCGATGCTGCGCTACATCCTCAAGGTGGAGCCGCTGGCCTCGGTCGACTTCGAGGACCTGCTCACGTGGTTCGTGCCCGCGCTCGACGTGCACTTCGACAAGCTGGCGCAGGGCTAGATCCGTCGGCGTCATCGCGGCCTCCGCTGTGCGGGCGGCCGCTTCCCGCGCCTGCACGGCCGCCTCGGACCGCGCCAGGACGAGCACGCCCCGGCCCGCCACGAGCGCGGCGGCGAGCACAGCCGCCAGCCCGGCGGGACCTGACACCCAGCGCTCCCCCAGGACGAGGGTCCCGATGAGGGAGGCGAAGGCCGGGTTGACCAGCGTGACGGTGGCCAGCGGCGCGTCAAGCGCGTCCCTGAAAGCCAGTTGACTGAGCATCAGGCCGGCCGTGCCCAGGCCGGCGGTGACCGTCACGACGACCACGGTCGTCCAGAGCGGCAGCCCGGCGGTGTCGTCGCCGGAGAGTTTCAGGACGGCGGTCTGTGCCAGGGCCGAAGCGGTGGCGAAGGCGATCCCGGCGGCAGCCGCGTACCAGAGCCCCCTGCCGACCGGAGTGCGGGCCACGGCGGCGGCCGCTGTCGTGAGGCCGAGGGCCACGGCGGTGGCGGCGATGACACCGAGCACTTCCGGCGTACGCAGGGTCCGGCTCGCGGCGGACGATCCGGTGAGGGCGAGCAGCCCGGCGACTCCCGTCACCGTCAGCGCCGTTCCGGCCCACTGGGCCGGGGTCATCCGCGTGTGCGCGACGGCGGCGGACAGGAGGGGCGCCGCGACGAGCGTGAGGACGCCGAGGGTCTGGACGGTGATGAGCGGTCCGTGGCGCAGCGCCCCCACGTGGAGCGCCGCGCCGGACAGGTTGAACAGGACGGAGGCCCACCAGGCCCCCGTACGCAGGAGCCGGCCGGGCCCCCGCGCCGCCACCCGCCGCTGCACGACGGCAGCGGCGGCGTAGGCGAGGGCCGAGACGACGCCGAGGGAGAGGACCGGCACGACGGTGTCCACCGCGGCTTCCTTTCGCAGACGGGTCGCGGACGGGGACTCGGCGGTCCGGGGGCGCGGGGTTCTGGCCCCGCGCCCCCGGACCGGGATCCGGTTCCTCGGGGCGGTGTCACGCGCCTCCCGGCACGTCCGTGACGTCCTCGGGGCGGATCCTCGGCAGGGCGAGGACGAGCAGGCAGGAGAGGCCGAAGCAGCCGATCTGCCAGTAGACGACCTGTTCGAAGCTCTCGCTGAAGTTGGTCTTGCGAGCCTCGGGCACGGCCTTCTCCAGGACAGCGGCCTGCACCTTGTCCTTGACTTCCTGCGGGGCCGGGTTGTTCGCCATCTCCTTCTCGATGGCCGCGCAGCTCTCGGGTGTCTCGGTCAGGTCCTTCTGGTTCATGCGGTCGTGGAAGCAGGTCTGGAATCCCGCGACGGCCTTGTCCTGCTGGTCGTCGACGACGCCCGCGGACGTGAGGTCCTTCCGCAGCTCCGAGACCGCGGAGCGGCTGGAGTCATCGGCGTTCGTGCCCAGGAATCCGTAGAAGAGGATGCCCGCGACCGCGATGCCGATCGCGATGCCGACCTGCTGCACGGTGGCGAGCATGCCGGACGCCGAGCCCGCCTCGCGCGAGCGGATGCCGGCCAGGATGATGCCGGTGCACGGGGCGAGGAAGAAGCCACCGCCCATGCCGGCCACCATCAGCGAGGGGATCAGCTGGTAGCCGTGCAGGTCCGAGCCGGCCCAGTGGACGGTCGCGATCACCCCGGTCATGCCGACGAGCAGGAGACCGGTGCCGAGGGCGAGCGTCTTGGTGCCGAGCTTCTTGACCACGGCCGTGGAGCGCGCCGAACCGGCCGCGATGAGGACGGCGAAGCCGAGGCTCACCAGGCCCGCCGAGATCGGCGTGTAGTCGAACCCGACCTGCAGGCTCATGAAGAACGTCATGAAGAAGGACGGGATGCCGGCGAAGAACACGATGCTGATCAGCAGCCCGACGGAGAACGACCGCTCCTTGAAGAGCCGCATCGGGATGAGCGGTGACTTGTCCGGTCGGTTGGACAACTTGGCCTCGTAGAGCGCGAATCCGATCAGGATCAGCGGGCTGAGACCGAGCAGTGCCAGGCTCCAGGTCGGCCAGTCGTGCTCGCGGCCGATCACCAGCGGCAGGATCAGGCTGAAGAGGCCGGCGGAGAGGATCGTCGCGCCCACCACGTCGAGACGCTGGGCGCCCTCCGCCTTGGACTCGGGGATCTTGGCCATGCCGAGCGCGAGCGCCACCAGACCGACGGGCAGGTTGACGTAGAAGATCGCACGCCAGTCGCTGCCGAGGATGTCCATGTCGATCAGCCAGCCGCCGAGCACGGGCCCGAGAACGGTGCCGAGACCGATCGAAGCGCCGTACATGGCAAGGGCCTTGGGCCGCTCACGCGTCGAGAAGGTGACCTGGATGATCGAGAGGACCTGGGGGAACATCAGGCCCGAGAACAGGCCCTGCAGCACCCGGGAGCCGATCAGGAACGTCGACGTGGGGGCGGCGCCGCACAGCACGGAGGCCGCGGTGAAGCCCAGCATGCCGATGAGGAAGATCTTCCGTCGGCCGTAGATGTCGCCGAGCCTGCCACCGGTCACCAACGCACAGGCGAAGGCCAACGAGTAGACGGCGACGACCAGTTGGATCTCGGCGAAGGTGGCGCCCAGGTCGCTCTGCAGCGACGGCAGGGCGACCATCGTGATCGTGGTGTCCAGCATCTGCATGAAGATCGCGGAGAGCGTGACCGCGAGGACCACCCAGCGTGCGGAGTGTCCGGCGGGCCCTGACCCGGACGAAGTACCCGGCGGTTTCCCCGCCTTCACATCGGTACTCATTGCTTCCATGTTCCCTCCTCGGGCCCACTGACTGCGGCCTGCTGGATTATTCACTGTCCAATGAAGTCTACGAGCATTGAATTTCCTCACGCAACCCTGATGGCTCGCTTCCGGACATCCGGACTCCGGTCAACTGCGGCACATGCGGGCAGGTTTGAGGGGTACTCACGCTGATACGGAGGGGAGTTGGACTGAGACCCAGAGGGCCGGGGCACCCGGCCCAGAGCATGCAGAAGCGAGCCTTTGCGTTTATGAACGCAAAGGCTTGGGGGTCGGGCCGCCTACGGCCGCCGCGGACCCTTGCGGCTGCCGGGCCGGCTCAGCGTCCGGCCGCGAGGTAGCTGGCGACGACCGGCATGAGCGTGCGCACGAGTTCGTCGGAGCCGCCCTCCTTGGCCAATTCGGCCGGAAGCAGCTCCAGATGACGCGCCATCACCACACCCACGAACAGGCTGCTGATCAGAGCCAGCCTGATCTCGCCGTCCTCGTCCTCGGCGACCCCCTCGGGCACGAGCGACTGCCGCAGCCGCGACTCGGCGGCGGACAGGTCGAGCGCGGACCGCAGGACACCGAGAATGCGCGTGCGCTGAACCTGGTCGTCCCAGTCAGCCACGGCATTACGGAGCAGCCACTCCGCGGCGTCCGGATCCCGGCGCCCGACGGCTTCGCGCAGCACCTCGGCCGGTCGGACCGTCTCCGCGACCACGGCGGTGAACAGGTCTTCCTTGGAAGGGAAGTAGTGCCCGATCAGGGCGGGATCGCAGCCCGCGTTCGCGGCTATGGAGCGCAACGAGGCCCTGCGAAAGCCTTGTTCGGCGAAGAGGTCCGCGGCGGCCCGCATGATGGCCTCGCGTGTGCTCGGCACACCCTTGTCGTCCCCCACGGCGGCAGCTCCTCTCGATCACGAGCCCGCACGGTATCAATTCAACTGCCGATGAAGTCTACATAGAGTGAGTTCAGCGGTCCAGCCGTCCGGCAGCGGCGTCCCGGATGAATTCAACGCCTATTGAAATATTCTGACGGCGCTTCTAGGCTCGGCCCCGGCGGCGGTCGGACAGCCGCTCGACCGCCCAACCACCCCCAGCAAGAGAGGACTTGTGCCGGTGACGAAGCAGACAGAGCGGCTCGACCGGGTCATCATCCGTTTCTCGGGTGACTCCGGCGACGGCATGCAGCTCACCGGGGATCTGTTCACCTCGGAGACGGCATCCTTCGGCAACGACCTGTCCACGCTGCCGAACTTCCCCGCCGAGATCCGCGCCCCCGCGGGCACGCTGCTCGGAGTGTCCAGCTTCCAGCTCCACTTCGCCGACCACGACATCCTCACGCCGGGCGACGCGCCGGACGTCCTGGTCGCGATGAACCCGGCCGCGCTGAAGGCCAACCTCGGTGATGTGCCCCGGGGTGCCGAGATCATCGTCAACACGGACGAGTTCACGCCGCGCGCGCTGCAGAAGGTCGGCTTCGCCTCAAGTCCCCTCGAAGGGAACGAGCTTGACGCGTACCGGGTACACCCGGTCCCGCTGACGACGCTGACGGTCGAGGCGTTGAAGTCGCACGATCTGTCCCGCAAGGACGCGGACCGGTGCAAGAACATGTTCGCGCTGGGTCTGCTGTCATGGATGTACCACCGGCCGACCGAGGGCACGGAGAAGTTCCTGCGGACGAAGTTCGCCAAGAAGCCCGCCATCGCCGAGGCCAACATCGCCGCTTTCCAGGCGGGTTGGAACTTCGGCGAGACGACGGAGGACTTCGCGGTCTCGTACGAGGTCGCCCCGGCAGCCGAAGCTTTCCCCGCCGGCACCTACCGCAACATCTCCGGCAACCTCGCCCTCTCGTACGGGCTGATCGCGGCGGGACGCCAGACGGGGCTGCCCCTGTTCCTGGGCTCGTACCCCATCACCCCGGCCTCCGACATCCTGCACGAGCTGAGCAAGCACAAGAACTTCGGCGTCCGCACCTTCCAGGCCGAGGACGAGATCGCCGCGATCGGAGCGGCCCTGGGCGCCGCGTTCGGCGGCTCGCTGGCCGTCACCTCCAACTCCGGCCCCGGTGTGGCGCTGAAGTCGGAGACGATCGGCCTCGCGGTGTCGCTCGAACTGCCGCTGTTGATCGTGGACATCCAGCGTGGCGGTCCCTCGACCGGACTGCCGACCAAGACCGAGCAGGCCGACCTGCTGCAGGCCATGTACGGGCGCAACGGCGAGGCGCCGGTGCCGATCGTGGCGCCCAAGACACCGGCGGACTGCTTCGACGCGGCCCTTGAGGCGGCACGGATCGCGGTCACTTACCGCACGCCGGTGTTCCTGCTGAGCGACGGCTATCTGGCCAACGGTTCCGAGCCCTGGCGCATCCCCCAGGCCGACGAACTGCCCGAGATGCTGGTCCAGTTCCCCCAAGGACCCAACCACGTCTTGGAGGACGGAACTGAGGTCTTCTGGCCCTACAAGCGCGACCCGGAGACGCTTGCGCGCCCCTGGGCGATCCCCGGCACGCCCGGTCTCGAACACCGCATCGGCGGCATCGAGAAGCAGGACGGCACCGGCAACATCTCGTACGACCCGGCCAACCACGACTTCATGGT